>PBDW01000024.1 GCA_002717485.1 Pelagibacteraceae bacterium | reverse complement strand
TCATAAATAATCTTTCTCCTTCTGCTGGTGATTCTGGAAGAAAAGAAAGAAAAGCATTTATTCATCAAACAAAATCTGCCTGGCTACAAACATTAACAAGTATGGATCATGAGGAAGATGATCCTGGAACAAGTTGGAATAAAGATTCAAGAGACCGTGATCCTGAAAGAATGTCACCACGAATGGCTTGGAGAGCGATACAGGCTGGATTGCCAAAAGATGCAATTATTTCAAGTGATATTGGTAATAATTGTGCAATTGGTAATGCATATCCAACATTTGAAGAAGGAAGAAAGTATTTGGCTCCAGGTTTATTTGGTCCCTGTGGTTATGGCTTCCCTTCTATCTTAGGTGCTAAAATTGGTTGTCCTGATACACCAGTAGTGGGTTTTGCAGGGGATGGTGCCTTTGGAATAAGTATGAGTGAAATGACTTCTTGTAATAGAAAAGAATGGCCAAATATTACAATGGTAATATTTAGAAATTATCAATGGGGCGCAGAAAAAAGAAACTCTATTTTATGGTATGATAATAATTTTGTTGGAACGGAACTTGATCCAGAATTGAGTTATGCAAAAATTGCAGAGGCATGTGGTTTTAAAGGTTTGTTGGTTAAAACTAGTGAAGAATTATCTGGTGCAATAAAGAATGCCTGTGAAGAACAAAATAATGGAATTACAACATTTATAGAAGTAATTTTAAATCAAGAGTTAGGAGAGCCTTTTAGAAGAGATGCAATGAAAAAACCTGTAAAAGTTGCTGGAATTAATTCTTCAGATATGCAAAATTAATTACTGTTTATTTTTTCTGATCGGCTAAAATCATATCTGCTGCTTTCTCTGCAATCATTATTGTTGGCGCATTGGTATTGCCAGATGTAATGTGAGGCATAATAGATGCATCCACAATCCTCAATCCTTCTAAACCATTTGCAATTAAACGATCGTTAACAACTGAGTTTTCATCATTTCCCATTTTGCAGGTACCTACAGGATGAAAGACTGTGTTGGCATATTTTCCTACTTCTTTTACAATCTCTTCGTCTTTTAAATTTAAACCTGGTCTTAGCTCTTCTGGCTCATAGGGTTTAAAGGCTTTAGAGTTAAGAACTATTTCTCTTGTTATTTTTATAGACTTTGCAGCGATTTCTTTATCTTCATATGTTGATAAATAGTTCATTGTAATCTTCGGACTTTCTCTTGTGTCTTTATTTGAAATTTTTATATTTCCTCTACTGGTTGGACGAAGATTAGTGACAGTTGGTGTAAAAGCCGGAAATTTATGCAAGGCCGTACCCCCTAATTTATCAGCACTCATTGGTGCCACATGGAATTGCAAATCTGGCGTTACGAGAGAGGGGTCACTTTTTGTAAAGCCACATAATTGACTTGCACCCATTGTTATTGGTCCAGATCTAAGAAAAACATATTCCAGACCTGCAAGAAACTTACGATAATAACTGTGATAAAGTTGATTAAGTGTATAAATATTTTTTACTTTATAGACTGGGCGAAGCATTAAATGGTCTTGAAGATTTTCTCCAACTGCCTTTATACCTTTTACAACTTCTATCCCATTAGATTTTAGTAAGTCAACAGGACCCACTCCTGATGCCTGAAGTATTTGTGGTGAACCTATTGAACCCGCAGATAGAATGATTTCCTTGTTGCATCTTATAAATTTTAGTTGATTATTTTGCCAATATTCAACTCCAACAGCCCTCAACCCTTCAAAAATAATTTTTTTAATATGAGCATTAGTTTCAATTTTAATGTTCTTTCTTTTTTTAATTGGATTTAAATATCCGACAGCAGTACTGCAACGTAAGCCATTTGTTTCCGTAACCTGAAAATAACCACAACCCTCGTTTTGCCCAGTATTGAAATCCGATGAACGCGGAATGCCTTTTTCTTCGGCAGCATCGATAAACTTATCAAGAAGTTTCAATCTAATTCGTTGATCGCTTACGGAAAGTGGTCCACCGATACCATGAAAATCACTTTCTCCCCTTTCCTGATTCTCTGCTTTTTTAAAATAATGAAGAACGTCATCCCATCCCCATCCTACGTTTCCGAGTTGTCTCCAATAATCGTAATCCCTAGATTGACCTCTAATATACAACAAGCCATTTATAGAAGAACTACCCCCCAAAACCTTTCCACGAGGATAATTCATTTCTCTTCCGTTAAGTCCAGGATCACTTTGAATTTTAAAACACCAATCTACCTTGGGGTTATGCATAGTTTTAAGATATCCTATTGGAATATGTATCCAAGGATATGTATCCTTGCCTCCAGCTTCAATAAGAAGGATTTTATTAGATTCTTTCGCAGACAAACGGTTGGATAGCACGCATCCAGCAGATCCTGCTCCGAGAATTATATAGTCAAATTCATTCATTTTAATTTATAACAAAACAATAATTAAAGTATTTGTTTTTTTGTGTATATAATTTTTATATTTATTATTTTTGGAGCTCTGGCATTAGGAATAGGGGCAGAAATGATTGTTAGAAGTTCTATTAATCTAGCAAACATTTACAAGGTAAGTGGTTATTTTATTGGTTTTACAATAGTTGCTTTAGGCACAAGTTTGCCAGAACTAGCCTCAACAATCCAAGCGCTAAGAGTTGTAGAAAGTTTAGGTATAGCTTTTGGAAATATTATTGGATCGAACATAGCAAATATTTTGTTAATTCTTGGCGTTATTTCTATTATTTGTCCGATAATATTTCCAGAAAGAAGTGAACAAAAAAATCAAACACTTGTGGTTTTGTTTATTACTTTAATTTCAGCATTTATTTTCTATTATATTTCTAGCAATAATATTGTTAATTCAGTTCCATTTGGGATTCTATTAATTTTACTACTAATTGGTTTTTTGTTATGGCAATACAAAGTCGAGTCTCAGGAGTTAACAGAAATCAATTCATCTTACAATTATTCGCAAATTCTTTCATATGTAATTTTATTTTTTGGTCTTATATTTCTTTACTTTGGTTCAAAGTACTTCATTATTGGATCAAAAATGATGGCCGAGCATTTCAAGATTTCTGAAGCAATTATAGGTTTGACACTTGTAGCATTCGGGACATCTCTTCCCGAACTTGCAACCGGTGTTGCTGCAGCAATAAGAAAGCAAACAAACTTAGCTTTAGGAACCATACTTGGATCCAATATCTACAATATTGTTGGAATTTTCGCGATAATTTTATTTTTAAAGCCAGCTAATCTTAATTTAACTTCAGAAACTTTAATATTAAATTTTGTTATAATGATATTGGTAACTTTCATTTTTGTTTACAAAGTTAGATTTGGATTAAAGATTATAAATTTAGAACCATTTCGTTTAGGCAGAAACAGTGGGATAATATTTTTAACTCTATATGCAATTTATATTTTTTATAATTTTGTAAACATTTAATTTCTTTAATATGCTTTGGTCGCTTAAATAATTTTATCAAGTATCTATAGTTGGTCTTATCGTAACAATTTTATCGCCATATTCTTTTTTGAGTTTACCTTCTCTATATGTGATATATATTACTGCAATAAAGACTATTGTCCCACCAATCCAAGTCCATATATCAGGTTGTTCAAAAAATATTATAAAACCAATTAAAGATCCCCAAATTAATTTTAAGTATTGGAAAGGCATAACCAGAGTTGTGTCAGCGATTTTTAATGATTGCACCAAACACAAGTGAGAAATTAAACCCCCAAAACCCATTACAAAAAAAATCAGCAATTCGATTAAAGAAGGTGATTCCCAAAAAGGAATAGCCAATAAGAATGTTAAAGGAGTCATTATTGCTAACATATAAAAAATTATTGTAAGACTCGAATCATTTTTAGAAAGCTGTTTTATAATTATTAAAACGAATGCCCATGAACAAGATGCGGCAATCATAAGATAGGTGCCTGTATCTACACTGATATATCCAGGTCTAATAATTATAATAATTCCTATAAATCCAATTAAAAGTGCTAACGTTCTATGAATTTTAATTACTTCTTTTAATAATACTATTGCTAAAATAGTTGCGAATAATGGAGTAGTAAAGCCAAGAGCCGTAGCTTTTTCTAAAGGCATCATCCCAATCGCAGTAAACCATGCTAACATTGATATGCAATTAATGGCACTACGAAGCAAGTGTGCGTTAAAGTTTTCTGTTTTAAGATCATTAAAGTTATTTTTAATTATCAAGGGCAAAACAATTATAAGGCCAAAAAGACAGCGAAAGAATGCAATTACAAACGAATGAAGATCATTAGAAAGAAATTTGACACCGGTTACCATTACTGCAGCTCCTAAAGTACCTACTATTGTTAAAATAAAAACACGAAAGGCAGTGTTATTGATAATTCCTTGCATAAAAATTAATTTTTCGCAGCAATAACGGCCGCAGCTATTGAGGCCAAACGTGACATTTTATCATCTGCTCTACTTGTAACTACTATTGGCACTTTGCCTCCAACTACAATGCCAGCTGCACACGCTCCCATAAAATAAATCATCATTTTAACTAATGAGTTCCCTGTCTCAAGATTTGGTACTAAAATAATGTCAGCTTCACCAGCAACCTTATTATTTATATTTTTTATCTTCGCAGCATTTTTTGAAACGGCATTGTCAAAAGCTAATGGGCCATAAACAATTGCTTGTATATTTTCTTCTTTAGCCCTTTTTGTTATTTCTTCAGCTTCAATTGAACTGGGGATACTTTCAATTGGATCTTCTGTTCCTGAAAGTACAGCAACTTTTGGTTTGATAATTCCCGTTTTTTTTGCAAAATCAACTGCATTTTTAAGAATATGCATCTTTACCTCTAATCTTGGCGACACATTTAAAGCTCCATCAGTTATAAAAATTGGTTTATCTTCAGAATCTATTGTCATATGCCATAGGTGGCTTAACCTTCTTGATCCAATTAAATTTAAATCCTTCTTAAGCATAGCTTTCATTAGAATATCTGTATGTATGTGACCTTTTATTAAAATTTTCACTTTTTCTTCACTAGCAAGCTTTGCGCCAATGCTAGCGGCATAATCATCTCTTTTTTCATCGATTATTTCAAAGGATTCTATATTCCAGTTTAGCTGTTTTGTATGGTATTCTATTTTTTCTCTGTCACCTATAAGAATCGGTCTAATGAACGATCTATTGCTGGCTTCCATAGCAGATTCTATGGATAGAGCATTTCCAGCACAAATAATCGCAGCTTCTAAAGGTTCTGGCGTTTTCGCCAGATCCAATAAATTATTAGGGCATTCAATTTTTTTATTAGAAAGCATTAAGTTATCCACTTTTATATTATACTAGATGTTTTTCCTAATAAATATATTAAAAATCTAGTGCTAGTAATCGATGAAAATGCTAATCCAATGTTATAATTTATAGTGAGAAAAATTTTATGGCAAACCAATCAAATTTAAATATTCCAAATTCTTTAGAGGAACACTGGATGCCATTTACGGCAAATCAGGATTATAAAGAAAGTCCTCGCTTAATGACTAATGCTTCAGGAGTTTATTATACTGATCATCATGGTAACAAATTAATAGATGCAAGCTCCGGCCTATTTTGCAATCCTGCTGGCCATAATAGACCAGAAATAAGAGAAGCTGTATCTAAACAACTTGAAGAGCTTGATTATGTTCAACCGTTTCAACAAGGCTTTCCAGGATCATTTGAATTAGCTAGAAAAATATCACAACATACACCCGGAGACCTAAACAGAATTTTTTTTACAATCTGTGGTTCATCAGCTGTTGAAACAGCTATAAAAACAGCTGTAGCTTATCACAAGGCTAGGGGCGAAGGACACAGGTCGCATATTGTTGGCAGAGAGCGTGGATACCACGGAATGAATGTAGGAGGCATTTCAGTTGGAGGTATGATTTCAAATCGAAAAACCTTTGCTAGCATATTAATGCCAAACGTTCATCACTTAAGACATACTCACTTGCCTGAGCACAAATTTGTTAGAGGTCAGCCAGAGACTGGTGTGGAGCTTGCTGATGATTTGGATAGAATAGCAATGAATATAGGAGGCGAAAACATTGCAGCCTGTATTGTTGAACCAATTGCCGGCTCAACAGGCACACTTGTTCCACCTAAGGGATATCTAAAACGTTTAAGAGAAATATGTGATAAACATGGAATATTATTAATCTTTGATGAAGTAATAACTGGATGGGGCAGAACAGGAAAAACTTTTGGCGCACATTCATTTGATGTGATTCCTGATATGATGACAATGGCTAAAGCAATGACCAACGGCGTTATGCCAATGGGAGCAGTTGCTTCAAAGGAAAATATATATGATACTATAACCAAGTCATCACCCAAGGGTACTGTGGAATTTTTTCATGGTTATACCTATTCGGCTATTCCTGCAAGTGTCGCGGCTGCTCTTGCTATGCAAGATATATTTGAAAAAGAAAATCTTATAAAGCGAGCTCAAGAAATGACATCTTACTTTCTTGACGGACTGTTTAGTTTAAAAGATATAGATTCAATAGTAGATATTCGTGGTTATGGAATGATGGGCGGCATTGATATAAAAATGGATGAAAGACCCGGTAAGTCTGGTTATGCTGTTTTTAAAAAATTATTTGAAGCAGGCTTAAGCCTTAAGGCAACTGCAGATTGCTTAATTGTTGCTCCTCCATTTATTTGTGAAAAATCTCATATTGATGAAATAATAGAAAAATTAAGAACAGGAATTACAAATTATCAAAAAAATAATTGATGCTTATAGGTGTCCCAAAAGAAATAAAGGCTCAAGAGTCAAGAATAGGCCTAACGCCTTATAGCGTTAAAGAGTTAGTAAGCAACGGTCATAGCGTGTTGATAGAAAGCAATGGTGGATTTGAGGCCGGATTTGATAATGCTGAATATGAATCTGCAGGTGCTAAAATTGCTAATTGTGCAGAAGATATTTATAATGATTCAGAATTAATAGTAAAAGTTAAAGAACCTCTGAGTAATGAGGTTAAAATGCTTAGAGAAAACCAAATACTTTTTACATATCTTCATTTAGCGGCAGACTCAAAACTTACACAAGGGCTTATTGATACAAATTCTATATGCATAGCTTATGAAACAGTTACTGATAATTATAAAAGATTACCACTTTTAGCTCCAATGAGCGCTGTAGCTGGGAGAATGTCTATACAAGCAGGAGCCCATTGCTTAGAAAAGACTCAAAAAGGAAGAGGCTTGCTTCTTGGTGGAGCTCCTGGAGTTGAACCTGCAACTGTTTTAATACTAGGTGGAGGCGTTGTAGGAGAAAATGCAGCATTAATCGCTGCCGGAATGCGTGCAAAAGTTTTCGTTGTAGATAAATCAAAAAAGAGACTAGACCAGCTTTTTTCAAAATTTGGAGACTCAATTAATCCTATTTTAAGTTCTGAAGCTGATATGGATAAATTAGTTAGTGAGAGCGAGCTTGTAATAGGAGGAGTTCTTATTCCCGGAGGCGAGGCTCCAAAATTAATAACAAAAAAAATGTTATTAAAAATGAAAAGAGGTTCGGTTATCGTTGATGTGGCAATTGATCAAGGAGGTTGTGTTGAGACAAGTAAGCCTACTACACATGCCGATCCAACGTATATAGTTGATAATGTTGTTCATTATTGTGTTGCAAATATGCCAGGAGGGGTGCCAAGAACCTCAACCCTTGCATTGAATAAGGCAACTATACCTTATGTAGTTAAGCTTGCAAACCAAGGTTTCAGGGAGGCATTAAAATCTGATGATAATTTTATGAATGGACTAAATGTTTTTAAAGGTACCATAAACTATGAAGCAGTTGCTGCAAATTTAGGTTACGAATTTAATCCCCCTAGGGAAGTTTTGGACTAATTTAGTTTTGCAGCAGAAACCAATCGTTTTAATTTTATCGTAGCTAATTCTCTGGAAAGATGACCCAAGCCACAATCTGGTGCTGCAATTAACCTTTCTTTGTTAATATGCTTAAGCGCATTTTTTATTCTTGAATCAATTTCATCAACAGTCTCAATCTCACTACTTGCAATCTTAACTAAACCAAGAATAATATTGGTATTTTTAAATATTTCTAATATCTGCAGGTCATTATGCCGATGCGCATCTTCTATGGAAACAGTATCAATTATCGAATCTTCAAGAGAAGATGCAATTTTAAAATATGAATCCAGCGGAGCTTTGTTGTAGTCAATAGCGTCAATCTTATCAGGATAACCACAACATATATGTGTTATTTTTTCTACACTTTGATCGCAGCCAAAAAAACATCTTTCTAAATTTTCAATTCCAAAATTTATTGCCTCTTCTGGTTTTCTTGCAAACAATGGTTCATCTATTTGTATATGCTTGCATCCAATCTCATAAAGTCTTTTGATTTCTACATTAATAACTTCTGATAAATCTTTAGTCAGATCTTTTGTAGAAGAATAAAAATTATTGCCAATTGTATCCGCAATTGTTAGAGGACCAGGTATGGTTGCCTTAACAGGTTTTGAGGATAAATTTTGTGCCATCAACCATTCATTTGTTAAAAAAGCTTCCTGAGCTTTAACCTTGTTTATTATTGTTGGAAGATAACATTCATAATTTCCGGTTCTAGCTGATTTTTTTGTGAGATGATTGAAATCTATACCATCTATGTGTCGACAGTGGTAGTGTATGTAGTTTTCTCTTCTTACTTCTCCATCGGTAACAACATCTATTCCACATTCAATCTGATCATTTATTACATCCTTGGTAGCATTTAAAAAAAATTTTTCCACATTAGTTCCTAACTTTTTTATTTCTTCACTATAAAATTTTGTAGGATACTCAGTGTCAGTTCCACCTTTTGCCCTGAACCAATCTGTTATATTTAGGTATTCAGGCTTTGGGTAGGCACCAATTACAGTTGTAAGCATTTTGCCGTTTCTAGCCGTTAAATCCCCACTATTCAACAAAAAATAGGTAAAATTCCCTATTAAAAAGTCAAAAAAATTAATAATTTTGTAAAAAATACTTGTCATAAAATCATTAGTATAGTTGAGTGTATCAATTAATTATCTAGGAGGATCCTTATGGATAAAATTAAACAATCAAGCGTTAGAACTCAAAAAGTTGCGAGGAAGTTTTCTCGAAGAACAGCTTTGAAAAGAGGTGCAGCTGCAGCTGCCCTTGCTGGCGCCGCACCACTATTTGTGAAAAATGCATTTGCTGCTTCAAGCGGGGAAGTTAATGTAGTTATGTGGGGCGAATACTTACCGGACTCAGTTGTTGCTGACTTTAAAGCAAAAACTGGAATTACTGTTAATCACACAAAAATTGGTGATAACGGAGAAATTATTGCTAAGATGAAAGCTGGCGGTGGTGCTGGTTATGACCTTGCAAGTCCTACTAATATGAGAGCTCTTCAATGGGAGAACTTAGGAGTGTTACAACCATTTGATATGTCAAAAATTACTAATATAGGTAATGTTAATCCAGGAATGGTTGCAGTAGGAGACAGAGACTGGAACTTTGGAGGAAAAGGTTCGCATTGGGTGCCTCAGTTATGGGGAACTGAATCAATTTCTTGGAGAACTGACAAATGGCAACCAGATGGATTACCAAGTTTTGGTGATATTTGGGAACCTAATCCTGCTGTTTCTGCTCCATTCATGATGGGTAGAACTTACTCTATGATGACTGGTTGCGGAATATGGATGCACCATCAAGGTAAAATGGATTTCTGGTCTTCGTATAATGATGAAGATACAATGAGAAAAAATTGGCAAGTAATTACTGATTATTGTATTTCTAAAAAAGGAAATCTAGTTAAGTTTTGGTCAGGAGCAGATCCGCAAAAGCAAGGCTTTACTTCAGATGGCGTTGTTATTGGTCAAACATGGGACGGACCAATTGCAGCTATGATGAAAGCTGGCGAACCAGTTGCTTATCAAACTACTGACGAGGGCGCATTAGCTTGGATTGACGGTATTACATTATCAGCTAAAGCAGAAAATATTGATGAAGCTTATGAATTGATAAATTATAGCTTTACACCTAAAGTTGGTGGACAAACTGTAAATGAAATTGGTTACAATTCAGCAGTTGTTGGAGCGTCAGATCATTATTCAGATGCTACAAAAGCGTTGTCCAAAGCAATTTATCCAGGTGATACAGCGACTAAGTTAAATCCTTGGCCGCCTGAGCCACCTTGGTATGCAGATGCAAGAGCTGAATACGCAAATAAATTTGAAACGGCGTAATAAAGCTTAATATATTAAAGTTTAGGCGTCCTGATCTATATAATCAGGACGCTTTTTAGTATTAGTTTTAAGGGTAATTTTTGTAAAGTAATTAACAGAACTAGATTGTTGAGGAAATAATGAGTGCTGATGTAGAGCTGCAAAATATATCTGTGACTTTTGGAAATTTTTATGCTGCAAAAAATGTTAGTGTAAAGATACGAGAAGGAGAGTTTTTTAGTTTTTTAGGGCCATCAGGATGTGGAAAAACCACTTTGTTAAGGGCTATTTCAGGCTTCTTAAATCCTTCTGAGGGTAAAGTTTTAATATCTGGTCAGGATATGGCAGGTATAGGTCCGAATAAAAGACCTACTTCCTTAATATTCCAAAATCTTGCTTTGTTTCCACTAATGTCTGTATCAGAAAATATCGTTTTTTCTTTAGAGGTAAGGGGAGTTGGAAAATTAGAAAGACAAAAAAGAGCTGAAGAACTATTAGAATTAATTGCCTTAAGCGGACAGGGAGACAAGAAAGTTCACGAGCTTTCAGGCGGACAAAGGCAGCGAGTAGCTATAGCTAGAGCACTTGCTATTGAACCCGAAGTATTATTGTTAGATGAACCTTTGTCAGCATTAGATCTAAAATTACGTCAAAAAATGAGAACTGAGCTAAGGGCAATACAGAAAAGAGTTGGTATTACTTTTATTTATATTACACACGACCAAGGAGAAGCTCTAACAATGTCAGACCGAGTCGCTGTTATGAATGAGGGTGAGCTTGAACAGGTTGGATTATGTGATGATGTTTATGACTATCCCCACACACCATTTGTAGCAACTTTTGTTGGGGAAAATAATGCTTTTTACGGAAAAGTAACTTCGGTTCAAAATGATTTAGTTAATGTAGAATCATCTGGAATTAATTTTTTTGCTAAGGCTGGAAAAAAAGATGAAAATAGCAACCATTCTTTTTCTAGCGGAGATGATGTTATACTTTTTATTCGACCAGAATCAATCTTTATAAAAAATGATAACAATAAATTAGATAATACATTTACTGCTAAAGTTAATACAATTGAATTTGAAGGAAATTTGAAGAATATTTACCTAAAAATGAATTCTGATATGAGTCTGAAATTCAGCGTTCCTAACGCAGTAGATACAAGCGAGTTATCAAATAATACAGATGTTGAGTTAACTTTTTCTTCTCAAAAG
This sequence comes from Pelagibacteraceae bacterium, assembly GCA_002717485.1. Lineage (GTDB taxonomy): Bacteria > Pseudomonadota > Alphaproteobacteria > HIMB59. The sequence goes on along the minus strand of PBDW01000024.1, from coordinate 84,796 downwards.
GCAATAGTGCTCCCAAAGGGTGCCCTTGCTGTAGACTAGAGTTAAATTGCTAATGAATACTTTTTACAAAAAAAATGGCCCATTAATTTCAACTTATTTTATAATTGCTATTGTTTTTTGGCTTGTTTTTTTAATTATTATTCCACAATTATATATGTTGGACTTATCTTTTAGGCCGAATCTTCCGCCTTTACTCAGAGGAGGACCAGATGATGTTCATACGCTTGTCCATTATAAGCATTTTATTTTTGGGTCAGAAACAAGTCAAGATAATTATAACTATGTAGATATAGGTGTTTTTTTCAATACAATTATTACTGCAATTTTTGTTACAATTATAAACTTATGTTTTTGTTATCCAATTGCATTTTATATGGCAAAAGTAGCAAATCCTAAATCAGCTAGACTTTTAATAGTATCTCTTATTATACCTTTTTGGATTAATGAGCTTCTTCGCTCTTTTGCGCTGCGTATTTTATTTGCCGGAGAAGGAGTTATAAACAATGTTTTAATCGGATCTGGTTTAATTGATTCAGCTATTAATTTTATAGCTTTGGATATAGCTCTCTATACAGGTTTAACATATGCTTATATTCTTTTGATGATATTTCCTCTTTATAATGCAATAGAAAGTCTAGACACAAACCAGCTTGAAGCGGCAAAAGATTTAGGATCTTCAACTCTTAGAACTCACTGGCGAATTGTTATTCCTCATGCAAAAGCTGGAATCGCCTCGGGATGTACTATGGTATTTATGTTAACGGCAGGGGCACTTGCAACTCCAGTAGTATTAAGTAGTCCGAATACATATTGGTTTACGCAATTAATTTATCAATGGTTCAATATGAACGATAACTGGTCTAGGGGCTCAGCGTATTCAATTTTATTGCTTTCTGTTTCAGTAGTTTTTGTCCTGCTAATGATGCGTTTATTTAAAGTAAAAATCGGGGAGATAATTCGATGAAACCTCAACATGCGTTAAATTTTATATTTGGCATTTATATATTTATTTTTTTAACATACTTGTTTGGTCCTTTAATTATTATGAGTATTACTGCATTCAATTCAGCGGAATTTCCATCTATTACCCCCTGGGAATGCTTCAGCTGGAGATGGTTTCAAGAAGGCAAAATTGCTTATGATGGTCAGCATCTAGCTGGGCTAGCAAGTGACTGGCGACTACATGACGGATTGATAAAAAGTTTAATTATAGGTACTGGGGTAGTTATTTTGGCAGTTCCAATAGGTATGGCTGCTTCAATCGTATTAACCCAAGTCCACAGCAGATTAAGAACTATTTTTTATTCCGTATCTATTATGCCGGTATTGTTTCCTGGTGTAATAATTGGAATATCAACAGTTGTACTTTGGGATCGTATTGCAACAATCGGAGGTGAAGGTTTTATAGCTGATATTGGTCGCAATGGAATTTTTTTAACAATTTTGGGTCAAACCTGTTTCATTTCAACATATTGTTTTCTTATTTTTGTAGCCCGTCTGCAAAGGTTTGATCAAACTCAAGAAGAGGCAGCTTTAGATCTTGGAGCTAGTCAAACACAAGTTTTTTTCAAAATTTTAATTCCATATTTAATGCCTGCAATCGCTTCATCAGCAGTTATTGCCTTCTTGGCTTCCTTTGAAAACTATAATACCACTGTTTTTAGCATTCTTTCAGATCAAACATTAACCACAGTTATTGCCTCTAAGGTTAGATTAGGTATTAGTCCTGCCATTAGTGCGCTTGCTCTAGTCATTATTGCGTTAACTTTAATAGCGGCAATTTCTTATGAAATATTAAGAAGGAGAGAAGATCGCCGAAAAAAAGAAAGACAAGATTTATTATTATTTGAACAAACTAAAGACAGTAGATTGCAAAAAAATGAAAAAAAATCTTTTAAAATCCCAAAGTCAGTATTTGTTATTTTATTTTTAATGGTAGTAGGTATTTTTAGTTTTAATCAACTTATAAAAAATAATTTATACGGACCAGCTTGTGTTACCGCAGCTGAAGAAGCTAAAAAGTCTAAATTTTCAGAACAGTTAAAACTCCTTCAACAAAACCAAGTTAGCGATGATGCGCTCCAAGAAGGAGAGTTAGGCGGAAATCAAGATTATGGCGATATTTTTGGTGATCCAAATTTATTTAAGGATTTTGGCGGTTTTGACTAATAATAATTTATAATTTACCTGAAGTTTTGGTCATTAAACACAATATCTCAAATGCAATATTTGCCGCAACTAAGGATGTTTGATTGTTTACATCAAATGGAGGGGAAACTTCTACAACATCAGCTCCAACAAAATTAATATTACTTAATTCTCTTAATATGCCTTGAGATTCTCTAACCGTAAATCCCCCAACTTCTGGAGTTCCTGTTCCAGGTGCAAAAGTTGGATCAATCCCATCAATGTCAAAGCTAAGGTAAGCATCATTATTTCCAATAACTTTTTTTACAATCTCCATTGATTTATTTATTCCATATTTAAAAAATTCATCAATAGTTATTATTGTTACACCTTTTTCTTTTGCCCAATCAAGATCTTTAGGATCATAGAGTGATCCACGTATCCCAAGCATAACAATTCTTTTTGGATCTAAAAGATTTTCTTCAATAGCTCTTCTGAAAGGAGTTCCATGAGTGTATTTGAATCCTCCAAAGTAACTATCCCATGTGTCAGTATGAGAATCAAAATGAAACATACCTAAGGGTTTATCTTTAACAATTCCTCTTAGTATTGGAAGAGATATTAAATGATCACCTCCAATGGAAATTGGTTTAATCCCTAATTTATTAATATTTGTATAAAAGTTCTCTATTCTTGACAGTGAATCTTTTAGATCAGCTGGATTTACTGAACAATCTCCCAAGTCAGCAACTTTAGAGACGTCGTATGGACTTTTTAATGAAACAGGATGATACAATCTAACTAAAGATGATGCACTTCTCACTTCTCTTGGCCCATGTCTAGCTCCTGGCCTATTTGTCGTTCCACCATCCCAAGGTACTCCAATTATACCTATATCAATTTCTGATGAGGATGGATTTTCATTTATAGGTAATCTAAAAAAAGTTGCTAATCCCGCATAACGCGGAACTTCCATTCCTTGAAGAGGTTTATAGTTGCTCATTATAGTTTACATATAATATATATTATCTATATTTTATATATAAAATGAAAATTTATTATTATTATACATTAATGTCTCCTTGGGCATATTTAGGTTCAGAAAGATTTTACCTATTAAAAAATAAATACGATTTTAATATAATTCATTGCCCATTAGATCATACAACACTTTTCTCACTTTCTGGAGGACTACCCTTGTCAAAAAGAGCTGAACAAAGAAAAGTATATCGTTTAATGGAATTAAAACGTTGGAAAGAAATCTTAAATTTACCTATTAAAATAGAACCAAAAAATTTTCCTCCTTCAGATATTATTACTCCTTCTTGTATGATTCTAACTTTAAATGAAGAAGATGATCAAAATAAGTTAACACATAAGCTTTTAGAAGCAATATGGGTTGAAGATAAAGATATAGGTAATCTTAAAATATTGGAAAAAATATGTATAGACTGTAATCTTGATTTTCAAAATTTAATAAAACAACAAAAGAATATGTTAGAAAAATTTAAAAACATGGCCCCTTTAGCTGCTAAAAATAATATATTTGGATCCCCTAGCTATGTTTTGGATGATGAGATTTTTTGGGGACAGGATAGGCTAGACTTGCTAGAGAGAGCATTAAAAAATAAATAGAGAAACATTTGAAAAGAGTTAATTTTAACACTTTACCAAAAGATATACTAATACCTAAAGATGATGGATTGTGTAATCATTTATATGGCATGGAAATTCCTGACATCTCTTTATTAACAACAAATGGAGATTACCTTAAATTGAGAAGAAAGGAGTCATTTAGGCTAGTTTTATATTTTTATCCAATGACAGGCAGGCCAGATGCAAAATTACCTAATAATTGGAATAATATTCCAGGAGCTAGAGGATGTACTGTTGAAAATATAAGCTTTGCTGATAATTATGATGAATTAATAAAATTAAACGCAGTTCCAATAGGAATCACCTCTCAAAATATTCAAGATATAAAAGAAATGACTTCAAGACTTAAGGTAAGTCATGATATTTTAAGTGATTACAATCTTGACTTGGCAAAGTTACTAAGACTCCCTACCTTCTCTGTTGATGGAAGGACTTATATTAAAAGACTGACATTGATTGTAGATAATCTAAAAGTTGTAAAAGTTTTTTATCCGATTTTTCCACCAGACAAACATATTAATGATGTAATTTTATGGTTAAAAAACAATTAATAAAGCTAGAATTATTTAATTATAAATACTATATTATTTTTTAATAATGTTTAAATTTACTAAGATACTTTTAGCAATTACTCTTTATCTCTACTGTGGAAATTTATACGCAGATCCTAATAATGATCAATGGAGGGATACAAAAAAAACATATCTGGACCTTATTAATGAAGGATATGAGGTTAAAGCTTATGATATTTCTAATTTTAAGGACGGGCAGGGTAATATGTATATGTTTTTCGTAACAGTTCTTCAAAAAGAAAATGATGTCTTCGAATGTCAAGAATACCAAGTATTCGATGATTCGCTCAACACAATGGACTTGTCTTTTGTATGCAGAAAATTAGTTCAGCCCTATAAAAAGGGTCTAAACACTTAGAAGTTTATTCTTCTTTTTTTAAATTTATTGCATTCGGTCCTTTAGGACCATCTTCTATTTCAAATGATATTTTTTCGCCTTCTTGAAGCCTATTCATACCCGCAGTTTTAACTGCAGTCGCATGAACAAAAACATCTTTTTCTCCGTCTTCTCGTTCCAAGAAACCAAAACCTTTCCTGGCATTATACCATTTAACAGTACCTTTATGCATTTTTTACTTCCCAGTGTTTATTATTTAAAGAGTGTTTGGTTTATTATCTTTTGCTATTTTGGTCAAGAAATTACTTGAAGCTTTTGCAACAATAGAGCATAAAATATAGGGAATTTAAAAATAATGACAAGCAATAAAGCAATTTTTGCAGCCGGATGTTTTTGGGGAGTTGAAGAGATATTTAGCAAACTTAATGGCGTTTTATCTACCGAAGTTGGCTATTCTGGGGGCACCAAGGAAAGCCCCTCATATGAGGAGGTTTGCACAGGTAGAACAGGGCACGCTGAGGCTGTTTTAGTAAATTTTGATTCAAATACAACATCTTATGAATTATTATTAGAAGAGTTTTGGAAATGTCATGATCCAACCACTCTAAATCGACAAGGTCTAGATATTGGCCCACAATATAGGTCGGCTATATTTTATTTTGATGAATATCAAAGAGATTCAGCAATTAATTCAATGCAAAAAATTTCAGGAGATTTTGATAGTAAAATTGTTACAGAGGTTAAAGAATTTAGCAATTTTTTCCCTGCTGAGGAATATCATCAAAAGTATATTCAAAAAAAAGTTAAATTTTTTTAATTATAATTATATTAGCTAATTCAATAAAAAATTCTAATTACTAAAAAATTGCTTATCGATTCGTTTTTAGCTAAATTATATTATACTAAATGTTGTGTGCCACTGACAGTTTAATGGAATATATTGATTTTATTCAGTTTTTTTAACCTATTTCTTGAAAAAAATACAAACCTAAGGTAGAACGCTCTTCCCTGTTGTTGTTTCAGGTTACAACTTTTTTTACGAAAATTTAGGATTGTGTATGGACAAAATTAAAAAATTTATTATGCAAAATAAGGTAACTCACAAGTTTTCAACTTGTCAGTGGCCCTATGGCGATCCTCAAGAAAAAGATTTTTACTTTTGTGGGGCAAAACCTTTAGACAGCAAACCATATTGCCAAGAGCATTGTCAGGTTGCCTATATTGATGAAAAGGAATTAAAAAGACAAAAAGACGCAATCAAGCATAAAAAGATTGCTGCCTAATCTATTAATTAAATATTGTTCTATTTTTTTATTTCTTGTAAAATTATTATATGTTTTTTTCTTTTATTCGTTCCATAATCAAGTATGGAACCTTAGAAATTATCGATCCTGATGGAAAACTATATACTTTTGGATCATCCAAACCTTTTTGCTGCATAAAAATACATAACAATAAAACAAAAAAAAGAATTCTTTTAAATCCTGAATTATGCGTAGGAGAAGCATTTGTTGATGGTGAGCTGACCATTGAAAAAGGAACTTTTGATGACTTTATGGATATCATTACAAAAAATTCATTTCATATAGATAATAATCCTTTTCATTTTTTTATAAAACAAATTTTATCAAAACTTAAGTTCTTTAAGCAATTCAACTCAATTCCAAAATCATATAAAAATGTAGCGCATCACTACGATATTGATGAAAAAATATATAAATTATTTTTAGACAAAGATATGCAATATTCATGTGGTTATTTTCACAACGATAACATTAGCCTTGATCAAGCTCAAATTGATAAAAAGAATCACCTTATAAAGAAATTAAATATAAATGATAAAAATATGAAAGTTTTAGATATTGGAAGTGGATGGGGAGGACTTGCAATTCAAATTGCAAAAGATACCGGAGCCTATGTTAAGGGAATCACGCTTTCAAAAAATCAATATGAATTTTCTAAAAACAGACTAAAGGAAGAGGGTTTAGAAAACTTAGTTGATTTCGAGCTAATTGATTACAGGGATTTAAATGGAAAATTTGATAGAATAATATCAGTAGGTATGTTTGAGCATGTTGGATTAAGAAATTTTAATAATTTCTTTAAATGTTCAAAAAACTTACTTAAAGACGATGGACTTATGCTTATTCATTCTATTGGCTCTAAATATCCCCCATATGGCACAAACCCTTGGATAAAAAAATATATTTTTCCCGGAGGTTATATACCGACATTAAGTGAGGTAAGTAAGGTATTAGAAAAGCAGGAATTATGGGTAACTGATATAGAAATATGGCGTATGCACTATGCAAAAACACTTAAGCATTGGAGAGATAATTTTAACAAGAATAGGTCAAAAATTTCAAGTATTTTAGATGAAAAATTTTGCAGAATGTGGGAGTTTTATCTTTCTGTTAGTGAGTATTCTTTTAGAAATATGGGCAATATGGTTTTCCAGATACAAATTACAAAAAATCAAGAATCTGCGCCCCTTACTAGAAATTATATATACAATTAGGTCATTTTTCTTTCATATTTCGCAAGTATACTCTTGAAGGATAATTGAAAAAGTATCATTGTATTCTTTATTAAGGAAAAAATTAATGTCCAAAACAGAGAATTTTTATATTGCAAGAGTGACAATTTTTTTAGTTCTAATTCTAATAATTTGCTATTTTTTATACCCATTTTTAGAAAATGCATTTTTATCAAATTTATATATCAATACCACTATAATCGTAGCTTTGCTATTTGGTCTGGGTTATTCAACTCTTAATATAGTAAATATTAATAATGATACTAGTCTTATAAGAAAATTCATTAGGAACAAGTCTTCACCAAAATTGATTAAGATGAATTCTACTTTTATAAAAAATTTGGCTAAAGAATTGTACGTTCAAGATGAAGGTAAATATACTTTCATTTCTTCTAGCATCGAAAGTAATCTCCAAGAAATTGATTCTAAGCTGGCTACAGCAAGAGAAACTTCTAGGTACATGGTAGGTTTGCTAATTTTTCTTGGTCTACTCGGAACATTTTGGGGACTTTTAAATACAATTGGATCAGTTGGTGATGTAATCGGATCTCTAGCAGTTAATGATGCAAATATGTTAAATTTCTTTGATAGTCTCAAGGAAGGTTTAAACGAACCTTTAAAGGGTATGAGTACTGCATTTAGCTCATCGCTTTTTGGCTTAGCGGGCTCGTTAATATTAGGATTTGTTGATTTACAGATGGGACAAGCACAAACATCCTTCTTGCAGACAGTAGAAAAACTTATGAAAGATAATAGCACGCCACATATTGGGAAGGATCAAGAAGGTATTGATAATCATACTAAATTAGCAATTCAAAAATTATATGATAATCTTGGGAATTTAACTTATAACCTACAAGAGACATCAAAAAATCAAGAAGAAATATTTTCTTACATTAAGGATTTAGCAGACAATTTAAATAAATTAACTGTTTCAATCCAGGAACAAGATAAAAAATTATCGAATTTTTTAACAACTCAATTGAACACTCAGTCAAGCATGCTCCAGCTAACAACCAAGCTAACTCAAGAGGGGGTTATGGATTCTGAAAGCAGAAAGCATCTTAAAAATCTAGATATTGGTATTCAGAAACTTGTTGCTGGAACAAAGACTAAGAGAAAGTAAATTTTTCTCTATGGTTTCTAATACAATTAAAAGAAGAATATCAGAATCTCCTAACATTTGGCCAGGATTTGTAGATATCCTTGCAACACTTTTAATAGTAATAATTTTCATACTAATGGTATTTACCGTTTCACAATTTTATTTAAGTGATGCAGTGGTAGGTAGGGATAAGGCTCTCGCAGAATTAAAATTTGAACTTAGAGAATTGTCAAAAATACTTTCGACTACGGAAAAGGATCTTCAAGCTGAAAGTGAAAAAAATATTCAACTATTTACTGAACTGCAGAAATCTGAAAACATAATTGAGGAAAGGGACAAGGCCGTTATAAATCTTTCAGGGCAAATAAATAAATTAAGAGAGGAATTACAAATTGTTGCAAATGCACTAATGCAGTATGAGGGTGAAAATATTGATTCAATCGATACTGCAAACTTGGGAGAAAGGATTAATATAGCTTTGGCCGGCAGAGTAGAGCAATTAAAAAATCTAAATATGGAGTTAACTAATCTTAACAACCAATTGATAGCTTTAAATGAAGAATTAGATATTAAAGATGTTGAATTGCTTAAAAGACTTGAAGAGATAAAGGCAAATAACTTAAGGTTATCTGAGCTTAATGAGACGCTTGTAGAAAAAGACAGGACAATAGTGTCATTAAGAGGAAAAATTAGCAAACTGAATGACATTCTTGTTATTTCTGAGGAAGAAAAAGCAAAGCAAGAACTAACAATAAAGACTTTAAGTGAGCAAGTTGAGGAATCTAAGTTAACGATTTCAAAAAGTGAAGAAACAAGTAAAACAGCTTTAGAAGAAATATCATTATTATCTGCAGAAATTGAAAAAATTAATCAGGAGTTTGAAATCCTTAATGCTGCTCTTGAGGCAAGCGAAAAAGATAGGTTAACAAAGGAATTGAAGATTGAGGTTCTGGGAGAAAGACTCAACAAAGCTTTAACCAGTAAAGTTGTTGAACTTCAGGAATATAGATCAGAGTTTTTTGGTAGGTTAAAGGAAATACTTGGTGAGAGGGAAGATATAAGAATAGTAGGTGATAGGTTTATATTTGAATCCGAGCTTTTATTTGACTCAGGTTCAGCAAGTTTGCAAGAAGAAGGAAAGAATAGAATGCTTGAACTTGCAACAAAACTTAAGACTATGACCGATGAAATCCCCCCAGATATAAATTGGATAGTTCAGGTTGAGGGACACACCGATAATCGACCTATAAGCACTTATCAATATCCATCAAATTGGGAATTATCGACAGCAAGAGCCAATTCAGTTTTAAAGCTTTTACTTGAAGCAGGCTTTGGTTCCAACAGACTAGCTGCTGCAGGATACGGTGAATCCTTTCCAATTTCAGATGGTAATACTGAGGCAGATCTTCGTCAAAATAGACGTATTGAACTTAAGCTCACTTCCAGATAAACATTTAATAATAAATATTTTAACAAATTTTTTTAATGAAAATAATATTTACAAATATTTTCAATATTTTTTTTATTTTGATATTGTTGTCGTGCTCAGCCGAATCTAACAAAAAGCTCAAGACAAACAACAATGTTGATGGCAAGATTAGTGAAGTGAATATTGATGCCTCTACCGGTGTAGGTATAAAAATATCACAATGAAATCTTCTAAATCATTAAATCTTGATAAATATTATCTCACAGGATTTTTCCTAGTCTTTACTGCTGGTATATTATGGAGCTTTGGTGCAGTGGTAGTTAGGTATATGACAGATGCTGGTAGTTACCAACCTCAATATCTTTTTTATAGGGGTTTTGCAATTGCAACGATTTTGTGTACATATTTATTGATTAGAGAGGGATTTTCTTTTTATAAAAATTTTAAACGCGTTGGTTGGTCAGGTGTTGTTGGTGGATTTTGTTTGGCAATGGCTTTTACAGGTTTTATTTTTTCAATAACAATGACAACTGCTGCAGTTACTCTTTTTATGCTTGCTGCAATGCCTTTTATAGCTGCGATTGTAGGCTACATAATACTAAAAGAAAAATTACGCAAGATTACCTTTGTTGCAATGATAATAGCCTTTGTTGGCGTGATGGTTATGATTATAAATGATTCAATCGGAGGTTCTCCTATAGGTGCAATTGTTGGATTTGGTTCTGCTTTAGGATTTGCTTTGTATACTGTTACTATTCGATGGAGACCAGACACACCAAAATTTACCACAGTTGTATTAGCAGGTTTATTCTGTTCAACTTTTTCATTAATTATAATATTTTCTACTGAAAAAAGTTTTCTAATGCCTGCGGAAAACGTTTATCTAAGCCTTTTACACGGTTCGTTGGTGGCATCAGGACTTATACTATACAGTTTGGGTGCTAAGTATATGCCTGCAGCAGAGTTAGCCTTATTATCGTTGATGGAAGTAGTTGGTGGTGTTCTATGGGTGTGGATGCCATTATTTGGAATTAATGAAGTTCCCAATTTTACTACAATTATAGGAGGTTTTATTGTTATTTTGGCTGTTTTTATTCATGGTGTTGGTGCTAGAAAAAAAACAATGCCGCCAACAACATAGTTCTTTTCTTTAAGGTTAAAACAACTATATAAGTCTTTCCAATGAATATTTTTTCTCGATATTTTTACATTGGCCTTGGATGGATATGTGTAGGGATCGCCTTCATAGGAATTTTTACACCTGGAATCCCAACGACACCATTACTATTGGTAGCACTTTGGGCCTTTGCAAAAAGCTCAAAAAAGCTTCATCGTTGGTTAATTAATCATAAGAGATTTGGGCCGATTCTAAAAAATTGGGAAAAGCACAAAGTGGTCCCAAAAAATGCAAAAATAATTATGGTTATATTCCAAATTTTCGCAGTTATAATGTTTTATAGTGCGACTAGAAGTATATTATTTACATCACTATTATTTATTACATTAGTTTTGGTAGCCTGGTATGTTATTTCGTTGCCAAGCAGTGTTCCTTCGAGCGATTCTCAAAGTGAGTAATGATAGAAAACTAACAGGTGTTCTTTTAGCGAATACAGGAACTCCAGATTCTCCAAATCCAAAAGATATTAAAAAATATTTAAAAGAATTTTTGTCAGATAGGAGAATAATAAAAATTCCGAGAATAATATGGTTACCAATTTTGTATTTGATCATTCTTAATATTAGACCTTATAAAAAACAGAAAGACTACAAAAAAATATGGATGAAAGATGGCTCCCCATTGCTTGTATTAAGTAAAATGCTATTAGATAATATAAAATTAAAGAATACAAACAAGGATATATTTTATTCAATCGGAATGCGTTATGGGAATCCTTCAATAGCATCTGAGTTAAAGAATTTTCAAGATATAGGAATTGATAATTTATTAATTTTTCCAATGTTTCCTCAATATTCATTTTCAACGATGGAAAGTATAAGAGATGAAGTTTTGGTATCATTAAAAAAAATGCAGTGGAATCCTAAGGTTAATTTTATTGAAGAATATTATACGGAAGAAGATTTTATAAATTCTACCGCAAACCAGATTCAAAATAGTTGGAATAGGCATGGAAGATCAAATCTATTAATATTTACTTACCACGGGTTGCCAAAAAGATATATATTAGATGGAGACCCATATTATGATTCATGTTTAAAAACTTCTGATTTTGTCGCCAAAAAACTTAATATAAAAAATGATGAATATATCTCATCTTTTCATTCCAAATTTGGATTTGGTGAATGGACCAAACCATATACCGAAAATTTATTATTAAATTTGCCAAAAAAAGGAATATCCCATGTGGATATAATTTCTCCGACTTTTAGTATTGATTGCTTAGAGACTTTAGAAGAGATTGAAATACAATTTAAAAATGACTTTATTCAGGCGGGAGGAAAAAAATTTAATTATATTCCTTGCTTAAACAATAGTTCCGATCATATAAACTTAATAGAGAATCTTGTTAATAAGCACCTTGAATAATAATAAATTATTTTGAAAATATAAATATTTGGCTATTATCTATTTTTATTCCTACAGCAGTAGATTGTTTTGGCAGAAAATTAGATGGCATTTGGCTATGTACGTGAATAACCTCATTGTTATCACCTAAAACAGATAAATGCACTAAACTAAAAGATCCAATAAGTTTAGAGGTTACAACAGTTCCCTTTATTCCATTAACCGGAGTTTTTTCTTCAGTAAGCTCGATAGCTTGTGGCCTGACATAAACATTAACACTATCAGATTCTCTCATATTTGATACTGGGATGTTTCCTATAGGTGTTATGACTGTTGAGTTGATAACAGTGCCTTCAAACTTATTTGTCTCTCCAAAAAACTCGGCAACATAAGAATTTACTGGCTTGTTATAAAGTTCAGCCGGAGCACCTGATTGAACTATGCTTCCATTTTTATCCATAATATATATCTTATTTGACATAAACATAGCTTCAAATGGATCGTGTGTTACTACAATTGCTGAAATATTAAATCTTTGAAGTAGATGAAGGGTGTCATCTCTTATTTCTTCTCTCAAATTTAAATCTAAACTTGAAAATGGTTCGTCAAGTAACAATAAGTCTGGTTGAGCGATAATAGATCTTGCAAGTGCTGTACGTTGCTGCTCACCCCCGCTTAATTCGTGTGGATATTTATTGATTGAATCTGATAATTTTACAATTTTCAAAATATCATCAATTATCTCCCTATTTTGAGCTTTGTTATTCAATGCAAATTTTAGATTTTCTTCTACAGTTAAGTGAGGAAATAATGCAAATTCTTGAAAAAGAAATCCAATATTTCTTTTTTCAGTCTCTTTATGCAGAGTTTTTGAACTTATAGTTTCATTTTTTAGAATTATTTCTCCGTCCTGAGTCTTTTCTAAACCTGAAATAAGTTTCAGCAAAGTTGTTTTTCCACAACCTGAGGGACCTAATACGCAAGTAATGCCATCTTCTTGAGCTTCTAAATTTATGTTTTTTAAAATACTTTTTTTATCATTATTATAATTTAAACCTGATATTTTTAGCAATGGCATTTTTTAATTATAGTTTATTTTAATATAATTTTTAATAAATAAGAGGCTCACTTTTTCTTATTTTCCCAGTTTTCTTTATAGCAGAATTTAAAAGAATTACAGGACCAATTCCTGCTATTACAATCATTAAAGCTGCTAATGAGCATTCCTCAAGCAATTCATCACTTGCATACTGATATACATATGTTGCAAGGGTTTCAAAATTAAATGGTCTCAATAAAAGTGTCATCGGAAGTTCTTTGAGGATATCAACAAATACTAATGTTACTCCAACAAATATATTAGTATATATTAGGGGTATTATTGTTTTTCTTAAAATTTTAATAAAACTAAAACCCATTATTTTGCTTACATTTATTAAATTGGGATTAATTTTTGTCACCCCTGATTTAATTGCGCCATTGCCAACTGCTAGAAATCTTATTGTGTAGGAAAATAACAAAATAATTATTCCACCTGTGTAATAATTAAAATTAAATTTAAAAAAATTATCCAATAATCCAACGAATACAATTACACCCACAGCTAATATGGTTCCCGGAAAGGCGTATCCGCAAGAGGATATAAAAATTAAAAACTTTTGAAATTTATTTGATCTAAAATAACTAACTGTTATCATCAATATTGAAACGGATATAACTAAAATTGAAGATATAATTGCTATATATAAGCTAGTAAACATGGCAGAAAATATTTCTTGAAAATTTATAACTGCAAAACCCTTTAAAACAAAATTTAAAAGTACCGAGGTTGGAATTATAAAACCTAATAATATGGGTATGAAACATAAAAATGAATAAATTAATCTGCGTATTCCCTCAGCTTCTATTATGCTTGATATATTTTGGCCACTGCTTTTTTCAAAATATCTCTGATTTTTCCTTCCTATTGTTTCTAAAGTTAATAATATTACAACGATTATAAAAAGAACACTGGAAATTTGAGATGCTCCAGATAAACTATTCATGCCTAGCCAGACATTAAAAACACCTAATGTTAAAGTTTCAATTGCAAAATAGTCAACTGTTCCAAAATCAGAAATTGTTTCCATTAAAACCAATGCTAATCCAGCAATTATTGCCGGACGAGATAGCGGTAGGGCTACTGTTAAAAAAATATTTTTTCCATATATTGAGCCTGTTTGATAAAAAGATATTGGCATTCTTAAAAAAGATGACCTTCCCATCAGGTATATATAAGGATATAGCACTGAAGACATCACAAGTATTGCACCACCCATTGATCTTATGTTTGGAAACCAATAGTCTTGCGCTCCCTCCCAATTAAAAATAGTTCTCAATGAATTTTGAACAGGCCCAGCATATTCAAATAGATCAGTATAAGTGTAAGCAATAACGTAAGCTGGGACTGCTGCAGGGAGAAGAAGAGCCCATTCAAAAATATTTTTACCAGGGAAATCATAACGTGTTACAACCCATGCAGTTGATATCCCGAATATTAAACTTAAACTTCCTACTCCAATCATTAAAATTAAAGTATTTAAGGTATATCTTGGTAGTACAGTTGAAAATAAGTGAGGCCAAAGGGAGGTATCACCTAAAAATGCAGAATAAAAAATAGTTAATATTGGTGATATTATTAATAATGCAATAATAAAAACAATTATCGACCACTTGTTCCAATTAGAAAACACAGATTTACTTATAGTTTACCAGCCGACTCTATCAATGATTTTTTGAGCCACTGGGGCTAGCTCAGCAATTTTAATAATAGGTAGCTGGTCTTCTTTAAAAACTCCCCAACTCTTCAACTCACTTGTGGTTGCTATATTGGGATTTACGGGATATTCAAAATTTATTTCACCGTATAATTTTTGAGCTTTCTCACTAGTTAGAAACTCAAGAAGAGCAATTGCTTCATTTTTGTTTTTAGAAAATTTAGCAATACCACCTCCAGAAATGTTTATATGCGATCCTCTGTCTCCATCTTCTTGATTTGGAAAAATTAGTCTCAAGTTTTTTATCCATTTTTTTTGTTCAGGATCTTCTGAGAATTTTAGTTTTCCAAAATAATAATTATTTATTATTGCTATGTCACATTCACCTTCATAGATTGCTTTAACTTGCGCTCTATCATTGCCCTGGGGTTTACGCGCTAAATTATTAACAAATTTATTAGCCCATTTTTCAGCTTCTATATTACCATGCGCAGCAATAATCGATGCCATTAATGCACGATTATAAACATGACTACCGGGTCTTGAGCATATTCTTCCTTCCCATTTTTGATTAGCAAGGTCTTCAATTCTTTTTATCTCTCCATTTTTAACTCGGTTTTTATCTACAATAATAACTCTTGCTCGCTTTGATAATCCAAACCAGGTATTTTTGGAACTTCTTAGATGTGAAGGGATATTGCTAATCAATTTTGTTGATTTAATGGAAGCTAGTAATTCCAAATCTTCATAAATATACAACCTACCAATATCTACAGTTAAAATTACATCGGCGGGACTATTTTCTCCTTCAGCTTTAAGTCTCTGCGCTAAACCTTTTTTTGAATAAATTACATTAGTTTTTATTCCAGTTTCCGAAGTAAAAGCTTCAAGAAAAGGATTAATTAAAAAAGGTTGACGATGTGAATAAATATTTATTTCTTTTGCAAAAAGATTCTCAGCAAATAAAATTGTTAGTAGCAGTATAAAGAGATTAACTTTCATTTAAATATTTTCCTTTTAAAAAAGGCTTCATAATTATATTTTTTACTTTTTTTAATTTACTTACAATATAATCATTAATTTCATTAATGGGTTGAAAATACAGATATTTTAAATCGTAATTTTTTTCATATTTATTGTTATTAATACCTAATTTAAGCGTTTCGAATTCCACTGAATGATGTAGTGATCCGAATATCCAATCCCAAATTGCGAGGGTAGATCCAAAATTTTTATCATAGTGTTTTACAGCGATAGAGTGGTGGAGTTGGTGTTGTGCAGGTGAAATTAATATATGTTCTAACCATCTCCAATAACGAATACCTATATGGGAATGCCTTAGATTAGAACCAAATATATTAAATAAAAATACAAAAATATTTACACCTAAAATTGTATATAGGTCAACTGAACTTCCAAAAAGAAAAATAAAAGAAGAAATACTAATAGCTTGGGTAAATGAACTTCTTAAGGAAAAAATAATACCCTCAATAGGATGCGTTCTAAATACTGTCATAGGTGTAAGAACGCTAGCTGAATGATGAACTTTATGAAGTGGCCACAATATTGGCCATTTGTGCATCCATCTATGAATAATAAATTTACTAAAATCGTCTAAAACAAATTGAAAAACTGTAAATAAAAGTATTACATAATTAACAGGTAATTGATTAAACATTCCTGAATTAAGCCAGTCTAATGTATGGAAATAATAATATAATGCTGTTGCTATAGTTAATTGTGCGACAAGAAAGGGAGATGTAAGCATCATAATTAATTGATTAATAAAAAAAATTTTGTAATCAGATTTAGCAGATTTAGAAAAAAATATTTTTTTATCAAAAATTGTTCTTAAAGATTCCAATAAGGTTAATTTTTTAATAAAAATAAACCACAGAGAAGCAATTAAGATAGATATAAGTATATAAATAAAAAAAATTCTTTTTTTCGGATCAATAAATTGATCGCTTATATTTGATAAATAATCAAAAAAAATTTCCATACAATAAGCCTGGCTCAAGTCTTTAAGCGTGACTTGTTATAAGTCACGCTTATAGGTTTATTAGTCATTTTCAGCAGAATCAGAATTACCCATACTGCCAGCTAGAGCTGTCATTTCGCTAAGTTGATCTTTAGATTTAGCTATAACTCCAAATTCATCAACCATAAGTTTTTGAATTTTTAGCATATGTAGTTTAAATTCATTCCAATCTTGTGCTTGGTCTTTAATAAAATTACCATTTGAATCTATCCCAACAACTTGAGAAGCATTTAAAAGAACCGGACCTAATCCCATCATACGATTAAGTTTAACGGCAGTTTCGCCAAGATTTTCAGGACCGCACTGAAGGGCTAATGCAAAGCCTTTAAGTTCTCCCCAATGCTTAGCATAGGTTCTAAATGCATCTGAAGTATCCCCATTAGCTTTTATAATAGTCTCTAAAGCAACTATATCTTTGTACGTTGATCCTGCATATTTGAATACAGATTCAGCTATTACCTTTTGCCAATTGTCTCTTATAATATCTCTTTGATTTAATAATTTAGTTCTTTCATCAAAATTAAGATTTCTTCCATTAGCATCAGCAATTATTTTTCTACCATCAATGAATGCTTGATTTATAGTCGCAAGATAATTAGTCTTTCCACCTTTGTCGTAACTTGATGCATAGTATGCATGTGCAAACGTGTATTCATTATAAAGATCAACAACCCCATCACTGTTATAATCTGCAGAAGCCATATCTTTTCTTTTTGTAACGTTGTAGCTTTGTTCTGCAGTTAGACTAAGACCATGTGCTGCAGAGCCCCAATATCCAAATGCTTCATCCCAACTGTGCTCCTTACCAGTGTAGTATGCCCCTTCTTTGTAGGGTTTGCTATTCGGTTTTTGTCCAATTTCCATTTTTTTACCAAGATAATTATTTGCAGCTTGATTATAGAAAACTGCGCCCATTGCAAATTTAGAAATTAATTGAGTATAATCGAAACCTGTATCAGGATCAAAACCTCCAGAAACTTCACCTGCTTTATTTATCATATGTTCAATTACCTCTGGTCCTGTTAGGTTTCCCCATCCAGGGATAGCGCCCTTATACATTTTACCTGAAAGATTCCCACTCCCCACATCTGATACCATTGTTTGTTTAATTACAAAGTCATCTTTAGATTTAGGAGCCAAAATTTGTAATTTTTCTTCTCCATTATAGTAAGCCATCATTTTTTCAACATCACCAGTTTTTACAATAGATTTTAAACTATCATGTAAAATGTGTCTTGCCATCTGCCCAGTATATTTAACTGAATTAGTTTTATCACCCGTATAACCTTGTAAGGTTATAGGAAATGGTCCATAAACGGAATTAGCGATAGCATTATTGCTAAAACTAGAAACCAATAAAAATAATATCAATAATTTAGAAAATTCTTTCATTTTAACCTCATTTAAATAAGGCTACCTTGTAGATAAATTTATTAAAATTTAAATAATTTTTAATAATTATTTATTAATTCATATAGTTAAGAATATTTTTAGAATTATTCTAATTATAATTTTCTTTCTTTTTTAGATTCGTATTTTTGTTTTGTTATTTTTGATCTTCTATAATTATTAAATCTTTATATACCTTATAGGCATTATTTAATTGTTCTAGTTCAATATACTCGTTAGTAGTATGTGCCAACTCTTCATCACCTGGTCCAAAACCGATAGTATTTACTTGTCTATTGCCCATTGATTCTACACCATTTGTACAAAAACCCCAATAACCCATATCTATTTCAATTTTATTTTTTTTAACAGCTTCTGTCAGTGATTTGACCAGCAAATCATTTTTATCTAAAGTCCATGGTTTAAATGTTTTTTTGCAATTTATTTCTTCTCCACTGTAGGTAATAGTTTTAGATTCTTCTATTTTGAAGGAAAATGCCTTTGGATCTATTTTATTAACAATATCCATAATTTCTTTCTCAACTAAGCTGTCATTATCCCCAGGTACAGTTCTTCTATCAAATCTAATTGCCGTTTCAGATGGTGCCATACTTGTGTTTGAATTTGTAATAATTCCTGTTGGTGTTAAAACACCCTCACCCATTTCATGGGAATTTGTAAATTTGATTTTTTGCAATGCATTGATTGCCTTTGCTGCTAAATGAATAGTATTATCCCCCTTTTCAGGGAAGGCTGAATGAAAAGTTTTACCATTGACATAAAGTAAGCATTCGATTCTTCCCTTATGCCCAAGTTTAATTTTTAATTTTGATGGTTCGCATATTACTACGTTTTCAGGTTTTACTCTATCCATTACTCTTCCAAGCGCAATTCCTTCTATCTCCTCTTCTAAAACTGAAGCGCTAACTGCGTATTGTTTTTTTAAACTATTATTTTTTTGGGCCTCAATAGCTCCAAAGATAGATGCACAAAGAGGACCTTTCATATCTGCTGAACCTCTTCCATATAATTTTCCATTACTAATTTCACCTGCAAATGGTGGGTGTTTCCATTTTCCTCTAACTGGCATTACATCAGTGTGGGAATCAAAAAGAATTGCAGTTTTTTCTTGTTTTGGCCCTATAAATCCAAAAACACTTCCATATTCGTCACGAAACACATCTCTAAAACCCAATCTTTTCATCAATATTTCGACATAATCTGAAACTTCTTTTTCTTTTCCAGAATAACTTTCAAAGGTCAGTAGTTTTTGAGTTTCTTGTATTAGCTCTTCATTCATCTTATTAGTGGCATCTCATTTGGTGATCTTGTAGTGATAATCTCGTTGCCGGATGCAGTAATAACGATATCTTCTTCTTGTACTAGCATATTACCTGATTTAAATTCATAAACTGGTTCGATAGCAAGGGTCATTCCTTCCTCCAGTATTGTATCATCATTGAGCATAATAGATGGAGGTTCAGTTAATTGCAAACCAAAACCATGTCCCATTCTGCCTATACCGTTTCCTGCCGATCCGGCTTCAATTAAAATTTCGTTCATTGATTTGTATATATCACTGCATTTTTTTCCAGGCTTGGCTATTTGGATTCCTTGTGTTAATGCGTTCCAGGAAGCTTCATAAGCTTTTTTAACATTATCATTGACAGAACCAAATGCAAAATTTCTATCAAAGTCACAAAAGTATCCGTCAAAAGTTGTTCCTGTATCAATGAACATCATCTTTCCTTTATCCAATATTTTATCAGTAGGATCATATATTATTTGATCAAAACCTATTGTTCCTGAAGCGCAAGACATAAAAATTATATGATCTGCACCTCTTTTAATTAAGTCAATCTTTAATTTATTGCATATTGATCTTTCAGTTTCATTAATACCGATGATGTTTGGAAGATTTTCATAGGCTTCACTAGCAGTTTTGCAAATAAATTTTAATTTTTGTATTTCTTCTCTTGATTTATATAACCTCAATTCCCAAATCAGTTTTGATCCATCCACAAATGAGAATCCTTTAATTTTATTTTGCAGATCAAAATAATCCTTTAGAGGCATTCTGATTGTACTTTCTTTACCCATTTCAATACCTATACTGCCATATTTATTTTGTATTTTGTTAATTACGTTTGCTAAAAGCGAAATACCTTCGTCTTCAGGATTTGGTGATTGCCAGATCTGTATATTTTTAATCCAAGTTTTTTCTAGAGCGCTTCTACCAATGCTCGGTATAACGGCTATGGGCTGCTTATTATTGGGAATAATTAAAAACCATGGCCTTGTTGGACTTTCCCAAAAATATGAATCAAAACCAGTAAAATATCTAAAATTATGCGGGGTAGTTAGCAATAAGGCGTCTAAATCATATTTATGCATTTTTTTGTGAGCGCTATTCAAGCGCGATTCAAATTCATTAATTTTGAATCCATGGTCTGGAAGAGAATTGTTTTTATTCATTTATATTACTGTTATATTATCTAGTATAAAAAGTTTTTCAAATGAAAAAATATCATCGTCGATCAATTTTAAAAAAATTCCTTTTTTTGATAATTGCATTATTTTCTTTTAGATATATAAAAATACTCAATTCAATGGAAACAAAGCCATATCATCATTTGCCTGACGGGACATTCAGAAACCCACCCGGCAGCCCCTCACGTGATTGGAGCAAGGTTAGAAATCATGGAAATTTTTTTAAGTTTTTTTATGAAGGCATAATTAAGAAAAAGATTTTTGGAAAAGATCAAATGCCAGACTATATTCCCCCTAATCATTCAATTTCAGAACAAGAGGCTCTTAATCAATATTACTCCAATAATAATCCAGTCTCTGTCACGTGGCTGGGGCACGCATCTTTTATAATTAAGATTTATAACACCGTTATACTCACCGACCCCTTTCTTTCTGATTACGCCGGACCAACACGTATTGGTCCTAAAAGATTTGTAAGGCCTGGTATTAGAGTTAATAAGCTTCCAAAGATTGATATAATATTAATTAGTCATAATCATTATGATCATTTGGATACAAAAACATTAAAAAAAATTAAGGATAAAAAAAATATAGAAGTATTCGCACCGCTTAATCTTAAGTCTATTATTGTAAAACAGGGCTATAACAAAGTAACGGAAGTAGATTGGTATGATAAAAAAGAAATTAATGGTACAATAATTAAATCTTTGCCTGCGGTTCATTGGTCTAGAAGGTTAGGACAAGAAAGAAATTCAACTTTATGGTGTGGATATTCTATTAGAGCTAAAAATACCAATATATATTTTTCTGGGGATATAGCATATGGCGATGTTTTTTCTGAAATTAGAAAAAAGGCAGGCCCTTTTGAACTATCTATAGTTCCAATTGGTGCTTATGAACCTAGAGAAATGATGCAAACATCTCATGTAACGCCAGAAGAGGCGGCTAAGGTTACAAAAATAATTGGCAGCAATAAGATTTTAGGTATGCATTGGGGAACAATAAGGCTTTCTGCAGAAGATTTATGGGAGCCGCCAATAAGATTTCGTCAAGAAGCCATAAAATTAGGCTATAATGATAATCAAATTATTAGGACAAGTATTGGGGAGACTGTAACAATTTAATGTTCATAACATATATAATTTTTTCTTTTGTAGCAGGAATAATCATTGCATCAATTCTTTATTGGACTTTAAGAAAAAAAAATGGATACCGAGACCCTGATAAGGAAATATTTTTTCTAAAACAAAGTATTGATGATTTAAAAAAAATATTTCAAGAACAAAAAAATGAAGAGAGCAAAAAAATTGGTGTTTTTGAGGAGCTCACAAGAAACATTCAAAAATCAGTTGATTTAATTAATTCTGATACAATTGGATTAAAAAACGCTCTGGTTGGTGGAAATAGGTATCAGGGCAAGATGGGTGAGATGGGTTTGGAAATTCTTTTTCAAGGATATGGATGGACTGAAGGTAAACAATATTATGTTAAAAAGAATTATAAGGATATTGACGGTCAATCAAAACAACCAGACTTTGTTGTTAACTTGCCTGAAGGTAAGCAATTAATCATTGATTGTAAGATTTCTTTTGATGCTTGGTATCGATATATAAATGATGAAGGCTCTCAGACTAGAGATATCAATTTAAAAGATCATATACAGTCAGTACTATCACATATTCGTAATCTTTCAGAAAAAAACTATGAAAAATTACAGGGAATTAATAGCCTTGATTCCGTCTTAATGTATATGCCTAATGAGGAGGCATTTCATGCAGCTGCTTCGGCGAGAAATGATATAATCTTAAAAGCTGGAAAAAATAAAGTGGTTATTGTAGGACCATCAACTTTACCCGTTATGATTACTGTTATAGATCAAATGTGGAAAATTGACCAACAATCAAAGAATACTCAAACAATAGTTGAAAGAGCGCATGAAATTTATGACAAGGCAAGGCTTATGACTGAAGCCTTTGAAGAAGTTAAAAAATCTATTGAAAATGCCAATTCAAAAATAAATCAGGCAACGGATAGATTAACTGGTCGAGGAAGTTTATTAAAAAAAGTCGAAAGCTTAAAAGAATTAGGAATTTCACCTAAGAAAAGTATTCCTGATACTATCTTGAAGCTTGTTGATAATGAAAAAGAAAGAAAATCTAAATAAATGCCTTCGTTTGATATCGTAAGTCGCATAGATCTTCAGGAGATAGACAATGCTCTGGCAAATTGCCTTCGAGAAATAGGCCAGCGGTATGATTTTAAGGGATCACAAACATCTATAGAAAGGAATGAGAAGGAAATAAAAATAATAACAGATGATGAAATGAAATTAAAACAGGTAAATGATCTAGTTCTAACACATCTGGTTAGACGTAAGGTTCAACCAAATGTTTTAAAAAAACGATTGGCAGAAAAAGGATCAGGAAATTCAGTTAGACAAATTTGTGATTTAATAGAGGGTATTGAGCAAACTATCTCAAAAAAAATAACTAATGCAGTAAAATCCTCAAAATTGAAGGTACAAGCCAAAATTCTTGGTAATGAAATTAGAATTGATGGAAAAAAAAGAGATGATCTCCAGGCCGTTATGACTCTTGTTGATGATTTAAGGATTGATCAACCTATCCAATTTATTAATCTAAGAGATTAAACTATGATAACTCTTGAGCTTTTTGCAGCGCTTGTAGGTTATTATATAGTAATGTACATAACACCTGGGCCAAATAATACAATGCTAACAGTTTCTGGAATCAAGTTTGGATTTTTAAGAACCATACCACATTTATTCGGTATTCCAACAGGTCACGCATTACAATTAACATTAGTGTGTTTAGGGCTTGGTGTGATATTTGAGCAGTATCCTATTATACAAGAAATATTAAAATGGGCAGGTACCGCTTATCTTGTATATTTAGCATGGAAAATTTTTGGCTCATTACAAGTTGGAGAGCAAGAAACAGGAAAGCCTCTTAAATTTTATGAAGGAATAATTTTCCAATTTGTTAATCCAAAAGCTTGGGTTATTTGCGGTACAGCTGTATCTTTATTTTTTCCAAGAGAAGAAAGTTTATTAATCTCCATATTATTTCTTGTTTTGATATCATACTTAGTTAACCTTCCTTGCATTTCCTGTTGGGCATTATTTGGATCAGGCATAAAAAGGTTTTTAAAAAATAACAAAATTAAAAAAACCACAGAATGGATTATGGCACTATTACTAATCCTTACTGCTTTTTCAATCCTTATTGGATAAAAAACTTACTGTTTTGAAATTTAATATTATATCTTTTTAAGATTAACGGCTTTTCGTCTTCCTTTTTCTACGGCAACTTCGTAGGATAGGGCGTCACCTTCATTAAGAAATTCAATTCCAGCTTTTTCAAAAGCAGAAATATGAACAAATATGTCTTTATCTTCATCTTCTGGCTTAATGAAACCAAATCCTTTTTTTTCATTAAACCATTTAATTTTTCCGTTAGGCATCTGATCCTTTCTTTTGATCTATTTAATTGTAGTGAAAAAAGTAAGAATAATAATCATATATATTTTTAATCAATACAAAACTTGTAGGACTACTTATATGAAAAAATCAATAAATCAACTGAAAGGTATTATTTCTTTTTCGCCAACCACGTTGTACCCCTTTTGAACAGCGGGTCTTGCAGCTATCGTTTTAAACCATTGTAATATATTGGGAAATTTATCAATATTTATACGTTGTCTCTCATATCTCGCAATCCATGGCCATATTGAAATATCGACTATTGAGTATTCATCTACAATGTATTTTCTTGATTCCAATATTTTATCGATCTTTGAATAAATTTTATAGGCTCTTTCCATATATAAGTCTTCAGTATATTTACTCTTTCCCGGGTTGTAATATAAAAATTGATGAGCTTGTCCGAGCATAGGTCCAATTTCAGACATTTGATACATAAGCCAAGAATAAGTTTCCCATTCCTTTTTGTAATTAAAAAATTTTCTATATTTATGAGATAAATATAATAATATTGCCCCAGATTCGAAAACATTTTGATTATTTTCATTATCAACAATTGCAGGAATTTTGTTACTTGGAGAAATTCTTAAAAAACTTGGATCAAATTGTTCTTTTTTTTTTAAATTTATATGATGAACCTTATACTGCACGCCAAGCTCTTCTAGTAAAATAGAGATCTTTCTGCCATTTGGAGTTGGTGAACTGTATAATACTATCATTATATTTAAAAATTAATTTTCTTCAAGTAATTTTTGAAAAATATTTGTTATTCCTTCATTAATAATTTTTTTTATATCTTCAAGAGGCTCTTCAGAATCTTTTGTAATGAATGGTTGTCCTCCAACGAGAATACTAGGGTCTCTTATATTACCTTTTATCTCAGTTGTTAAATAAATATTATCTTCTTTATAAAAAAATAGTTTTCCATCAATTTTATCTTGTAAAATATTATAAAATAAATTAACTCTCATCTTTGCGTAATCATTAATAATAAACAGTTCATTAGTTTTAACCACACCATTTTCAATAATTATTGTCCCTTCAATTCTTGAAGGAATGTCAGCAAATTTACTGATAATAAAATCTAAGGACTGGCTAATTTTTGATATTTCAGGAATTTTTTCTGTTAATAAGTTTAATAGAGCTGTTCCAAACCTTTCTTCTTGAGTAGCATTAATCAAAAAAATCCCCTTAATTGGGAGATTTGCATTCAAATTTTTTATTATTTCATATTCAGTTTTTCCTTTTGATTTCACAACAAAATCTGATCTTATTTTAAAACTTAGTCTTTTCCAGTCAATTAGCTGAGCTTGACTTAATAAGGTTGTAAGAGAGATATTGGTAAAATTTCCAGTTAAGTCAAACGATGTCTCTTTATCAGTGTTAATTTTGCCAGTAAGATTCAATTCACCTTCATTAATATATGTAAATAAATTTGATATTTCAATTTCTTGTTTTTTATATTTACCATTCATTTTTAAATCTCTTAATGGTATCCCATTAATAACTGTTGACGGAGAATTAAGTTTAAAATTAGTATTATTAAGGTTTGAATACTCTTTTATTGCTTCAAGCTTTAAATTTCGCAAAAAAATCGAAAAATTCTCAGATTTTTTTGAAATATCCATATTATTTTGTTTAAATATAATTTTTGGAAAAAAAATTATTGAATAGTCACCTTTTTTTTCTATCTTTAAATTATACTGACTCTCTATTTTATTTATAAAATAATCGTAGTTGTATTTTGATAATGTAATATTAATTGCAAAGGTTATTATTATAATTAATGATGCTGTAAATGCTAATACAGCATATTTATTTTCTGATAAGAATGTTTTTAGCGTCATGTAATGGCTCTATATTTAAACGGGCGAGGTATCTTTTTTTTGCAACTTCAATTTCAAACTTATTATTCTTAATTTCATTCAGATTAAATGTTTCTGCAAGAGTTATATGCCCCATAGAAATACTTTTTTTATAATAAAATGAGTATTGACCAGAAGAAGTTTTACCTACAATTTTCTCATCCATATAAATAGGTTCTTCATGAAGTAAAAGAGGATTTCCAGGATTATTTTCTTGATCTAAAGTCAAGTAAACTAATTTTTTATTACAACCTTTTTTTTCTATAGATTCCATTTTTTCCCTGCCAATAAATTTTTCTCTTTTTTTGAAAGACACAAACATATTTAGACCCACTTCAAATGGATTTTCTTCAGGCGAAATATCGTGACCCCAATGTAAATAGCCTTTTTCCATTCTTAGTATATCCATAGTATGTGTACCTGCGTGAGTTAACTCATACTTTTTGCCAATATTTGTAATTATCTTATATATTTCTTTAGCATTTTCTGTTGGTATAAATAACTCCCAACCAAGCTCACCAACATAAGATAATCTTTGTGCCCAAATTTTTATATTATTTATAAAAATATTTTTACCAGTTCCAAATGGAAATTTTATAGTTTCAAAATTTTCTGAAGATAATAAAGATAATAATTTACGTGAGTTTGGCCCCATGATTCCAATTACATTATAATCTTCGGTGACATCACTTAGTTTAGCCTGTGAACCTGAACCTATATTTTTTTCTATCCAGTGTTTATCATGGTATCTTACTGCGGATCCAGTTGTAATTAAAAATTTATCCTCTTCTAAGCAAGTTACGCTTAAATCAGCTTCAATTCCTCCATACTTGTTCAACATCTGTGTGTATGTTGTTTTACCTTTGTTATTTGAAATGTTGTTTGAACAAATAATTTGCAACTCCTTATGAGAATCCTTGCCTGTAATTTCAAACTTAGCAAATGGAGTTAATTCAAATAATGCTACATTATTTCTTGTTGCCTTTGATTCTCTTTCTGCTGCCGGATACCAGTTTTGATAATTAAAGCTATACTTATCTTCTGCAACCTCATCATTTTTTGCATACCATAAAGGTCTTTCATATCCAGCACCTACACCAAAACACGCACCTTCTTTTTTTAGCTCTTCATGGTAGGAAAGTAATTTTATATTTCTTGCAGTTTTAAATTGTTTATAAGGCCAGTGCATCGCATATAAATTACCCAACGTTTCCGTAGATCTTTCAACTAAATATTTTATCTCAGACTGCCATGGCTCAAAACGCGATACGTCTAGACTAAACAAATCTTCTTGAATACCACCATTAATTATCCATTCCGCAGTTACTTTACCGGCTCCACCCGCACTAACTATCCCAATAGAATTAAAACCACAGCAAACAAAAAAATTTTTAATTTCAGGAATTTCACCAAGCATATAATTATTATCAGGGGTAAAAGATTCAGGACCATTTAAAAATTGTCTTATTCCAGCTTTTTCTAAAACAGGAATTCTTTTTATTGCAGCCATCATATATGGTTCAAAATGATCCCAGTCATCAGAAAAAGTTCCAAAGGAAAAATCATCAGGAACAATATTATTCTTTGTGAAAGCTGGCTTAGCATTTGGTTCAAACAATCCTACTAGGAGTTTTCCAGCATCTTCTTTAATGTATAAGCAATTATTGTAATCCCTTAATACTGGCAAATTTTTTGTTAAATTCTCAATTGGTTCGGTTAAAATATAAAAATGTTCATCAGGATAAAGGGGCACATTAACATTAATAGACTTTCCAATTTGCCTTGACCACATACCTGCTGCCAGGACTATGTATTCGCATTTAATAATTCCTTCACTTGTTTCTACACCTTCTATTGATTTATTCTTTATTAATATTTTTTTAACTGGAGCGTGCTCTACAATTCTTGCTCCTTCCATACGAGCAGCTTTTGCCAATGCTTGAGTAACATCAACAGGATTTGCTTGCCCATCCATCGGCATACGAACAGCTCCAACCAAATCATCATCATTAATTATTGGATAATGTTCTCTAATTTTGTTTTTTTCTAAAATTTCTACATCAACATCAAAAAGTTGTGCCGTTGTAGCTTGCCTAAGCAACTCTTGCATTCTGTCGTTGTTTGTTGCTACAGTTACAGAACCATTTTGTTTTAAACCTGTAGATTGACCTGTTATTTTCTCAAGATTTTTATAAAGGTCCAGTGAGTATTTTCTAAGCTTGGTAATGCTTGCAGATGCTCCGAGTTGGCCAATCAAACCTGCAGCATGCCATGTTGAACCTGAAGTTAATTGATCTCTTTCTAATAAAGTTACATCTTTCCAGCCGCTTTTTGCTAGGTGGTATGCAACCGAACAACCTGCCACACCCCCACCTATTATAACAACTCTTGAACTATCTGGAATTTTTTTATTCATTTTATTATCCAATATCTAAATTGAGTTTTTTTGTCGATATATTATTAAAGTTTTCTTTAATTTTACTAGTAATTTCGTTAATTAATGGAGGGTCCCATTTTTGATTATAAGTTTTATTAATTAATACCTCGTTAACACCAATTTCAAAGTCTTTTCTGTTGATCATAATTTGACTTAAATGGTAATCCATATGTAAACAATCTTTAAAGCTCTTTTTCTTCGCTCTGTTAATCATCTCAAAAGTTATAGCAAGACTCATAGGGCATCTTTTAACTAGAATACCCAATATTTTTTTTGAAAAAGGCGTATCATCACTCATAAGATTATTAAAAATATTATTTATATTTTTAGTAGAAAAATGTTTATTAATCCTACCAATATTATTAATTATTTCACTTTTATTGTTAGAAAAATTA
Source organism: Pelagibacteraceae bacterium (assembly GCA_002717485.1). Classification (GTDB taxonomy): domain Bacteria; phylum Pseudomonadota; class Alphaproteobacteria; order HIMB59. The sequence goes on along the minus strand of PBDW01000024.1, from coordinate 55,635 downwards.
TCTATTGAATTACTTATTATTTTGCCATTTTCTATAAAATTTTTTTCAAAATTTTCCAAATTGTCCATTTCAACAAATTTATTCGCAAGACCCAATTTATAGATTTCAAAATAATTTAATATATATCCTGTAAGAGCAATAAATAATCCCATTGATTTCTTCATCCTTGATAAGATGTAGCTTGTTCCTACGTCTGGAAAAAAACCTATTGCAGATTCTGGCATAGCGAATTTTGCATTTTCTGTGGTAATCCTATATTTTCCATATACTGATAATCCAACTCCGCCACCCATAACTACGCCATTCCATATTGCGAGGTAAGGCTTAGAAAAAGATTGAATTAGATAGTTAAGTTCATACTCTTGCTTAAAAAAATTTTTTCTCAAAGATGAGTTTTTTTTTGAGATGCATATAGACTTAATGTCGCCTCCTGCGCAAAAAGCAAATCGGTTACCTTTTATTAGCACACGTTTTATATTTTGATCTTTTTTCCATAACATTAGTTGATTCTTTAATTTAACTGCCATTTCTAGATTTAATGCATTTAACGCTTTGGGCCTGTTTAGTATTATGATCCCTGTTTTATTTATTTCCTTAAATATTATAAATTCAGGCATTTTTGTAAAATCTTCCCCTTTTTTTATTTTTAAAAAAAATATTTTTGACTCCAATTTCTTCTGCCTTAAGTCTATTAATTTCATCTCTTAATCTAGCAGCTTTTTCAAATTCAAGTTTAGCAGCACTTTCTAGCATCATTTTTTCTAAATCTTTTACGTGATCACTCAGCTTCTTACCTACAAGTTGTTTTTTGTCTTTAATTTCAACAGTTACATGATCTTGTTCCGGAGTACTTTCTATTATTTGATCAATCTTCTTTTTAATACTTTCTGGGGTTATATTATTTATTTTATTATAATTTAGCTGCTTTTCCCTTCGTCTGTTTGTTTCCGATAAAGCTTCTTTCATGCTTTTAGTAATACTATCAGCGTACATAATTACTTTACTATCTATATTTCTAGCAGCCCTTCCTATTGTTTGTATTAGACTAGTTTTTGATCTAAGGTATCCTTCTTTGTCAGCATCAAGTATTGCAACCAAAGCACATTCAGGAATATCTAATCCTTCACGCAATAGATTTATACCAATTAAAATATCAAAGACACCCAAGCGTAAGTCTCTAATTATTCCAATTCTTTCTATTGTATCTATGTCAGAGTGAAGATAACGAACTTTAAAACTATTTTCATGCATATATTCTGTAAGATCTTCAGACATTTTTTTTGTTAATGTAGTTATTAGAATTCTATAACCATTTTTTATTTTTTCTTTACATTCATCAATTAAATCATCAATTTGATTTTCTGTTGTTTTTACCTCGCAGAAAGGATCTACAAGCCCAGTTGGTCTGATAATTTGTTCAACAAAAGTACCTCCTGTCTTTTGTAACTCATATTCTCCTGGCGTGGCGCTTACAAAAATAGTTTGCGGCCTCATTGCATCCCATTCTTCTCTTTTTAAAGGTCTATTGTCTATGCAAGAAGGAAGTCTAAAACCATAATTTGCAAGGGTTGATTTCCTGGAATAATCACCTTTATACATTCCTGAAATTTGACCACATGTTAAATGACTTTCATCTACAAATAATAAAGATCCTTCAGGCATATATTCGTATAATGTGGGCGGATATTCGCCGGGCTTTCTTCCTGACAAATACCTTGAATAATTTTCAATTCCTGCGCAAGATCCTGTTGTTTCTATCATTTCTAAATCGAAAGTAGTTCTTTCTTCCACGCGTTGTTTTTCGAGTAATTTATTTTCTTTTTCGAAAACATCAATTTGATTTTTTAGGTCAACCTTAATTTTTTGAACTGCCTTCTGGATAGTTGGTCTTGGTGTTACATAATGAGAATTAGAATATATTTTGATAGAATTTAATTCCAAATTTTTTTCACCAGTTAAAGGATCATTTTCAGAAATATTTTCTATTTCATTTCCAAACATTGATATTCGCCAAGATTTATCTTCATAGTGAGAAGGAAAGATTTCAAGCACATCACCTTTTACTCTAAAAGAACCTCTTCTGAAGTCAATATCACGCCTCTTATACATAAGTGTTACAAGTTTTTTAATAATCTCACTTTGGTCTATTTTTTGACCTTGTTTTAATTCAAATGACATTTTTGAATATGATTCAACAGGACCAATTCCATAAATACACGATACAGAAGCAACTATAATTGTATCTTTTCTTTCAACAAGCGATCTTGTTGCCGAGTGACGAAGACGATCTATCTGTTCATTTATAGAGGACTCTTTTTCGATATATGTATCAGATCTTGGCACATATGCTTCAGGTTGATAATAATCATAATAACTAACAAAGTATTCTATAGCATTGCTAGGAAATAGACTTTTCATTTCACCATATAGTTGTGCAGCTAACGTTTTGTTTGGAGCCATTATCAAAGTCGGACGTTGAACAAATTCAATTATTTTAGCCATTGTAAAAGTCTTTCCAGATCCAGTTACCCCAAGTAATACCTGTTCCATTTCGCCTTTATTAATACCATGTACTAGTTTTTTTATTGCATTTGGTTGATCTCCGTTAGGAATAAATGAGCTTTCTATTTTAAAAATACCAGAATTATCGTTCTTTTGAATTTTTTTTGTTTTTAAAGATTGTGCCATTAATTGTTTATATAGTCATTTAAGTATTCATAAGAGCGACAAAACTTTCCATTTGAGCATATTGTAGCATTCATTATTCTTCCATCATCTTTTTCAATTATAAAAGGTATTACTTCTGACACCATGCCTCCCCCAAATTCCTCGCTTGAATTCTTTGGAAGCTCAGAGGGCAAGTTGTCTACAGCCATTATAGCCAGAGAATTCTTATCATTTTTTACTTCTTCTAATGAATCTCTATCAATATAAAAATATGGCTTTTCAATCGTTGAAGATCTTAACGTAGTTGGAATTGAGCCATTTATATCACAAGTGATATCGCCTATTGCAATTAAATTCTTATAATTCTGTACATTTTTTTTATTAAACAGCACTGGGGATTTTGGATCCCAATAGTGAGCGCTTATTAACAATGTTGCATATGGTAAATAATCCTCTAAACTTGAAGCATACATATCTGGATATTGAATAAAGTTTTGCAGATTAAACTCTCTATTATTTTTTGATTTTACATATAAAGATGTCGGCAGATTACAGTAAACAGACTTAGATTTATTATAACTATTAAATTCACCTGGCTCAACTGCATCTATGTTTGCAAAACTTAAAAATTCTAATACCCCTTTGGCAACTCTTCCGTCACCAGTTACTAATATTTTTGCATTATCAAAATTTTTTTTACTAATATTATCTTTTATTTTTTTAAATGAATCTTCTATATATGCTCTTGGCATAGCTGATTCTCCAATTCTCTCTAGATATAAATTTAGTGAATTATAACATCCAACTATACCTGCAAATCTGCCAAAACCCAGATAACGATTGCTTTGGTTATCACGAATATTTTCATAATCAATTAATGTTATATTTTTTTGTAAAATTTCTTTTAGCAATTCTTTTTTATCCATACCCGGTGTTCCTTGAGCTGCAGCTGAGTAATCTGATTTTATTTTGCTAGTATGAGAGAAAAAAATATAGGTCTTGGACGGAATCAACAAGCTTGGTTCAATTTCTTTAACTCCTAATATTAGATCGCATTTATCAAGATTATTATCAATTATTGCTCCCATTTTTTCATATTCCTTGTCAATAAAACATCTGTGACTTGAAGGTTGGACCGTGATTTTCAGATCTGAATATTTATTTATTAAGTTCTTAACTTGTGATGGTATTAAGGGTACACGTTTCTCGTCCCTTCGTGATTCTTTAATGATTCCAATATTTTTCATTATCTATATCAATAAATATCAAGCTAAATACGATTTATTTTAATTGAATTTTCTGATAAAATTTTAAAAAAATAGTTTATTATATCTCTGTCAGAAGGAGCAGCCTGAACTCCAGGATTTATTTGCCCTTCAACTACTAAATCTAGAGCTGCGCTAAGGGTTATAGATACTAGCTTTGCCATTGCAGTGTTTTCGCCAAAACCCTTCTCATCAATATGATAGGTTCCGGACCAGATGATCTCACCATCTTTTTCAGCCTCAAGATTAACCCAAAGCACAACTCTATCATATTCACTGCTTTCATACTTAAATTTAGACCATAGTTCATCACTTTTTTTGATAATTTTATCTTCTACGTTATCTTCATTCGAATTAAGGATAGTAAAAATTTCTGACCATGCCTTGGACCACCCTTGTAATCTTAAAGTACCTCTAACAAACTCTTTAATTTTCCATGATTTTGGAAATAAATATTCTGTTATATATGGCAATGAATTACGATTTGGATAAGCTTCAAAAATTTCATTACTTATTTTATAATTTGAAATACTTTCATAAGGTTTTAAGATTCTTTGCTCTTTATATTCACTTATAAATTCGGCAGGATTTTTTAATGCCTTTAGTACGCCTATTGGGGACCAACTGAATTTATACTTAAATTCGTTTTGTTCTGCAGGTATTCCTCCACAGTAAGATTTGTAAATTACTGAAATGTCAGATAAATGTTGCTGATTTAGATCATCTACTAGCAAATGAGTAAATAAATGATCTATTCCAGGATCTAGACCAACCTCACTCATAAAAACAAGATTTTTGGATTTTACTTCATTATCTAAACTTTTAATTTCTTCTGATAAATAACTTGATGATAAAAAATGTGCATTTTTTTTTAAACAAAGATTTGCAACATCAATATGCATATTCGCGGATAATTGTGAGACAACAACATCTCCTTTTTGAATCTCATTTTCTAATAATTCAAAATCCAATTTTTTTGCAATCACATTTGATGAATCAACATGATTAATGCTTTTTTTAGCTTTTTCTAAAGTTCTATTCCAAACAGTAATATTTTGATCATTAGATGCTATCCTCCTGATTCCAGGAATTGAAGATAAACCCGCGCCCAACCAATGAATATTTGTCATTTTTTTATTATTATTCTTGTAATTATTTTATTTATTGTAGACAATATAAAGATCAATTACTAAAATCAAATGCAAACAATACCAGAAATTGTTGATTATTTTAATGACAATAAAACATATATAAAGGCAGAAAATCGCCCAGTTTTTACTTTTGCGGATTTAAAGAAACAAATTATTTCAACAAAAATCTTTTTTCAGAATCATCAAGTCAAAAAAAATGATACAGTAGCTATAATTTTGCAAAATGGGCCTGAAATGGCATCTTCTTTTATAGCAACTGCCAGCAATTGCTGTGCGGCGCCTTTAAATCCAAATTATACATCATCCGAATTTAGTTTTTTTCTCAATGATCTTAAACCAAAGGCCTTAATAGTTGAAAAGGGCTCAAATTCTCCTGTAATTGAAATAGCATCAAATAATAATATAAAAATTTTTTGGTTAGATTTCGATAATAGCGATCCTGCCGGTAAATTTAATATCGAATCTGCTGATAAAGATAAAAATAAACCTATTGATAAATATGAAGATATATTGCCGGAAGATAACGCTCTAATTCTGCATACCTCCGGAACAACCTCTAAACCAAAAATGGTTCCCTTAAGTCATTTAAATCTTTGCACATCAGCAAAAAATATTGTTCAAACGTTAAGCCTTAATAGAAATGATAGCTGTATAAATGTAATGCCATTATTTCATATTCATGGGATAGCCTGTCTGCTTCTTGCCTCCCTTTATTCTGGCGGGAGTATTTTTACCTCGCCTGGCTTTAATGCCTTAAAGTTTTTTATGTGGGTAAAAGTTTTTTCGCCAACATGGTATAGTGCTGTTCCAGCAATGCACCAGGCAATAATGTCTAGAGCAAACAAAAATATAGATATTATTAAAAATAATAAATTTAGATTTATAAGATCAAGTTCAGCACCATTGTCAACTACGACAATGAAAGAGATAGAACAAGCATTCAATTGTCCGGTTATAGAATCTTACGGCATGACAGAAGCTTCCCATCAAATGACTAGTAATCATCTGCCCCCAGGAAAAAGAAAATCATCGAAAGTAGGTTTTGCTGCAGGACCATCGGTGTCAATTATGGATAAACATAATAAAATTTTAAATATTGGGAAGACAGGAGAAATAGTTATTAAAGGAAAAAATGTTACCACGGGTTATATTAATAATTCAAAAGCAAATAAAGAATCTTTTATAAAAGGATGGTTTCGTACTGGAGATGAAGGTTTTTTTGATGATGAGGGCTTTCTTAAGATTACCGGTCGAATTAAAGAAATTATTAATAAAGGAGGAGAAAAAATTTCTCCACTAGAAATTGATGATGCTATTATGAAACATAAAAGTGTTTTTCAGGTTGTATCATTTTCAATACCTCATAAAAAGCTTGGAGAAGATATTGCTTCAGCTGTGGTATTAAAAGAAAATCATAATTTGACAGAAAAAGAAATTAAATTGTTTCTTGGTGATAAATTGGCAACTTTTAAAATTCCTAAAAAGATAGTTTTTTTGCAAGAAATACCAAAAGGAAACACAGGAAAGCTTCAGAGGATAGGTTTGGCTAAAACTTTAGGATTAGATAAATGAAAATCTGCATTATTGGAGCTGGTGCAACTGGAGGTTATTTAGGTACAAAGTTAATTAAAGCAGGATTTGACGTTTATCTTATTGCAAGGGGTAATCATTTAGAGGCAATGAAAAAGAATGGTCTTTCTATCATAGAAAATAATAAAAAGATTATTTGTAATCCAAAATGCTCAGATTCCATTGAAGAATTTGGTAAAATGGATTACATTTTTATTACTTTAAAGGCGTATTCAATTCCAGTAATTGTAAAGCAAATAACTAAAATTTTTCATGAAAATACTTCTGTTATTACCGCATATAATGGTATTCCTTGGTGGTATTTTTTTAATACACCAGGTAAATTTAATAATTATCGCATTAGATGTATTGATCCTGAGAATGACCAGTGGAATTTTATTAAACCCGAAAGAATCATAGGGTGTGTTGTTTATCCAGCTACTGAAATTTTATACCCTGGGGTCATAAAACATATAGAAGGCACTCGTTTTTCATTGGGAGAGCCAAGTGGCGAACACAGCCAAAGAATATTAAAGATTAGCAAGGCCTTGTCGGCGGCTAAACTTAAGGCTCCAATCCGCAGTAACATAAGACAAGAAATTTGGACTAAACTTATTGGAAATCTTGCATTCAATCCACTAAGTGTAATTACAGGTAGTACTCTTGATGTTCTAATATCAAAAGAAGAAAATAAAAAAATTGCTTACAATGCAATGAATGAAGCAAGTTTAATTATGGATAAATTAGGAGTCCCACTTAATATAAAAATTGAACAAAGGATTGAGGGTGCAGCAAAAGTTGGAGCCCATAAAACATCAATGTTACAAGATTATGAGAAAGGAAAACAATTAGAATTAGATTCTCTTATAGTAACAGTGCAAGAGATTGGCGGCTTGGTTGGAATTAAAACACCTACTATTGATAAAATTTTAAACGAAGTTAGAAAAAAGATATCATAAAATTAATTAATAAGGTAATTATAAAATAAGATGAAAGAATTTATATCTGAAAGAATAAAAAAAATTAGGCCCTCGCTTACTGTAGCAGTTAATGTTAAGGCTAACTCATTAAGAGCTGAAGGAAGGGATGTGTTAGTTCTTGCAGCTGGAGAACCAGATTTTGATACTCCTAAAAATATTCAAGAAGCAGCTATCCGGGCTATGCAAAAAGGTGAGACAAGATATGTTCCTGGTAAGGGCACAGTTGAGCTTCAAGAAGCTATTATTAATAAATATAAAAATGATAATGATTTAATATATTCTAAGGATGAAATCACTGTTGGAGTAGGAGGCAAACATATAATTTTTAATGCTATGATGGCTACGATTAATGAGGGAGATGAAGTAATAATTCCCGCACCTTATTGGGTAAGCTATCCTGATATAGCCCTATTAGCTGATGGAGTTCCTGTGATCGTGAAATGTGAACAAGATAATGATTTTAAAATAACTGCTGAACAATTAGAAAAAAATATTACTGAGAAAACAAAGTGGTTTATGCTAAATAGTCCCAGCAATCCAACAGGGTCAATGTATAGTTTAGAGGAATTGCAATCAATTGCTAAAATATTAATTAAGCATCCTCAAATTCTAATTTTAACTGATGATATTTATGAAAAAATTATTTATGAGAAAAATAAATTTTATACGATTGCTCAAGTTGAACCCAGGTTAAAAGATAGAACTTTAACAATGAATGGAGTATCAAAAGCATATTGTATGACAGGATGGCGTTTAGGATATGTTGGTGGCCCTGCTGAAATAATATCTGCAATGAATAAAATACAATCTCAAAGTACTACTTCAACTTCATCAATCACTATGGCCGCAGCAGTAGAAGCTTTAAATGGTGACCAGGGTTTTATTACAGAACATAATAATGCATTTCAGAAAAGACGCGATATGTTGGTAGAAATGTTAAACAAAGCCAAGGGAATCACTTGTTCAACTCCAACAGGGGCATTCTATGTTTACCCAAACTGCAGTGGTTGTATAAATAAAATTACACCTAATGGCGAAACCATAAAGACGGATGAGGATTTTATGAATTATATGTTAGAATCTGAGGGTGTTGCAGGTGTCCACGGGTCAGCATTTGGTTTATCACCATTTTTTCGTATTTCATATGCTACCTCTGAGACTATTTTAAAAGATGCTTGTATGAGAATAATTCGTGCCTGTAATAATCTTAAATAAATTTATTCATCAATTATCTTAGCAATTCTTAATAAGTTAGTACTTCCTGCATTGCCAAAAGGAACGCCAGCTGTAATTACTATACTATCGCCATTTTTAGCAAGACCCTCGTTTTTTATAATTGTGCATGCGTTACTTACCATCTCTCTAGTATTTTGCGCATCATCTCCCACACATGAATGCACTCCCCACACAATACATAACTTTCTTGCAACATGTATAGATGGAGATATTCCTACAACTCTGACAGGGCATCTTTCTCTAGCTAGTCTTAAAGTAGTACTTCCACTAACAGAAAAAGTAACTATTACAGCCGCTTGCGCATTTCTTGAAATTGTATCAGCTGCTGAAGTTATAGCATCAGTTGCAGATTTATTATGACGATTTTGCATCTGGATTTCATTTGAGTAATTTTTATCATCGTTTTCAACACTCTCTATAATTTTATTCATAATAGAAACTGACTCTACTGGATATTTTCCTATTGCAGTTTCTGCAGACAACATCACCGCATCAGCACCATCATAAATTGCAGTAGCTACATCAGAAGACTCAGCTCTTGTTGGGACAGGATTATTAATCATACTTTCTAACATCTGTGTAGCCACAACGACTGGCTTTCCAGTCTCCCTCGCTTTGCGTATTATATTTTTTTGGATTGACGGAATTTTCTCAGGCGCAAGTTCAACTCCAAGATCACCCCTTGCTATCATTACTCCGTCACTAACATCTAATATGGCATCTAAATTCTTTACAGCGGAAGGTTTTTCGATTTTAGCCATTATTAACGCTTTATCACCAACTATTTTTTTTAGACTTTCTACATCATTACTTGTTTGAACGAAAGATAATGCAATCCAGTCCACTCCCATATCAAGAGCTTTTCCTAAATCTGTCATATCTTTTGTTGTTAAAGATGAGATTGGTAGTTCAACATCAGGTATATTTACACCCTTATTGTTTGAGATTATCCCATTATTCATAATTTCCATAATTAAGGAATCTTTATTTTGAGTAATAACCTGAGCACGTATTTTTCCATCGTTAATTAGTACTATAGAATTAGGTGTTAAACTTTCATATACCTCCGGATAGGGAAAATAAACCCTGTCTATGTTTCCAGGTTTATTAATTAAGTCAAATTTAAACTCCGCACCCTTCTTAAGATTTATTTCTTTTTTTTCAAATTCACCTACCCTTAATTTAGGTCCTTGTAGGTCTGCAATTACACAAATTGGTCTATTTACTTCTTTTTCAACACTTCTTATGTGATTATAGTTAATACGATGATTCTCCAAAGAACCATGTGAAAAATTTAATCTAAATATATCTGCTCCAGAAATAAAAAGATTTTTAATAATTTCTTTATTTGAAGTGGATGGTCCGAGCGTGGATAAAATTTTTGACTTGCGATTACGCTTCATTATATATTATAAATAATATACTAAACTTATATAGTAAAAAAGTAGAATTTAACAAAATGGATAATAATAAGAAAGAAATATATGCGCAAATGATGGAAAGGTTAATTGATCATTTTCGTAAAAGAACGGACTTGCAGAATATAGATATAATGAACTTGGCAGGATTCTGCAGAAATTGTCTTGCAAAGTGGTACGTAGAAGCTTCAAAAGATAGCGAAAAAGATATTGATTATGAGAAAGCTAGGGAAATAATTTATGGAATGCCTTACCAGGTGTGGAAATCCAAATATCAAGTTGAAGCATCGAAGGAAAAATTAGAAATTAGAAAAAATTTAAAAGACAATTAACTATACAATGACTCTAATTCTTCCCCATATTTGCCAATTATTTGAAATCTTCTAACCTTCATAGTTGGAGTCATCATTTTATTATCTACTGTAAATGACTCTTTAGCAATTATAAATTTACGAACTTTTTCTATTGTCGATAGTTTATTATTTACTCTTTCAATTATTTTTGAAAAATAACTGTGCAAATCTTTGTCACCTGATAATTTTATAAGATTAGCATCTTTGTTATTATCTTTTGCCCAAGACTTAATGTATTCTTCGTTTGGAACTATGATTGCAACTAAGAAATTTTTATAATCTCCGTAAATCATTGACTGTTCAATTTCTGGTTCAAATTCTAATTTTTCTTGAATTCGGGATGGGGAGATATTATCTCCTCCAGAATTAACTATTATATCCTTTTTTCTATCTGTGATTTTAATATAACCCTCTTCATCAATTTCACCTACATCACCTGTATGTATCCAACCTTCAATTAGAGTTTTAGATGTAGCCTCGGGGTCATTCCAATAACCATTCATAACATTTTCACCCTTAACAAGAATCTCGCCATCTTCAGCAATTTTTACATCTACACCTGTGAGAGGAATTCCAACTGTATCTATTTTAATTTTTGATATTGGGTTTGTGCTAACAACAGGAGCTGTTTCGGTTTGTCCGTATCCTTGAAGCAATGGTAAGCCCAGAGCGCTAAGATATATACCAACCTCGAAATTAAGCGCCGAACCACCTGAAACAAGGCATCTTATTTCTCCTCCAAATCTTCCCTTAACTTTTTTTCTTACAAGCTTGTCAAGTATTGAATTTATACTTAATTCAATTTTTGATAACTTTTGATTATTATAAATCTTCTTGCCCAATTCTATAGTTTTCGAAAATAAAGCTCTCTTAATAAAATTTTGATTTTTTAGGCCTGTTGAAATCTTTGAATATAAAGTTTCATAAAATCTAGGGACAGCACACATAATGTGAGGTTTAGATTCCCCCATATTAGTTAAAAGTTTTTCAGTACTTTCTGCATAATAAGTTTGAGCACCCCATCCAGTCATTAAAAATTGAATTGTATGTTCATACGAATGAGATAGAGGCAACCATGATAAAAAATTGATAGGATTTAAATCAGAAATAACTTCTTTTAGAAGATCATCAGCGCCAAAACAGTTGTGCAGTATAGCCCCGTTGCTTAACATAACACCTTTAGGATAACCTCCTGTTCCAGAAGTATATATTATACATGCTGTATCAGAGCGTTTTTGAGTACTCCAAATACTCGCAATATCTTTCCTTGTTTTTTCACCTTCATTAATAAATTTTTTCCATTCATAGGCAGTAATTGAATTATCTGAAATTGATATGTTATCTTCCATTATAATAATGAATTCGCATTTAGAAGATGCTATGGCTGGAAATACTTTTTTTGCTATATCCATATTTGAAACTATAGCCGCTCTAGCCCCACTGTGCTTAATGATATATTCATGGTCTGCAGCAGTGTTAGTAGTATAAGCCGGAACAGTTATTCCACCTGATGCCATAATGGCAAGGTCCGACATAAAGAATTCAGGTCTATTTTCACTACATAGAAAAATTCTGTCACCTTTTAACAATCCATAATTGATTAATCCAGACGCGAGATTTTCAATAATATGATTAGTTTGATTCCAAGTTAAATTTTCATATTTTCCATTTATTTTTCTCCAAAGATGTGGTTTGTCGCCCATATCTTTTACCTGAGAGAAGTACAAAGAACTTAAACTATTAAATTTTTTAAAATCCATATATTCAATTATCTTTCTTGGAATTATAGCAATATTTAACTATATCCACTATAACATATATTTTCCATTATAAAAATTGAACTTAATTATTATGCTGAAAAAAAGAAAAAATATCAAGAGTATCAATTTGGGCAGGCTCCCTACCTGGAATTTAAACGATATCTATAAGGGTATTAATTCACAAAAAATAAATAAAGATCTTTTAAAAATAAAAAAATTATCCAAGAATTTCGAAAAAGAATATGAAGGGAAGGTTAAAGAGCTAGATCCCAATAAACTTTTAAAAGCTATAACTAAAATTGAAATAATTGATGAAATGATATGTAAAATTTTATCTTATGCGCACTTGCTATTTGCAGAAGATATGCAAAATGAAAAGAATAAAATTTTTTTTCAGACAATAAAAGAGAAGGTAACTAAATACCATTCAAGTACAATTTTTTTTAATTTAGAATTGAATTTGATCGAAGAAAAAAAAATGAATCGATATCTTAACTCTATAAAATTAAAAAAATATAAAAACTGGATAAGTAACTCTAGAATGTTTAAAAAACATCAATTAAGCAAAGATTTAGAGAAAATACTCCAGGATAAAAATATAACATCTTCTTTGGCATGGATAAGATTATTTGATGAAATGATGGCTTCAATGAGATTTCCTTTTGAAGGAAAAAATTTATTAAGCACAGAAATCTTTAATTATTTATCCGATTCAAATTCACAAAAAAGAAAAAATGCTGCACAATCAATAAGTTTAACATTAAAAAATAATATTAATATATTTACTTCTATTTCTAATAATCTAGCAAAAGATAAAAGCATTAATGATGATTGGAGAAATTTTAATAACTCGGTAAGTTCTAGGAATCTATCAAATTTAGTTGAGGATGAAGTTATTGATTCATTGTCTAAATCTGTAAAAAATTATTACCCTAAACTTTCACATAGATACTATTATCTAAAGGCAAAATGGTTAAATAAGAAACAATTATCATATTGGGATAGAAATGCCCCATTGCCATTTTATCTTAATAAGACTTATAGTTGGAAAGAAGCCAAAGAAATTGTTATCGAATCATATGGAAGTTTTAGTAATGAAATGTCTAAAATTGTCGAAATCTTTTTTGAAAAATCATGGATTGATGCCCCGGTAAGAAGAGGCAAGCAATCTGGTGCTTTTTCTGCATCAACGGTACCATCAGTACATCCATATATATTAGTAAATTACCAAGGCAAATTTAGAGATGTTTCTACACTTGCTCACGAACTTGGCCATGGAATACATCAATATTTAGCTGCAGAGCAGGGTCATTTTAATTCTTCGACACCATTGACTCTTGCAGAAACAGCAAGTGTTTTTGGAGAAATGCTAACATTTAGGAATCTATTATCAAAAGAGAAAGATCCGGTTAACAGAAAGGCTATAATTGCTAATAAAGTAGAAGATATGCTAAACACAGTAGTTAGACAAATTGCATTTTTTGAATTTGAAAAAGAACTTCACACTAGGAGAAAATTATCAGAATTAACAACTGATAATATATGCCAGATTTGGATGAAAGTTCAATCAGAAAGTCTTGGTCCATCAATTAAACTTCAAAATGAATATAAGTATTATTGGGCATACATACCACATTTTATTCATACGCCTTTTTATGTTTATGCATATGCATTTGGAGACTGTTTGGTAAATACTTTATATTCTAAATATGAAAAATCTCCTAAAAATTTTGAAGTTAATTATATGAATCTCTTGCGTGCAGGAGGTAGTAAAAATTATAAAGATTTATTAAAACCCTTCAAACTTAATCCTTCGAATAAATTGTTTTGGAAATTTGGTCTGGAAGTAATTAATAAATTAATTACCGAATTAGAGGAATTAGAATCATAAATGTTAAAAGATAAGATATCTGAAAAGCCAAAACTTTCAAAAAAAATCAAAAGATATGCTAAGGTTGGTGGCGTAGTTGGGGGAATAGCCTCTAAGTTTGCAGGAGAAAAATATCTAGGACTTTCATTTGATAACAATAAGCATGCAAAAAATTTAAGTCTTGCACTAGGAAACATTAAGGGTCCTATAATGAAAATTGCCCAGTTAACAGCCACAATTCCGGATATACTTCCTCCAGAATACACCAAAGAATTTACTGAACTTCAAAGTAATGCCCCTTCTATGGGATGGCTTTTTGTCAAAAGAAGAATGAATGGAGAGCTGGGAGCGGATTGGCAAAAAAAATTTAGTCAATTTAATAGAATAGCTTCTAGGGCGGCATCGTTAGGACAGGTTCATAAAGCAAAATTAAAAGATGGAAGTACAGTAGCATGCAAATTGCAATATCCAGATATGCTATCAGCTATAAAAGCAGATCTAAATCAATTTAACTTACTGTTATCAATATATCAATCATATAATAAAGCTATAAAAACTGATGAAATATATAAAGAGGTAACTGACAGACTCTTAGAAGAATTAGATTATGATAGAGAAAAAAAATCTATGATTGTTTTTAATGAAATTTTTAAACAAAAAAAATATGTTCATATCCCAAAAGTTTATAATAAAATATCAACATCAAGATTAATTACAATGGAATGGTTAAGGGGGAAAAATCTTTTAGATTTTAAAAATAGAACTTTAAAAGAAAGAAACATTATAGCAAAAAATATGTTTTTATCTTGGTATCTTCCATTTTATAAATTCGGAATAATTCATGGCGACCCACATCTTGGCAACTATACTGTACGTGAAGATTTATCTATTAATTTGTTTGATTTTGGATGTATGCGTTTTTTTGATGGAAAATTTATCAGTGGCGTTATTAATCTTTATAACGCCTTAAAAGATAATAATGCTGATAAAGCTGTATATGCTTATGAACAATGGGGATTTACGGATATCACAAGAAGAAAACTTGAAGTTTTAAACAAATGGGCGCAATTTGTTTATGCACCTTTAATGCAGGATAAAAAACAAAAAATTCAGGAGAATGAAAGTGGAGTGTATGGGGCAAATGTAGCTTCAGAAGTTCATAAAGAACTTCGAAAGATAGGCGGAATAAGGCCACCTAGAGAGTTTGTATTTATGGACAGAGCAGCAGTAGGTTTGGGTTCAATATTTATGCATCTAAAAGCGGAGTTAAATTGGTATAGGATATTTAACGAACTAATTGATGGTTTTTCGATCAAAGATGTAGATATACGTCAACAAAAAACTTTAAAAAATGCTAAGCTATATCTATAAACATATATAAATATCCAAAAGAATATTTTATGAAATTATCTGTTCTAAAAGAAATTGATAAATTTGAAACCAGGGTGGCAACCACTCCTGAAAGTGTAAGAACTTTAAAAAAACTAGGTTTTGAAGTTTATATAGAAAAAAATGCTGGTCTTAGGTCTGGTTATCTAAATAAAGATTTTGAAAATGTCGGTGCAAATATAACTGATAGAAACAAATGTTTAGAATCTGTTGAGGTGTGTTTAGTAGTTCAACTACCTCCAATAAATGATTTAAAAAAATTTAATCATAATACAACTCTTATAGGTTCAATAAATCCGTATAAGAATAAAGACTTATTGGTTTCTTTAAAAGAATATAAAATAACATCTATTGCTATGGAATTAATTCCTCGTATAAGCAGGGCTCAAAGTATGGATGTTTTATCCTCTCAAGCAAATCTTGCTGGATATAGGTCAGTCATTGATGCTTCTTATGAATTTAATAAAGCATTTCCAATGATGATGACTGCAGCTGGTAGGATTAATCCAGCAAAGGTTATGGTTTTAGGAGCAGGAGTAGCAGGTCTCCAGGCGATAGCAACAGCAAAACGCTTAGGAGCGGTAGTTTCAGCAACTGATGTTAGACCTGCAGTTAAAGAGCAGGTAGAGAGTTTAGGGGCAAAGTTTATTATGGTCGATGATGATGAGGCAAAAAACGCTGAAACTTCAAGTGGATATGCTAAAGAAATGAGTAATAAATTTAAAGAAAAACAATCTAAGTTAATTGCAGAAACACTTAAAAAACAAGATATTGTGATATGCACTGCCCTTATTCCAGGACGTTCCGCACCTACACTAGTGACTGAAGAAATGGTAATGAGTATGAAACCAGGATCTATAATTGTAGATTTGGCTGTGGAAACTGGCGGCAACTGTCCTTTAAGCAAGATAGATGAAGTCGTAAATCACAACAATATAAGGATAATTGGATACTCTAATATGCAAGGTAGAGTTGCAAAAGATGCTTCTTCATTATATGCAAAAAACTTGACAAGTTTTTTGCCATTAATAGTTGATATTGAAAATAAAAAAATTAAGTTCGACTGGCAGGATGAAATCATTAATGCTGTTGTTATTACCCATAATGGTAAAGTTATATTGGAAGGTTTTAAATAATGGAAATTTTTGAATTTACGAACTCATCAGTTTTTATTAGTGGCCTGACTGTTTTTGTTTTAGCATGTTTTATTGGATATTATGTAGTATGGTCAGTTACACCAGCACTTCACTCGCCTTTAATGAGCGTTACAAATGCAATTTCAAGCGTAATAATTGTAGGAGCATTATATGCTGCGGGTCCTTTAGATAATAACATAGCGAAGATTTTTGGTTTAATAGCAGTAGTATTAGCATCAGTAAATATATTTGGTGGTTTTATAGTTACTTATAGAATGCTCTCAATGTTTAAGAAAAAAACAAAAAATAAATAGTTTAATATGTCAAGCGATCTCACTCTAATATTATATTTAATTTCTGCAGTTCTTTTTATATTTTCTTTAAGAGGTTTGTCGCACCCTGAATCTTCAAGAAGGGGCAATATCTATGGTATTGCTGGTATGGCGCTGGCTGTAATTACAACATTATCTACAAAAATTGTTATTAATTATTTTGAAATCTCAATAGCAATTATTATAGGAGGATCAATCGGCACATTAATTGCTTTAAGAATTAAAATGACTGCACTTCCTCAATTAGTAGCTGCTTTTCACAGTTTGGTTGGTTTGGCCGCTGTTTTCGTAGCTGCGGCAGCTTTTTATAGGCCTGAAGCATTTGGAATAGGTAATTTTGGCGATATTCATAGAAGTAGCCTTGTTGAAATGAGTATAGGTTTATTCATAGGAGCGGTTACTTTTTCTGGATCAGTACTAGCATTCTGTAAACTACAAGGGTTGGTTTCAGGCAATCCTGTAACTTTTAAATTTCAACATGCACTAAATGGCTTGTTGCTTCTAGTTATTTTGATTTTGATTTTATTTTTTGTTGCAAATGAGATTGAGTCATACTTTTGGATAATAGTTATTATTTCCATATTATTTGGGATTTTAGTAGTTATTCCAATTGGTGGTGCGGATATGCCTGTTGTAATATCGATGTTAAATTCTTATTCAGGTTGGGCGGCATGCGGAATAGGCTTCACCTTAAGTAATAATTTATTAATTATTACAGGAGCTCTTGTTGGTTCTTCGGGGGCAATTTTAAGTTATATTATGAGCAAAGGTATGAACAGATCAATCATAAGTGTGATATTAGGAGGTTTTGGAGGAGAACAGTCTCAAACTCAATCTGAAAAAGATTCTGATAAAACTTTCAGGCAAGGTAATGCAGAAGATGCTGCATATATTCTTAAAAACTCTGAGTCAGTAATTATTGTCCCGGGTTATGGAATGGCTGTTGCTCAAGCTCAGCATGCTTTAAGAGAGATGTGTGACATACTTAAAAGGGAAAAGATAAAAGTAAGATATGCAATCCATCCAGTTGCGGGAAGAATGCCTGGTCATATGAATGTTTTATTAGCTGAGGCCAATGTTTCTTATGATGAGGTTTTAGAATTAGAAGAAATAAATCCTGACTTTCCAATGACTGAGGTAAGTTTTGTAATCGGGGCAAATGATGTTACCAATCCTTCAGCAAAAAGTGATAAATCAAGTCCTATTTATGGAATGCCAATACTAGATGTTGAGAGATCTGGCACAGTTCTTTTTGTTAAGCGCTCTTTAGCAACAGGTTATTCCGGAGTTGATAATGATCTTTTTTACAGAAACAACACTACAATGCTATTTGGTGATGCAAAAAAGATGTGTGAAGATATTGTTAAATCTTTAGATAATATATAAAGTTATATATCCGAATTCTTTCTTTGAAGTTTTCTATATCTTCTAATTGATTCGGTTTTCTCTCTCGCTCTTTTTAATGAAGGCTTTTCATAATATTTTCTAAGCTTCATCTCCCTATAAAGCCCTTCTCTTTGCATCTTTTTCTTAAGATTGCGTAGCGCTTGTTCTAAATTATTATCTTTTACTGTTACTTCTAAAACCAATTTATCTCCATTGAGGTTGCGTTAATTAACACAGGTCAATGAAATATGCAAATATCTTTGATAAATAATTAAAAAATAAGTATTTTAAAATTGAATCCTTAAAAATCCATCTATATTAGTATTAATTATGTCTATATTAAAAATAGCTAAAATTGGCCATCCCGTTTTATTTGCCAAAGCAAGCCCTGTAGTAAAAATATCAAAAAATGATTTAAAAAATTTAATATTAAATATGGCAGAAACATTATTAGATGCGGACGGCTTGGGTTTGGCAGCTCCTCAGGTGCATCTAAGCAAAAGGGTAATTATATTCCGTTCCTTTGAAGATAATAATCAAATAAATGATGAAGGCCAAAAAATTATTTCTTTAATTAATCCATCATATAAAAAAATTAGTGAAGATTATGAAGATGATTGGGAGGGGTGCCTATCAATTCCTGGTATGCTTGGAAAGGTAAGAAGATATAAAAAAATTACTTATAAAGGTTATGATCTAAATGGAAAAATAATAAAAAAGGACGCAGATGGATTAGAGGCACGTGTAATTCAACACGAATGCGATCATTTAGATGGAATACTTTTTACTTCCAAATTAACAAGTCCTGAAGATTTTGGTTTTGCTGATGAAATAAAAAAAAATGTAATAAAAGAAAATGAATCAAAATAGTCTACAAAAAAAAAGATTTCAAATTCTAGAATTATCAAAAAAACATATTATGGTTGAAGGTTGGAGTGATCATATATTTAAAGAGATTGCTGAAGAATTAAATTCTAAAGAATATGAAATCAAAGTTCTTTTTCCAGAAGGATATATTGATCTTTTAAAATTTTATATACAAGAATCAGAAGATTTAATGATCAAAATATTAAAAAAAAATGAGAACTTGCATAAATTGACAACTCATAAAAAGATATTTGAAATAATTAGACTTCGCTTACAAATAAACTCCAAAGATAAAGAGTTAGTCAGAAGAACTCTTGGAGTATTGGCTAGACCTCAAAATTTTTTACTAGGGATAAGAACACTTTATGCTACAGTGGATAATATCTGGTACATAGCAGGTGATAGATCTACAGACTTTAATTATTATACAAAAAGACTAATTTTGTCCAAAATATATAGTTCGACAATAATTTATTGGTTAAATGATGAAAGCAAAAGTATAGAAAAAACTGAAAAATTTCTATTAAAGCAAATTAAGAATACTTCAATTTTTCCAAAAATAAAAAAAACTTTAACTGCAATCTTTAGGTAATTATAAAATTAATAACTTAACTAATATTGTGATCTATTATGCTATAATATCTGGTTCTATTTGATTTTTTAGTTTAATAATTTTATCTCTTAATAATAATTTTCTCTTTTTAAGTCTTTTAATTTGCATTAAATTAATTGTTTTGTTTGCGTACATTTGATGAATAATTTCATCTAAATCGCGATGTTCTTCCTCAAAATGATTAAGAATATTTTTTAGGTTTTCATTTTGTTCCATATTTTATGATACTAGAATAAAGCAGTTTAAGTAACTAGTACAATCAAAAATTTACCAATTAAAGTCCTGTAAACTTTTTTACTATATAAAAATAAATTCTATAAGGAAGTATTCTTAGTGTTTTCATTATTATAAACCATGAATACGGAAAAATAATTTCAAATTTTTTTGATTTTATAAGGCCATTATATATTTTTTCTGCAGCATATTCAGGAGATTTTAAAAATGGCATCGGAAATGTATTTTTATCAGTTAGAGGTGTTTTAATAAATCCTGGATTAATCAGCGAAACGCGGATGCCTATTTTTTTTAAATCAAAGTTCAATGATTCTGCAAGATTAATTAATGCTGCTTTAGTCATAGTATAAGCTGATCCTCTGGGCAATCCTCTAAATCCGACCATAGAGGAAACAATTGATATATGTCCACTCTTTCGATTTTTAAAAAAAGGATAAACCGCATCTATGCAGTTTAAAGTTGATAAAATATTAGTTTTCACAACGTGATTATAATATTCAAGATTAAAATCATCAGAATACGGATGCGTTGTTCCTGCATTCAGCATAGCAATATCTATCGCTCCTATTGATTCTTCTATATTAGATATCATTCTTGCCAAATCATTTTTTTCTCTATTGTCGCATTCGAATGTATAAAGAACACCTTCAAGATTTAATTTTAATGTATGATCTTTTAATATTCTAAGATTATCTTTATTGCGGGCATTAATTATGACTGTCCATCCATTTTTAATGAATTCAATAGCAGTAGCTCTTCCTATACCGGTCGAACCTCCGGCGATCCAGATAATTTTTTTCTTATCCATTATTTTATCCTAACATAATCTATTTTAGAATTATCCTCTGGACTGTTAAAAAATAGTTTCATTAATTCGCCATTATTATCATACCATACGTATATAATAGGAAATGGTTTTTCATCACTACTATGTTTGGTAATAATTTTTATTTCATACTTTATACATTCAACTTCATTATTATCGAAAATTATTTTTTCACTATCTAATTGACTTAAAGTGAACTCTCTTATTATCCCCTTTTGAGTATCCAAAAAATTTTTTCTTTTTAGTAAGTTAACATTCCAATAACTTATAGGAACAATATTTCTTTCTACAATATTACGTCCGTCAATTCCGTAAAATTCAAATTTGTCATTTTTTTGTTCCCCATTTACAATGTATTTTTTCTTTGAATTAGTTAATGATTTTGTTGAAATACTTATAAGTTCAGATTTTTCCCAATTTTCGTTGTTCTCATGACTGTATTTATATAGAGTAATAAAACCAAGCTTAACTTTAATATCAACTTTAATATCCACATTTAATATTCCATTTTCTTTTTTAAAATTAATTATGTGCGAGCCAATTGTTTTATTTTTTCGGATTATATCAAATAAAATTTTATTATTCTTAGGAATCTTAATTGTTTCTGCTGTAGCTTGGGAAAAACAAATAAAAAAAAGAATTGCTATTAGATATTTCATTTATTTTTTAAAATCATATGACAATGTAAATATACTAAAAAGAATAGAAATATATAATAAAGTAGCATTTGCTTGATGAATACTTGCCAGATATATTGGTACGTTATTTATTAGAGTTAAAATTCCTACCAGTATTTGTAAGCTAGATAAAATAATTGCAACATAGCAGGAAATTCTTATCTTCTAACTTTTATTGTTTAAAGAAATATATATGCTAATAATAACAATCCAAAAAAAAGTGAACACCGCTAACCATCTGTGATTAAACTGAATAGCAATAGTATTTTCAAAAAAATTTAATATTAAACTTTCTCCAATAAGATAACCCTCGGGTATAAATTTTCCATCCATTAGAGGAAAGGTGTTAAAAGATTTACCAGCATCTGTTCCGGAAACAAAGCTTCCTGATATTATTGTTAATAAACATAAAATTAAAGATATAATTTTTAAATATTTGTATTTTTTTAAATTACCGTCTTTATTGCCTGGAAGTAAATTCTCTAACGTCATCCAAACTAGAATACTTAAAATTATTATGGCTATTGTTAAATGGAATGATAAACGATATTGGCTTACATAAGGGTCATCTACAAGACCACTTTTAACCATCCACCAACCTACAACTGCTTGTATTAAACCAAATAAAAAAACAATTAATAGTTTTAAAAATGTAGTTTTTGATATGTATCTTTTTATAATAAAATAAATCAGAGGAAACAAAAAAACAAAACCAATTAATCTCGCAAATAAGCGATGAAAATATTCCCAATAAAAAATATATTTAAATTCTTCTATTTGCATACTATAGTTAACAATCAGGTACTCAGGGCTTCGTTTGTATTTTTCAAATTCAATCATCCAGTCATTATTGGACAATGGGGGCAAGAATCCTAAAATAGGCCTCCAGTCAACCATTGAAAGACCTGAGTCGGTTAACCTTGTTAAACCTCCAATAATTATGATTAAAAATACCATTAAGGACAAAAGGGCAAGCCATAAGCCAACTAATGTGTTATTTTTGTTTTCTTGAGGTTTGATCATCTTGATTATATTTTATTATATAACTATATTGAGAAAAAAAAGAACCTAAATTTATGCAAATACAAAAAACTGACGTAGTTATTATCGGAGCCGGACCTGTAGGATTATTTGCAGTCTTTGAACTTGGGCTTTTAAATATGAACACACACCTTATAGATAATCTTGATAAAATTGGCGGACAATGTTCTGAACTTTATCCAGAAAAACCAATATATGATATACCATCAAGATTAAAAATATCAGCTCAAGAGTTGGTTGATGACTTATACAATCAATGTAAAGCATTTAATCCAACCATTCATTTAAAACAGCAGGCAGAAAAATTAGAAAGAAATAAAAACAACGAATGGATTATAACAACTAGCACAGGGGAAGAAATTATAGCAAAATGTATTGTCATTGCAGCAGGTGCTGGTAGTTTTGTTCCCCGTAAACTTCCATTAAAAAATATAGAAAAATATGAAAACATAAGTGTATTTTATTCTGTGCGAGATAAAAAAATATTTAAAAATAAAAATATTTTAATTGCAGGAGGAGGGGATTCTGCTCTTGATTGGGCTATAGAATTATCAAACATTTCAAATGTTAGCATTGTGCATAGGCGCAAAGAATTTAGAGCAGCACCAGATTCTGTAAAAAAAATACTTGAATTAGAAAAAAATAATAAAATTAAATTCTATTACGGTAATATAGATTCGTTATCAGGACAAAATGGAAAACTTGACAAAGTAACAATAATTCATGAAAATAAAAAATTTGATATTGAGTCTGATTACCTTTTACCTTTTTTTGGATTAAAAATGGAGCTAGGTCCTATTGCTAATTGGAACTTAAAATTAAAGGACAATTTAATTGAAGTTGATACAGAAAAATTTGAAACATCAATTCCGTCAATATTCTCTATTGGAGATATAAATTGGTATCCAGGAAAACTAAAATTAATATTATCAGGATTTCACGAAGCAGCATTAATGTCTAGAGAATGCTTCAAATATTGCTACCCTGATAAAAAATTAGTTTTTAGATACACAACATCTTCTAAAGAAATTCATAAAAAATTAGGTGTTTAATCTATGAAAGGTCAAATCATCGTAACTGACAGAGAAGGTAAAGTTCATGAACTTGAGGCAGAAGAGGGTTATGTCCTAATGGAAATAATAAGGGATGCAGGATTACCAATAGAAGCCGCATGTGGTGGCTGCGCTGCTTGTGCAACTTGTCATGTATATGTCGATCAAGAATGGATAACATCCCTTAATCTTATTGAAGATGATGAAGAATCGATGCTTGATCAAACTTTTTTTTTAAAAAAAAATTCAAGATTGAGTTGTCAAATAGAGTATAAAAACAACTTAAATGGAATAAAATTAACTTTAGCCCCAGAATAGCATTGAAATTAAGTAATAGTTTGTATACAAATTATTTGTATACAAATAAATGGAAAAAATTCATAAATTAACTGAAAAAACTGGCATTATGCTATGGAAAACTTCAAGTCTTTGGCAAAATGTTTTAAGATCATCGTTAAAGAAATTCTCATTAACATTAAATGAATTTATACTTTTAGAGACAATTCTAGAATTAAGTAGAAATAATAAGGAAATTTCGCAAGTTGATGTTTCTTCAGCTTGTGGGGTAGATATTTCTGTTGTTAGTACTGTTCTTAAAATTCTTAATAGTAAAAAATTTATAAAAAGAAAAACTGCCTATGATAATAGAAAGAGAATATTAGAATTGACGCCTGATGCAATTACTTTATTAAATAGAATATTGCCTATTACTCAGGCATTAGAAAAAAAATTATTTGAGAAACTAGGCAGGGAAGAAATAAATTTTTCTAATTCATTGAGGTTAATTTTAGGAAAAAAAATTAGGGTTAAAGCAGAAAAATGAAAAATATTAATTCAATTGAAGAATATGATAATTTAAGATCATGGCCTTTCATAGAAGCAAAAAAAATAATTGATAGTTTTGGAGGTTTCGAAGAATTCAAAAAACCCAAAAAAGATTTTGTAATCTTCGAAACGGGGTATGGTCCTTCTGGACTTCCGCATATAGGAACTTTTGGAGAAGTCATTAGAACTTCGATGATTAAAAATGCTTTTGATTTTTTAGTTCAATGCCCTTCAAAAATTATAATATTTTCTGACGATATGGATGGGTTAAGAAAAGTTCCTGATAATGTTCCAAATAAATCAATGCTTGAAAAACACCTAGGGAAGTCACTAACATCAATTCCAGATCCTTTTGAAAAATTTAAAAGTTTTGGTGAGCACAACAATTCTATGCTTAAAAAATTCTTAGACGATTTTGGATTTTCTTATGAATTTCTTAGTTCTACAGATTTATATAAATCTGGTTTTTTTAACGATATGATAAAGACTATTTTAAAAAATCAAAGTAATATCCTATCAATAGTACTTCCAACGTTAAGAGAAGAAAGAAAAAAAACTTACAGCCCTTTTTTGCCAGTATGTCCAAACACTGGGAAAGTTCTACAAGTTAAGATTGAAGAATATAATCTAAAAAATAACACGGTGATTTACAAGGATCCAAATAATACTAAATTACAAGAAATTTCAGTACTAGATGGCAATTGTAAGCTTCAATGGAAAGTCGATTGGGCAATGCGATGGATGGCATTAGAAGTTGACTATGAAATGTGTGGTAAAGATCTTACTGATAGTGTTGATTTAGGAAAAAAGATATGCAACTCATTAGGAAAAAGTTTTCCAATTAATTTAATCTATGAAATGTTTCTGGATGAAAATGGGGAAAAAATATCGAAATCTAGAGGCAATGGCATAGGTATTGAAGAATGGTTGAGATATTCTTCTCCCGAATCCCTTTCCCTATTTATGTTTCAAAAACCAAAATCTGCAAAAAAACTTCATTTTGATGTAATACCAAAAAATGTGGACGACTATAAAAAATTTTTAGAACAATATAATAAAAATAATTCATTATCTAAGTGTGATAATCCCGTTTGGCATATACATTCTGGGAATCCTCCAAAAATAAAAGATTATAGTTTCAATTTTAATACACTTTTAAATTTAGTTAGCATATGCAATTCAACAGATTCAGATGTGATATGGGACTTCATCAAAGAATATGATAAAAACATTAATCAAAAAAACGATCCTTATATTAATGAATTAGTTAAATATGCTATTAATTACTACAAAGACATATCTCTTCCAAAAAAGAAATATAAATTAATTGACGAAAATAGTATGGAAATATTTTATGATTTAAAAAATACATTAATAAATTTAAATAAGAGTTCAAAATCAGAAGAAATACAATCTCAGCTTTACGAAATCGGTAAGAGAAATAAATTTGAGAATTTAAGAGATTTTTTTAAATTAATATATCAAGTTTTATTAGGTCAAGATGAAGGACCGAGATTGGGGTCGTTTATTAGTTTTTATGGAATAGGTAAGACTATAAGCTTAATAGATAGAGCAATTAAAAATGAAGATCTGTCTAAATAAACGATATGATTAGAATTATTCTTGCTTTTTTAAGGTTTTTACCTCCTGAATTTTCACATTTTTTAACCTTATTGTCACTAAAGTCTGGAATGTTTAAAAATGTCTCCAGAATTCGTAATAATCAAGTTCTGCATCAGGTAATTTGGAATATAGAGTTTGAAAATCCTCTAGGTCTTGCAGCAGGTTTTGATAAAAATGCAGAAGTTATAAATGAAACATTAGATCTGGGATTTGGATTTGTTGAAGTTGGTACAGTTACTCCAAAACCTCAGTATGGAAATGCTAAACCAAGAGTTTTCAGATTAAATCAAGATAAGGCGATTATAAACCATCTAGGATTTAATAATCTTGGTATGCAGAGTATGAAAAAAAAACTAATAAAAAGAAGTCAGAATCCGTATTTGCCTTTTGGAATATTGGGAATAAACATAGGAAAGAACTATGATACAAAAAAGGATTTTGAAGATTATATTGAATGTATAAATAATCTTGGACCATACGCTGACTACCTGGTCATAAACATATCCTCTCCAAATACGCCAAAATTGAGGGAATTACAACATCGTGAAAATTTAGAAGAATTAATCAATATTGTTAAAAAAAATAATGATTTAAATAAGATCTCTAAACCAATATTGATAAAAATTGCTCCTGATTTAAATGATCAGCAAAAAAGAGATATAGCGCTGACCTCTCTTGCCCAAGGAATTGATGGTATTATAATAAGTAATACCTCAATTTCTAGACCTAAAACGTTATTTTCTAAACATAAAGATGAAATTGGCGGTCTGAGTGGAAAACCAATTTTTTTACCTTCAACAAACTTACTTAAGGAAATGTTTATTTACACGGGAGGAAGAATACCTCTTATAGGTGTAGGTGGTATTACTACAGGAAAAGATGCGTATGAAAAAATAAAATCTGGAGCATCTTTAATACAAATATATACAGGTTTAGTTTTTGAAGGTCCAAAAGCTATTAATAAAATTAATTCTGAATTAATATATTTACTTCAAGCCGATGGATATGGAAACATTAGTGAGGCAGTAGGAGCCGATGTGCAGTGAAGTATCCATTAGGTATAAACTCTATATCTTCAATAGCAAGCCAGTTTGAGACATTTATAATTGACCAGTGGGGCGTTATACACGATGGAAAAAAAGGATTTAAATTTGCATTTAAATGTATTGAAAAACTTTATAAACTAAATAAAAATTTAATTATAATATCAAATTCCTCTCAAATGAAAGCCATTACTACTCAACGTCTTATTGACCTTGGTTTTGATGTTAATTTTTTTAATTCGGTTAATACTAGCGGCGAGATGATATACAATCAAATAAAAAAACCAACATTAGATTGGTCCAGAAAGTTAGGTGAAAACTGTTTTCATTTGTTTAACCCATCAACAAATAATAAATTTATAAAAAATTTAAACAAGAATTTTGTTGATAATATTCATAATGCTAATTTTATTTTAGGCAGCACTGTAGATCCTAAATTTAAAACACTTGATTATGTTCCCTTGTTAAGAATAGGTGTAAATAAAAAATTGCCATTTGTATGTGCAAATCCAGATTATGAAAGTGTTGAAGCTTTTGAAAATGGAAGTAAAGCAATCTGTATGGGAACCATTGCAAAATTATATGAGAGTCTAGGTGGTAAAATGTATTTTTTAGGAAAACCATCAAGTCATATTTATAATGAGTCAATCTATAAAATTAAAAACTTTAAAAAATCATTAACAGTAGCAATTGGAGATTCCATTCATCACGATATTTTGGGTGCAAAAAAATTTGGCATAAAAAGTCTGTTAATTACATCAGGTATTCATAAAAAACGATTTTTTGATCTTTCCCCGACCTGGAATGAGCATGCAGACAAATATTTTGGAAGTTCTGTTAGACCAGATTTTATATGTGAAAAATTTATTTATTAGATTTTTTATGTATCACTTGACCAGGGCAAGAAAGCACAATAAAGAGTTTCTTGAAATGACAAAAAAATGCCAATTAACGGGTAAAAATTTTCTTAAAGGAAATAAAGTAAGCCACGCGAATAATAAAACAAAAAGAAGATTTGAGCCAAATATTCAAACAATTTCATTTGTAAGTGATAAACTTAAAAGGAAGATAAATTTAAAAGTAGCTGCGAGCACCATTAGAACTGTAGAAAAAAAAGGTGGTCTAGATGCATATCTTATCAACACATCAAATTCTAAACTTCCAGCTGAAGCAATCAAAATAAAAAAAAGAATATTAAATATAAACTAATAAATTGATAGATTTACTTCAAGGTTTAATAAGCTTAATAAAATTTGATTTTGGACAATTCATAACAATTTTTAACGGAATACAAATTGAACTTAGTTGGTTTTTATTTTTGTTTTTTTGCTTGTCTTCAATATTAATTTTTTTAAAATTATTTGGTGAAATTGGTCTGTATATTTATACTATTGTAGCTGTAATAGCTGGTAATATACAGGTTCTAAAGGTTGTGAAGTTTTCTTTTTTTTTAGAACCCGTAGCTTTGGGAACAATTTTATTTTCTTCAATATTTTTATGTACTGATATATTAGCTGAATATTATGGATCTAAGTCTGCAAGAAAAAATGTCATTTTTGGTTTTTCGGCTTTTCTACTAATGACATTAATAATGCTTTTTACTTTAGGTTTTAAACCAATAAATCTTGCTGATATTGGACCAGATTATTATTGGGCAATAGAAGTTCAAGATCATTTGTTAAATATTTTTCAACCTTTACCAACTCTTTTTATTGCCAGTATGATAGCTTATCTTACAAGTCAATATTTTGATATTTGGTTTTACAAATTATTATCAAGATTAACAAATAATAAATATCTTTGGATCAGAAACAATATTTCAACTATGACATCATCTTTAGTTGATAATTCTGTTTTTAGCATATTTGCATTTATCATTTTAGCTCAATCACCTCTTAAAATTAGTGTGGTAGTAATGACCTATATAATAGGCACATATTTTTTAAGAGTTTTTATAGCACTTATTGATACTCCATTTATTTATGCTGCAAAATATGTGATTAAAAGATAAAACTAATTACATTATGAAAAATTTTAAGTGGGAAGTAGTAAAAAAGGATTCTTTTAGCAACGCACGTTGTGGTAATATAAATACGCCCCATGGCACTATACAAACTCCAGCATTTATTTTTTGTGCAACAAAAGCATCTTTAAAATCATTATCGGCACAACAAGCAAAAGAAAATGATACACAGATTATTTTATCAAATACTTATCATTTAATGCTCCAGCCTGGAGACGAGACCATATCAAATCAAGGAGGATTGCATAATTTTATGAATTGGAAAGGCCCAATACTGACAGATAGCGGAGGTTTTCAATTGTTTTCGTTAGGGTATGGATCGGTGGCAGATGAAATTAAAGGTAAAAGAAATCTCTCAAATAGAAAAAAATCTTTAATTAAAGTTACAGAAGAAGGAGCTATTTTTAAATCTTATCTAGATGGTTCTAAGCATTTATTGTCACCTGAAAAATCAATTAAAATTCAAAGAAATCTTGGAGCAGATCTAATTCTAGTTTTTGATGAGTGCACACCTTATAACATCACCAAATCAGAAACTGCTGCATCTATGGAAAGAAGTCACAGATGGTCAGCAAGATCTATAGAAGAATTTTACACTAGTAATTATTACCCATCAATGAAGGGAGTATCAGGTAATCAAAAATTATACGGAATTATTCAGGGTGGAATATACGAAGATTTAAGAAATGAGAGTATTGATTTTAATCTTAAAAATGATTTTTTTGGATTGGCTATAGGCGGAAGTCTGGGTGCAACAAAAAAAGAAATGTATAATGTAGTAAAATATACAACTAATAACTTAGGTGAGAAATTCCCAATTCACCTATTAGGTATAGGTGATCCAATAGATATTTGGACTCTTGTGAAGTTTGGTATTGATACATTTGATTGCGTGATGCCCACAAGAATTGCTAGGCATGGTGTTGCATTAACAAGAGAAAATAGTAAAGGAAAAATTAATTTAAAAAATGCAAAATATAAAAATGATAAAAATCCCCTTGAACTTGGATGCAAATGTAATACTTGTACAAATTATTATAGGTCATACATTCATCATTTGTTTAAGTCAGGTGAAATTTTAGGATTACAATTAATAAGTTTACACAATATTTATTTTATGAATTTTATGATGCAGACTATAAGAGATTCAATAAAAAATGATAATTTTGAAAATGCAAAAAATGATTGGTTTAGTGCATAATCTTATTTTTCTTATTATTATCCATTTCAAAAATATTTGATAATTGCGTTAGCAACACTTCGCCTAATTGATCTACATCAGTTATTGTTATTGCTTTATTGTAGTATCTTGATACATCGTGACCTATTCCTATCGCTAGTAATTCTATTTCATTACTATTTTGTATTTTTTTAATTTCTTGCTTCAGATTATTTTCTAAATAATTGCCAGGATTTACAGATAAAGTTGAATCATCGACTGGAGCCCCGTCACTAATAATCATTAAAATTTTTCTTTTTTCATATCTTTTCATTAATCTTTTGTGCGCCCACTGCAAGGCTTCTCCGTCAACATTTTCTTTTAATATTCCCTCTTTTAATAAAAGGCCTAAATTCTTTTTTGACCTTCGCCAGTGAGTGTCAGCATTTTTATAAATTATATGTCTCAGATCATTTAACCTTCCTGGCTTGCTTGGCTTGTTTTCAGCTATCCATTTTTCCCTTGACTGCCCACCTTTCCAGGCTTTTGTTGTAAATCCTAGAATCTCAACCTTAATTAAACATCTCTCTAGAGTTCTTGCAATAATATCTGAACATAAAGCTGCTACAGTTATAGGCCTACCTCGCATTGAACCAGAATTATCAATTAAAAGAGTTACTATAGTATCTTTAAATTCAGTTGATTTTTCTTTTTTAAATGTCAATGGATTTAGTGGATTAGCTATGAATCTTGGCAATCTAGAAGTATCCAAGTATCCTTCCTCTAAATTAAACTCCCAATATCTTTTTTGTCTAGCTAACAGTTTGCGCTGTAGCCTATTTGCTATTTTAGCTATTAGACTTTGGAAAGAAAAAACTTGTTTATCTAATGAAGATCTTAACCTTTCCAATTCTTTTTGATCTGTTAAGTTTTCAGCTTCTATAACTTCATCAAATTCTTTTGTAAAAATTTTATAGTTAACTTTGTTTTCCTCAATTTCGTCCCTAGTATTTTTTTCATATCTATTCTCATAATCATCATCTGCATCAGTATTATCTTCACCTAAAATATTTTCATCAATTTTTTCTTCCTGATCAGAACTTAAATGATCCTTCCCGTGTTCTTTTTTTTTATTATCTTCACTGTCTTGACTTTCTTGAGAAGATATATCTTCAGTTTTATTATTTTTATCATTTTCTAAATCTTCTTTAGAACCTGATGGTGTTCCAAACCCCATACTTACAATCATTTCTGAAGCTTTTTTTGCAAATTCCTCCTGATTTTCAATATTATTTTTTAATTCTTTTAAATGGACATCTAGTTGATCGCCCAATTTTTTATCATAATATTTTTTTATTTTATTATAATTTAGGCCAATCTTATTATCAGTTAAATTTGCATAATTTATAAGAC
Organism: Pelagibacteraceae bacterium; assembly: GCA_002717485.1. GTDB lineage: Bacteria > Pseudomonadota > Alphaproteobacteria > HIMB59. Next base: position 23,727 of record PBDW01000024.1, on the reverse strand, counting down.
GAAAAAAATCTTCTATTTTGATTTCATTAATTTTTTCATTATTCTCTATATAATTTTTATAATCATATTCCAATTTTGAACTAATATTTTTTAATACTCCCAAATATTCTTTTGAACCCAAAGCTTCGCACCTAGACTTTTCTAATGCATTAAATATATTTCCTCCTGTAGTATTTTTATTAAAATATTTATTGTGAATAGTTGAATTGTGATATCTTATTTGAGTGGCTATGGAGTCTGCATCTCCTCTAGTTAGTGAAATTGTTTTTTTTGATAAATTTTCTGCGGGTTTTTTAATATTTACAACATCACCATTTATTTCAGTTTCACCGTCTAGGAAACTTATTTGTGTTTTTTGGTTTTTCCCTATAGTTTTTGTTGTAACACTTATTGATTTTTTAAACGTTTCTAGTCTGTCTTCATTATCTTTCATAAATTTTACGTTTCAGCTTTAATATCTTCACCGAATGCTCTTTGAAAGTATTCATTTATAGTAGGACGTTCTAATTCATCGCAACGATTTAGAAAACTTAGATTAAATGAATAATTGATATCATCAAATAACAAGTAGTTTTCTGCCCATGTTATTACTGTTCTTGGACTCATAACGGTTGATATGTCACCATTTATAAAACCCGTTCTTGTTAGATTTGCAGTTGAAACCATTGATTCTATAATTTTTTGACCTTCCTTGTTCTTTAACTTATCTACTTTGCTCAAAACAATATCTACTTCTTGCGCTGCTTCAAGATAATTTAAACTAGTTATAATATTCCATCTGTCTAATTGACCTTGGTTTATTTGTTGAGTACCATGATAAAGACCAGTGGTATCTCCTAAACCTATCGTGTTAGTAGTTGCAAATAATCTAAAAAATGGGTGAGGGTTAATTACTCTTGACTGATCTAGTAAAGTTAATCTGCCTTCTGATTCTAATATTCTTTGAATAACAAACATAACATCGGGTCTTCCTACGTCATATTCATCAAATACAAGTGCGACAGGATTCTGGTAAGACCATGGCAGAATACCATCTTGAAACTCTGTGATCTGCTTGCCATCTTTTAATACGATTGAATCTTTTCCAACTAAATCAATTCTACTTACATGACTATCAAGATTAATTCTTACACATGGCCAGTTAAGCCTTGCTGCAACTTGCTCAATATGTGTTGATTTGCCGGTGCCATGAAATCCTTGAATTATGACTCTTCTGTTTTGTGCAAATCCAGCAAGAATAGCTAAAGTTGTATTTTTATCAAATTTATATGTTTTATCAATCGCAGGGACATAATCATTTTTCTTACTAAAACCTGGTACGCTAAACGGAGATTTTATACCAAATAAACTTTCAGTATTAACAAGTTTGTCTGGCTTGTCACCATATTCTAAATTAATCTTTTTTATATCAGCAATATTCATAATTTCGTATTTTTGTTTGAAAACTTTTTTAGCAACAACCTGTATGAAGCATTTATTTCTTTAATTTTAATTTCTGCATTTTTATCATTTTTATTTATATCCGGATGATATTTCTTGACTAGTTTTTTATAAGAACTTTTTATTTTTTCAAGTGTAATTGGTGCGTTAATATTGAGTTTTTTTAGAGACTTCTTTTCTTCTTCACTAAAATTTCTATAACCCCATTTATTTTGTGATCCACTATTTTTCATAAAAAAACCATAATCAGGGCCAAAAACTCTATGAAGAATTTTATAAATTTTGTTATAATGGCCTCCAACTGGCCAAGTTGGTCTATTCCAAATTGTATCAGCTCTAGTAAAAAATTCTACTTGATCAGCTGACATATCCTTATAATAATCCCATGATTTGTTATATTCTTTAACGTGTTTTAAGCAAAAAAGATAATAATCCCTAAGATTCATTTTTGATTTAGGTGCCTTATATTTACCTTCCAGCAAGCATTCTTCAGCATCACAAATATTAAATAAATCTTCATTTTCCCAAGAAAATTTTTTATTCTTTATTTCAGGTCTAATTTTTCTCATTTATTTATGTTAATTAATGATTATTGTAAATCAATATGAAGAGAATAGAAAGAATAAAACAAATATTAAAGAAAAATCTAAAACCAGATTTTATGGTATTGGAGGACAATTCAAAAAAACATATTGGACACAATGAGTTTGATGGAAAAGATGAAACTCATTTATATCTTAAAATTGCTTCAAAATCTTTTAATAATATAAATTTAATCAATGTTCATAAAAAAATTAATTCCCTAATTGAATCAGAGTATAAAAATGGATTACATTCTTTAGAAATAAAAATAATAAAAAGTTAGTTATTTTTTCTTATTTCAACTCTTACAATTTTCTTTCTTGAGTGTGAGAGTATTTTAAAAGTAAAATTATTAAAATTAATGATTTCCCCATATAATGGAATTCTCTTAATCAGATTAATTATAAATCCATTCATTGTTGATGCATCATCCTCTGGAAAATTATATCCAAATTCTTTATTTATATCTTTGATGTTAACAGAACCTTCAACTTGAAGAGAGCCATCATTATTTTTTATTATATTTGATTTTGGTATATCAATTTCATCTATTATGTCGCCTACAATCTCCTCTATCAAGTCCTCTAAAGTAACTAATCCTAAAAGTTCTCCATATTCATCTACAACTATTGATAGGTGCTCCTTTCTTTTTTTAAATGCTAAAAGTTGATCCAACAGATCTGTAGACTCTGGAACAAACCATGGTTTTTTAATTATGGCATGTATATTTTTTTTAGTAATTGATTCTTTAGAATATTCGCCAAGAATAATTGATCTAGAATCAAGGATTCCAATTATATTTTCAGGTGTTTTTCTCCATATCGGTATTCTAGTAAATTTGCTTTCAGAAATAATTTCTAAAATTTTTTCTATCGACCAATCTATATTTATTGAAAATATATTACTTCTGTGCGTCATAATTTCTTCGACTCTTGTGTCAGATAATGTAAGTATATTTTGCAACATTTCTTTTTCTTGTTTTGAGTCTGGGTTGGAGGTATTGTATAAATCAATAGCCCCTAAAAGCTCTTCTTCCGTTCTTTGATCATTAAATGAATCAGTAGTAGCTGTATTATTTCTTAAAATTATCTTAATAAAAAAATTAATAATTTTTACAAATGGTGATAATAGGTAAACTAAAAAATTAAGAAATGGACCAATAATTAAAGCAGATCTAGTAGGTTTATTTATTGCATAAGTTTTTGGTAACACCTCTGCAAAAAGTACCAATATTATTGTCATTGTTAATGTTGCGTATATTATTCCAGTATTACCAAAAATTTTTAAAAAGAATGCAGTAGCTAATGCTGAAGATAAAACATTTACGAGATTGTTAGAAAGTAAAAGTGTTGTTATCAAATCTTCTTTTTTGTCTATTAATTTTTTAACAAATGATGCCCTGTTATCACCCTGTTTTAATTTTGAATAAATTCTTGCCTTGGATACTGCCGTGATTGCTGTTTCTGAACCTGAAAAAAAACCAGAAATAACAACAAGTAAAATAATTATTATTAAATATAAAAAATTTTCAAAGGACATATTCTTTATAGTAAATTTTTAAAATCCTCTGTTGTGAAATTTTTAGATATTTTAGATTTTCCAATATCTATTAAAGCAATAAATTTAATCATATTATTATTATTTTTTTTATCTCGTACAATGTATTTCATTAATCTATTATGATTTAAATTATTAAACTTAGTTTTCAGACCAGCGTCTTTAAAATGATCCTCAATATCTTTTAAATTTTTATTTGATAATAGCCCTATTTTTGCCGATATTCTTGATTCAATTATCATACCGGCTGATATAGCCTCCCCGTGATTTAAATTTTTATTATAATTATTTATTGATTCTAAGGCATGGCCTACAGTGTGTCCAAAGTTTAGCAACGCTCTTGAATTAGAGTTTTTTAGCATCTCTCTTTCATCTGCAATTACAAAATTAGATTTAATTTTGACACTTTTAAATATTGCCTCAGAAATGTATGGCCTTTTCAGTTTAATAATTTTTTTAAAGTTTTTTTTGAGCCAGTAAAAGTATACTTTATTTCTAATTAGTGCGTGTTTAACAATTTCTGAATAACCTGATTTTAATTCTCTTTTGGAAAGACTGTTTAAGAATATTGGATCAATTAAAACTAATTCTGGTTGATAAAATGTTCCAACAAAATTCTTTCCATAAATTGAATTTATACCATTCTTTCCACCAATTGCACTATCTGCTTGCGCAAGGAGAGTTGTTGGTACAAGCGTTAGGCTTAATCCCCTCAAAATAGTACTTGCGACAAATCCTCCAAGATCACATAGGACTCCTCCGCCAACAATAATTATTTTTGTTTGTCTAGTTGGCTTTAATTTTAAAATTTTTTCAATCAATTCATTATAAGATTTTAAAGACTTTTTATTTTCAGAAGATTTTATATTTATTATTTTTAAGTTATTAAAATTTAGTGCTTTGTTAATATATTTTTTATGAAATTTCCAAACATTTGAATCAATAATTATAATGTTTAATATATTATCATTTAAATCAATTAACTTATTTAATCTTTTTAATATATTAGTACCAATAACAATTTTATAATTTTGACTTTTAGTTTTTATGTTAATTTTTTTTGACATTTTTATTTAAATTATATGATTTTAGAATTTTATCTATAATCATTTCTAATGTATTATTAATATTTTTAGAATTAGTAATAATAACATCTGCGCTTTCATAAATAGGCAATCTTTGAGCATTTAGTGATTTTAATTTTTTTTTAATATTCGTATTTATTAGTAAAGGTCTATTTTTATTTCTTGTTAATCTTTTAATTAATGTATCTATATCAACTTTGAGAAAAATTGAAATACAATTTTTTTTCATAATTTTTCTTGTATTATGACTAAGAATTGAACCTCCGCCAAGTGAAAAAACACTTTTGTCTTTTAAGAAAAGCTTGCTTATAACTTTTTCTTCTATTTTTCTAAAATATTTTTCATCATATTTTTCAAAAATTTCTTTTATAGAAATCTTGCATTCCCTTTCAATTTCTGCGTCAGTATCATAAAAGTCCCAATTTATCTTTTTTGCGAGTTTTCTCCCAACAGAAGATTTGCCTGACCCCATATGTCCAATCAATGCAATCTTTTTTATATGAATTTTTTTGAACTTCTCGCTAAGGTTTGTCATATTTATAAATTTTAATTTCTAATTAAGTCATAAAATAACACAAAATATCTAGAATTGATAAAATAATTAATCTATATCTATAAATTGCCTTATTTTAATTATATTTGTTAGATATGAATACTTCAACAATGCTTACTCTTTTATTGGTAGCAATATTGCTATTATTTATAATAGGAAATTTCTTCGTTACGATTAAATCTCCAAAACAAACTGTAGAGGAGAAAATTGTGATTGAATTGGATAGTTAGTTTGATGTTTAAATTATTTTTAATATTTTTTGCATATTCATTTTTTATTATGAGCGAAATTGCATTTGCAGAAGTTAGAGTTATTGATCTAACTGAAAAAAATCCAAATATCGGGGATAATGATTCTCAGGTAATAAATGAAGAAGTTATAATTGAAGAAGAAAATAGTAATATAGAAATATTTACTGAGGTTTCTAAAGAAAATGAAAATACACTAGAGGATATTTCAAATATTAGCACTACAGAGGTAAAAAAATTCTCTGAAGTTTGGAAAAATTCAAATAAAAAAGATCTAATTTTTCTTTTTAATAAAATAGAGCAAGTTTCATCTAAATCAATAAGAGAAAGTTTAGTTAATTTTTTAGTTTATGGTTCAGTACCGCCTGATGGGATCCCACAACAAGAATTTGATAAATATAGAATTACAACTTTAAAAAAACTAGGCGATATCGAGTCTGCAATAACTGTAATAGAAAGTATCGAAACTTATGAAGATAATAAAGAGATATATGATTTAATTAAGATAGAAAAAAATCTTACTGATTACAATTTAGTTTCTGTATGTGATATTTTTAATAACGAAAGCAAATTTATTTCTGACTCATATATTTTAAAAATTAAAATATTTTGCTCATATTTAAATAATAATATAGAAGAAGCTGATTTCTATAATTCACTTTTACTAGAAGATAGTAAAGATGATTATTTCCAGACCCTATATAATAAATTAACTGGAGTTAATAATAACCTAGAAAGTATAAAAAATTACAACTATGATAAGGAATCTATACAACTTTATAGCGCTATGATGAGATCAGCAGATTTGCCATTTTCAATTGATTTTGTAGATTTAAATTCCCCTCAACTATTAAAAGCTATAGCAATTAGCCCTAGTACTGATATTGATATACGTATAGCAGCTGCTGAAAAAGCATATAAATTTAATTCTTTAAATAGCGAAAGTGTCGCGGCGATTTATCAGAGTGTTGATTTTTCAAGCGATGAGCTGAAAAATCCTATGATTACAATTGAAGAAAATTATAAAAATAATCATCAGATGGCTATGGCATTGCTGTTTCAGTCTTCAAGAATTCAAATATTGCCAATATCGAGATTGCAAGCTTTAAGTAATTTTTGGAATTATTCGTCTTCGTTGGACCATTCTCAACTTGCATACGATTTGTCCATGGATCTCCTCGATACAATAGAGCCAACATCTGAATTAATTGAATTTTCAATAGGTACTTCTATGGCTCACCTCTATAGCAATAATATTAAAGATGCAAAAGAATGGCTTAAGTTAGCAGATTCAAACATAAAAAAAGAGAATATAAAAATAAATAATGAATATTTAAAGTTACTTTTTCTTATTAATTTAAAAGAACAAAACTACGAAATTGATGAAAGTCTTTTTAAAAATTTGCTTGAAAGTTTAGAAATTACTGAAAGCGATATAAATAATATTGAATTATATTTAACCACTTTAGAAGAAATAGGCTTTAATATACCTAGATATTTATGGGAGCTAACCTCAGTTAAAATAAATGATGATAGAAACATTCCTTCGATTTACGCAATCAAACTTATAAATGAATCTTCAGAAAAGAAAAATATAGGAGAATTATTTTTAAATATAGCTGTTTCTTTAGACGGCTATAAATGGTCAAAAATTCATCCCTACCATATTACATTAATTTTTAACAGTTTAAGAAGAATTGATAGAGATGAAATCATTCAAGACCTAACAATGGAAATTTTAGAAGATATCGGGTAAAAATTTGACTAGCTATTATTTAGATTTTGAAAAATCACTTTCTGATATAGAAAAAAGAATCAGAAATGAAGATTTAAAGGAAGATGAAAAAAGAAATTTAGAATCTGAGGGAGACTTAAAGCTAAAAGAAATTTATTCAAATCTAAGTTCTTGGCAAAAAGTACAAATTGCAAGACATCCCGAAAGACCACATGCAACTGATTATATAAAAAAATTATTTTCAAATTTTGTTCAACTTAAAGGTGACAAAAAATTTGCAGATGATCCGGCAATAATTTCAGGTTTGGCAAATTTTAGAGATAATTCCGTTATTGTTATTGGTACTGAAAAAGGTAATTCAATGGAGACAAGGATTAAACATAATTTTGGAATGGCTAGGCCTGAAGGTTATAGAAAGGTACAAAGGTTATTTAACTTAGCATCAAAATTTAATTTACCTTTAATAATCTTTGTTGATACTGCAGGAGCTTATCCTGGCAAGGATGCTGAAGAACGTGGTCAGGCCGAAGCGATTGCAAGTTCAATTTCAGCAAGTCTTAAAACGGCAGTACCAATAGTATCAATAATTATTGGCGAAGGAGGATCGGGTGGAGCTATAGCTTTAGCAACTGCAGATAGAGTTTTAATGTTAGAAAATTCTATTTATTCTGTCATTTCGCCTGAAGGATGTGCTTCTATATTATGGAATGATATAAATTATGTTCAAAATGCTGCGGAAGCATTAAATCTTACAGCTGAAAATTGTAAAAAATTTGCAGTTATTGATGAAATAATTCCAGAAAAATATGGCGGAGCTCATAGAAATATTGACGAAACTATTTCTCAAGTCGGCTCTTTTATTGAAAAAAATTTAAGTAGTTTATTACAAAAAAATAAAAAAGATCTTATAGAGGAAAGAAATAAAAAATTTATTAATATGACACTATAAATTAAATTCTATTTTCCGTGACAGTGCTTATATTTTTTCCCAGAACCGCATGGACATTGGGCGTTTCTAGGAATTTTTTTATAGAGAGAATCTTTTTTTGCTTGCGTTACACTTTCATTTACTATTCTTTGCTTTTCATCTCGATTATGTGATATTATTTCAATTCGGAATAAAGTTCTTATAACTTTTTCATTTTGGTTTGACAGCATCTCATCAAAATAATTAAAAGATTCTTGTTTATATTCATTAAATGGATCTTTCCCTCCTATTGCTCTTAATCCTACTGATGATTTTAAGTTATCCATAGCTTGAAGATGATCGCGCCAGTCCATATCAATTTGTCCAAGCATAATTCTTTTTTCAGCAATTTTCATCATCTCGTTACTATACAGATTCTTTTTTTCATTATATTTTTGATTAACCTGATCTAATATTCTTAATTTTATTTCTTCATTTGCTATGCCTTCTTCATTCATCCAATTTTGTATTGGAAGATCAATATCAAATATGTATTGGCATTTTTTTAACATTCCTTCATGATCCCATTTATCTATATAGGAATCTGCTGGCATAAACTCTAAGACAATATCATCAACAATTTCCCCAACCATATCACTAATTGTTAATGAATGATCGTCATTGGCTAATATTTCTTTTCTATTGCTATAAATTATTTTTCGTTGCTCGTTTAAAATATCATCAAATTTAAGAATCTGCCTTCTCATATCAAAGTTGTGAGATTCAACTTTACGTTGCGCTCTTTCAAGGGCCTTAGTAATTAAGTTATGTTGTATTGGTTCATCAGTTTTTACACCAAGAGTACTTAATATTCCGTCCAATTTTTCTGACCCAAAAATTCTCATTAAATCATCTTCTAAGGAAAGAAAAAATTTTGATTCCCCCTCATCTCCCTGCCGCCCTGATCTTCCTCTTAACTGATTATCTACCCTTCTGCTTTCGTGTCTTTCAGTTCCAAGTATAAAAAGTCCACCAGCTTTTTTAACGATTTCTTTGTCTTTTTTTTGCTGATCTTTTATATTTTGAATTTCTGTTTCGTTATTTTTATTATTGATACAATCATCAATCATCAATTGAAGATTTCCACCTAATTGAATATCTGTTCCTCTTCCCGCCATATTTGTTGATATTGTTACCGCGCCAGGTTTGCCTGCCTGGGCTATAATTTCTGCTTCTTTATCATGAACTTTTGCATTTAAAACATTGTGTTTGATATTATTTCTTTTTAATTCATGTGAGATAAATTCTGAGTTTTCAACTGATGTTGTACCTATAAGAGTTGGTTGTAACTTATCGTGGTTCTTTTTAACAAGCGATACCACATTATTCATTTTTTCTTTTCTTGTTCTATATATTTCATCATCATGATCCACTCTTATTAATTTTAAATTGGTAGGAACCTCAAATACTTCAAGGTTATAAATTTTTTCAAATTCTTCTTTTTCAGTTACTGCTGTTCCAGTCATACCTGAAAGTTTATTGTAATTTCTAAAGAAATTTTGATAAGTTGTAGAAGCTATTGTTTGACTTTCTTTTTGAACAACTAAATTTTCTTTAGCTTCAATTGCCTGGTGGAGACCGTCTCCATATCTTCTTCCAGTCATCATCCTTCCTGAAAGTTCATCAACAATAATAATTTGACCATCTTTTACAACATATTCCTTGTCTTTCTGAAACAAATGTTTTGCCCTTAGTGCTTGAGTGATGTGGTGATTTAAAGCTGTATTTTCAATATCATGAAGAGTTCCTTTGGTTAGCAATTTCTCATTTTTTAGTAATTCTTCGACCTTGTCTATGCCAGTATTATTTAAAAGTATTGTTCTTTTTTCTTCATCCTTATCAAAATGAATATTATCAAGAAAATTAATAAGTCTATTTATTTTAGGATACAAGTCTGTTGACTGTTCTGACATACTTGAAATAGCTAATGGAGTTCTAGCCTCGTCAATAAATATATTATCAACCTCATCAACTATTGCAAAGTCTAATTCTTTTATAAATATTTCATCTAAACTAGTTTTTAAATTATCTCTTAGATAATCAAAAACAAGATCATTATTTGTAGTATAAGTAATGTCAGCAGCATATGCTTTTTTTCGATTCTCAGATTCAGTTGAAGATATTACATAACCCACTGTTAATCCAAGAAATTTAAATATTTTACCCATCCATTCAGCATCTCTTTTTGCAAGGTAGTCATTTACTGTGACTATATGCACTCCATTACCCTTCAGGGCATTTAAGTATGCAGCAAGTGTTGCAACTAATGTTTTACCTTCACCTGTTTTCATTTCAGCTATCTTGCCTTCATGTAAAATAATTCCTCCCATTAATTGGACATCGAAATGTCTCATGCCTAAAGTTCTTTTTGAGGTTTCTCGAACTACTGAAAATGCCTCAGGAAGTATATTTTCTATATTTTCTTTTTTTTGATTTATCCGATCTTTAAAATCTAAAGTTTTTTTTGCCAGATCTTCATTAGATATTGAAACAAGTTCTTTCTCGAATTGATTAATCGTATAAACTGTCTTTTCCAAAGATTTAATTTTCCTTGAACTAGTAGATCCGAATATTTTTTTAAATAATGCTGACATTTTATGATATTATGAGCTTTATTTAATTAACATAATGGAATTATCAATACCATAAACAATTTCTTGTTTATTATTTAATAAAATATAATGATAGTATAAAATTAAAATATGATTAGTAAATCACCTTTTTCTCCAAATAACACCCTTAAAATAGTAAAAATTAAGGGGATTAATATCTATACCAGTAACGTTGGCTTTAAAAAGAGAAATGATGATTTGCTGATTGTCTTATTCAAGAATTTAGCAACCGTAAGCGGTGTATTAACAAAATCTTCTATTCCAGCTGCTCCCGTTAAATGGTGCCGAAAGATATTAAACTATGGAAAATGTAAAGTCCTTATAGTTAATTCTGGGGTAGCAAATGCTTATACAGGAGCAAAAGGTGATAAAAGCGTAGCAAAAGTAGTTAGTTGTGCGGCAAAAAATTTGAATGTAAGGCTAAAGAAATTTATTTTTCTTCAACTGGAGTGATTGGCGAGTATCTAAAATATTCGAAGATAAACAACGAAGTTGAAAGATTGAATGATAAAAAAGAAAAATTGTTTATAAATGCCGCAAGAGCAATAATGACAACTGATACCTTTCCAAAAATTGCTAAAAGACGAATAAAGTTAAATAATAGAATTATCGATATTTGTGGAATTGCTAAGGGTTCAGGAATGATTAAGCCGAATATGGCAACGATGTTAGCTTATATATTTATAGATGCAAAAGTTAAAAAAAATGCACTGGACGAGATTATATCCGAATCAGCTGAAGATACATTCAATTCAATAACAGTAGACGGCGAAACTTCAACTAATGATAGTGTTTTATTGTTTTCACTTGATAATAATCAAAATAATAAAACAATAACAAAAAATCATATAAATTATAAACGAATAAAGCATAACATAAGATTAATTATGGAAGATCTGTGCAAACAAATTGTTATGGATGGTGAAGGGATATCCAAATTTGTTACTATCAATATAAGATCTGCAAAAAACATATTACAGGCAAAAAATATTGCTTTTGCAATTGGTAATTCCCCACTTGTAAAGACAGCTATTGCCGGCGAAGATCCAAACTGGGGGAGAGTTGTGGCAGCAATCGGAAAAAGTGGAGAAAAAATAAGCGCTGATAAATTAAAAATAAAATTTGGTAAATTTGAGATTTGCAAAAATGGTTGCGTTGTTAAGAATTATAATGAAAAAAAAGTTAAACTATATATGAGAAAAAATAAGATCGAAATTTCTGTTGATTTAGGAGTGGGTAAAATTTCCAAAAAAATTTGGACTACTGATTTAACAAAAAAATATATAGATATAAATGCAGATTATAGGTCATAACCTTATGGATTATATTAGAGAAATAGAAGATCATTTTAAAAATTATTTTTCAGATGACAATTCAACTGTAGATAAAATTAATTTTCTTGAAAATATCCGATATACCTTTATTGAGAAAATAAAAGAAATTCCAAAAAGTAAAGAACTCTTTAAAGAATTTTCAGAAAAAAAATATAACAAAAATAAATACGAAATGAGTATCAGATCAGAGTTTGTTAAAAAAGATATTATTGTCAATAAATTAAAATCCAAATCTGATACATTGGAAATAGTAATTTCAGGAAAGAAAAATTATAAAGTTTATGATTTAGTGGATCAAAAGAGGTACTTAATTTATGCAGCAAAACCGGTACAAGGGATAGTTTATTCAGAAAAAACTTACATATCAAGCAAAACTCAAGGTGGAACCTTGATTATTGTAATTACATTATCTAAAGAAATTAAAGAATGACTATTGAAAAAATTATATATAAAACATTATATTACTATAATGATGCTGTTTGATTTAAAATGTTCTAACAGTCATATTTTTGAAGCTTGGTTTAAGGATTCTAAAGAATATGCAAGGCAAAGCAACAAGGGGCTTATTAATTGCCCTATTTGTGATGATAATATAGTTACTAAATCGTTAATGTCTCCAAATGTTTCCAAAAAAAGTAATTCAAAAAATAATAAAAAAATTATTAATAAAACATTAGTTAATAAGATTTCAAAATTTAAGAAAATGGTAGAAAAGAATTTTGAGTATGTGGGTAATAGTTTTACCGAAGAAGCTAAAAAGATTAAATATGGAGAATCAGAAGAAAGATCCATATATGGGGAAGCAAATTTAGAGCAAACTAAAGAATTGATAGAAGAGGAAATAGATTTTCAACCACTTCCCTGGACTTCTGACAAAAAAGCAAATTAATTTTTAATTGCAGTACAAAAATAATTTATTTTCGTTTTATTTTTTGAAAGAGCCCATTCATTTATTATAGGATTGTAAATCATTCCTGATATATCAACAACTTTATAATTAATAGATTCTAGCAGCTTTTTTATTTCTTCTGGTTTGACAAGTTTTTGGTACTTATGAGTCCCCTTTGGAATCCAATTTAAAATATTTTCAGCTACAATTATTGCCATAAGTCTAGAAATAATGTTTCTGTTTATTGAGGATACAATTAATAATCCTTTAGAGTTTAGGTGCTTATCTAATCCTAGTATTATTTTATTCCAATCAGTAATGTGCTCTATTACCTCTAGAATTATTATGACATCATATTTTCCTTTAAGTTTTAGATTTTTAATATCTGATGATATGTATTTAATTTTCAAACCCTCTATAATTGCATGTTTTTTTGCAACATCTATATTTTTTTTAACGAAATCTACTCCTAACATATCGGCACCAAGTTTCGCCAATGGCTCACAAACCAAACCTCCACCACAGCCGACATCAATTATTTTTAGGCCCTTTAGTGGTGTCCTTCCCTTTGATTTTTTTTTGCCTCTAAATATTTGTCTTAATATATATCTTATCCTTAGGGGATTAATTTTATGCAAAATTGAAAATTTACCATTTTCAAGCCACCATTCGTCTGCGGTTGAATTAAAATTACGGTATTCCTTATCTTGCTTTTTATTAATCATACTGCCTATTCTTATTACTTGCTTCATACATATAATGATAATAATGACTTTATTAATTTAAATAAAATATATGAATAAGCAAATGAATATTATAGTTATGAAATTTGGAGGGACATCCCTTGCAACAATTGAGCATATCAACAGGGCTTCTAAGAGGGTCGAAAAGGAATGTAAAAAGTCTAAGGTGATAGTTGTTTTATCTGCTATGGCAGGAGTAACGAATTCTTTAGTTGATCAAGTTAGCAAGATTAATTCTCAATCAGACTCAGAAAATGACTTAATACTCTCAACAGGAGAGCAAATTTCTATTGGATTAATGTCACTAATATTAAAATCAAGAGGTGTAAGGGCTAGAACTTGGACATCCTGGCAAATACCAATTAGAACAAGCAGCGATTATGGTATGGCTCGTATAGAAAGCATTTCTAGCGATAATATTATTAAATCATTTTCTACATACGATGTTGCAATCGTTGCGGGGTTTCAAGGATTATCACAAGAAAATAGAATAACAACTTTAGGAAGAGGGGGATCAGATACTACAGCTGTAGCCATTGCCGCTTCTTTTAAAGCATCGCAATGTGATATATATACTGATGTAGAAGGTGTTTATACAGCCAATCCATCAATAGTACCAAATGCAAAAAAAATTGATTTTATAACATATGAAGAAATGTTAGAAATGTCTTCTTTGGGGGCAAAAGTTTTACAGACACGGTCTGTAGAACTTGCTATGAAGCATAATGTAATCATACAGGTTTTGTCTTCACAGATTGATAAACCTGGAACATTTGTGGTAAATGAGGATAAAAAAATGGAAAAAGAATTAGTAAGTGGAATTTCCTTTAGCAAGGATGAAGCTAAGGTAACTATAAGTGGCATTCCAGATAAACCAGGAGTTTCAGCAAGCATTTTTGGACCATTAGCAGATTCAAATATAAATGTTGATATGATTGTTCAAAATGTTTCTCAAGATGGAAAGAATGCAAATCTTACCTTTACACTTCCGCAATCAGAATTAATAAAAGCAGAAAAAGTTTTAGAAAATATTAAAAAAAATAATATTTTTCAGACATATAAGACTGATAATAAAGTTTCAAAAATATCAGCAATAGGTATGGGTATGAGGTCGCAGGCAGGAGTGGCAAAAAAAATGTTTAAAACACTTGGAGAGAAAAATATTAATATACTTGCAATATCAACTTCTGAAATAAAAATTAGCGTATTAATTTCGGAGGAGCATACTGAGCTTGCTGTTAGGTCTTTGCACTCAACTTATGGATTAGACTAGGATAAAAATTCCTCAGAAAACATAGAATTTATATGTATTAATATTTATTTTTGACTATCTTCCTATGAAGTATTAATAGTAATTATTAGGTTATGAAAATAGTAGGAAGAATTTTAAGAGAGAATAGAGAAAAGAAAGGAATTGCAATTGAGGACCTTTCAAAAAAATTGGCAATTTCGGTATACTATCTTTCAGCAATAGAATCTGGTCAATATAATAAAACGCCAGGCAATCCATACACTTTGGGATTCATTAAAACGTATGCTAAGCATTTAGAGCTTGACGTAGATTTTATAGAAAAAATTTTTAGAGATGAAACTGTAAGTAATAAAAAAATAAGTAATATTTATTTAGCAGATTCAACAACATACAATCATCTTAATTATTTAAAATATGGAACTGGTATTTTTATCTTCCTTTTTTGTGGTATGTTTTTTTATAACTTTTTCCTCAGCGAGACTTATCTGGCTAATGACTATGCAAGCGTTGATCCTATAGATGATAATTTAATTGCTATTGTAGAAGAGGAGGAATTAAAAAATGGTATACAAGAACTGAAAAAGAAGCAACTTTTAGCAGACTTAATTCAAAAAAATTATGAAAATGATAAATATATAGCATCTATTCAAGATTCAAAAATAACTGATGATGAAGATAATGTCTTAGTTAATAATAATATCAATGCTATTGCTGCAATGAATACTGATAAAAAAAATAGCAATAAAAGTTTAATTTTTAGATTTACAAATGAAACTTGGGTACAAATTAAAGATTCATCAGAAAAGGTAATAATTAGCAAGCTAATGAAAAAAAATGAAGAATTTATTTTTCATGGAAATGAAGATTATCTAATAACAACAGGTAATGCTGGCAATATACTATTGATAATGGACAATAAAGATTTAGGAAAAATTGGCAAAAAAGGTCAAGTTATTAATTCAGTTTATCTTAGTGAAATAACTAGCAAGTATTAAATAAACTTATAAAGACAATCTTAAATAAATTTTATATGCATAGATCTTATCAATTAATTAATAGAAGAAAATCAAAAAAAATTAAAGTAGGAACTTTAGAAATTGGGGGTGATGCTCCAATTTCTGTTCAATCTATGACCAATACTTTAACTTCAAACACAAAAGAAACTATTAATCAGATTAGAAGCTTAGAAAATGTAGGTGCTGATTTAATAAGAGTTTCAGTACCAGATACGGATTCAACTGAAAGCTTAAAAAAAATTGTTAAAGAGTCTAATGTTCCAATAATAGCAGATGTGCATTTTCATTATAAAAGAGCAATTGAATCAGCAAAGGCGGGAGCATCTTGTTTACGGGTTAATCCAGGAAATATTGGAAAATTAGATAAAATTAAGGACGTAATTAAAGCAGCTAAGGATTATGATTGCGCTATTAGAATTGGAGTTAACGGTGGAAGTTTAGAAAGAGGAATTTTAGAAAAATTTGGAGAACCAGTACCTGAGGCTTTAGTTGAAAGTGCAACAAATAATATAAAAATTTTAGAAGATAATGATTTTAATAAAATTAAAGTAAGCGTTAAAGCTTCAGATGTTTTTTTGGCAGTTGCCTCATATAGAAAACTTGCAGAGATTATTGATTATCCTTTACATTTAGGAATTACAGAAGCTGGAGGTATTATGACGGGATCTATTAAGTCAGCAATAGGAATTGGTTCATTATTATACGAGGGTATAGGGGATACAGTCAGGGTTTCTTTATCTGATGACCCTATTGAAGAAATTAAAGTAGGTTTTGAAATACTCAAAGCATTGGGTTTGCGCAAAAGAGGAGTAACAATTATTTCTTGCCCTTCCTGCGCTAGGCAGCAATTTGATGTAATAGATACAGTAAAAAAACTAGAGAAAAAATTGGAATATATTACAAAGCCCATAACTGTTTCTATCATAGGATGTGTGGTTAACGGACCTGGAGAAGCAACTATGACAAATATCGGCATAACCGGAGGGGGCAATAAAACACATATGATTTATATAGATGGAAAAAAAGATCACAGAATTTCTAATGAAAACCTTGTCGACTACTTGACTAAATTGATAGAAAAGAAGGTAGAAAATATTAATTAACTAGTTACTGTATTATGTCTGAAATTACTTTAAATGTAAAAGGAATGAGAGATCTGCTCAGGTCGGAATCTCAAAAAAAAGTAGAAATAGAACATATGGCAAGGTCTGTTGCTATGAAGTATGGATTTCAAGAAATTAACACACCCTTAATTGAATTTTCATCTGTTTTTGAAAAAAGCTTAGGACAAAACTCGGACATAATTGGAAAGGAAATGTATAATTTAGAAGATAAGAAGGGAAGAAAACTTACATTAAGGCCTGAGGCAACAGCGGGTATTGCCAGAGCAGTTGCAAGCAATGGTCTTGAGGGTTCTGGTGATTATAGATTGCCTTTAAAGCTTTTTCTTTTTGGCCCAATGTTTAGATATGAACAGACTCAAAAAGGACGATACAGACAGTTTTATCAAATTAATTTTGAATCTTTTGATACACCTATGCCAGAAAGTGATGTTGAATTAATTACAGTTGCCCACACTTTCCTTAAAACAATCAATGTGTCTATAGATTTATCAATTAATACACTTGGAGATAAGCAGTCTAGAAATGCTTACAAGGAGAAATTAGTATCTTACTTAAGTAAGTTTATGAAAGATCTTTCTGAAGATTCAAAAAAAAGATTGAATTCAAATCCTTTACGAATTTTAGATTCAAAAAATCCTAATGATATGAAAATTATTTTGGATTCTCCAAAAATAGTCAATTACCTTACAAAAGATAGTAAAAAATATTATGATAAAATTAAAATTCTTTTAAATGATTTAAATATAGATTTTAAGGAAGATTCAAATCTTGTAAGAGGTTTAGATTACTATAAAGATACAGTTTTTGAATTTAAAACAAAAAAATTAGGTAAACAACAAGATACAATTCTTGGAGGTGGACGTTATACCGATCTAGTTAATATTTTTGGTGGTAAACAACTAGGTGGAATTGGATGGGCGGCTGGAATGGATAGATTAATTGAAATATTGCCAAAAACAGAACAAATTAAACCCAGGGTTTCAATAATATTTTTAGAAAAATATAGAAAAGAAGCATACAGATTAGCATATGAATTGAGAAAAAATTCAAAAAATTATTTTGTTCACATAAACTTTACCGCTGATATGGCGATTGAAAAACAATTGAAAAAATCAAGCAGACTTGATTCTGAATATATTATAACTATTGAGAATAATAATGAGGCAAAAATTACTGATAAATTTAAAAAGACTAAAATTTTTAAAGTTAGCTCAATAGAGGATATTAAAAAAATAATTTTTTAAATTAGATGACTGTTCAAAAAAAATTAGATAATATCCTTGATAGATATTCAATAATTAATAAAAAATTATCTGAAGAAAGCCCCAAAAATTCTGAAGAATTAATCAATTTAAATAAAGAATTTGCTAAATTACAACCTTTGGTTGCAATGATAAATGAGCAAAAAAAACTAAACAAGGAACTATTAGGGTTGCAAGAATTACTTGATAATGAAAAAGACCGGGCAATATTAGATGAAGCAGAAAAAGAAATTATAAGCATTAAAGAAAAGATTCCAATTCTTGAAAATAATATTTTTCGTATGCTTTTGCCAAAAGATAGCGCAGATGAAAAAAATGTTATTCTTGAGATTCGAGCTGGCACTGGTGGGGATGAGGCATCTTTGTTTGGAGCTGATGTTATGAGGATGTATCAAAGATATTCTGAGTTAAAAAATTGGAAATTTGAAATAATGTCAATATCTGAAACGGGATTGAAGGGCATAAAAGAGGTAATTTGTAGCATTAGCGGAAAGGGAGTTTATGCAAGATTAAAATTTGAATCAGGAGTTCATCGTGTGCAAAGAGTGCCTAAAACTGAGTCAAGTGGTAGAGTTCATACATCTGCAGCTACAGTTGCAGTCCTTCCAGAAGCTGAAGAGATTGATATAAAAATAGAAGAAAAGGATTTAAGAATTGATGTATTTCGTTCTAGTGGACCAGGAGGACAATCAGTTAATACTACTGATAGTGCAGTGAGGATAACTCATATTCCTTCAGGAGTTGTCGTTTCTCAACAGGATGAAAAGTCACAACATAAAAATAAAGCTAAAGCTTTAAAAATTTTAAGAGCAAGACTTTTTGATAGGGAAATTCAATTAAAGAGTCAAGAAAGAGCAAGAAATAGAAAAGATCAGGTAGGTTCAGGAGATCGATCTGAAAGAATAAGAACATATAATTTCCCTCAAGGGCGAGTCTCAGACCATAGGATAAACTTATCATTAAATAATATAGAGGAAATAATGCTTGGAAATTTAGATTCTATAATAGAACCATTACTAACAGATGATGAAACAAAAAAACTGAGTTCTTTAAATTGATAAAACAATTTTATTCAGAAAAACTAAAAATATTAAAATCATATAATATTGATAATCCAGAATTAGATTTAAAATTATTAATTAAAGGTTCAGTTAAAAAAAAATATAATTTTCTTCACGAAATATCGATGTCTGATATAGATACTAGTAAATTTAATTTATTTTTTAATAAAAGAATAAACAAAGAACCAATATCAAAAATTTTTCGAAATAAAGAATTTTGGGATCTTAATTTTTATATTAATAAAAATGTTCTTGATCCCCGACCAGAAACTGAAATTATAGTTGAGACTGTTGTAAAATATTATAATGATAAAAGTAAGAAATTATATTTTTGTGATCTTGGAACAGGTTCAGGTTGTATTATAATTACATTATTAAAAAACTATAAAAGATCAAAGGGTATTGCAATTGATATTTCTAAAAATGCAATAAAAATTGCTAAAAAGAATGCTGAAAATCATAAAGTATTAAATAGACTAAATTTAAAATGCTCTAACTGGAATAATATAAATTTAAAATTTGATATAATTGTTTCTAATCCCCCATATATTAAAATTGCCGACTACGCGAATTTACAGGATGAAGTAAGAAAATTTGATCCAAAACTTGCTTTGGTAGGAGGATCCTCCGGTCTTGAAAAATTTCTAGAACTAGCAAAAATATCCAATTATATTATGCATAAAAATAGTTTATTTATAGTTGAGATTGGTTTTGGCCAAAAAGAGCAAGTTAAAAATATTTTTAAATTTTACAATCTTAAACTTATTGATATTATTAAAGATTATGCAAAAATAGATAGAGTGCTAGTATTTAAAAAAATGGCATAAAATATGAACTTTCGGAGGATATTTTATTTTAACTTGAAAAAAACCACTTTAATTACTATGTATGTACTATATTTACTTTATGGCACAGTTTACAAAAAAAATATAAAATAATAAAAACTGTTTTAACATCAAAAATTTAAAGGTTTATGATTTCGAGAAGACCCAGATATACAAAAACACCAAGGTACTCAAATAGGACTATTAATAGAAGAAATGGTCACCAGAAACCTGGATATGATAACAGATCAAAAATACGAGGAAATCCTAGTCAGGTTTTAAATAAATACTTAGTGTTAGCAAAAGATGCTTTAACTACAGGAGATAGTATCCAAGCAGAGTATTATTATCAATACGCAGACCATTATACCAGAATAATGTCTGAAAATGGTTTTCAATTTAAATTAAATAAAAGTGAAGGTCACAGCAGTGAAGGTCAAAGCAAAGAACTCAATACAAAAGATTATGATCAAGATTCTTTAAATAGTAACGTTTCTTCTGACGAAAGTAATTCAAAAGATGAAGAATTTGAAGATAAAGATAAATCTCTAGATACAGTTTCATTCCTATCCGAACCACTAACTAAAAGATAGATATAATACACCGCTATTTTTTAAGCTTCGTAACTTCAGAATAAATTTTTGAACTAAACAATTGAAATTTCTTTAGCTCTTCATTTTTTAGTTCTCTTCCAGAAGGTAATTTAAGTTTTAGTGGATTAATTTGTTTATTATTATATAAAATTTCATAATGTAAATGCGGACCTGTTGATCTTCCTGATGATCCGACATAGCCAATGATCTGACCTTGCGTTACTCTAGAGCCTTTTCCTAAACCTTTTCGATATCCACTCAAGTGAGCATAAGCAGTTTTGTAAGAATTATTATGCCTAATTCTTATATAGCGTCCGTAGGCACCATTTCTGCCCCTATATTCAATTATACCATTTCCTGCTGCAAATATTGGTGTTCCAGTTGGCGCAGCGAAATCTAAGCCCTTATGTTTTACATTATAACCTAAAATAGGGTGTTTCCGCATACCAAACCCGGAAGATAACCTTGCTCCATCAATTGGTGTTTTCATTAATGCCTTTCTGGCATTTTTTCCACTTCTGTCAAAATAATCAATACCCTCACTTGTCTCAAATATAAAATATTCCATATTTTTATTTTGTAAGACTAGATTGGCATACAGTATGTCTCCGTATGCTACTTCTCTATTTTCTTCATTTAAATATACTTCATAATAAATCATAAATTGGTCATCAACTCTTATATCTCTTTGAAAATCAATATCAAAACTATAAAGCCTTATTAAATTAACAAGAATTGGGTGCGGGATATCATTCTTTACACCATCTCGATAAATTGAATTATTAATAATAACGTCATGAAAATTTTTCTTTGTTATAAGAGATAATAATATTTTTTTAGCAATAAAATCATTATCCACTCTTTCCAAATTTATTTCTTCTTTATAAGAAAGAGGTATTACGATCTTTTCTATTAAACTCTTATTATTGATGTCATTGGTATAATAAAATGTTATTTCTTGACCTATGCCTAGTTTTTTTAGGTCCAAAACTTTCCCTATTTCATTAATTATTTTCTGCCTTTCTGAATCTTTAATGCTTTGTTTAGTAAGTATATAGCTAAAAGTCTGACCCTTTTTTACTTTTATTTTATCTATTCTTTCGTATATCTGAAAAGTATTTTCATCCTTTAAATCATCTAACTCAGACAATTCTTCTGATAGATTTATTTTTTTTATAATTTTATTATTATATTCTAAGTTAGAATAATTATTCACTATTTTTTCTTTATATTGTTCTATTACATCTTTAACTTTTTGTTGTTCTTGAGACGAGTTTATTTTTAAAGTTGCATAATTTGATATACTTGTTGATCCTAAATTATAATAATGATAGGCAAATATAATGAGAATCAAAAATGTAGTAAATTTAATGTACTTATTTAAATTTAATCCGGTCATATTTGTTTTATATGTATAATAATGAGTATATTGTTTTATTGTAATTGGCAAAATAAACAAGAATGGATTGAGAGTATAAAAAATAAATTTAAATCCGAAAAGATTTATATTTGGCCACATATCAAAGATCTAGATAGTATCAATTACGCAATTGTTTGGGAGATGCCTTATGGTCAATTGGCAAAATGTAAAAATTTAAAAATTATTTTTGCCTTGGGCGCAGGAGTTGATCACTTATTAAAAGATCCAAATTTACCCAAAGTTCCAATAGTACGCCTAAAAGATTCTTTGATGGCTAAAAGAATGTCAAACTATGTACAAGGCCAGATACTTAATTTCCAACTAAATATTCTTCAATATTATGAAAATATGAAGAAAAAAAAATGGTTAGAGCAGCCTAACATAATTGATAATCATGAGATATCAGTTGGCGTACTTGGGATAGGTTTTATTGGCACTATAATTGCTAAGGATTTAAGTAAAAATGGATACAAGGTTTTAGGATTTAAAAGTACCAAGCCAAATCAGAAATTACATTTTCCAATTTATTATCATAATAACTCGCTAAACAAATTTATTTCTCATTGCAATATTATAGTAAATTGTTTGCCAAGCACCAGTAGAACAAAAAATTTTATAAATACTAATTTCTTAAAAAAAATGAAAAGAAATGCTTTACTTATCAATATTGGTAGAGGTGATACTGTTAATGAAGACCATCTGAGAAAATTTTTAATAAAAAATAAAAAATTTAATGTTGTACAAGATGTTTTTAAAAAGGAGCCGCTTAAAAAAAATCATCCTTTGTGGAAAGAAAAAAATATTTTTATCACACCTCATATAGCGGGAATTACATCAATTAAAAGTGCAATCAATCAAATATATAAAATATATTCTTTACATAAAAAAAATGGTGAATTAAAAAATTTAGTTAATATAAACAAGGAATATTAAGAGAGATATTAAATAATTTTTTAAGAGAATTATTTTTTTAACTATTAAATGCTTGATAGCAAAAAATTATAATTATGAATATTACTCCCCAAGTTGCAATGTTACGAAAAAAAACTTTTTTATTTGCATTTGTTGCTAAAAATGCTGGTAAAACCAAGATAAGCACGCCAATAAAATAAATAACATAAGGAATTTTCGGTATCATAACTTCCTTAATACATCTTCTGCCTTTAAATGGGTATAGCTAAAAAGCATTCTCACATCCTTATGCCCGGAAATTAAGGCAACTTCAGGAATGCTTATTGTGCCCAAGAGGGTGCCAGATAGAAATTTTGTTTATAAAAAAATTCTTTAAGTTTTATTTTATTGGTGTATTTGTTTTATTTTTGGGTGCGTAGCTCAGCGGTAGAGCACTGCCTCGACACGGCAGGGGTCACAGGTTCAAATCCTGTCGCACCCACCATAGAAGGAAAGATTTTCTTATCTTTTTTTCCGCG
>PBDW01000023.1 GCA_002717485.1 Pelagibacteraceae bacterium | reverse complement strand
TTTTCCCTTACTTCAAATGCTTCAGATTGAGACCAATTTGCAGATTGAGCAGCTACTTTTACCATATCAGGGTAATCAGCAATTGCATCATTATATCCTTTAGATCTAATTCCTGCGTTTGTATCTGTTTCTTTTCCTATAAGTTCAATGAACTCACCACTTTCACCCATAGCTTTAATAAATTCTTCACCACCAAGAACCGCACCTTGGTAATTGTTTGATACTAATTGTGCTGATGCTATACCAGTTGCATTAATTTCTCTATCAATTGCATATACAGGAATACCTGCATTTTTAGCTTTTTGAAAAGCTGCAATTGAAGCATCTGCTCCTGCATTATCAACTATGATAAATTTTGCACCCTTAGAAATACAAACATCAAAGTGTTCATCTTGAACTTTGGCGTCGTCACCATGGTCTAATGATAAAACATCATAACCAAGTGCTTTTCCTGTTTCTTCTGCTATATCAGCTTCTGCCTTAAAGAAAGGATTATCATGCGCAGGCGTGATAACACACATCATATCAGCTAATGCAGCACTAGAAGCAAAAAACATAGCAAAGAATATTAGTTTTAAAGATTTCATTAATTTCCTCCTTAAATTAATAAACATTATTAATAAAATTATACTATTATACATTGTTAATTTTGCAATAGTTAATAGAGCTATTTTCCTACAAGAATCTACTAGTAATTTATAGTAAAATCGTGGACATTTTTTATATTTATTATAATAATTTTAATTTGAATACTGTAAAACTTAAAAATTAATATGAATATTTTTTCGAACCATTTATTAAAAATTATATTATTATCTTTTTTAGCAATTTTTACAATTTATTCATTAATGTTTTCATCTGTTATAAGAACTATTGCAGAAGATGAATTAATTAAAAAAGGTTTCGATCCTAAATCATATGTGGATAACATATGGCAATCAAAAATTATTCCTACTATTAAAAACGATAGTGAAGAATTAACTTTTATTTTAGATGAATTATTTAAAAATAAGGAAATAGCGGAAGAAAAATATGGTTATAGATCGGGAACAGGTAGTTATAGTTTTATGATTAAGGGCGAAGGAGAGGTTGCTTCCCTAAATGATTCTTCAAGAGTGGGTTCATTAACAATAAAGTTAAATAAAGAATACAGTTCAGAAATACTTATTACTATAGGACCTGTAATAAAAAAAGATTCAATAAGAGACTCAGTAAAATTTATAAAATTTAACGATTTTGTGAATCAGCTTGATTTCGCTGATGTTTCTAGAGTTATTAAAAGAAAAGTATTAAATGAAATTATAGGACCGTTAAATCTTAAAAATATTGTTGGGAAAAAGATATTTTTCTATGGAGCAATAACTTTTGATAGACCTGATAAAATATTTATTACCCCAATTGAAATTAAAGAGATTTAAAAATGGAAATAATTTTAAAAGCTAAAAATATATTTAAAAATTATCCCGGAGTAACAGCATTAGAAGATGTGAGTTTTAATGTTTATAAGGGTAAGGTTAATGTTTTGGTTGGAGAAAATGGTGCTGGCAAATCTACTCTAATGAAAATATTAGCCGGTGTTGAAAAGCAAACTTCTGGAGATATGATTTTAAATAATAAAATATTAGATATAAATTCAACTAAGGATGCTGAAAAAAATTCAATTGGTATTATACACCAAGAGTTAAACTTGTTTCCAAATTTAACTGTTCATGAAAATATCTTTATGGGTCATGAAATTTCTAACTATTTTACTATTAATACAAAAAAACAAAAAGAAATTACTAAAAATTTGATGAGAAAACTTAATCAAGCTATCAAACCTGATGATGTAGTTGAAAATTTAAGGATAGGTCAACAACAAATAGTGGAAATTGCTAAAGCTTTAGCAAAAAACACAAAAATTCTTATAATGGATGAACCAAGTTCTGCATTAAGTAAAAATGAAGTTTCAGTATTATATTCCGTTATAGAAGGATTAAAAAAAGAAGGTGTGAGTATAATTTATATTTCACATAAACTTGAAGAAATTATGAAAATTGGCGATATAATTACAATTTTAAGGGACAGCAAATTAATTTGTGAAGAATTAATTGAAAAAGTAAATATTCCTTGGATTACTGAAAAAATGGTTGGTATGAAAAATTTTAAATCTGTAAATATAGCAGAACCAAATGTAGGTAAAAATGTTATTGAGGCTAACTCAATTTTTTTAAAGAAAAAGAGCAGTGATGAATTGATTCTTGATAATGTATCTTTTAATTCTAGGGCCGGAGAAATTTTAAGCCTCTATGGATTAATGGGCTCAGGGAGAACTGAATTACTTGAAGTAATAATGGGTTTAAATAATAATTTTGAAGGGTCAATAAAATTGGAAAATAAAATCCTTAAAAAATCATCAATTGCAGCAAGAATTAATGATGGAATTGTATTGGTTCCAGAAGATAGGCAAGGACAAGGATTAATTCAATGTTTGTCAATACTTTCTAATATTTTGCTATCAAAAATTTCTAGGAGTTTTAAAGGATTTTATTTAAATTCCAAAAAAGAGACGACAATTGTTAAAAAATCTATTGAATATTTAGGGATAAAGGTTTCTAGCTATAATAATTTAATTACTTCACTGAGTGGAGGGAATCAACAAAAAGTTGTTGTTGCCAAAGCTTTAGAAACTAATCCAAAATTATTGATGCTTGATGAGCCCACAAGAGGAATTGACGTTGGAGCTAAACAAGAAATTTTTTATATTATGAAAAAATTATCTGAAAAAGGAATATCAATAATTTTTGTTTCATCAGAAATTAAAGAAGTATTAGCTGTAGCTGATAGAGTTTTAGTTCTAGCTAAAGGAAAAATTACAAAAGAATTAAAGAGTATAGAAATAACTGAAGATAATTTGGTCAAATTTTCACAAGGATAAATATGCAAGGTTTAACAGTAAAAGCAGCATTATTTAAATTAAGAGCTTTTATAGCTTTAATTTTCATTTTTTCATTTTTTGCATTCACTTCAGATGCTTTTTTATCATCAACAAATCTTATAATTCTGACAAAACATGTTGCTATTAATGCAATATTGGCAATTGGTATGACTTTTGTGATTTTAACTGCAGGTATTGATTTGTCAGTTGGATCTATAGTTGGATTGTGCGGTATGATCGCAGGGATGTTAATAGATAAAGGATTAATAATTCAATTTTTAGATGTAGTTATATATTTTGAAGTATGGGTGATAGTTGTAATAAGTGTTTTAATAGGGTTTTTATTTGGTTGTATAAATGGATTTGTAATTACTAGATTGCATGTAGCGCCATTTATTGCCACACTTGGAATGCTTTATGTTGCCAGAGGTTTTGCATTATTAATTAATAATGGGGCTACATTTCCAAATTTGGTAGGTAAACAAGATTTAAATAATACAGGATTTCCTAATATAGGAGCTGGAACATTTTTATCATTACCTTACACAATTTGGGTTATGTTTATTCTCGCATTAATTGCAGTTTTTTTAACAACTAAAACGAGATTTGGAAGACATATATTCGCCATAGGAGGAAATACAAAAGCTGCTAACTTATCGGGTGTAGATGTAAATACAGTAACGTTATTAACTTATGGAATTTCAGGTCTTTGTGCAGGTATAGTAGGGGTAATCGTAACTTCTCAATTAATTTCTTCTCATCCTGCAACAGGAACTACATGGGAACTAAATGCGATAGCTGCAGTTGTTTTAGGAGGCACCTCATTAATGGGTGGCAGAGGATCTATCGGAGGAACTATTATAGGGGCATTTGTAATTGGAGTTTTAAGTAATGGCATGATTCTTCAGGGTGTAAGTTCTTTTTGGCAGAAAGTAATTATGGGAACAATTATTGTGTTAGCGGTAATGATAGATCAGTTACAAAATAAATTTATATCTAAAGAGGATTAATTATTGTTTTTGTATATATATAATTAAGTTTTACTTTTCCCAATTTACTAAAATCAGCTATAATTCAATAATAAATATATAAATTTTATAATGTTTGATTTGGAAATATCCACAAAGTTTAATAGGAATAATTTTCTGTGTATTAATTTAAAAAATATATCTAGATCAAAAATTAAAAATTTAAAAATATGCTTTAGCCTTATTTATTCTATTGTTAACATAACAAATGCTAAGATTTCAAAAAATTTGGGAAGATATTATGAAATAGAGCAAATCAATAATCAAAATATTGATCATAATTGCAAATGGAGTTTTAAAGTTAAATTAGAAAGGAATAAATACAATATTTATAATATTTCATCAGGTTTAGAAGGGGTTTTTTGCATATCCAGAGGTGGAAAAAAACTTAAAACTAAAATTCAAGATTTAAGATTTGATCAATATGTTAAAAATGACCATAAACTATTATCGCAAAATTATTTACATAAGATTCCTGTCATACCAGAACCACAATATTATAACTTGAATGGCAAAACTTTAGATTCTTCTATGGGTTTTATTATTAGCAATAAAAAGGTAAAAAAAATATTTAATATAGTCGGTAAAATTATTGCAAATAATGAGTATTTTTATGAGAATAAAAATGGCTTAAGATTAGATTTTAAAAAAATAAAATGTAAAAATGAAGAATATAAAATTATAATTAAGAAAAGAATCATCGAAATACAATCGAATACTGAGAGCGGTATTTTTTATAGCTTAGTCACGCTGATGCAAGTTTTGTATTTAGAAAGAGGCAAGATAAAGGAAGGGGTTATTCACGACTACCCTAGATTTTCTTGGAGAGGGATGCACCTTGACTCTGCTAGACAATTTTATCCAACAGAAACAATCATCAAACTATTAAATTTTATGGCAATGTTTAAGATAAACCGTTTTCATTGGCATTTAACAGATAATGAAGCATGGAGGCTTGAACTAGAGTGTTTTCCTGGATTAACAAGGAAACTTTCTTATAGAGGTTATAATGAATTTGTACCTCCAACATACGGTGGCGGTTTTGGACCGACAGGAGGATATTATACAAAGAAAGATATTCAAAAAATAATTAACTATGCAAAAAAATTATCAATTCATATTATGCCAGAAATAGATATTCCTTCTCATTCTTGGGCTTTAGTAAATTCTTTTGAGCAGCTTAAGGAGAAGGGCGATCTTTCTTGGCAAGATTATAAAGGTCCATATCCTAATAACACTTTAAATCCAGGTCTTAAATTTACATGGAAATTTATTGATAAAATCTTTAAAGAAATTTCTTCAATATTTAAATTTAATTTTGTACATATTGGAGTTGACGAGAGGCCTAAAAATAGTTGGAAAAAATCTCCAGCAATTATTAAATTAATGAAAAAAAATAAATTACAAACAACTAAAGATGTGCAAGATTACTTTGTTAATAAAGTTCAAAAAATTTTATATAAAACAAACAAAAAGGTTGCAGTATGGAACGAGGCAGTAACTTCATCTTTAAAAAGAAATAATATAAAGAAAAGCTGTTTAGTTTTTTGTTGGGAGGACATTGGTAAAGGTCAGAAAATAGTTGAACAAGGTTATGATGCGATTATATGTCCTGCACAAAAATGTTATTTCGATATGGCACAATCTAAATCAAACTTAGATAGAGGCTTGGTTTGGGCGGGCATAATTAATACTAAGGATGTTCTTAGCTGGGAACCATTAGAAAAGATTAGTAAAAAATACCGGAAAAATGTCATTGGAATTCAAGGCAATTTATGGTCTGAAACAATTACTAATATAAATTTTATGGACTCAATGATTAATCCCAGGTTAATAGCACTATCTGAAGTTGCTTGGTCAAAAATTAAAAGAAGAAAATGGGTAGAATTTAAAAAAACTTTAACTAAAATTTCTTTTTTAACCAGTTTAATGGGTTGGAAAAATCATAGGTATTAGGAATTATTATGTGTGGAATAATAGGTATAGTAAATAAAACTGATTGTGTAAAAGGTATGTTGACAGCATTATCTAAGTTAGAATATCGAGGATATGATTCATCTGGAGTAGCAACAATTACAAATAATAAAATTGATTATAGAAAAGTTCAGGGAAAATTAGCTAATCTAAAAGAATTAATTTATAATAAACCTTTAGCTGGAAATATAGGAATTGGTCATACAAGATGGGCAACGCATGGTGAACCATCCAATAAGAATGCCCATCCTTTTGTCAAAAGAAATTGTGCTTTAGTTCATAATGGAATTATTGAAAATTATTTAGATATAAAAAAATCTTTAGCAAATCAAAAAATCGATTATAAATCGTCTACAGATACCGAAGTTGTTGCAGAACTTATGAATTATTTAATTGAGGATGGGGCAACACCCCTGGAAGCAATGAAGGAAATTACAACTAGAATTGAAGGAAATTACGCTCTGGTTTTTTTACTAAAAAATTCAAATAATTTATATTTTAGTAGAAAAGGTAGTCCATTAGTATTGGGTCTTTCAAAATCGTTAAATTGCGTTGCGTCTGATACACTTGCATTGCCAAATCATATAGACAAAGTCATCTATCTTGAAGAAGGCGATATTGGTGAAATTGGTAATGGTCAGGCAAAAATATTTGATCAATCATTTAAGGTTAAGAAAAACGTAATTCATGATCATATATCCTTACAATCTCACACTTCGAAGAATCAGTATAAGCATTTTATGATTAAAGAAATTCATTATCAGTCAAAAAGTATTGACGATACTTTATTAAATTTTGCAAAGAAAAATGACAATAAGGTATATTTACCTCAATTTAAATTTGATACGAAAAAAATCAATAATCTTTCACTTGTAGCATGCGGAACAGCATTCCATGCCTGTATGATTTCTAAATATTGGTTTGAAGAAATTTCTAAAATTAACACATTAGTTGAAATTGCTTCTGAATACCGCTATCGTGAAAACTCTGTTAATGACAAAACCTTAGGCGTACTTGTTTCTCAATCTGGAGAAACTATGGATACAATTAAATGTCTTGAGAAAATGAAAAGACAAAATATCAATACAGCTTCAATAGTTAATGTTTTGGGTAGCAGTCTTACAAGAGACAGTGATTATATACTTCCTACCTTGGCTGGGCCTGAAATCGGTGTAGCATCAACTAAAGCTTTTACTGCCCAATTAACAGTTTTAGCTTTGCTTTGTATACACATTGCTCAAAAAAAGGGAATATTTAATGAATCGACAAAGAAAATTACAAATGATCTATTTACAATTCCAGGCAATATAAAACTAATATTAAAAAATGAAAAAACTTATTCAGATATCGCAAAGGATTTAATAGAGGCTAAGAGCATTTTTTATGTTGGCAGAGGTCCAATGTACCCATTGGCATTAGAAGGAGCCCTAAAACTAAAGGAAATTACTTATAAGCATTGTGAGGGATATGCTGCAGGTGAATTAAAGCACGGCCCGCTAGCATTAATTGAGGATTCTGTTCCTGTTGTTGTTCTTGCACCTTCAGATAAATACTTCAATAAAACTATTTCAAATATTCAAGAAATAAAGGCTAGAGGTGGTGAAATAATTTTAATTACAGATAAGGAAGGGGCTAAAAAATCATCTGGCTTAGCAGACAAATTAATATCACTGCCAGATAGCAATCTTTTGACAGCTCCCATATTATATTCTATTCCTGTGCAACTTATAGCTTATCATTTAGCAACTTTGCTGGGGACAGATGTCGATCAACCTAGAAATTTAGCTAAATCAGTAACGGTTGAGTAATTTATATATTTAAAAATTTATCAATCTTCTCATTAACTACATCTGATTTTTCATAACTAGCCATATGCCTAGCTTTAGGTATAATGAATATATCACTATTGTTAATTTCTTTATGTAGCATTACACTCATACTTGGTGTTGAGCCTATATCATTTTCACCAGTCATAATTAATGTCGGCATTGTTATTTTGCATAAATCTATTGGATAATTTTCAGATTCAACAAATAACTTGTATGCGGGTAAAAAATCATATTGTTTTTTATTGTCTAGAATATTTAAAAAAAAATTATACACTTTTTTATTTTTTATTAAATATTCTTTATTAAACCATCGGTTGATTGAATCCCTTGTTATGCTGCCACCTTTTAGAGCAGTCTCATATCTATTTCTTACTTTTATTATTTGTTCGGGAGATCTTTTATATACGCTGGCTAAAATAATTAACTTATTAATTTTTTCACAGAAATTTGAAGCAAAATGTTGCGCTATTAATGCGCCTATAGAAAAGCCAATTAAGTTAAACTTTTTAATATTTAAATATTCTACTAGTTGATTTAGTTGATTTGAAAAATATTCAAAATATAACTCTCTATACCCCTTCTTAGAATTACCATGGTTTAATAAATCATAATAGATGACTTCCTTATCTTTAAAATAACTCTTTTGTGGTAGCCACATATTATTATCAAGACCAACGCCATGTATAAATATATTTGGAACTTCTTTTGATTTTAAGTTGTATTCAAAATATGTAGAGTTGTTATCAAATCCTGAATGAGGCAAATTCATAAATTATTTTTTATCTTTTTTCATTTCTTTCATATCTTGATATCGATCGCCGGTTCTTGCATGCGCCCTTCCGCTGTTAGCAGCACCTATAGCTATGATTATTTCATCATCCATTGGAGCATCATGAACTGCGAATTCTTGAGTAAGATAATAAGGCCTTAAACCCGAGTCATTCTTGTGCATCATCGGTACTGATATTTTGCATCCAGCAGGTCCTCTAGAGTTTGTGAAACTTAAATATGATGTGCCACCAACAGACTCTCTAAATTTGTTTCCAAATCTAAGGGTGTGAATAAATGCAGAGGCATGTTCTATTTCACCCTTAAGCCCAACTAAAGCAGCCTTTCCATATGCTTTAACATTTTTCGCTGACCCAATTTCTTTTAGCAACTCTTCAACTAAGAAATCACCAAGTTCTGGTGCATATTTAAGAATTTCTGGCCTTAGATTTTTTACAAAACCTCTTCCTGACCAAGGATTATTGATTACTGCCGCCACCGTAACTAGCTCAACTGGTTTAGGAGCTTTTTTGCCACCTTCTATGTATGTTCTGTCTA
This sequence comes from Pelagibacteraceae bacterium, assembly GCA_002717485.1. Classification (GTDB taxonomy): domain Bacteria; phylum Pseudomonadota; class Alphaproteobacteria; order HIMB59. The sequence goes on along the minus strand of PBDW01000023.1, from coordinate 31,407 downwards.
CTGCTTTTATAAATTTTCTTAATTTTAATTTCATTTAAATACTTTTTTATTATGACTTATCATTGTTTTTCAAATGAAGATAGTATTTCTTTATTTGAACAATTGTAAATTATTATGACTTATGCTTAAAAGAATCTCTTCTAAAGCTAAATAATGCATCTTGATCAACAGATACGTTTACAACAGCTGGAGCATTACAATTTAAAGCTGCTTGAACTGCTTCGTTAATTTCTGAAAGCCGTTCTACTTTAAAACCCTTAGCACCATATAATTCAGCAACTTTTTCAAAGGGAGGGCTAGTGATATCTGAACCTATATAACGCTTTTTAAAAAAATCTCTTTGATATGCTTTTTCAGCTCCCCATGACTTATTGTTCATCACTACCGTTACAGTATTAATTTTGTGATGAACGGCAGTGCTTAGTTCTGAAATTGTCATACCAAACCCTCCATCACCCATTAAGCTTACAACCGGTTTTTTTGGTTTAGCCACCTTAACTCCCAATCCACAAGCAAAAGAAAATCCTACAAGTCCAAAATCTAAAGGGGTATAAAGACATGGAGGTTCGAAATAATTTAACGCATCGGTTGCTTGCAAGCACAATGTACCCGCATCTAATGTTATTGCAGAATTTTTTGGAAGGACCTTTCTTAAATTTTTAAAGAGACCTGATGGCTGGATGGGAAAGTTGTTTAAAAGAGCTTCAGAATCTCTTCTTTTTAAATAATTTTTTCTTTCTTCTATAAAATTTTCTGTCCACTTTTCCATCCTATTAATTTCTTTTTTAATTGATATTTTTTTAATTAATTCTTCTACGAATGCTTTTGCATCTGAATGAATAGCAATTGAAACCGGAAAATATCTACCCAATGAAACAGGCTCAACATCAACTTGAACTATAGAAGCTTCTTTATTTATATTTTCATACGAAAAAAAAGTTGAGTTAAAACCAAGACGAGTTCCTATAGCAAGTATTAGATCAGCTTCTTTAACCAACCTGGAGGCAACATAATTACCGCGCGGCCCCATTTGCCCAGCAAAATATTCTTCATTACAAGGTATAACATCACCGTGTCCCGCTGAAGCCACAATAGGAATATTGGTTATTTTTGATAGTCTAATTACCTCGTTGTGACTGTTTGTATTTTTGATTCCAGCACCTGCAATTATAACAGGTTTAGAGGATGACGAGATTAAATTTATAGTTTTTAATAATTCATCTTTTGATACTTTACGAGGAGGTTTAATTTTTGATTTTATGAACTTTCCAAAAGCTTTTTCTTTTGATAAAATATTTCTTGGGAGATTTATATGAACAGGCCCCCATCTTGGTTTCATAGCTATACTAAATGCGTTATTAAATATTCTAGGAATTTCTTCAATCTTATTTATCGTCCAAGTTTTTTTCGTAATAGGTTCAAATAATGACTGCTGATCAACTTCCTGAAATGAATCTTTTCCTGCGTGTTCTGCTGAAACAGCACCAGCAATTGATATTAATGGCGAAAAAGCTGCTGAAGCTTGTGCAACTCCAGTAATGAGGTTGGTTGCACCCGGACCATTTTGGCCAGCAATCATTATTCCTGGTAACTGTAAAGCTCTTGCATAACCATCTGCCATATGAGAGCCAGTTCTTTCATCTCTTACGTCTATAAATTTTATACTTTTATTGTCATATAATTCATCAAATATTTCCATTGTTGAAGAACCAATTAGACCAAATACGTGTTTGACTCCTTCAACTTTTAAAGATTCTACTACGGCCCTACCGCCAGACAAAATTCTGGAGTTTTGTTTACGATTCATTATGAGGCTTGTTTTATTTTAGATATATCTTTTTGTTTGAAATGTGGAATAACTTTTTCAGTAAATGTTTTGATACTTTTCATACAATCCTCATGCTTAACGCCAGGGAAATTTGACCAGACCTGCAGATTTTGAAGATTTAATTCTAATTGTAATTCTTCTATTTTATTTATTACATAATCCAGTGTTCCAAAAAGCATATTTCTTTTATGAAGAAAATCATATGATAGCAGATCAAGTTTATTTTTAGTTTTTGGCAATTCTTCACCTGGATCCATATGGGTTCCTAAGCCCCTCCAATGACAAACCCATCTCATATAATTCACCATGTTTTCACCTGCCTTATCTTTTGCTTCTTCCATTGTGTCTGCAATAAACATATCTCTTACAAGGCAAATACCTTCACCCATTTCAACATTTCTTTTTTCTGCTTCAGATTTTGCATTCTTATAAATTTCAAAACGTTTTTTTAAAGACTTTACCGTAGGTATCCACATTATTGTATTGATACCATTTTTTGCAGCCCATTCTATAGAACTTGGGCTGTCCACAACTTGCCAAAGTGGAGGATGTGGTTGCTGAACAGGTCTAGGCACAACACTAATTTTTTCTAAAATCTTTGTCTCTAAATTCATAAACTCTTTACTCGGAGGGCTCATATCATGCTGCCACTCAAAGTTTGGAGCTGGATATGTGTAAAATTCTCCAGTATGATTAAAAAATTTTTGCGACCAAGCTTTCTTTAAGATCGTTAAGGTTTCTTCGAATAGTCTAAAATTTTTTGCCTGATCTTTCATATCAGCATCAGCATTCATATTTAATGCTTCGCGTCCATAAATTCCCCTACCTATGCCAGCTTCTACGCGTCCATTGGATAAATTGTCCAACAAAGCAATATCTTCAGCAATACGAATAGGATTCCAAAATGTAATAATAGTCGCTGCCTGTCCTATGCGGATTTTTTTTGTACGTGCAGCAATATCAGCACTCATCATAATCGGATTAGGACAAATTTCTAATCCTTCATGACTAAAATGATGCTCAGTAAACCAAATAGAATCCCAATCAGTTTCATCACAATATTTAGCAATTTCTCTTATTTCATTTAATAACTCTTTATATGGTCTATTGTTCCAATTTGTGGAATTACAGAAATATCCAAACTTCATATTTACCCTCCTTTAAGAAATTAAAGGTGACCGATCCCACTTTCGTTATTAAACGACGAGTTATGTATCACTAAATAAACGAATGTTAATCTAAAGTTTATTAAATTGCAATGAAACTTTTAATTTTTTGATATAAGTCAATTATATATATTAATAAATTTAATAATAATGATTAAAAACCTAATTTTTGATTTTGACGGCGTTATAGTAGATACTGAATTGTTGGCTGCAAAGTCATTTTCCATTGTATTAAAAAATATGGATATTATTTACTCGGCAGAGGATATTGCAGAAAAATTTTCGGGTCACAAAATGATTCAAGTTACAGAAGATTTGTCAAAAATATATAAAATCGGTGATAAAAAAATTTTTTTAGCTAAAGTAATGAAAATTATGAATAATTATTATAAAAATGACTTAACTTATGTTGAAAAAATTAATCATTTTCTCAATTCTATAAAATGTAATTTTTTTATTTGTTCTAACAGTGGAAGTCAGAGAATTATTAAAGGATTAGAAAAAGTAAAATTAGATCATTTTTTTGATAAAAGTAAAATTTATACTTTTGAGCATGTTTTAAGACCAAAACCTTATCCTGACGTATATCTCAAGGTTATTAATGATAATAATTTAAAAAAAGAAGAAACTTTAGTGCTAGAAGATAGTATTGCAGGAGTGAAGGCAGCCGTATCTGCTAACCTAAATGTTGTTGGAATCACAGCTGCCTCACATTGGAATAATCGATCACCTCAATCACTTCTTGATGCAGGGGCATTTAAAATCGTAAATTCCTATGTTAATTTTGAAAATTTTTTAAAAAAAGTATAAAGTTTCCTTAGAATGAAAGATAAAGCAGAAGTTAATATAAATCCTTTAAAACTTTTTGTTTTATCCTTATCAGCTTCTTTTATTATCGGTGAGTTGTATAAATTTTATTTTAATCTTCACTTATTTATAAATATTTTAGGATTTGCACTTATTATTTTATTTGTTACAATTTTTATTCTTAGTGTTAAAATATTTGTGGCATATAATGAAAAATTACCGCCTTCTACTCCAACTTTCCGTATAATTAAAACTGGAATATATTCTTACACTAGAAATCCTATATATATTGCTTTTGTAGGCTTTCAATTAGGTATGTTTTTATTATTTGAGAATATTATATACCTTATTTCATCTATTTTATTATTTATATGGATTCATTATATGGTTGTTTTAAAAGAAGAAAAATACTTAGAAAAAAAGTTTGGAGACAGTTTTGTTAGATATGCTAACAATGTTCCAAGATGGTTGTTTAGATAGTAGGGCAGAGCCAATTACTACGACGGGAAATATAGAAAATTCTACCTTATATTATTTCTCAACCTCTTTTTGAGCAGAGGCTTATTAGAGAAATAACCATTAGGAGGAAAAATATAAACACTCTGCCCAACTGTCCTCATAGATAATTTTTTGTAATAAATCGAATCAAACACTGCGAATCTGTAGAATATATGACTAATTTCAGATCAAAAAAATTCATCGATTCTTCCATAAAACAAGATAATATTAAGTTGATATTTTTTACTTTTTATTCATATTTTTTTAATAATACCAGTTAGTAGCAATAGACTAATATTAATTGCCATATTTTAATTTTTTTGTATAAAGTTCAGTAATTTACTATAGGTTAAGTTTAATGAATATTGCTATGATTGGCACTGGATATGTTGGTTTAATATCTGGTCTTTGTTTTGCCGAATTTGGATTCAATGTCACATGCATTGATAAAGATAAAAATAGATTAAATGCTCTGAAGAATGGCAAAATGCCAATCTTTGAACCAGGACTAGAAGATCTTTTCAATAAGCATTTTTTTACAACAAAAAAAATTAAATTATCTAACCAAATGTCTCCAGCGATATCAAATGCAAAGGTAGTTTTTATTACCGTTGGTACGCCTACACGTCGTATAAATGAAGACGCTGATTTAAGCGCAGTATATGACGTAGCGAAAGAAGTAGCTAAAAATATTACTAACTATTGCGTTATCGTAACAAAATCCACTGTACCAGTGGGAACTTCAAGAAAAATAAAAAATATTATGACAAGATATATTAAGGGTACAAACTTTGATGTAGCATCAAATCCAGAGTTTTTAAGAGAAGGATCTGCAATTAATGATTTTATGAGACCTGATAGAATAATTATAGGTACAGATACAAAAAAAAGTGAAAAAATACTTAAATCAGTGTATAGACCATTGTACTTAACTGAAACACCAATAATATCAACAAATATAGAGACCGCCGAATTAATTAAGTATGCCAGCAATAGTTTTCTTGCAACAAAAATAGCATTTATAAATGAAGTTTCAAACCTGTGCGAAAAAGTTGGAGCAAATATTCAAGATGTTTCAAAAGCGATGGGTCTTGACAAAAGAATTGGTGCAAAATTTTTGCATGCCGGACCAGGATTCGGAGGTTCATGTTTTCCGAAAGATATAAAAGCATTTTCAGTTACTGCAAAAAAACACAAAACTAAATTATCAATTGTTGATGCAGTTAATTTATCAAACAAGAATCGACCTATTGAAATAGCTAAAAAAATTATTAAATATTTCCCAAAAAAAAGTAAAATAAATATCGCTTTACTTGGTTTAAGTTTTAAACCCAATACTGATGATATTAGAGATTCAACATCTATAATAATTGGAAATAAATTAATTGAAGCAGGTTTTAAAATTTGCGCATATGATCCTAAATCTATGGAGAATGCTAAATTAAAATGTAAGAATTTTTCTTTTGCCAATAATGTAAATGATGCCTGCGCCAATATGGATGCAGTCATTATTGGAACTGAATGGAATGAATTCCGTGCTTTAGATCTTAGTAAGCTAAAAAGACTGGTAAAAAAACCGGTTATATTTGATTTAAGAAATATTTATAATCCAGATGATGTAAAAAGAATTGGCTGGGAGTATGTCAGTATTGGAAGATAAAAGAAGATATAAAATAGAACTTTTTGACGAAGAAGTACTTCGTGAGTATGATATTCGAGGTAAGTTTGAAAAAAATCTTACATTAAATACAGCCTACACATTAGGATTATCCTTCGGAAACATTCTAAGCAATAAGTCCAAATATAAGAATATTGCAGTAGGATATGACGGTCGAATCACATCACCACCTTTGCATAAAGCTTTATGCGCCGGTTTGGATGATAGCGGGTTGAACGTAAAGTCTATTGGCCTTTGTCCAACCCCAATGCTTTATTTTGCTATACATCATTTAAAAATGGATGCTGGTATTATGGTTACAGGGTCGCATAACCCACCGGAGTATAATGGATTCAAAATGGTCGTGAATAACAAACCCTTTTATTCCAGAGATATTTTAGGATTACAAAACGTAGCAAAAAGGCTAATAAATAAAATTACATTAAAAAAAGGAAATATATCAAATATAAATATATTAAATGATTATTCTCAAAGAATATCGAGAGATATAAAGATTAAAAAAAAAATAAGAGTAGCCTGGGATCCTGGAAATGGATCTGTAGGAGTTGTCATCAGAAAAATTTTAGGGAAAATTAGAAATCTTGAAAATTTTGTTATTAATGAAGAAGTTGATGGTAATTTTCCTAATCATCACCCTGACCCGACTATTGAGAAAAATTTGGTCCAAATCCAAAATTTAGTTAAAAAAAATAAATGTGATTTAGGGCTTGCATTCGATGGGGATGGAGATCGACTCGGAATTGTAGATAATAATGGAAAAGTTATATGGGCCGATAGATATATGATACTTCTTACTGAAGAAATTAGTAAGCTATATAAGAATCCAAATATAATAATGGATGTTAAGTCCAGCAAGGTTTTTTTTGATGAGGTTTTAAAGATGGGCTGTAAACCTTTAATGTATAAGACTGGGCATTCTGTTATAAAAGATAAAATGAAAGATTTAAATTCTCCGTTAGCAGGAGAAATGAGTGGTCATATAATGTATAAGGATAATTTTTATGGTCATGATGATGCATTTTATGTAGCACTTAGATTCTTACAAATTATATCAAAAAGAAAGGAACCTTTAAGTGAAATAATGGAATCATATCCAAATACCTTCTCAACTCCAGAGACACGCATTGAAGTAATAGAATCTAGAAAATTTGATATTGTAAAAGAAATAACTGATCGTTTAAAAAAAAGAAAATTAGATGTGGTTAGCATTGATGGAATTCGTGTTGAAAGTCAGTATGGATGGTGGGGGATAAGGGCGTCTAATACACAAAACGCATTAACTGTAAGGGCTGAAGCAAATGATAAAGTAAATCTTAAAGAGTTTACTGAAAATATAGAAAAAGAGCTGAAAATGAGCGGTGTAGAATTTAGATTTTTTTCTTAACAAAGCAGTCGAAGCTATTCTTTTTCATAAAAGAGCAGAACTTATAAGCCTCATTTTTTTCAAAATAAATAAATTGCGTTTCATAAAAATTTCTATTTTGCCCTTTTAATTTAAATATCGTACCTTCTTTATTTTTCAGATCTGATTTAAATACTGATTTTACAATTTTAATTTGCCTCTTGGCATTTTTTTCATATTTAAAGGTTCCAACTACTATTTTATATTTACCTGGATCATTTTTAGCCTCTACTTTAGCCTCTACTTTAGCCTCTACTTTGGTTCCGGAAGAATGCTCTGCAAATTCTTTATCCATTAGAAATTTTAAAGTTTGATCCCTATGCTTGCTAGTATCTCCGCCAAAATATATTCCTATTAATCTCCTATCATTTCTTACTGCTGAGAAAGCAAGCTGGAAACCCGAAGCAAAAGTATATCCAGTTTTTATTCCATCAGCACCATCATATTTTTTAAGAAGCTTGTTATGACTTTTATAGGTTTTATCTTGCCATTGGAATTTTTCTTTTTTAAATAGTTTATAGTATTCTGGAAAATCTCTTATAATGGCCTTTGATAAAATTGCCATATCCCTAGCAGTAGTTAATTGAGCCCGATTAGGTAGTCCTGATGCATTTTTGAAGATTGTATTATTCATTCCCAATAATTTTGCTTTTTTGGTCATTTTTTTTGCAAATTCTCTTTCAGTTTTTGCTAGTGATTCAGATATTACAGTGGCCACATCATTCGCAGATTTAATTATAAGTGCATTTACAGCGTCACCAACTTCAATGGTACTTCCTGGTTCCAAGTATAATTTGCTTGGTGATCTCGAAGATGCGACTTCCGAAACTTTAAGTTTTTGATCCCAGTTGAGTCTTCCTTCTTCAAGAGCTTCAAAAGTTAAATATAATGTCATCATTTTAACTAAAGATGCTGGATAATTTAAGGTATCTGCATTTACCTCAAAAAGTGTTTCATTTGTTTCATAATCAATAATTATAGCAGCTCTTTTAGCTATTAAGCCTGTTGGAAAAAATAATAAAAATATAACTAAATATACATAAATAATTTTATACATTATTTTAGCGCAACCATAGCTTCTATTTCAACGCTCATATTGATTGGTAAAGCGTTTGCACCAACAGCAAATCTCGAATGCTTGCCATTTTCTCCAAAAATCTTTACTAATAAATCTGATGCCCCGTTAATAATTTTTGGCTGATCTTTAAAGTTGCTAGCACAGTTCACAAAACCTCCAATTTTTATAAAACATTTAAAATTATCCCAATTATTGCTAGTAGCAAATTTAATAATTGAAATAATATTTAAACAGCATATTTCGGAAGCCTTAATGCCATCGTCTACTGATATATCTACACCAACTTTTCCTGAATATAATAATTTACCATCTAATATAGGGCCTTGACCTGAAATATAGAGTATATTATTCTCAATTTTGTAAGGCAAATAATTAGCTATAGGATTAGGCATTAAAGGTAAATTTAATTTTAATTCTTCGATTTTCTTGTCAATGGAATGCATTAGAATTATATATATATTATAATGATAATTCAAAATTTAGGAAAGCATATAAAAATAATTTTTTTAATTATTAGCTTGCTAATATTGCTAAAAATAGAGGATGTAATGGCTGTAGAAAAAGACAATTTGATATATTTAGATTTAAAGGATGGACGAGTTACAATAGAAGCTAAACCTGATATTGCCCCTAATCATGTTAAAAGAATTAAGGAATTGGTTTCAGAAGGTTTTTATGACGGTATAGTATTTCATAGAGTTATAGATAATTTTATGGCTCAGACTGGAGATCCAACCGGAACAGGTATGGGAGGTTCAGATAAACCAGATTTGAAAGCTGAATTTTCAAATGCGCAACATAAAAGAGGCGCCGTTTCGATGGCAAGGTCTAGTAATCCGAATAGTGCAAACAGTCAATTCTTTATTTGTTTTGAAGATGCTTTATATCTTGATGGGCAGTATACGGTATGGGGTCAGGTAATAGAAGGTATGGAGTACGTAGATATGATAAAAAAAGGAAATGGCGATAATGGTATGGTAGAAAATCCTGATAAAATAATAAAGATGGAACTTGCAAAATAAATTGTGAATCAAGTCTAGGTTATTATTTAATGTTTGTTGCAGATCTTCATAATGACATATTACAAAGGGCAATTAACGGGGAAGATATAACTGTAAAAACAAAATATGGCCACTCGGATATTGTCAGATTAAAAGAAGGTAATATAAACCTAGAAGTTTTTGTAATTTGGGTTACAAAAAAATATTTAGACCAATCTTTTAAAAGGGCAAATAATCTAATTGATAAATTAGAGGAAATTGAGAAAAATTCATCATTAACAAAAATTGTTAGATCTTTTAAAGACTTGAACACTATTATAAGAAGTAAAAAATTAGGAATGCCATTTGGCATTGAAGGAGGAGAGTGTATTGAGGAGAATATTGATAATCTTAATCATTTCATAGATAGAGGATTATTATATTTTGGCCCAACCTGGAATTATTCCAATGCAATTGCATCTTCAGCTTTTGATGAAGTAAGCAATCCTAAAAATATTGGATATCTAGGTGTTAGTATTTTTGGAAAAGAAGTCATTAGTTTATGTCAAGAAAGAGGGGTAATTGTTGATGTTTCGCATATCGGAGAGAGGAGTTTTTGGGATATAATTAATTTTAGTAAAAATCCAATTATAGCCTCTCACTCAAATGTATATAATATTTGTCCTCATTATAGAAATCTTAAAGATGATCAATTAATTGCTATAAAGAACAAGAAGGGTGTTGTTTTTCTAAATTTGTACTCAAATTTCGTAGATAAAGATTATGCTAAAAGGGAAAATTTTCTTACGAGAACTCTTGAAAAGGAAATTTTTAAAATAAACAAAGAATTCGCTGATTCTGAAAAAAGATGGATTGCTAAACAGTATTACTTACAGAAAGCTTATCAATCCATAGCTCCAAGTATCGAATTGTTTATAGATCATATAGACTATATTGTTAAATTTTTAGGGATAGATTATGTTGGAATAGGTAGTGATTATGACGGTATGGATTCTACTCCAAAACAAATTCAGGATTGTTCTGATCATATGCTAATTGCAAAAGAGTTGGAGAAAAGAAAGTACTCATATTATGATATTGAAAAAATTATGGGGTTAAATTTTTGCAGAGTTTATGAAGAAGTAAATTCTAAATGAGTCCATATAGTATTGTAAAAGCAATAATTATTAGAAAAACTCCCATTGATTTTTCAATAAATACTTTTTTTGATATAATTAATTTATTTATGGAAGTTAAGCTTAAAAAAACAGCTATTAAAATATACCATAACGTATCAATGATCCCCGGCGTCAAAACCATTATTATCTTTTCGTAGTTAGTTAAGTTTTCGCTAATAAATTGCGAATATAAAGCTGCAAAAAATATAAAAATTTTAGGATTTAGGAATGAAATTGCGAAGCCTTGAAAAAATGCTGTTTTATCAACTGTATTTTCTTTTAATAACTCCGATTCTTTAGCTGAGAAATAAAAACTAATTCCAATTAATATTAGAGCAACTAATCCTAAAATTTGTAGTCCAAAAAATATTTCTGGGTACATTTTTAATAAAAATTCTAACCCCAATAATGCAAATAATGCGTATATTCCAACCCCCAAACCATGACCTACAGCCGTAACAATTCCTCCTAACCTGTTTTTTGATATCGTGTTTCTTATTATCGTTGCAAGACTTGGTCCAGGCGACATCGCTCCTATTAAGCACACTAAAAATAGTTGTATCCAATTATAAAAGCTCATTTAAATGATTATAATTTAAGAATTATTAATTTCTTGCCAATTATTAAAATGAGGCATTAATTTTTCATGTCCATAACTATCAACTAGCATTAAACTTATATCTGCAGAAATAGAAATTCTTGACTCATCAGTATTGCTTGGTGCAGTTGAATGCTTAGTTTTGGAAGGAAAGATGCATATGTCATTTTCTTCAACTGGAATGTCGACTGTCGTTGTGTTTCTTAAGTCAACTTTTTTTATTAATCCTAGTTTTACTTTTTCTTCACTAAATATATCTTTTGCAATCTCATTATGGGGTCTGCATGCAAATCTAATATTTCCACTATCATTAGGTTTTTTTAAATAGTACGATATGCTTATGTTTGACTGATCGTGACTATGCACCTGGATGTTTTGTTCTTTTCTTGTAACCGTTGCCCAGGATTTTTGGAAATAAAATTTTAATTGTTTCGTATCAATGTTTAAAGCTTCAACATAAAGAAGAATTTTTTCTCCAATTTTTTTGGATAGATTTTTAAATTCTTGGTTTTTAAGCAAAAACTCACTTCCATTAATATCTCCTAACCAAACACTTTTATCATTCCATATATTATTATTATTATTTAAATTTTCTCTTGATATTTTTTCGATATCATAAATTTTATTTATCATTAAATTTTTTTCTTTTTCATCAATAACTATTTTATCCTTGAAGATTGAAAGCGGGAATATATCTATTAATTGTCCTGACATTATTTATTTCCTTTTTAATTTATTGGCATATAGTAAATATAATAGGCAAATAAACTTATTATAACGTATATTATAAGTTCTTTTCTGAGATATCCACAATATTTACTATCGAATAAAAAGGTTAATTAATGTTATATTTATTTTATGTCTAAAGAAATTATTGACATCTCACAAATACAAGATGGGGGCATTAACCCAATAACAGGTATACATGAAAAACCTACCTGGAATATAAAATTTGCAGACGGTGATGAAAGAGTTTTATTTAAGCATAAAATGATTGAATATCTATCAATGGGTTTTCAAAAACAAGTAGAGACTTTTAAAAAAGTTGTAATAAAAACTAAAACTGAAGAGACCCTTACTTGGCTAGTCATTTTTAGAGATTATAGAAGTCAACATTTAACTATAAAAAATTTTTTCAATCTTCTACTAGAGGGCCATTCTCATCGCAATGAAGATGCCTATATGAGATGGGAGCATTCATTGTCAAGGCAGGAAATGAGAAATAATATTAATATCAGGGATGATGGAACTTCAGAAAGTTAATTTAATACATTTATTTTTAATTTAAATTAATGCTAATAAGACAAATAAGCTCAAACATAATTGCGGCAGCTGTCATTGAGGTAATATTGTTAGGGTTATCTTTTGTGGGAAGTAAACAAACAACGTCTCCACCTATAATATTCCTGCCCCGCAGGCTTTGTAAGAGGGTTCTTGCTTCATCGATTGAAAAACCCTTAAAAGCTGGTTCAAGATTTGCAACAGCTGGAGCTACAGTAGGGTCCAAGCAATCAAGATCAAATGTTATATATATTGGTTTGTCGTCTAATCTAGAGAGTATCTTTTCTTTACAATTTTTTAAACCATCTTTTCTGAACTCATCCATAGTTATAACCTGATAACCTAGATCATAACTTGGTTTTAACCAATCCAATGTTCTTGGGTTACCTCTTATGCCTATTTGAGTACTATGATTAGCATCTACATTACCCTGTTTAACTAAATATGAAGCCCAATGAGCTGCAGATTTTTTTGCTCCCATAAAGTGGTCTAAATTTTCATAGGTATCAGTATGTGCATCAAAGTGAACAAGATTAACTTTTTGATTTTTTGTAAGGGCTGATTTTTTTTTAGTTAATCCTTCAATAATACCTCCTGTAATTGAATGGTCACCTCCAATTGAAACCACTCTAGTATTATTAGAGGCAATTTTTGAAAAAAATTCTACCATTCTTTCTATACATCTTTCGTTATTATTTGCTTCTGGGAGAGGAACATCGCCGAGGTCGTATATTATATTTTTTTCCCAAGGGTTAATATTAAAATCTAGGTGCACTCTTCTTAAACCAGCAGATACATGCCTCACAGCTCTTGGTCCTAAATGCTGGTCCCTTTCTGTTGTGCCATTACCACTACTGTGCGGTACTCCAACTAATCCTATATCGCAGTTTTTTGGATTAGATTCATATTTGCATCTGAACAATGTTGGTATCCCCCACCAATACATTGTATTTAACATTAGTGAATCTTTATCAGTATTCATTGTTCAAGATCATCTAAAGGTAGAATAGTTGTATTTTTAATCTCTTTTAAAACTATATTAGATTTTAAACTTATGAAATCAATTTTTTTAATAAGATTTTGATTAAAAGTATCATATTCACCAATTGATTTCGCCATCACTTTTATTAAATAATCATTTTCACCAGTTAGTCTATACATTTCAACAACTTCTTTTAGACTTGTTATTATATTTAGAAAATTATCAAGGCGGTCTTTACTATACGAGCCAACCCTAATGGATAAAAAAATAACAACCGGGAGGTTTATTTTTTTATTGTCTAAAATTGCTACTTTTTTCTTTATCACACCATCTTCTTCAAGTTTCTTAATTCTATTAAAACAGGGAGTAGTTGATAAACCAACTTTTTTTGCTATAGCGCTAAGCGGAAGAGTAGCGTCTTTTTGGAGCATTGATAATATATTTTTGTCAATTAAATCCATTATTCAAATTTAACATATAAAAGAATTTTTTTCTATTATTTAATGTTTTTAAAAAAAATTTACTTATAAAGTCGAATATTTGCTTGAAATGAGAATTTTTTTCTGCTTCTATATCTATGAAAGTAACTTTTTAAACAACACATTATTTATTTGCGCATAATAAATCAAGTGTGTCAGTTTATTTAAGTTCTTTAAAAAGAATTGAGAATTTCTGCCTTTTCTTCATTCCTTTGTTTAGGAAAAGGCGGAGTTCTCTTAGTTAGAATTCCAATCTGTTATTTATTTAATTTTATTATGTTTTTTTATTATTTTTTTAAAAGCTTCTAACGTTTCCTTACTAACATGATGTTCAATGCCTTCAGAATCATGAATCGCAGTTTTTTTGCTTACTCCTAACGACCTTAGTAATTCATAAACAGTTTTATGTCTTTTTTTAGAATCTCTGGCAAGTTTTTGTCCTTTAATTGTTAAAAAAACTGATCGATAAGGCTCTTTAAATAAATAACCATCTTTTATAAGTCTTTTTATTGTTTTATTTGCAGTAGCTTGAGCAATTCCAAGTCTTTTAGATATATCTACAATTCTTGCCTCACCATTTTCTTGTATTAAATCTGCTACAATTTCTACGTAGTCTTCTGCATTTTCTTTACCATGATTAGTTCTGGCATTATGAAAAGAATTGATGATTTTATAACCCTTACCAGTCATAGTATGCCTTATAACTTAAAAACACTATAAATTGCAAAATTATTATATATAAATGTAGCCATAGCTACATTTAATAGCTATAACTGCACTTAATGAATCACATTATTGCTACATTATTCAGACAAAAACATTCAATTTTAGCAAATGATGGCAGATTGCTCAAAAAATTAATTTTCGCTACTCTTATTTTAGTTTTAGCGTCTCAACCTGGTAGATTAGGGTCTGTTATGCAACAATCATTAATTGATGCATATCTACAGGTAAGTGTTTTTGTGGGATTTACCTTGTTAATATTTATAGGTTTAGACTCTTTTTCAAAACTTAATATTGATATATTTCTAAAAAAAACAAAAAATTTCCATGTACCTTTTGCTTCTATGCTAGGTGCAATTCCTGGTTGTGGAGGCGCAGTAATTGTTGTTACTCAATACATTCAAGGTAAAATTAGCTTTGGCTCATTAGTTGCAGTGCTCACTGCAACAATGGGTGATGCTGCATTTTTATTATTAGCTCAAGAACCTTTAACAGGAGCTTTAATATTTTCTATTGGTATCGTTGTGGGAACAATTTCTGGTTATGTCGTAGATTATCTTCATGGGAATAAATTTATGAGAAGTAAAAAATTTAAATATCCTAATCAAAATGAAGTCTTAGATAGTACTTTTGTATCCAAATTAAACTTTATATGGTTAATAATTTTTGTACCTGGACTATTGCTAGGTATAATGCAGGCATTTCAAATAGAAACTGATTTAATTATAAATTTACCATTGGGTCTTAGCATTACTTCTTTAATTGGTGTATTTGGATCTGTTCTTTGTCTTTTAATGTGGTCTTTAAATCCATTAAGTGATTTTCAACTTTCTACCGATAAAACTAGAGGTTATATGTCCAGAGTTGTTGATACAACAAACTTTGTGACAACATGGGTAATTTCAGGATTTATAATTTTTGAAATTTTTATGTTATTTAGTGGACTAGACCTAAAACTATTCTTTGATATTTGGCTTCCCTTTGTTCCGTTGATTGCAATTATATTTGGTTTTTTGCCGGGATGCGGACCTCAAATTGTGGTAGCCACTTTTTATCTAAACGGTTTTATCCCTTTATCGGCTGAAATTGGTAATGCTATTTCTAATGATGGAGATGCGCTGTTTCCAGCTATTGCTTTAGCTCCTAAAGCATCTATTATTGCAACATTATACAGTGCAATACCCGCTATAATAGTAGCTTATAGTTATATGATTTTCTTTGAGTAATTGTTATAAATTTAAATCATCTTCAATTTTATAATTAACCCCAAGCTTTTCTATATTGAGCGTCATA
This sequence comes from Pelagibacteraceae bacterium, assembly GCA_002717485.1. GTDB lineage: Bacteria > Pseudomonadota > Alphaproteobacteria > HIMB59. The sequence goes on along the minus strand of PBDW01000023.1, from coordinate 15,436 downwards.
GAAACCTTTATTTTATCTCCAGATTCAATTTTTTTTCCCTCTATTCCTGAATATACAGCCTTTTCAATCATTCTTTGCGAAGAAATACCGACTTTTTTAAGGAATTTTCTTGTCTCTAAATTTAATCTATCTTCATCCATGGACAATCCTTTCTAGATTTATGATGCAAATATTTTAACATATATATTTTTTTGTTATAGATAAATACAATATATTTAATGAATCATTTAATCAGAATCAAAAATAGAAAAGAAATAAAGAAAAAAAAGCGTCAGGATCTATTGGATAAACTAGAAAAGCAGCTAAAATCAAACATTAAAAAAAGAAAAATTTATAAAAACTCTAACAAAAATGAAAAAATTAGTAGTAAAAAAAAGTAGTCCACTTTATGGGACAATCACTACAAGTGGTTCAAAAAATTCTGCATTACCAATTATTGCATCAGCATTGCTATCAGGTGAAGAGTGTGTATTTAAAAATATTCCAAACCTAGAAGATATACAAACAATGCTAAAATTATTAAAAAGCTTTGGTGTAAAAAATAATTTTAAAAACTCTGAAATTAAAGTCAATGCATCAAATGTTAATTATTACAGAGCTGACTATGAATTGGTTAGAAAAATGAGAGCTTCAATATTAGTTCTCGGACCTTTGCTCGCTAGAAAAAGAAGGGCTGTTGTATCTCTCCCAGGCGGATGTGCAATTGGCACTAGGCCCATAGATCTTCATTTGTTTGGTATGAGAAAACTCGGAGCTGATATTTATATAAATAACGGATATGTGGTAGCTGAAGCTAAACATGGTTTAGTTGGGAATCTTATTAAATTACCTTTTAAAAGTGTAGGCGCTACTGAGAATATTTTATTAGGCTCAGCTATTGCCAAAGGTACTACTTTGATTAAAAATGCAGCAAAAGAACCCGAAATAGAAGATTTGTGTAATTGTTTAAATAAAATGGGATCAAAAATCAGCGGTATAGGTACAAGTGAATTGAAAATAGAAGGGGTGAAAAATTTAAGTGGCGTTCAATATTCTATAATTCCTGATAGAATTGTTGCAGGAACTTTAATAATAGCAGCATTAATTACAAGAGGAATATTAAAAATAACTAAAATTTATCCTAATCATTTAGATTTGCCAATTAGGATATTAAAAAAAATGGGCGCAGATATTTCTATAGCTAAAAACCATATTGTAGTTAACGGAAAAAATAGTCAATTAAAGTCTGTTGATATTGTTACAGAACCCTACCCTGGTTTTCCAACGGACCTTCAAGCTCAATTTATGAGTCTACTTGCAATCGTTAAAGGCAACTCATCAGTTCAGGAAAAAATATTTGAGAATCGTTTTATGCATGTAGGAGAGCTTAATCGTTTAGGAGCAAACATCAAAGTTAATAAAGATAGAGCTCTAATCAATGGAGTAGATAAACTAAAGGGTGCAGAGGTTATGGCAAGTGACTTAAGAGCAAGCGTTAGTCTTGTATTAGCGGGTCTTATGGCCCAAGGTGAAACCCATATTAATCGAATTTACCATTTAGATAGAGGTTATGAGAATATTGAAAAAAAACTGAATTCCTGCGGAGCCAAAATCAAAAGAATTTAAGAACTTAATGCCATATGAGCAGTTTATATAAGAAAAACTTATTTTAGTAGAACTTTTTATATAGGCGTGTAAAACACCATAAAATTAATGAGTAAAAAAAATACAATAAGAATTGCTGTTCCCAGGGGAAGAATTCTTTCAGAATTAAGATTAATTCTAAAAGAAATTAATCTTTTACCTGACGAATCTTTATATGATGATAATTGTAGAAAATTAAGTTTTGAAAGTAATAATTCAAATATTGAATTTATAAAAGTTCGTGCATTTGACGTATGCACTTTTGTAGCATTTGGCGCAGCCCAAATAGGCGTTGCAGGTAGTGATATTATTGAAGAATTTGATTATTCTGAAGTATATTCGCCTATTAGCTTAGGTATTGGACGTTGTCGATTATCTGTAGCCGCACTTAAAAGTCTTTTAAAAAATGAAGATCCCCAGATGTGGAGCAACATTCGTGTTGCAACAAAATATCCAAAAATTACTAAAGAATTTTTTGCAGATAAGGGTGTTCAAGTCGAGGCAATTAAGCTTAACGGATCTGTTGAATTGGCAACAAAGTTATTAATGTGTAGAAGAATAGTTGATTTAGTTTCAAGTGGAAAAACCCTTAAGGAAAATGGATTAGTAGAAGTTGAAAAAATTTTGGATGTTGAATCAAAGTTAATAGTAAATAGATCAGCATATAAAACAGATTATTCAAATATTGCTAAAATTATAAGTAAATTTAAGAAAAAAAAGAAAGATTAAATTGAAAATTATATTTGAAAAAGATAAGGATTTTAAATTCAAATTTGAAATGTTAGTTAATAATAGAACTGAAAAAGTTCCAAAATTAATTAGATCTCAAACTGAAAGAATTATTGATCGAGTAAAAAAAGATGGGGATAATGCTATCTTATATTATACAAAAAAATTTGATAATAATAAAATATCAAAAAATAATATTATTATTGATAAAAAAACGATTAATTATTTTGCTAAAAAGGCAGATATTAAAATTTTAAATAGTTTTAAACTAGCAATAAAAAGAATCACAAAGTTTCATCAGAAACAATATCCAAATAATTATAAATTGTCAGAAAAAGGAATTTCTATTTTTTCTAAATGGTCACCAATTGATTCTGTTGGACTTTATGTTCCAGGTGGAGGAGCATCATATCCATCAACTCTAATAATGAATCTAGTTCCTGCAAAAATAGCCGGAGTAAAAAGAATTGTTGTTTCTATGCCATGTAAAGATGGAAAATTTAATCCTTATATTATGGCAATTATTAAACATTTTAATGTTGATGAAGTATATCAAATAGGTGGTGCTCAAGCTATTGCTGCACTTGCATACGGAACAAAAACAATTAAATCAGTTGATAAAATATTTGGACCAGGAAATATTTATGTAAATGAAGCAAAAAAAATTGTTTTTGGAAAAGTAGGAATAGATTTAGTAGCCGGCCCTTCAGAAATCGTTGTTGTTGCGAGTAAAAATAATCAACCTAAGTGGGTCGCATCTGATTTAATTGCTCAAGCTGAGCATGATATAATGTCTAAATCAATATTAATAACTGATAGTTATGAATTTGCTGCACAAGTAGAATCTTCATTAAAAATTTTAAAAAAAGGCTTAACAAAATCAGATACTATTAAAAAAAGCATAAATAAATTTGGAGCAATTATAGTTTTAAAATCTTTAAGAAATTCTTATAAATATATCAATATACTTGCTCCTGAGCATTTGCACATTCATTCATCAGATTATAAAAATATATACTCAAAGATAAGAAATGCTGGTGCTATATTTGTCGGCCAGTATTCTTCAGAATCTTTTGGAGATTATATTTCAGGAACAAATCATATTTTACCTACTGGAGGTTCAGCAAAATTTATGTCTGGTTTGGGAGTTTTGGATTTTATGAAAAGAAATACATATACAAAAATCAACAAAAATGGATTCAGGAAACTTTATAAACAAACAAAAAATATGGCTGAAATTGAGGGTTTGGAAGCACATAAGTTGTCTATTCAAATTAGAGAAGATTAAGTATAATAATTAATAAAATGGAGAATTAATGACTAAAGAAGGATCTATAGAATTTGAAGGAGTTGTAACTGAACTTCTCCCCAACGCTATGTTTAGAGTTAAATTAGATAATGAACATGAAGTTCTTGCCCATACTTCAGGGAAAATGAGGAAAAATAGGATCAGGGTATTGGCTGGAGACAAGGTAACAGTTGAAATGACCCCATATGATTTAACAAAGGGACGAATTATATTTAGAAGAAAATAAATGAGTAAAATAATTAAAATAAAAAATCTTAAAAAATTAAAAATTAACAAATGCCCAATTTGCAAGAAAGGCGTTACTATAAACTTTGACCCTTTTTGCTCAAAAAAGTGTAGCGATATAGATCTATATAATTGGATTAGCGAGGAATATTACTTTCCTGAAAATAATAAAAGTCAAAGTGAATAAAATAAATTATATTTATTGAAATAATGATAAAAAAACTTTATCTACCGGAATCTATATGCCCAGGTAGCTCAGTTGGTAGAGCAAAGGACTGAAAATCCTTGTGTCACTGGTTCAATTCCAGTCCTGGGCACCATACATCGAAACTAAAAATTAATAGCTAATTGTAGATGGCCTACTTCTTTTTCTAAAGAAATTCAAATTATATAGTAGTATAATAGACTTTAAAATGGAATTGAACGCATTTAATAAAATTAACAGCATTCACTATATGGATGAAGAGGCAAGAATAAAAGAATTATTAAAATTTCTTGAACCAAAATATAAAAAAATACAATCTAGAGTTTATCAAAGAGCAGAAGAAATAGTTAATTTTGCTCGAAATGAATCAAAGATCGTATCCCCCATTGAAAGCTTGCTTCAAGAATTTCAACTAAATACAAAAGAAGGAACAGTATTATTGTGTTTAGCAGAAGCTCTTTTGAGGATTCCAGATAGCAAGACAATGGATAGGCTTCTAGAGGATAAATTCACATCTGCAGATTGGAAAAAACATACAGGTATTAATAAGGGTATTTTTGTAAATGCTTCATCATGGAGTTTCTTTTTAACAGGAAAAATTTTAGATAAAAAAACTAATGATAAATTACATTTAGAAGAAACATATAAAAGTATTATTAAAAAAACTAGTGAACCTGTTTTTAGAGTTGCAGTTAAAAGGGCTGTCACAATTCTTGCAAGTCAATTTGTATTTAAGCCAACTATGAAGGAAAGTATTGGTTTTACTAAATCAAAAATGTATTCAAACAATTTATTTTCTTTTGATATGTTGGGAGAAGGTGCAAGAAATATGGAAGATGCAGAGAAATATTTTGAAGATTATAAAAACTCAATTCATTATGCTGGCAAAGAACTTAAAAATAGTGAAGATATTCGTTTTTCTAACGGTGTATCTATCAAAATATCCGCTCTTCATCCTAGATACGAAAGAAATAAGATTGATGATTTAAAAAAAGAGTTAATTCCAAAGTTAATTACATTATGCAAATTGTGTAAAGACTACAATATTCAATTATGTATCGACGCAGAAGAAAATTATAGATTGATCTTATCTTTAATTTTGTTGGAAATTATGGTTTCTGATCCGAGTCTAAAAGGTTGGAATGGACTCGGCTTGGCTCTTCAGGCTTATCAAAAAAGAAGCTTTGATGTTATAGATTGGATTGATCAACTAGCAGAAAAAAATAAAAAAATTATTAATGTAAGATTGGTTAAGGGAGCATATTGGGATAGTGAAATTAAGTTAGCACAAGAACTAGGTGTGCCAAATTATCCTGTTTATACAAGGAAATCATCAACAGATATCTCTTGGATGGCTTGTGCAATAAAATTATTGGAAAAACAAAATACAATTTTTCCTCAGTTTGCATCGCATAATGCCCAATCAATAGCATTTATTGAAGAAGCAGGAAAAGAAAAAACATATGAATTCCAAAGAATTCACGGAATGGGTGGCAAGATACACGATTATTTTAATCAGTTTTCTAAAGATAATTATCCTAAATGTAGAATTTATGCTCCCGTAGGAAATTATGATGACCTACTTCCTTACTTGATGAGACGTTTATTAGAAAATGGGGCAAATACATCATTTATAAATAAAATAAGCGATCCTAATTTAAATATTGAAGAGATTTTAGAAGATCCGTTGCAAATAATTAAAAAATATTCGACATTGCCTAATCCAATGATTCCAGTTCCTCCAAATATATACCTCCCTAACAGAAAAAATTCCAAAGGTTATGACATTAATGATGAAAATTATAGAGAAAGAATTGGAAGATTATTTAATAATATTACAAAGAAAGAATTTAGATACGAAGCTTGCTCAATTATTGATGGAAAAGATCATAAAACTTCAGCATTTAATGTTTTTACCCCCTTTGATAATTCAATAAATTTAGGAAGTGTCCATTTTGCGGATGATAACATTATTGACAAAGCTATAGAAATTTCTTCAACTTATTTTCCAAATTGGAATGTAGTCAATGTTGATGAAAGAGTTAAGATTATTATTAGATTTGCAGAACTACTGGAAGAAAATCAAGAAAAATTGCTTAAAATATGTACACTAGAAGCAGGCAAAACGGTTGTTGATTCAATTAATGATATTAGAGAATCTATAGATTTTTGTTATTATTATTCTAGAGAGGCTTTAAGGTTATTTAGCTCATCAATAAAATTAGATGGCCCTACCGGTGAGATAAATGAATTGCACTATGAGGGAAAGGGCATTTATTTAACTATAAGCCCGTGGAATTTTCCTATAGCTATATTTATTGGCCAAATAGTAGCCCCTTTACTTGCAGGCAACACAATTATAGCCAAACCAGCTGAACAAACATCTATTATTGCATATGAAATAATGAAACTATTTTTAAAGGCAGGACTTCCTCAAGGGGCTTTGCAGCTCTTATTGGGTAATGGACCTCAAATAGGTGAGAAAGTGATAAAGGATCAGAGAGTTAAAGGTGTAATTTTTACGGGCTCAAACGAAACAGCAAAAAAAATTCAAAATATAATTAATAATAGGCAAGGAGAAATCATTTCATTTATAGCAGAGACTGGGGGATTAAATGTTATTATTGTTGATTCCTCTGCACTTACTGAGCAAGTTATTGATGACGCAATTGATTCTGGCTTTGGATCAGCAGGTCAAAGATGTTCTGCATTAAGAATAATGGCAATTCAAGAAGAAGTTTTTGATAGAACTGTTAAGATGCTTAATGGCGCCCTTCAAAAAATTCATATTGGCGATCCAAGAATGCTGGAAACTGACATTGGTCCAGTTATAGATAAGGATGCTGAGAATAAAATAAACAAACACATCAATCTAAACAAAAATAATATTCTTTCTCAAACTAAAATAAATAATGAATTTGAAGGAAATTTTATTCAACCAACAGTAATAAACATTAATAAGATTGGTGATTTAAAGGAGGAGATTTTTGGCCCTGTTGTCCATGTTGTTAAATATAAATCAAACAAACTAGAAGAGCTTGTCGATGAAATAAATAAACTTAATTACGGGTTAACACTTGGTATCCAAAGCAGAATTGATAATACCATAAATTATATATTTAATAATGCAAAAGTAGGAAATATATATATTAACAGAAATATAGTCGGGGCTGTAGTAGGTGTTCAGCCATTTGGAGGAAGAGGATTGTCCGGAACTGGTGCTAAAGCAGGTGGTCCAAATTACCTAATGCAATTTGTTAATGAAAAAACATTTACATATAATACTACAGCTGCCGGAGGTAACGCTAGCTTAATGATGTTGGAAGAAAATAAATAGCCTTGAATAATAACAATTCGTCTTTATTGTATTCTTTAAAAAAGGAAATTAATGGCTAAAATAATTTTAGTTATGGGCCTGCCCGGATCAGGAAAAACAACCTTGTCAACAAAGCTTGCACAAAAATTGGGTGCAGCTCATTACAATGCAGATAAGGTTCGAGAACAATTTAATGACTGGGATTATTCAGAAGATGGTCGCAAACGACAGGCAATGAGAATGCGAAAACTCGGAAATGAATCTAAAAAAACATATGCCATATGTGATTTTATTTGTCCAAAAAAAGAATATAGAGACATTCTTAAACCAGATTATGTTGTGTGGATGGACACCATTGAAAAAGGTAGATTTGAAGATACAAATAAAGTTTTTGAAAAACCTATTAAAAAATTTAACTATCGTTTTAAAGAATTTAAATCAGACGAATATACAAGAAAAATTGCTGCTGATTTAATTGAATTTGATTGGAAAAAACCAACCGTACAAATGTTAGGAAGATGGCAACCATGGCACGGAGGACATTTCGCGCTTTTTAAAAGATGCTTCGACAAAACTGGCCAGGTAGTTATACAAGTTAGAGATGTTGCAGGGGTTAGTGGAGGAGCAGATCAAAATGACAATCCTTTTGATTTTGATAAAGTTTGTGAAAATATTATTGAAGGTTTAAATACTGAGGGTTTTACTCATGGAAAAGAATATATAATCCAACTTGTTCCTAATATTGTTAATATTACGTATGGAAGAAAAGTAGGTTACAAAATTGAGGAGGAGTCTTTTGAAGAAAATATAAGCAAGATATCCGCTACAAAAATTAGAGAAAATATGAGGAAAAAGGGTAAAATTTGATATTTCAGTATAGTTTTAATGTCTATTAATAAATTTCTTAATATAAAACTTTTAGAAACTGTTGGAATGGTTTCTATTAATGCAGGCAAGGCAGTAATGGATGTATACAAAGAAGATTTTCAAGTAGAGGAAAAATCTCCAAATCATCCCGTAACTAAAGCAGATATGATATCTCACACTATAATTAAAAATTCATTAGAAAATCTTTTACCCGACACATTTTTTTTCTCCGAAGAGTCTGAAGAAATTAGTTGGCAAGAAAGGCAAAAATGGAAAAATTATTGGCTTGTAGATCCATTAGATGGAACAAAAGAATTTATAAAAAGAAATGGTGAATTTACAATAAATATTGCACTAATTAATGAGTTCAAACCTATATTAGGAGTAGTTTATGCTCCATATACATCTAAAATTTATTTAGCCGCTACCGGATATGGTGCATATTTAAAAAATGCAACTGTCACAGAAAAATTTTTATCTTTGGATGATAATTGTAAATTAAAAAAAGTAAATACTTTTGAAAAATTAGATGAGTTAAGAGTTGTTTCTAGTCGTTCGCATAAAAACAATGAAAAAATGAAAAAATGGTTAAGCTTGCAAAACAAATATAGATTAATTTATTCTGGCAGTTCAATAAAATTTTGCTTAATTGCTGAAGGAAAAGCAGACATATATCCTAGATTTAGACCTACTTCAGAATGGGATACGGCAGCTGGTCATTGTATATTAAAAGAAGCAGGAGGAAATGTGAAAGATTTGGAAAATAATGAAATTCAATATAATAACAAAGAATCAGTTATTAATCCTGAATTTATTGCCTCAAGATATTAATTTGGTTTATCTCCCTCAATTGCAATTCTGTCCATAATTCTTTTATAACCTAGCCCCCTCCCGGGAAAAAAATCAGATATAGCATAATGATTCACGCTTCTATTATCCCAAATTGCAACTGCATTTTTAGTCCATTTAAATCTGCATGTTAGGTCTAATCTTTCTTGATGTTGAAATATTTTATTTAATATTTCATCGCTTTCTTTTTTTTTCATACCAACAATTTTTTTTGTATACGTCCAGTTAACAAACAAGATCTTTTTTCCTGTTTCTGGGTGAGTCCTTAAAATAGGGTGCTCATTAGAATACTCATCATAATTACCATTACTTTCCATTGATCTATAATTTTTTACAAAATATGCTGCACCTAAGGAGCTATGGATAGCTTTTTTATTTTTAACAATTTTTTTTATTCCATCATCAAGCGTTTTCCAAGCTAATTCCATATTTGAAAATACCGTATCTCCACCAATAGGAGGTATCTTAATAGATTTTAATATTACTGCTTTGGTAGGTTTGTAATTATAACTGACATCACTATGCCATCCTTCGCCCCATTGATTTTTTTCATTTGCTTCTTTTATAATTCTAAGTATTTCAGGATATTTTTTTCTTGACTTAACATAAGCATGTGTTTCTATATTACCAAAACAATTGGCTAAATTTATATGTTCTTCAGCAGTTATATCTTGTTCTCTAAAAAATATTACTTTGTGTTCTAAAAGAAGTTTATTAATTTTTTTAAAATTTTTTATAGAATTATCTTTAAGATTTATCCCCTTAATTTCTGCACCTAAGGCACCGGATAAAAGATTTATTTCCATATCATATTTTGACATTGTTTATTCTTAATTACAACTTACAATTTATATATATTTATTATTTTTTTCAGTATATAATTGTTAGTTGGTAAAATAATAATATGTTGGATAAAAGAAATTTTTACATAAATGGCAAATGGATACCTCCGGTGAAGCCGAATGATTTTGAGGTAATCAATCCCTCGAATGAAGAAATATGTGCAACTATTTCCTTAGGAAATATTGAAGATACAGACTCTGCCATTAGAGCAGCAAGATATTCTTTTGCAACTTGGAGCCAGTCTTCAAAAGAAGAAAGAATTTCGCTTATACAAAAATTATATGAAATTTATAAATCAAGATGGGAAGAAATGGCAAAGTCAATTTCATTAGAAATGGGCGCACCTATTGATTGGGCAACAAATGTTCAAACAGCTTCTGGAGCTTCGCATATAAAAGACTTTATAAAAAGATTGAAAAATTTTGAATTTGAAAGATCATTTGATAACGGATCGGATAACTATATAACATACGAACCAATCGGTGTTTGTGGTTTAATAACTCCATGGAATTGGCCAATTAATCAAATAACTCTAAAGGTGGTGCCGGCTCTTGCAGCTGGATGTACAATGGTTTTAAAGCCTTCCGAAATTGCTCCATTATCGGGTATGTTATTTGCGGAGATGATCCATGATGCCGGTTTTCCTCCAGGAGTTTTTAACTTAGTAAATGGAGATGGCGCAGGAGTGGGCACTCAAATTTCAGGACATCCTGATGTCGATATGGTTTCTTTTACAGGCTCAACTAGAGCCGGAAGACTGATTACAAAAAATTCTGCTGAGACGGTTAAAAGAGTTTGTTTGGAATTAGGCGGAAAGGGAGGTAATATTGTTTTTGCAGATTCTAGCCCTGAAGCGGTCAGGGAAGGGGTAAGAAATGTAATGAGTAACTCAGGCCAGTCTTGTGATGCACCTACTCGTATGCTTGTTGAAAAATCAATTTATGAAAGAGCTGTAAAAGAGGCAGCAGATGAAGCGAATAAAATTACAGTAGATATAGCTAATAAAAAAGGTGAACACATAGGACCTGTAATCTCAAAAAATCAGTTTGATAAAATTCAGAATTTAATTAAAAGTGGCGTTGAGGAAGGAGCGACTCTGGTTGCTGGAGGACCTGATAGGCCAGAGGGACTTGGTAGGGGATATTTTGTGAGGCCAACAATTTTTACTGATGTTTCAAATAATATGAGAATTGCAAAAGAAGAAATATTTGGACCGGTTTTATCAATAATACCTTTTGAGACTGAAGATGAAGCGATTAATATTACTAATGATACCTCATATGGACTAGGCAATTATGTTCAAACTTTGGATAAAGAAAAGGCAAGACGGGTTGCGCGAAAATTTAGGTCTGGTGGTGTTTATATAAATGGTAAAAGTGCAGACTCAGGAACGCCTTTTGGAGGATATAGACAATCTGGCAATGGTCGAGAGGGAGGAACCTGGGGTCTAGAAGAATACCTAGAGGTTAAAACAATAAGCGGTTGGAAATAATCTAAAGTTCTATTTTTTTTAAATAATTAAGCTTACCAAGTATTTCATCTCTATCAAGATAATACCCTTGCAAATGCCTATGTCCAGAATTTGGGTTGTATTTTGTTCTACCGTGAACGGTTCTTCGATTATTAAATGAAAATATGTCACCTTTATTTAATCTAAATTTCACAGAGTAATCTTCACTATGCAACAACCCGGCAAATTTTCTGTAAGCTTTATAAAATTTTTCTACATCCTTTGGGCCACAGTCGATAATTCCCATTGTGCTTACGCTAAAACGTATATCATTATAATCTTTATCTTTATTTAAAGTAATTAAAGGAGCGTGGAAAAATCTTATAGTTTCTTGGGTAAAATCATTATTTTTAAATTTTACATATGTATTAACCAATGTATCAAATACTTCAGGATTATTATTTCTCAAAAAATCTGATACTTTAAATCCATCTACTATAGAAGACATACCTCCGTCTACCTCATTTATTAAGCAGTGTAAAAATTGATATCCTGGAGCATATTCGTAATAAGGCAAGTCTGTATGATTATGTAGTTTGCCTGCCGTATAAGCTGAGTTATTTGGATTTGGAATATCGATTACTTCAAATGGCGTACCAAAAAATGTTTCTCTTACGTGACTAATCTTATTTATTACTTTCAACCCCGAGTTATTTTCAGTAGGTGCATTCTTAACTATTGCGATTCCAAACTGATTCAAAATTTCAAGCCAATTAATTAAACCTTCTTCACTATCCATAATTTCTGAACAATCGATGGTTACTTTACTGAGATCAAGAGAATTATCCCATAGTTTATAAGGGGAGCAGTATTCTTTATTATTATTGATTGTATAACAATGGTTTCTTAACCATTTTTGATCAAAACTACTTATATGATCTCCTTCATCCCATTTTATCTCAAGCTTTCCATCAATGTTAATTTTATAACTTTTAGGTTTAATATTCTCACTAACATCTATTAAATTAAATCGTCTTTCTCTCGCAGTAGGATGAACGTCAATGTCGCAAGGACAATTATCTCTTAACCATAAGTAATTAAAATTACTTATTTGCCCGTCTTCCCATTGAACATTTATAGAAGAGTTATCATTGCTAAGTCTTGATATTTTTGTTGTTTGATTCATAAATATAGTACATTCTTGGTCTAAATTTAATGTTTTGTAAATAGTATAATGCAAAAGTTCTTTATTAATAACCAGCAATTATTAGCAATTATTTTTATGATTGTAGGTATGTTTTGCTTAAGCGTAAACGATGTAAATGTAAAATGGTTAAGCCAAAAATATCCAGTTTGGGAATTAGTATTTTTTAGAGCTATAAGCGGTATGATTATATCTTTAGGCTTAGTTATGAAGTTTGGCACCAAAACCCTTAAGACCCAAAAGCCGATAGCACATATTATTAGAGCAATTTCTGCAGTTGGATGCGTTGTATTTTATTTTTTTGGTTTAAAGTTTCTTATGCTCTCAGAAAACAATGCTCTAGCACACAGTGGACCAATAATAGCAACAGTACTCGCAGTACCTTTTCTGGGAGAAAAATTGGGTATACGTAGACTATTAGCAGTTTTATTGGGCTTCATCGGGGTATTAGTAATAGTTCAACCTGGCACTGATGTATTCAAAATATATTCTTTGCTGCCAATTATATCTGCAATTTTTATGGCATTTTCATATTTATCTTTAAGATTTATAATGAAAACAGATTCAAGTATTTCTATAATTTTTTACTATTCTTTAGCGTTATTAATAACTACAATTATATTTTTCCCATCAGATTTTGAGTTTCCAACTTATATAAATCTTATTCCCCTGTTTAGTCTTGGAGTAATGGGGTCATTAGGGCATTATTTTATGTCACAGGCAGCAAAGCGAGCCGATACTGCTGTGATTACGCCATTTGAATATAGTGCATTTTTATGGGTAATAATTTTGGGTTATTTTTTTCTTGGAGAGATACCTAACAAGACCGTCATCCTTGGAGGTGTCTTGATTGTAATAAGTGGAATTTATATAATCTATAGAGAAAATAATAATACTGATAAAAAAAATATATAAAATACTTAAGATTTAAATTTAATTAAATCAATAGATCCAGCAATTATTATTAATGTAGCGCCAATTACTTCTCTTATTCCAATTATTTCCTCAGTAAGTAAGGCAGCAGAAGTAATACCAATTATTATCTCAAACATTAATAGTATATTTATTCTTCCTGGGTCCAGAATTTCTGCACTTGAAAATGTAAGTAACATTGATGGTAGTAGCCATACAATTGAAAAAATAAAAATCCATATGTAAGTGTAATTATCAATAAATATTAAACTATTAAATTCAGTTTCGCGCCCACCGGGAATTAGAGTTAATAATAAAAATAAAAAAGGTAATAATAATCCCGTTAAGGCTGTTTTTTCTATTGCCCTAGTTGTTTCAGCAAGATGAAAAAACGTCATACCAAGAGCCCATGCGAAACCACCTATCAGGGCCATCCACGAGGATATGGTTGTAGGCATAATAATTCCCTTATCAATGCCTAAAATAACCTCTAATCCTATGATGCCTAAAATCAATGATACATAACGTTTAATATTAAAATTTTTTTTAAGAATAATCTTGGCTAGAACTGTTCCCCAGACTGGACATAAATAAAATAAAATTATAACTTCAGCTATCTCTCCTCTAATTAGAGATTCAGAATACAAGGCAATAGCAGAAGCGGAGAAAAAATTTCCCAAAAAAAAATAATTATTTTTTTCTTTTGGTATTCTATTTATTAACCAAAATATTGGCTTAATTAACAATAAGCATAATATAAAAAAACTTGCCAGTATTGGCCATACTGACTCAGATCCTCCTATATTTAATTGTCTTAAAGGTATCCAATATGTTCCCCAAAAAAAACTTGATATAATAATAACCAAGTTAGGAAATTTGGATAAAGTGTGCATTTTTAGGTTATTTAGAGTATTTTTAACGACATTTCCCTATATTTTTTGATAAAGGGGTTGTTTTATCCCTCTAATTTTGTTTAATAGGCACAGTTTAAACTGAATTTAGGAGGAATTTCATGAAATTTCTAAAAAACTTTATAGTGTCTATGACGTTCCTTGTTGGAATTTCACTAGGTACAACTCACGCAAATGCAAAATGTAGCGTACACCTCGGGGATTTTGACTGGGATAGCGCAAACATTCATACAGCTATAGCATCTTTTATGATTGAAAAGGGTTATGGTTGTGACGTTGAAGTTACAAAAGGAAGTACTACTCCAATTATGGCAGCTTTCTTTGATGGTCAAATTGATGTTGTAACTGAGGTTTGGGAAGATAATTTAGTAGAATTAATCAGACCACATATGGAAGCAGGAACAATTCAACATTTGGGAATTAATACACCAGCTTCTGAACAAGCTTTTTGGGTTGATAGAAAAACAGCTGATGCTCATGGTTTAAAATCTGTTGAAGATATGAAGAAGCCAGGAGTTTGGGAACTGTTTAAAGACCCTGAAAATCCTTCAAAGGGAAGAATGACAAGCTGTATTTCTGGTTGGACATGTTACACGATTAACTATGTTAAACAAAGAGAATATGGTTTGGATGAATTTTATACAAACTTTGATCCAGGATCAGGAGGAGCTTTAGATGCTGCTATTGCAGGCGGCTTTGCAAAAGGTCAACCAGTTTTCTCATACTATTGGACTCCAACGAGTTTAATGGGAAAACCTGATATTGACATGGTTCGATTAGAAGAGCCAGCTTATGATGCTGATTGTTGGCAAGCAATGTCAGTGGTTGTAGAAGATATTAAAGCAAATGGTCAGGAAGCATATAAACCTTCTTGTGCTTGTGAATATAAAGATATGGCTTTAACAAAAATGTCTACAACTAAATGGGCTGAAGCTAATCCTGAGATAAATGACATGCTTAAAAAGTATGCTTTACCTACTCCAAAAGTTAACG
>PBDW01000022.1 GCA_002717485.1 Pelagibacteraceae bacterium | reverse complement strand
TGTTCTCATATTAAATCCAACTGCTCCCCCAACTCTATTTTCATTATTCTCATCCATTAATAAATGGGTAATCATTATTCGATTGTAAATTTTATCAGCAGATTTTTTAGCTGCTTCAGCTACTATAGGTTTATAACTTTCTCCATGAATCATTATTTGCCACTTGCCTTCTCTTTGATAACGTCCAGTTTTAGGATTCTTCATCATAGGCAAACCCCATTCGTCAAACATATGTACAGTTGAATCAACATGACGAGCCATATCATAACCTAAATCTTCTCTTACTAATCCCATTAAGTCGTTACGAGCATATCGAACATGGTCTTCAGGTTGATTTTCATCCCACTGCATCCCCATATAACAATTGATAGCATAGAGACCTTGAGCGACAGCTCCACTACGATCAATATTTGCTTTTTCTACACAAATAATTCTAAGATCTCTTCCCCAATGTCTTGCTTCGAATGTCGCGCCTGTACCAGCCATGCCGCCTCCAACCACAAGGATGTCACAATCCTCATAATGTGTTTTATTCTTAGGCATTAATAGTAGACCCCTTTTTTAAATGAATCTTTGCTGATCGTTGGCAAATCTTTGTTTGTATTTAATCCTTTAGGTTCTGAATAAAGAATTTGAGAGTTAATCTCTCCTTGATTTGGTTTTTCTTCTTCAGAAAGTTTTGGTATAAACTCACCCCACGGTTTAGTTGTAATTGGAGAAACAAAGTTTTTTTCGGTTCCATTCCTAAATTTAATTTTCCATGAAATAGTGCCTTTTTCTTCCTCTCTTCTAACCCTAACGCTATGTCCCATAGGAGCGAAGTCTGCATATCCACGAACATCAATTGCGTGATTAGGACAAGCCTTTACGCATGAATAACATTCCCAACAAAAGTTAGGTTCAATGTTTACTGCACGTCTAATTGTTTCATCTATATGCATAATATCAGAAGGACAAATGTCAACACAGTGTCCACAACCATCACATCGAGTCATATATACAAAAGTTGACATATTATTTCTTCCTTTCTTTAAAATTTATGTATCTAGTATTCATATTAATAATGTTTTGGCACCTCTCTTTTTATTCCCAACCCAAATTGTTCTGGAGCATCTGAAGGAGGTGGGAGATTATCTCTTGAGCCATCTGCTTCGGCTAAATTCTTTTGTATTGCTGCTCCAGGCTTATAAAACATATGGGCAAATTTAGACCAGTACACTCCTCCAAATAACACAAGGTTAGAAACAATAAAAAGAATAAAAAATAAATTATCCAATCCCTTAATGTTTAATGACAGGCAAAAAGACCAAATTAAACCGAATGAAGCTGAGGCCAAAAGTGATAACACAAATAAATCGGCCTGGACTATTCGGTACCACGGGTGCGCTTCAGAATAAACATCTACTCTTAGAAAAAGCCAAAACCAAAAGCCTCCTAGACAAGTCATTATTGCTCCAATATGCCATAGTATTGGCCATAGATTAGGTGTTGTAACTGAATTAGTTGACGAATAACAAAAAATCAAAACAACTGAAGAAAGCCAAAACAATATTGTTCCATACATACCTAACAAATGAGCAGCCCGTCTTTTACCTGCCCCCAATTCAGCTGTTGTTAAAATATCATTAGCTACAGTTTTAACTATTACAGAAGTTTTTTCTCCTTTTGTTAATGATTTCTTTGCTGACTTTTTAGCTTTTTTTGCATTCTCAAAAAAATATCTAACATTTTTCTTATGAATCATATCAACTACAGTTCCTAGCACTACCAATATAATCATCAAAAAAACAAATGCTTGCATTGCCTGTGGAGGTATAGAATTAGAGAGCTGAGAAAACGGATTGATATTAATCATATAATAACTCTCCTTAGGTTGGTCATTTCTTTACTCCTGAAAGCCTCTTGCAGATTTATCTTTTGCCAAAAGCAAATCATTGTGAAATAGTGAGTTTTTTAAAATTATATATATGTGTTGATAGAATTTACAATAAAAATCTTATTGATTATTTTTGACTCGCTAATATTTGCTGGGATGATTTTGTTATGTATTTTTTTTATTTTTGATTATGACCACTACTTTCTATCAACTTTCCTTAGGATTTTGATACCCTCTGCATTATTAACTAAATTATTATTCTGGATTAAATTAAGAAAAAAAAATGGAAGATTGGGCAAATCACTTATAGTTCGACGTTTTATGGCCATAATTCTAGCCTATATTGTTCCAATACATATTTTATGGAATACCCAAATACTATATATTAATAAAGACGTTTTAGATATCATTTATATTTTGATGTTAATATTTTTTATATTTGGGGTCTTAATAGAAAGAAGAATGTTAATCAATAGTTCAGGAACAAATTAGGTATGCGTGATGAATATTAAAAAATCCATATTTGCAAAAAAACAGATTTTTGTGTTAATAACATTTTTTGCTTTTATCGACAGTTCATATGCTGAGAAGGCGTACTTTGACTTATCTCAAAATGAGATCAGCATTGATACAGATTTTAAAGGTCAGGAATTAATATTATTTGGGTTAACCGAACCAGATCATGATATTGTAATAGTAGTGAGAGGCCCAAAAGAAGATTTAACTGTAAGAAACAAAAAAAGAGTACTTGGATTTTGGTTTAATACAAAAAGTGTTACCTATCTTAATGTTGCAAAAGTTTATTTTATTTCTTCAAATGCTCAAATCGAAAATTTATTAAATCATAAAGAAAGATATGAACAACAAATTGGATTTGAAAACATCAAACTGATTCCAAAGGATCAAAAAGATCTTTTTATTGATTTAACCCAATGGAATGAAAGCATTATTAGAATTCAAAAAGAAAATAATTTATATAAACATTTTGAATTAAAACTTGTTGATGATAAATTGTTTCAAACAAGGTTATATTTTCCCTCTAACGTACCTACGGGAAAATATACTGTTACAACATATAGAATCAAAAAAGGCAAAATACTAAGTTCTAACAATAAATTAATATGGATAAATAAGTCTGGTGTTGGTAGTAAGATTTTTCAATTTGCACAAGAAAGCTCTATGCTTTATGGAATCGTAACAATTATTCTAGCAGTTATTCTTGGGGTTGGTGGTGCAGTAATGTTTAGAAAGCTATAAAAGGAGGTCAAAATGTCTAATCGTAACTTTCTTGTAATTGTAGATGGAACAAAAGAAATGGACGTAGCACTTCAATATGCCTGCGTAAGGGCTAAAAAAACTAATGGACACTTAATTTTAGCAAGTTTCATTAAACCAATTGATGTTTTAACAACAAAAAGTGTTGGTGATATAATGAAAAATGAAGCTCGAGAAGAAGCTGAGGCAAATTTGCATAAAGCTAGTGCTTACGTAAAGGAGGAGACGGGAATTGCAGCGACTTTGCATGTAAGAGAAGGGGAAATACTAGAAGAGTTGCTGAAATTAATCGAAGATGAAAAAAATATCTCAGTATTAATATTAGCAGCCAATATTGATGAAAAGAAAGGACCTGGACCAATAATAAGTTCTATATTAACTAAAAATTATGCTCGTTTTAATATTCCTGTTATGATCGTTCCAAGTAATTTTTCTAAAGATCACATTAAGGAAATAGGTTAAAGTATTTAATAGTGCATTACAGATCTATCACAGCAAAAATATTAATTGATATAAAAGCAGTTAATTTTAAACCAGATGATCCCTATACTCTAACTTCGGGAAGGAAAAGTCCTGTTTATGTAGATTGTAGGAAAATAATTTCTTTTACAAATGAAAGAAATACTATTCTTCAGTTTGCAGAAGATTATATATCAGAAAATAAACTAGATTTTGATATAATAGCTGGTGGAGAAACAGCAGGAATTCCATATGCAGCATTTCTTTCTGAAAGACTTAAAAAACCAATGATTTACGTAAGAAAAAAACCTAAAGGTTTTGGAAAAAAATCTCAGATTGAAGGACAGTTTAAAGAAAATCAAAAGTGCATACTAATTGAAGATTTAGCTACTGATGGAGCCAGTAAAATCAGTTTTATTAAAGCAATGCGAGATAACAATTTAAGCATAACTGATACCTTTGTAATATTTTATTACGATACATTTAATAGTAGTAAAACAGAATTGGAAAAACTTGGAATAAAAATTCATTGCCTTTGTAACTGGAATGATATTTTAGAAATTGTTAAAAAAGAGAAAATGCTATTAAATAGTGAAATTTTAAAAATAGAAAAATTCTTATTTGATAATGATGAGAAAGATTATGAATAAAATTGTACTTGTTAGCGGTGGTTTTGATCCAATACACAGCGGGCATATAGCATTGATAAAAGATGCGAGTAATTATGGTGAAGTTGTAGTGTTATTAAATTCTGATAAATGGTTGATAAACAAAAAAGGAAAATATTTTTTACCTTATCAAGAGAGAGAAATTATAATGTTCTCATTAAAATATGTCATTGACGTAATTGCTTTCAATGATGACGATTCAACTTGTATAGATGGTATTAGAAAGGCAATAAATAAATTCCCCAATTGCAAATTACAATTCGCCAATGGTGGCGATAGAAATGACAAAACAACAAATGAAAGTAAATTTTGTGAAAATAATAAAGTTGAAACTTTATGGGAAATTGGTGGAAGTAAAAAAAAGAATTCAAGTTCTTGGATTTTAGCTGAGTGGAAAAAATAATTTAAGGATATAGTTTTCTAGATTTCCATTCGCCTTTTATCTTTCTAAATTCTAATCTATCGTGAAGTCTAAATGGCATCTCTTGCCAAAATTCAATAAGATATGGCTCTACTACATATCCAAGCCAAAATGGTGGTCTATTAATTTTTTTATCTTTATATTTTTTCTTAAAAAATTTAAATCTTTTTTCTAATAATTCTCTGCTGAGCAAAGAACTAGATTGATTAGATGCCCAGGCTCCTATTTTGCTT
Organism: Pelagibacteraceae bacterium; assembly: GCA_002717485.1. GTDB lineage: Bacteria > Pseudomonadota > Alphaproteobacteria > HIMB59. The sequence continues at coordinate 42,467 of PBDW01000022.1, read as the reverse complement.
TCCATCGGCCTAGTTTCAAAATACTTATCCGATTCAATTTTTTTTACTTTTTTTATCCGACCCTCAATACGCACTTGCTTATTTATAGTTTTCCAGTGGAAATTTAGACAAACAAAAGGATTTAAAAACATATCTTTTCCTTTTTTGCTATTTGTATTTGTATAAAAAGTAAAACCTTTTCTGTTAAAGGATTTCATTAATACCATTCTTGAACTTGGTCGGTTCTTTTTATTTACAGTTGATAAATTCACGGCATTGGGATCGTTTATTTCTTTTTTTTCTGCAAGTAAGAACCACTGTTTAAATAAATTAAAGGGATCCCGGCCTAAATTAAGAATTTTATTGTTATTTTTCATGTTTTTATTCAGATAAAAAGATAACTGGTGTATATACATTATATAACAATTTATTCATTATAACCAACAATGTTATCAAATTTATCGAAAAAAAAAATGTTAATGAAAAATAAAAAAGGTTTAATTATGGGGGTTGCAAATGAGAGATCAATTGCGTGGGGCATAGCTAAAGCTTTAAGCGATGAAGGCGCAGATCTTGCATTTACATATCAAAGCGAAGCATTAAAAAAAAGAATAGAACCTCTTGCAAATTCTGTAAACTCCAACTTAATAATACCCTGTGACGTAAGTGATTCTGACAGTATTAAAAAAACATTTGATATAATCAATGATAAATGGAAATCTATAGATTTTTTAGTACATGCAATTGGATTTTCAGATAAAGATGAGCTAAGAGGGAAATACATTGATACATCATTTGAAAACTTCAATCAAACAATGAGAATTTCGTGCTATTCATTTACAGAAACCTGTAGAATGGCCGTTCCCCTTATGAGCAAAGGGGGTTCAATTCTAACTCTAACTTATTTCGGTTCTGAACAAGTTATGCCTCATTACAACGTAATGGGTTTAGCTAAGTCAGCATTAGAATCCAGTGTTAGGTATCTTGCTGTAGACTTGGGCAAAAAAAATATTAGAGTAAATGCTGTTTCGGCTGGGCCTATAAAAACACTCGCAGCTTCTGGAATAGGAGATTTTCGATTTATATTAAAATGGAATGAGCTAAATTCACCATTAAAAAGAAACGTAAGACAAGAAGAAGTTGGCAAAACATCATTATTCTTATTGAGCGAACTTGGTTCAGCAGTAACTGGTGAAATTCATCATGTTGACTGTGGCTATCATACAGTAGGTATGTTAGCTGTAGATGAAGCAAAAAACGTAGCAGATTTACTTAATGAATTCGAAGAAAAATAATGTCAAATAATAAATTTGGAAAAATTTTTAATTTTACAACGTGGGGAGAGAGCCATGGATTGAGCATTGGGTGTGTAGTAGATGGAGTTCCTTCCAATATCTCATTAAATGAAAAGGATATTCAAAATTGGTTAGAAAAAAGAAGGCCTGGTAAGTCCAAGTTTACAACACAAAGAAAAGAATCTGATAAAGTTAGAATATTGTCAGGAACTTTTGAAGGACTAACAACAGGTGCTCCTATATCATTAATTATTGATAATGAAGATCAAAGATCAAAAGATTATGAAGAAATTAAAGATATTTTTAGACCAGGTCATGCTGATTATACATATCAAATGAAATATGGAATAAGAGATTATAGAGGGGGCGGAAGAGCTAGTGCGAGAGAAACAGCAATGCGCGTTGCAGCTGGCGGTATAGCTAGAAAAATTCTTGATTCATTATCTAAAAACAAATTTAAAATTACTGGTTATCTTACTCAAATTGGTGATAGTAAAATAGATTATAAGAATTGGGATGAAAATCAAATTGAAGAAAATAATCTATTTTGTCCAGACAAATCAATAGTATCTGTTTGGGAAGAAAAAATTGACAATGCTAGAAAAAATGGTTCTTCTATTGGAGCAATCATAGAAATTAAAGCTAAGGGAATACCTGTGGGTTTGGGTGAACCAATTTATAGCAAACTAGATTCGGATTTAGCTAAGGCGATGATGAGCATAAATGCTGTAAAAGGAGTTGAAATTGGTAATGGGTTTGAATCTGTTCTACTATCAGGAGAAGACAATATTGATGAAATCAGATCAAAAAATAATGAAATTAATTTTATGTCAAACAAATCTGGAGGAATATTAGGTGGGATTTCAACTGGACAGGAAATAGTTTTGAGATTCTGCGTTAAACCAACAAGTTCAATTCTAAAATCAAGAAAAACTGTTGACAAAAATTATCAGGAGATAGACATAAACATAAAGGGAAGACACGATCCTTGTGTAGGAATTAGAGCTGTTCCTGTAGGTGAAGCAATGATGGCAGCAACACTAGCTGATCATTGGTTAAGAATGCTTGCAACTAAGATTGCTTAACACCTATTAAAAAAAATTCGATATTTCCTTTGGGACCTTTAATTGGACTTTGGATTATTTGGAGAATTTCTATATTTTTTTCATTCTCAAACCAAAATTTTATTTCAGAACATACCCTATTGTGAACCATAGAGTCCTTTACTATTCCTTTTATAATTTCTTTTCTGTTAGCTTCAAATTGTGGCTTTATTAAACCAATTATTGTACCATTTTTTTTTAAAAACTCTATAGATTTACTTATAGATTTTTTTATACTTATAAAACTCGTATCACAAACAATTACATCAACCTTATCTGTGATTTCCTTAGTTGTTAAATACCTCGCATTAGTTCTTTCTAATGAAACAACTCTTTTATCTTGTTTAATTTTTTCATGAATTTGCCCGTATCCTACGTCAACTGAATAAATTTTTTTTGCTCCAAATTTTAATAGGACATGTGAAAATCCTCCAGTCGATGAGCCTAAATCTATACAAATTTTATTTTTTATTTCAATTTTTTGATTAATAATAATTGGTGCTAATTTCAAACCACCCCTAGATACCCATTCTAATTTATCTTTTAAAATTTTAACTTCCTGATTTTGATTAAGTAATTGACCAGCCTTTTCTATCCTTTTTTTATTGTGATACACCTTGCCAGTCATTATTAGTGCTTGAGCTTTAGCTCTTGAACTGACAAGTCCCTTGTCTAAAAGTATTTGGTCAATTCTTTTTTTTTTTATTTTTATATTATTCACTAATAATAGTTTTTGTTTTTACATAATCATATTTATTTAAATTAAGTAATTCATAGACCTTTTTTTCTATTCCCTTTGCGTCCATTTCAATTGATTGATATTGATCCTCCGGAGTGGCATGGTCAACAAATTTATCAGGAAAAAATATAGTTTGTACTGTTGAGGTTGTTTTATTTTTTCTATTATTATGAATATAATTTAAAACCAAAGAACCAAATCCGCCTATAGAACCTTCCTCAATAGTTATTAGAAACCTATGATTATCTAGCAAAGAATCAATCATCTTTGTATCTAATGGTTTTGCAAACCTTGCATCAGCTAGTGTAATATTTATTCCTTTTCTAGATAAATCTTCTCTTGCCTGTATGCATTCTTTTAGCCTACCTCCCAAGTTTAATATTGCTATATTTTTTCCTTCATATAAGATTCTTCCTTTGCCAATCTCCAAGATCATTGATGTTTCCTCTAAATTAAGACCAATACCTGAACCTCTTGGGTATCTAAATGCAGAAGGTCTGTCGTTTATTGAAACTGCTGTTTTGACCATATGTTTTAATTCTAATTCATCTCCTGCTGCCATTATTACAAAATTTGGTAGGCATGATAGATAAGTTATATCAAAAGAACCTGCATGCGTTGCTCCATCTGCCCCTACTAATCCTGCGCGGTCTATAGCAAACCTTACTGGTAATTTTTGTATTGCTACATCATGAACTACTTGGTCGTAAGCTCTCTGTAAAAAAGTAGAATAAATTGCTGCAAATGGTTTTAATCCTTCAGCAGCCATTCCTGCACACATAGTTACTGCATGCTGCTCAGCAATGCCAACATCAAAAAATCTTTTTGGGAACTTTGCTGCAAAAGAATCCAAACCGGTGCCTTGAGACATTGCTGCTGTAACAGCAACAATTTTATCATCTATCAATGCCTCCTCTATTAGAGTTTCAGAAAAAACTTTAGTATATGTCTTTATGTTTGATTTAGATTTAATTGGATTACCAGAAATAACATCAAATTTTTCTACTCCATGAAATTTATCATATGAATTTTCAGCCGGAGGATATCCTTTGCCTTTTTTTGTGATAATATGAAGAAGGATAGGTTTGTCTATTTTTGAATCTTTAATCTTTCTTAATATTGACACTAGATCATTTATATTATGACCGTCAATTGGCCCGACATAGTAAAATCCCAATTCCTCAAAAAGAGTGCCGCCGGCCACAATCCCTTTTGAATATTCTTCTGCTCTATATAGCGATTTAGCAATTTTATTTGGAAGCTTTTCTGCAATTTTTTTTATTACAGATCTTAAGTTAGTATAGGATTTTGACATCAATAATTTAGACAAGTATGTGCTCATAGCCCCTACCGGTTTGCTGATTGACATATCGTTGTCATTAAGTATGGTCAAAAATTGACTTTTAATAACCCCAGTATTATTCATTGCTTCATAAGCCATACCAGCACTAAGTGCGCCGTCACCAATTATTGAAATAATATTGTGATTCTTATTTTGAATATCTCTTGCAATACCCATACCTAACGCTGATGAAATAGAAGTGGAACTATGAGCAGCCCCAAAAGGATCATATTCACTCTCTGATCTTTTGGTAAAACCATATATTCCATCTTTTTGCCTCAAAGTATGAATTCTATCTTTTCTGCCAGTTAATATTTTATGAGGATAAGATTGATGCCCAACATCCCAAATAATTTTATCATCTGGAGCATCAAAAATATAATGGACCGCTATTGTTAACTCTACAACTCCAAGACCAGCTCCTAAATGCCCCCCAGTCCTAGAAACAACTTTAATTGTTTCATTTCTTAATTCTTTGGCAAGTATTTTTAATTCAGCTATTGATAACTTCTTTAGATCTTTTACTGAATTAATTGAATTTAAGATATTTTTTTTTTCCATTATTATATGAAATTAACTTTTCTGTAAATTTTGTTTTATTATTTTCCCATTTTCAGACTTAATTTTTGTAATTTTTAACTCAACCTCTTTAAGCTTATCTTCACAATATTTTTTTAATTTTATTCCTTCTTCATAAAGAGAAACTGATTCTTCTAATTTGACTGATCCTGATTCTAGCTTATCTACAATTTCTTCTAGTTTTTCCATTGCTTCTTCAAAAGATAAATTTTTATTATTTTTCATTATGGTTTTTACCTTATACTATTAGTTTAAATCTAGCCAGTGTTTCAAAAAATTATTAAACCATAATTCAACTTCTCTTGAATAATGTTTATGATCATTCAGCTGATCGTTTTTGCTTGAAGCACCTGCTCTCTTTAACATATTGAAAGATTTATTATTCCAATTTAATATAGTCTCCTCGGTTACCTCAGGATGAAACTGAAATCCAAATATTTTATTATTAATTGAAAATGCCTGAATATCAAAAATTGAATTTGTGGCAATATGAGCTGCATTATTTGGCAATGTTGTGCCTTGAGCGTGCCAGTGAAAAACTTTTTTTGGAAATCCTGAAAAATATGCATTATTATTTTTAATAATTACCTCTTTATAGCCAATCTCAACCATATCTTTAATATGGGGACCAACTTTTGCTCCGCTTGCTTTTGCTATTAATTGAGCGCCTAGGCATATTCCTAATGTAGACTTTTGATGGGAAATAATATTTTTTATCCAATTTAATTCATCAATTAATTTTGGATATTCAACTAAATCTCCAACATTCATAGCTCCTCCTAAAATTATTACACCTCTCCATTTTTCTAAATTTGAAGGCAAGGTTTCTCCATGAAGAGGTTTTATAATATCAAAATCAAATTTATATTCTATAAAAAAATTTTTCATTGAACCAAGTTCGACATCTTTATGATGAGAAATAAATAAAATTTTTTTATTAACAGACATATAAATTAAATTTTTTATAAATTGGTAAATACATTATTTAGTAATTAACCTGATAATTTTATTTTTTTTAATATCGTATAAAATAGCGTATTTCTCAGTATGATTAATTTCAATATCTTTATTTATTGTTACTAATATATGCTGCTCATCTATTATCTCAAAATCATGAATATAATGACCTTCTTTAAGATCTAAACTAATATCAAAATTATTCTTATTATAATTACCACCTAATTTAAGATAAAATCCATAAATTGTTGCAATAAATAATATAAATATTAGAACTCCCAAAAATATAACAATATATTTTAATAATTTTTGACCCATGACAAATTTTAAAAAAATAATTTGCAAAATAAACAAAAATCATACTGGGCAGCGGTTAGACCAGGCACTTACTGGGCTGTCCAAAAACTTAAGTCGATCACAAATAAAGATTTTACTTGATAATGGAAATATAAAAAAAAGCAACAAAGAGTTTTATGATGCATCGTATAAAGTTAAATATGGAGAAAAATTTTATATGAATATCCCACTTGCACACGAAGATAAATTTAAATCACAAAAAATACCTTTAGATATAATTTTTGAGGATGAGGATATCATTGTAGTAAATAAAAAAGTAGGAATGGTTATGCATCCTGCTCCCGGAAATAAAGAAAATACACTAGTGAATGCACTATTACATCATACAAAGAATAAACTTAGTGGGTTTGGATTGACTAATAGGCCTGGAATAGTTCATCGCATAGATAAAGATACTAGTGGATTAGTAGTGGTTGCAAAAAATGATTACTCCCATTTAAGTTTATCAAAACAATTTAAAGAGCACACGATTAATAGAAAGTATCATGCATTGGTTTGGGGACTTCCAAAAAAAAATAAAATAACTGGGTATATTGGAAGACATAAAATTAAAAGAAATAGAATGACATTAAACAATAATCAAGTAGGGAGATATTCTGAGACTCATATAAAAATAATTAAATATTTTAATTTGTGCAGTTTAATTGAATGTAAGCTCCTGACAGGTAGAACACATCAAATAAGAGTACATTTAAGTTCAATAAATAATCCTTTAGTTGGTGATAAGGTCTATGGAAAAAATAAAATCAATAAGTTTTTAAAAAATCAAAAAAATATTAACAAATCTCTAATATTAAAAAATTTTTCAAGACAAGCCTTGCATGCTGGTCTTTTGGGGTTCATACATCCAAAAACGAAAAAATATAACGAATTTATAGCTGATCTACCTAAGGATTTTTCTTATTTATTGGATTATTTAACAAAGTATTAAAAAAATTATTATAATATGCTATAGCGGCATTACAATGATAACAAGAAGTATGAAATTACCGGTTCTTTCAAGTGAAGGAGGACTTGCACTTTACTTACAAGAAATAAAAAAATTTCCTATGCTAACTGCTGAAGAAGAATATATGTTAGCAAAAAGTTTTAAAGAACACGGAGATACTGAAGCAGCACATAAACTCGTCACAAGTCATCTAAGATTGGTTGCAAAGATTGCAATGGGTTTTCGAGGTTATGGTCTTCCACTTGTCGATTTAATATCAGAAGGTAATATTGGAATTATGTTAGCGGTGAAAAAATTTGATCCAGAAAGAGGCTATAGATTAGCAACTTATGCAATGTGGTGGATAAGGGCACAAATTCAAGAATATGTTCTTAAAAGTTGGTCGCTTGTAAAAATTGGTACGACTGCCGCACAAAAGAAATTATTTTTCAATCTTAAAAAAATAAAAAATCAATTAAAAGCAATCAATGATGGAAATTTATCACCTGAGAATGTTCGGGAAATAGCTAGAAAACTTGATGTTAAGGAAAGTGAAGTTGTTGAAATGAATAATAGAATGTTTTCTGTAGATCAATCTTTGAATGCAAAATTAACCGGGGATAGCGAAACTGACTGGCAAGATCTTATTGCCGATGAAAGAGAGAATGCTGAAGTTATTGTCGAAAATGAAGATGAAAATAATTTTAGAAAAAAAATATTATATGATGCAATGTCAAATCTTAATCAGCGTGAAAAAGAAATAATTATTGCAAGAAAAATTCAAGATAGTCCTAAAAAGTTAGAAGAATTAAGCAAGAAATATAAAATTAGCAGAGAACGAGTGCGTCAAATAGAAGAAAAAGCATTAGAGAAACTTAAAAGAGAAATCAGAAAAAGTAACTAATTTAAAAAGGGCTTTCTAGAAGTATAGTACCATTTCTTTCAGGACTAGTTGAAATAACAGTAATTTTACAATTAGTAAGTTTCTCAATAGTTTTTAGATATTTTTTAGCTTTTGCCGGTAATTTATCCCACCTTTTTATACCTACTGTTGAAGATTTCCATCCTGGCAAGGATATGTATATTGGTTTAATCAGAGATTGTGAATGTTCATCGGCTGGAAAATAATTAATAATTTTTTTATTTATTCTGTAACCAGAGCATATTTTAATATTCTCTAACTTATCAAGTACATCAAGCTTAGTAATTGCTAAAGAGTTTAAACCATTAAGAATTTTAGTTTGATTAACCAATACCGCATCAAACCATCCGCATCTTCTTTTTCTGTTTGTAACTGTGCCAAATTCATTCCCTTGTTTTCCTAAAAATTCACCAATTGAATTTTTTAATTCTGTTGGGAATGGACCACTCCCAACTCTTGTTGTATACGCCTTAGTTATTCCTAAAACATAATTAGATGAATTTCCTAATCCTGTTCCTGAATAAATTTGACCGGATAGAGTATTTGAAGATGTGACAAAGGGATGAGTTCCAAAATCTATATCCAATAAAGATCCTTGCGCTCCTTCAAAAAGAATCTTTTTATTTTTTTTCATTGATTCGTTAATAAGCTTCCAAACAGGGTAAGAATATTGATTAATGAAATTTGAAATTTTTACGAGGCTATTGTATATATCTTTTGTACTTAATAATTTTTTATTATGATATTTAAATCTAGGATTATGATACTCTACTAATGACTGAACCTTAATCCTTAATTTTTTTTTATTCTTTAAGTCACATAATCTTATGCACCTTCTTCCAACCTTATCTTCATAGGCTGGCCCTATTCCCCTTTTTGTGGTTCCAATAATATTTTTTCCCCTCAATGATTCATTTAAGGAATCAATATCCTTATAAAATGGAAGTACCAGTGTTGTATTTTCTGCTATGTATAATATCTTTGGATCAACCTTAATTCCCTTTTTTTTTACACTAGCAATTTCTTCCTTTAATGCCCATGGATCTAAAACTACCCCATTTCCAATTACTGATATCTTCTTTCTAACTATTCCAGAAGGGAGTAAGCTTAATTTGTATATTTTATCTTTTATTTGAATTGTATGGCCTGCATTGTTTCCTCCCTGAAACCTTACAACTAAATCAGCTTTTTCAGATAGCCAATCAACAATCTTTCCTTTTCCTTCATCTCCCCATTGCGTGCCAACTATAGTTACATTAGACATTTTATATTTTTACAATTTTATTATTAATTAAAGCATAATTACAGTTTTTTTTAAAATCTGACTTTGTTGTTTTTGTCAAACTCTTTATATTCAAACTTTTTTCAATAATAAAATTTCTTTTAATTAGATTTTTTAACATTTGATCACTTATATTAAATGGGACTATTATTCTTTTATTACTATTTTTTGCTGATGAGGCTCTTAAAACTGTATCCATATAACATGTAAATCCTACTGAGTATTCGCCTTCTTCATTATTTGTAAGATAACGACCCCCTCTAGCAATCTCACCTCTTATATTTTTAGCAAATATCGTGTAATTAATTCCAGAGTAATAGCTATTTGTTTTTACTTCCGTAAAATCAATATTAACCTTGGTATCTCCAATTTTTCTTTTTATTAAATTAAATATTTTTTTTATATTATTAATCTCAGTTGTTGCTTGTTTGCCAATCATCATTTGATCAAGAAATTTAATTTTACTTTCTAATTTTCCACTAGAATTAAACAAATTCTCTATCAATCTTTTTTTTGAGTTATTTTTTAAATATGACAATGTTTTTACAACGTCTTTTCTTTTTATATATTTTAAAAATGTATTTTTTTTATTCTTGTCAACTAATTCATTATTTATAATATTATCTAGAAATATCGGTGTTGATAAATCAATAGAAATGTTCTTAATTCCTACTGATTGCAAACTTCTTACTGCAAGTAATAAAATCTCACAGTCTGCTAATATGCTTTTTTCTCCAATACACTCTGCTCCAACCTGTAAAAATTGCCTTTCTGGCCTTAACATTGATCCTTTGCTCCTCACAACTTCTCCATAATAGCAAAGTCTAAGAGGCCGTTCTATTTTCTTAAGTCTTGTAGAGGCTATTCTTGCAACCTGCATAGTAATATCTTCTCTAATTTTTAAATTACTTAGCTCATTCTCATCAGAAATTAAAAATACATTTTTTTCCCTATCTAATTTTTTGTAAAATTCAATTAGAGGGGGCTTTACCATTAAATATCCATTTGAATTGAATATTGATATAATTTTATTGGTATATGCGTGTTCTTTTTCTACAACTGGAGAAAGATCATCCCTAAAGCCTGGTGGTATAAGATTTTTATTCATTGTTAACCTTCATCCAACAATCATTTTTTGAACTTCATTTGATATTGATTTTAAACTCTCTAGATTATTACCTTCAACAAGAATTCTTATAACTGGCTCTGTTCCTGAAGGTCTAATTAATAATCTTAAATTATCATTCTGATCATTAAAATTCATAATAAATTTTTGTAAATCTTTATTTTTGTAAAATGATTTATTTTTATCGATAACTTCAACACTGGTTTGAACCTGTGGTAATGCCTCGTAAAGGTCAAATATTTCGCTTGTTTTTTTATTACTAGAAATCAATATGTTAGAAATTTGAACAGCGACTAATAGTCCGTCTCCAGTTTTTGAGTAATCTTTTATTATTATATGTCCAGATTGCTCACCGCCAATACTTGCATTGGTTTCTCGCATTTTTTCTATAACATATTTGTCTCCAACTTGGGTTCTAATTAGATTCAAACCAATTTTATTTATATATTTTTCAAATGCCATATTAGACATATGAGTAGATACGACTAATCCATTTTTTAGTTTTTTTTGTTTTAAAAATTCGGTTGCTAATAATGCTACTATCTTATCACCATCCATAATTTCTCCATTTTCATCAACTACTATAAGTCTATCTCCATCGCCATCAAATGCGAATCCAATATCAGCATTTTCCGAAATTACCTTTTGAGATAATTTAGATGGGTTTACTGCTCCACAATTTAAATTTATATTTTTTCCATTTGGAGAATTTTCTATAGTTACAACATCTGAACCTAATTCCCACAATACCTCTGGCGCAACCTTATAATTAGCTCCATTTGCGCAATCTATAACAATCTTTAACCCTTTTAGAGACTTGTTTTTTGGGAATGAATTTTTTATTGATTCAGTATATCTACCGACTGCATCTTCTAGTCTTTTTGTTTTACCAGTTATGAGATTTTTTTGTATAATTAAATTATATTTATCTTCATTAAAAATAATTTCCTCTATTTGATTTTCTAACTCTTGTGGGATTTTATTACCATCTTTGTCAAATATCTTTAAACCATTATATTCAAATGTATTATGGGATGCAGTTATCATTATCCCTATATCTGCTCTCAATGTTCCAACTAACATAGCCAAAGCTGGAGTCGGTAACGGACCAACTAATAAAACTTCAGAACCCATAGAGGAAAATCCTGAGGCTATTACTGGCTCAAAAACATAACCTGACAACCTTGTGTCTTTACTAATCACAACTCTGTTTATTTCATGCTTTTTTGATAATATATGCCCAACCGATCTTGCAATTTTTAAACAAGTCTCAGTAGTCATAGGTTCTGCGTTTACCTTTGAGCGAACTCCATCAGTACCAAATATTTTTGCCATAAAGTCTTTTAATAAATTAGCTTCTATATTGGAAGGATTTTAAATCAACTAAATATTTGGCTGGGTTTCTGGCTTAAATTTTCTGCCAGAATTGGGAACTGAGGATGACGGCTCATATTTCTTATCTGGATCCTCATTATCAAAATCATCTCTTGATGGTGGTATTCCTTTAATTAGATTTTTTATTTCATCCCCGCTAAGCGTCTCATATTCCAATAATCCTTTAGCAACAATATGTAATTCTTCAATATTATCTGAAAGAATTTTTTTACACCTGCTCTCAGAATCATCAATTAATTTTCTTATTTCTTCATCAATTATTTTGGCTGTAGCATCAGAAAGATTTTTAGATTGAGCAACTGAATGACCTAAAAAAACTTCTTCACTATCATTATTGTATCTTAGTCTTCCAAGTTTTTCACTCATACCCCATTCAGTAACCATTTTTCTTGCAAGATTAGTAACCATCTGAATATCGCTCGAAGCGCCACTTGTTACTTTATCTTTCCCAAAAATCATCTCTTCTGCAATTCTTCCACCAGTCCCGATAACTAAATTTGCCATACATTGCTCAACTCTTAAAGTATATTGGTCTCTTTCTGGCAATCTCATAACTAAACCCATAGCCCTTCCGCGTGGGATAATTGTAGCTTTGTGAATAGGATCAGATGCTTCTGAATGAAGGGTTGCTATTGCATGTCCTGCTTCATGGTATGCAGTTAGTTTTTTTTCATCTTCTGTCATAACCATTGATCTTCTTTCTGCTCCCATCATAACTTTGTCTTTTGCTTCTTCAAATTCTTCTGAGGTTACCATTCTTTTATTCTTCCTAGCTGCGAGTAATGCAGCCTCATTAACAAGATTAGCAAGATCAGCGCCTGAAAAACCAGGAGTGCCTCTTGCAATAATTTTAGAATCTACTTTTGGCGCTAATTTAATTTTTCTCATATGTACCTTTAAGATTTGATCTCGTCCAATTATATCAGGGTTACTAATAGTAACCTGACGATCAAACCTTCCAGGTCTTAAAAGTGCTGGATCTAAAACATCTGGTCTGTTTGTGGCTGCTATTATTATTACACCTTCATTAGTCTCAAAGCCGTCCATCTCTACCAAAAGTTGATTTAAAGTTTGTTCTCTTTCATCATTTCCGCCTCCTAAACCTGCCCCTCTATGTCTTCCAACTGCATCAATTTCATCGATAAAAATTATACACGGAGCATTTTTCTTTCCTTGCTCAAACATATCTCTAACTCTGCTGGCTCCCACGCCAACAAACATTTCTACAAAGTCAGATCCTGATATAGAAAAAAATGGAACCTGAGCCTCACCTGCTATAGCCCTTGCAAGAAGGGTTTTTCCTGTTCCAGGAGGGCCAACTAGTAGCGCGCCCTTAGGTATTTTACCTCCAAGTTTTGAGAATCTTTGTGGATCCCTTAAGAATTCTACAACTTCTTCCAATTCTTGTTTTGCTTCATCAATACCGGCAACATCTTTAAATGTCACTTTACCAATTTTTTCTGCTAATAGCTTTGCCTTAGATTTGCCAAAACCCATAGCCTTTCCTCCACCTGATTGCATTTGTCTCATAAAGAAAATCCATACCCCTATTAAAAGCAACATTGGAAACCATGAAACAAAGATACTTAACAAAGGGTGCATACCGGTGCTGACTGGTTCTGCAGAAATCTTTACACCTTCTGAATTTAATTTATCAACTAAATCTGGATAATTTGGTGCATAGGTATTAAAGGATCTTCCGTCAGAAAAGAATCCTTCAACATTATTTCCCTGTATATTAACTTCGCTAACATTTCCTGAATCAACCTGTGCCATAAAATCTGAAAAGGAAATCTTAGTTTGAGAGTTTTCTCGAACTGATCCTTGGAATAGATTAAATAATGATATTAATAGAAGGCCTATTATTACCCATAAAGCTATATTTTTTCCAAAATTACCCAACGTTACCTCATTATGTCTATATTAAATAATAATTATTTATCAAAACACAATATAACTTTAATAATTTATTTTATAGGATAAATATCAATTTTGTTGGAAATACTGGCAAAAATTGTGCTGTGAGTCCTAAAATTGCTATTTTTCTTTGATAAGCCAGTATTTATGAGGTCAATTTTCCGATTCTTTATCCTAATTGAATTATTATGTACATATTTTGTTAATATAACGAGAATTTTAATAGCTACACCTTTCGGCAACTTGCAAAAATAGTTTTTGTTTATCTCTACTTTATTATTGGTAATTTTTGTTATTAAGTATGATAAATGTCTATTTATCATTGATAAATAATCAATATAAATTAATTTTTTGTTTTCAAAATCTTTCTTTGCAATTTTTTTAAATTTTAAAGTGTTTTCTATCTCATATCTAATCTTAGAACGAGAATAACTCATATTCTCATTACTGGGATCTTTAATCCATTGTAAATTATTTTTTTTTGCAAATCTTATAATACTTTCCTTTGTGCAGTTTAACATAGGCCTTAAAATCCTAACCTTTTCAAATATTGCTTCAGAATTCATTGAATTTAGGCCCTCAATATCACTGCCTGCAATTTTTCTTAATATAAATGTTTCTAAATTATCATCAAAATGGTGACCCAAGAATAAATGAATAATGTTGTTATTTTTGCAATAATTATGCAATATTTCAAATCTTGCATTTCTCGCTTTCTCCTGACTAGCTTTTTTATTTTTTTTTCTTCTCCAGGATAAAACCTTATTATTTATTTTATTTCTGGTTAAATAGTCAGAAACTTCTTTTGCTTCTTGGGAGGATTCCAATCTTAAATTATGATTAACAATTAGTGCAATTACTGTATAGCCTTTTATTTTTGCAAATTTAGATAATAGAAATGCTAAAACTATACTATCCGGTCCGCCTGACACCCCTACGGCAATTTTTGCTTTATTTTCAAAAAAACCAATCTTATTTATTTCAGTTGTAAAATTATTATAATTTAAAAGCATTTATTTAATAAAAAATCTTAAGTACAACTAAGATTAGACAGTTCTATTTTTGCCTTAGGTACAAGACGTGATTCTGGATATTTAGCTATTAATTCATTTAAAGTAATGCAAGCTTGATTTTCTTTATTAATTTTTGAAAGTGAAACACCCAATCTTAAAAGCATTTCAGGAACTTTAACGCTGTCAGGGTACTTTTGATAACCTTCTGCAAAAACTAAAGCGGCTTCTTTGTAACTACCTTCTAAAAATATAATCTCACCCAACCAGTAATTTGCTGATCCTGCTAAAGAATGATCATTATTAATATTGATAAATTCTTTTAAAGCTATCTTTGCCTCATCAAGCTGTTGAGCTCTTAAAAAATCAAAAGCATACTGAAATTGCTCTTCAGGACTTACGTCGGGTAATAATTTATCTTTGACTTCTTGCAATTCAACTGATTGTTCAGTTGAACTTTCATTTGTAATAGACAACGTTCCCAAGGATTGATCTTGATTCTCTGTTTCAGACTGGCTCTCTAAATTATTTTTTTCAATATTATTATTTATAAGATTTTGCGATTGTTGAAGAAGTAAATCATTTAATTTTTCATTAAGTTCATCTATTCTAATTATATATTCTTCAACATAAGTATTAAGATATTTAATCTCATTTTCAAGATCTCTTATGCGCATATCGAAAGCTGCAAAATTACCATCTAAATTATTATCAGCAGTTATTTCAAAGTTATTGTCACCACTGTAAACTCTTTTTTGCAGATCAATTACATTCTTTTCTAATCTTTCTAAAGATTGCAAAACATTCTCAATATTTTCAGCTTTAGCAATACTACCTAAAGTTATATATGCAAAAAAAACAAACAGGATTGTTTGTAATTTATATTTAATAAAAATTCTCATTGGATATTAATTTAAACGAAATTTTAGACACAAATAAGGCGCCACCATTTTTAAATCAATTATGATTTATAAGGTGACGCCCCAAAAAGATAAAAGGATCTGCGTTTTAATTTACTACAGCTACCGCTCTTCTATTTTGTGCATAAGCAGCATCGTTAGAGCCTAAAACTGCTGGTCTTTCTTTGCCGTAGCTTATTGTTGAAAGCCTTCCAGCCTCCACGCCAAGTCCAATTAAATAGTTTTTCATTGCTTGTGCTCTTCTTTCACCTAATGCAATGTTATATTCTCTTGTTCCTCTTTCATCACAGTGACCTTCAACTGTTAATGAAACTTCAGAATATTGTTTCATCCACGATGCTTGAACTTGAAGTTGTTCTTGTGCATCACTTGATAAATCATGACTGTCATATCCAAAGAAAACTCTATCACCTACATTAATAACTAAATCATCTTGAGTTCCACCAGCTACACCTCCGCTCACAGATGATGTTTCTGTGATCGTCCCCGCGTCTGAACTCGAAGCAGTGTCTTTTGGTGTTGATCCACAAGCAGCTATAAAAAACAACATAAACACTGTACTTAAAATTCTTAATAACATTTTGACTCCCTTATTATCTTTTTTTTGCGCAAAAAAATCTTTATAAACTTTATTTATCTCGTAATTCGCTAATTAACAATAAGAATTTAACCAATAATTCTTCAATTTCAATTAAGAAAACACATATTCCAAGCTATTTTTATATAAAACTGAGAGTTTTCAAGAAAATTACTGCAACAAAGGAGACCATGCTGGATCAGAACCTTCAAGGGGAGTTATTACTTCTCTTTCATTGTATCCAGTTATATCAATCATAAACAAGCGACTTTCACCTCCAGATTTTACGTTCCCTTCACTATCAGTAAAAGTTTGAGACTGCTTGTAGTACATTAAGTACCTTCCATTTGGCGACCATGTTGGACCTTCCACATGAAATGCTTTAGAGATCATTCTTTCATTTTTACCATCAGTCTCCATAACACCGATGTAAAACTGTCCACCTTCAACTTTTGTAAATGCGATTAAGTCTGATCTAGGAGACCAGACAGGTGTAAAATAACTACCTGCCCCTTTGCTTATTCTTTTAACATTCTTTCCATTTACGTCCATTACATACAAATGTTGTCTGGTGCCTCTATTTGAATTAAATACAATTTTTTTTCCGTCAGGAGAAAAACTAGGTGAAACATCAATACCTGGATTATTAGTTATTCTTTCATCCATTCTAGTCATTAAATCCATTACATATATCTCAGAATTTCCAATTGAGGAATCTGTGTATGACATAACTATTTTTTTACCATCTGGAGAAAATCTTGGTGCAAATGTCATACCTGGGAAATCTCCAACAATTTCTGATTGACCTTTTTCAATATCATAAAGATAAACCCTTGGTTCGTTGTTTATATATGACATATATGTAATTTTTTGAGATGTAGGAGAAAACCTTGGTGTTAAAACCATATATGATCCATCAGTCAAAAATAAGTGATTTGCCTGATCTTGATCCATAATTGCTAATCTTTTTTGTTTTTTTCCTGCAGGACCACTTTCAGCAACATAAACTATTCTGGTATCGAAATATCCTCCTTCACCTGTAATTCTTTCAAATATTTCATCACTAATTATATGTGAGACTCTTCTCCAATCATTACCATTTTTTCCAACCCTGTAACCTCCTTCGACAATCATTTTTCCTGCGTAAACATCAAAAAGTTTAAATTTAACTATAAAATCATTTCCATCTATATTTACATTTCCAGACAGTAAATGTTGTGCCTTTATTATTTTCCAATCCTCAAATCTAGGCTGTTTATTTAATGATTCATTATTTTGAATAAATGATTCTTTGATTAGAGGTATAAACAAGCCTGATCTTTCTAAGTTATTAGAGATAACTTCAGAAATATCTCTTCCAACCTTAACCGCATTTAAATTGTTACTATAAAATTCTGTTATTGCTATTGGTGTTGGCTTAACACTTCCTTGAGAAATACCAATCTCTAATTCTTCTGAAATTAAAGAATTGGAATTAAATAATAATAGAATAGCAAAGAATAATATTTTTATTTTTTTCATATTTTTAAATTACATATATTAATTACCTAACATCCAGCCTAATTCAAACTTAAATATAAATTTTTTCCAAACGTCATACTTTTCAGCAGGGAGCTTTAGAGGACTGCAAGCTGGATTTAATACAGCTCTGAGCGCACTTTCAGCTACACTTCTAAAATATGGGTCATTTTGCATCTTATTTGTGTCAAGAATGCGAGCCTTATTAACTGTACGGTCTGGATTTACCCAAACACGAACCTTCACTACCATGTCTTTTGCTCCTTTTGCACCCGCAGGAACGGTCCAACATCCGTATAGTTGTTGTTTAAGAAGGTCAATTTCACTAATTGTAAAGTTGTTAACATCTTTATCTGAAATATCTTCTCCGGTTTCATCGTCTTCAACCTTTTCTTTGTTTTTATCATCTTCTTGAACTGGCTGGATATCATCATTTCTAATGTCCTTTATTACCGATGACAATATATCTTTAAATTTTGGTTTTGGCTTTTTTTTAATTTTAACAGATATGTCTCTTTCTGTCACTGAAGAGGTTTTAGGTTCGGGCTTTGGTTTTAATTTTGGTTTTATGTCTTTAGAAGGAAGGGTTTCATATTTTTCATTATTTTCAATAATTTGATCTTTCTGCACAATATCATCCTTAACTATTTCAGGATCCTTAGGTGGCTCAATAATCAATTCTGGTTTTTCAATTTCTACTTCCTCAAATTTTTCCGTTTCTTCCTGAATTTTTATAATTTCATTTTGCTCAGCAGCTGAAAATTTTTTTTCTTCTACTTTTTTAGGCTGAGCTTCATCTAATTTATTAACATCTTCAGTTTTTTCTGGAATTCTCGTAACATCATCAACTGTTAATATTTCTATGGGTATTATATTTGGAACGCTAATTTCTGTTGGACCAAAACAAGTTGGCATTCCTAAAGCAATAAATATAACAAATAAATGAAAAATAGATGAAATATAAAAACCAATTCTATCTGTATTTCTTTCAACAATTGCACCAGATAATAAACTTGAGTAATCTATTCTATTTATTAAATTTAAGCTCATACAAGACTTATTTCTATTAATAATTTATATCTTATTAGAATTTTCTGTAACTAAAGCTACTCTTGTATATCCTGCAGAATTAACAATTGACATGATTTCCATAATTCTACCATATGCAATAACTCTATCTCCTCTTATGTATATTCTTGTTTCATAATTTTGTTCGGTGACAGCCTCTAACTTTGTAATAAGATTTTCTATTTTTGTTTCACTTTCGCCAAGATAAACCTTTCCATCTAATTTAATTGTTATTTCAAGTGGATCTTTTTGATCAGTAAGTGCATTCGCTTTGACCTTAGGCAAGTCAACTGGAATACCGACGGTTAATAGTGGTGCTGTAACCATAAAGACTATCAACAAAACTAACATAACATCAACAAACGGTGTGACATTAATTTCACTCATTGGTTGGCGATTTTTTCTTCCTTTTATATTATTTACTAACATAATTTTTTCCTAGCTTTGACCTTGCTCAATTTGTCTGAAGAAAATTGTTATGAATTCATTTATAAAATCCTCAAGAGATAAAGAAAATTTATTTATATCACTTGAAATTTGATTATACGCAACAACTGAAGGGATGGCGACAAACAAACCAAGAGCAGTTGCAAACAAAGCCTCAGCAATGCCGGGAGCCACAACAGCTAAATTTGTATTTTGTGCAATTGCAATCGATTGAAAACTATTCATTATTCCCCAAACAGTTCCAAAAAGACCCACAAAAGGAGCTGTTGAACCTGCGGTGGCAAGAAAAGTTAAATTTTTTTCTATCGCTTCCATTTCTCTACTAAAACTTGAATTCATAGCTCTGGTCATTCTATCCTTTAAAGAATTTATAGAGCTAACTTGGGTCATTCTGATTTTTTTCTTTGATTTTTTCCATTCTTCCATACCTGCACAAAAAATATTCACTTTAGGATCCTCTGAACCTTCTTGAACTGTTTCGTAAAGATCTTCTAAAGAGTTGCCAGACCAAAATAATTCTTCAAATTCAGCAGATTGAATTTTTAACTTTTTGACTCTTAAAATTTTTGAGAAAATTACTGTCCATGACCATACTGAAGATAAAACTAATATTATTATTACCGATTTTACAACCAGATCTGCCCTAAGAAAAAGCGCCATTAAGGAAAAATCCACTCCACTGTTCACTACTTCTACTGCTTCAACTATGTTATTTTCCATTAAATTCACCTATTAATTTTTCTAAATCATCACTATGAACCATAAGCCAAAACCCTGGTCTATTTTTTTCACACAATGCAACAACTGGCGTTTTGCCTTCTGTCTTCGCAAGATCAGCTGTGCTGTCCCAAAGCGTAACTACTGTGTGTTTTTTCTTTAATTTACATTCTATGAAAAGTTGATCATGTATCACATCTGCCCTAGTAACTTTAGAATTGCCCCCGCTAAGCGGGGTTCTCGTTCCTTTAAAAAAACTAGCCACGTCACTTTCCCTCTTTTTCCACGTTCTTCTAGCTGTCACTTTATATTCCTTTCTATGTTATTAATTTTTTAATTACGCTTTCATCAACCTCAAAATTCGAAAAAACATTCTGTACGTCATCGTTCTCTTCAAGATCATTTATCAGTTTAATATTTTTTTGGGCACTATCTAATTCTAAAAATACACTATTCTCACTCCTCCAAACTAATTGAGTACTGTCCGGTTCCTTAAATTTATCTACAAATTTATTAATAATTTTATGAAAATCACTGACCTCACAAAAAATTGAAAAATTTTGATCATCAATATCAAAATCTTCCAAGCCATTTTCTATTGAAAAATTAATCACTTCATCTTCATTTATATTTGACTTACTAAAAGTAATATTGCCAAATTTTCTAAAATTATAACTTACACTTCCATTCTCTCCTAAAGAACCTCCATTTTTACTAAAAGTTGTTCTTATTTCTGATGCTGTTCTATTTTTGTTATTAGTTAGCCCCTCAACAATTATTGCCGTACCTGCTGGTCCATAACCTTCATACCTTACTTCTTCATAGTTTGAATCTGGATCATTACCAAGTCCTTTGCTGATTGCCCTAGAAATGTTTTCTTTTGGCATATTAGAAGATTTTGCTGCACTAACAGCAGATCTTAATCTGATATTTTTATCTATTTCAGATCCACCAATTTTAACCGCAACTGAAATTTCTCTACCAAGTTTTGAGAATAGTTTTGCGCGCACACGATCCTGGGCACCTTTTCTGTGCATAATATTTTTAAATTTTGAATGACCTGCCATTGATCAAATTTATATATTTATTAAGCTCGTTATTAGTAAAGTACTAATATTAGTTTGTGTCTAAGTTATGGTAAATTACCATAAAAGCTAGGTTTGTTGCCATAATGTATCATCACAATTTTTTTTGCTAAACCTGTTTCGTCGTCGCTTTCAACAAATGTTCCACAGAGTATTGCCTCTTTTTCGGCAACCTTAAAGCGACCTTCCTGCCTATAACCATGAACAAATTGATAAACCGGCCCTTCTTTTTGAAAACCTATTACAGAATTATAGTCACCTGTCATACCGACATCAGTCTGGTAAGCGGTTTTATTTGATAAAATTCTTCCATCGGCTGTTGGAATATGAGTGTGAGTTCCCAGAACTGCAGTTACTCTTCCATCAACAAAGTGTCCAAAGGATTGTTTTTCTGAAGATGCTTCACCGTGCATATCTATTAAGATTGCATTTGTAGATTTACCAAGACTATTACTTTGTAATATTTTGTCAGCACAGGAAAAAGGATCATCTAATGCCATGTTCATAAATAAACGAAGCATAATTTGTATAACTAAAATATTTTTACCATTCTTTAATTGTATATTAATTTCACCCTTTCCTGGAACAGTTTTAGGGTAATTAGCGGGTCTTATAATATTATTTTTCTCTTCAATGTATGATAGCATCTCTCTTTGATCCCAAGCATGATTTCCAAGAGTAATTACATCTACCCCTAGAGAAAAAATCTCTTCAGCAATTTTTTTTGTCAAACCGTAGCCAGCAGCTGCATTTTCTGAATTAACAATTATCGCATCAGGCTCAAAGTCATTCTTTATTAGTGGTATATATTTTGCCAGAGCATCTCTTCCCGATCTTCCAACAATATCGCCTATAAAAATAATTTTCATAATAATTTAGATTTTCTCAATTTATCTTCAGTCAATATATAATCTATTTTTTGATCATTATCTTCAATTTTTATTTTATCAATTTCTTGGGAGTTAAATGCAACAATTACAGATTTAAATTTTGAAGAAGATAATTTTAATTTTTTTAAAGTTCTATCATAGTATCCTCCGCCATAACCAATCCGATGACCAAATTGATCAAAACACAAGCAGGGCACTAAAAGCAAATCTGGCGTAGTACATTTTGAATCTCTATCAGGATGCTTAATGTCGAATTTACCAGTTTTCATTAAAGTTTTATCGTTAAAAATTCTAAAAAGTAAATAATTATTATTTTGTTCGATTGATGGCAAGCAAAGTGTTTTTCCTGAACTAATTATATTTCTATTTAAATCTTCAGTCTGAATTTCATCTCTAATTGAAGAGTAACTAGCTATTATCTTTGACTCTAAAAATAAATCACTCTCCTTTAGAATATTAAAAAGTTTTTTATTTGCCAATCTATTTAGTTCAAAAATTTCTTTTCTTTTTTTTGCGGCCAGCACTCTTTGTTCAACTTTTAACATAGCAAATCATTTTTTATTAAAATTCTCAATCTTACTTAAAATATTATTTATTTTTATTGATATGTTATCTAAGTCTTTTACAAAATCAGAGTTTTCGTAACTAATTTGATTTGATAAATCTTCATTTTTTATTTTTTCACTTTCAAATTTTGAAAGAATAATTTTTTCTTTTTTAAGTAATTCGTTTATCTGATCCTCTAATGAAAGAGAGATTAACAACAAGCGGTGAGTATCAGTAAAATTATTTTTTTTATTTATATCTTTATTAACCTTATCGTTTAGTCTTGCCTCTAGGATTCTAATTTTTTGCTCCTCATCGTCGCCACATTTAATTTCATAATTTTTTCCTAGAAAGTTTATTTTAACTATTTTCATCTATTTTCTTAATTATTTTATCTAGTTCATCTAAGTTTTTACTTATCTCGTTTAGGTCATCTTTGCTTAATAATTGAGCACTTATCTCTTTTTCAGAGTTCATTGAAACTAGTTTTTCATCAATTTTTTCATCTAATTCATCTAAATTCCGTTTGATTTTCTTTAAAATCAACTTTATTTTTTCCATATATTAATTATAAATTTTTTTACAAAAAAGTCACTTTAATGAGAATAAAATCTAGTGTAATCTTCGAATCTAGTTATAATTAGGTTTATATTGAATAGTAATTCTCCTTCATTAAATGATCTTGCAAATTCTATAAGATTTTTGTCTATGGATGCAGTGCAAAAAGCTAAATCTGGACATCCTGGAATGCCAATGGGAATGGCAGATATTGCTACGGTTTTATTTAAAGATTTTATGAAATTTGATCCCAAAGATCCTTTTTGGCCAGATCGTGATCGTTTTATTCTTTCTAACGGACACGGATCAATGCTGCTCTATTCTTGCCTGCACCTATTAGGTTATAAGGGGCTAACCATTAATGAATTAAAAAATTTTCGCCAACTCAACTCTATAACTGCAGGTCACCCTGAATATGATCTTTCAAAGGGGATTGAAACAACCACTGGACCACTAGCACAGGGATTGTCTAATGCAGTAGGTATGGCTTTATGTGAAAAAATTCTTAATGCAAATTTTGGTAATAATTTAGTAAACCATTATACATATGTGTTTGCTGGTGACGGATGTTTAATGGAAGGATTAAGCCATGAATCAGCAAGTTTAGCGGGTCATTTAAAACTTAACAAATTAATTGTTTTTTTTGATGATAATGGAATATCAATAGATGGTCCGACAAGCCTATCAACTTCAGATAACCATATGAAAAGATTTAAAGCCCAAGGTTGGTCAACAATAAAAATAAATGGTCATAATTACACAGAAATAAAAAATGCGATTAAAGAAGCTAAAAAAATTAATACCCCCACTTTAATATGCTGCAAAACCAAAATTGGGTTTGGATCACCAAATAAAGAAAATAAAGCGTCTTCACATGGATCGCCATTAGGCGAAGATGAAATAGAACTTACAAGAAAAAGATTGAATTGGCATCACAAGCCTTTTGTTATTCCAAAAAAAATTAAGTCTGAATGGGAAAACTTTAGTGCAAAAAATATAAATATTAAAAATAAGTGGAAAATAAATCTAGAAAAATCAAAAAAGAAAGATAAATTCTTAAGATTAATTAATCAAATTCTACCAAAAAAAGAAATTAATAAAAAAATATTAAATTTCAAAAATAAACACATTAAGCACAACACAGAATGTGCTACGCGTAATGCTAGCGAAGAAGTTTTAAATTTATTGTTTAATCAAAATCTTAATTTAATTGGCGGCTCTGCTGATCTAACAGGATCTAATAACACAAAGACTTCAAAAATGACTGCGGTTACAAAAAATAATTATAAAGGGAATTATATATATTTCGGAGTTAGAGAACACGCTATGGCAGGAATAATGAATGGTATAGCTCTTCATAAGGGTATAATACCATATGGAGGAACTTTTTTAGTTTTTACAGATTATTGTAGGCCATCTATTCGTCTTGCAGCTCTAATGAAACTTAATGTAATATTTGTTATGACTCACGATTCAATAGGGCTTGGTGAGGATGGTCCTACTCATCAACCAATAGAACATCTAGCCTCGTTAAGGGCAATTCCAAATTTAAATGTATATAGACCGGCGGATATAGTTGAAACTGCAGAAGCCTGGGAATGTGCAATTTTATCAAAAAGTAACCCCTCAGTTTTAGTGCTCACAAGGCAAAAATTAAAATTATCCAGAAGAAAAAAATCAAAAACAAATTTGGTAAGTAAAGGTGCATATATTATCAAGAATTCAAAAAAATATGATGTAACTATAATTTCAACAGGTTCGGAGGTTTCAATTGCATTGGATACATCAAATATGCTCGCAGAAAAGAATATTAATGCTAGAGTAGTTTCTATGGTTTGCTGGGAATTGTTTGAAGGGCAAAGTCAAAACTACAAAAATAAAATCATTGGAAATAAAGAATGTTTTGGTATTGAAGCTGGTTCTGAAATGGGTTGGACAAATTATATAAAAAAGGGAAATTTTA
Source organism: Pelagibacteraceae bacterium (assembly GCA_002717485.1). Taxonomy (GTDB): domain Bacteria; phylum Pseudomonadota; class Alphaproteobacteria; order HIMB59. The sequence continues at coordinate 17,247 of PBDW01000022.1, read as the reverse complement.
TAGGAATGAATAGTTTTGGTGCAAGTGCCCCTTATACTAAATTGTATAATCATTTTGGAATAACTTCAAAAAATTTATTTAATAAAATTTTAAAAAATATAAAAAATAGAAAATGACAATAAAAATTGGAATTAATGGTTTTGGGAGAATTGGCAGATTAATATTTAGAGCATTTCTAGAAAAAAAACCTAAAAATTTAGAGGTAATAGCGATCAATGACTTAGGTTCTATAGAATCAAATGCGCATCTTTTAAATTTTGACTCAACTCACGGAGCTCTAAATATTAAAATTAAAACAAACAAAAATGGATTCGTTATTGGTAGCAAACAAATTAAAATCTTAAGTGAAAGAATGCCTGAAAATCTTCCATGGAAAAAATTAGGAGTTGATGTTGTTTTAGAGTGCACAGGCTTATTTACTTCAAAAGAAAAAGCTTTGAAACACATTAAGGCAGGAGCAAAAAAAGTGATAATTTCTGCACCAGCAGTAAATGCTGATGCGACAATTGTTCAAGGTGTAAATAATAAAATTTTAAAAAAGAATCACCAAGTTGTTTCAAATGGATCGTGTACTACAAATTGTTTGGCACCAGTTGCTATGATTTTAAATAATTCATTAGGAATAATTTCAGGATATATGACTACTATTCACAGTTTTACTGGCGATCAAAAAGTAGTTGATACATTACACTCAGATTTAAGAAGGGCTAGAACAGCATCTGAATCGCTAATACCAACTTCTACAGGTGCAGCAAAAGCAATAGGAATTGTCGTTCCAAGCTTAGCAGGAAAACTAGATGGAACTGCAATAAGGGTTCCAACTTCAAATGTTTCTTTGATTGATTTCACATTTACATCAAAGAAAAAAACTTCTACCGAAGAGATTAATAATATTATTTTAAAAGCATCAAAAACAAAAGAAATGAAAGGTATTTTAACAACAAATAAACTTCCCCTGGTCTCTAAAGATTTCAATCATAATTCTCATAGTTCAATATTTGACCTAACTCAAACACAGGTAATTAATTCAAATTTTTGCAGAATATTATCCTGGTATGATAACGAATGGGGATTTTCTAATAGAATGATTAGCACTGCTATTGATATTGGAAAATACGTTTAATTGAATAAAACTAAGAATAAAAAAATTGCATTTTATGTTAATAGTTACTATCAAGCAAGAGACGTAATTTATACTGCTAAAAAATTTTCAATCATACCATTCATAGGATTTAAGTATTATATTGTTAAAAATATAGGAATAATATGGATTGCAGAAATCAATAAATTATTATTAGAGGAATTTAATAATAATGATTATAAAGTCCTTATAGATTGCAGAAATAATCCTGCATTGGTTATTAATTGTATTAAAAAAGGTTTCTTTTATATCAATTTTAACGCTAATCAAATTATACAAAAAAATATTAAAGATATTAGCAATCAGTCTAAAACTACACTAAATCCATTAGTTAAAATTATAGATATGAGGCAAATTAAAAATTGTAAAAATTATACAAATAGAATATTGATAAACTTTAAGGAAGGAAAAAATGGATAGCAGCAAAGAAGTAAAGGCAATTCTAGAAAAATACGAATCTGATAATTATGAAACATTAAATAATTTTAATAAAATATTAATGCATGGAAATCTAGGTGGAACTGGAAAGTTAGTTATTCTTCCAGTAGACCAAGGCTTTGAACATGGTCCTGATAGAAGTTTTGCTATTAATCCTGATTCTTATGATCCCCATTATCATTTTAATCTTGCTATTGAGGCAAAACTATCGGCATATGCGGCTCCGCTTGGCATGTTAGAATCTGGAATAGGTACTTTTAAGAATAAAATACCCCTGATATTGAAATGTAATAGTTCAAATTCTCTAACAAAATCTGCTGATCAAGCCAAAACAGGAAGTGTAAAAGATGCTTTAAGATTAGGTTGCGCAGCTGTTGGATTTACTATTTATCCTGGTAGTGACAAAATATTTGAAATGATTGAAGAAGCTTGCGATCTTTTCAGAGAGGCAAAGGAGTCAGGACTAGTAACAGTCTTATGGTCTTATCCAAGAGGTGGAATGTCTAAGGAAGGTGAAACAGCTGTCAATGTGGTAAGTTATGCAGCACATATGGCAGCACTTTGCGGAGCACATATCATTAAGGTTAAGATTCCTTCAAATTATTTGGAGCCCGATGCGACTAAAGATTCTTTTATAAAGAATAATATAAAAACGGAGAAAATTTCAGACAGGGTAAGTCACATAATCAAATGCGCATTTAACGGAAGACGTGTTGTTGTTTTTTCTGGCGGAAATGCAAAAAATGATGATGAACTAATTGAGGAAATAAGGGGGATTAAACATGGAGGTGGTTTTGGATCTATAATAGGCAGAAATAGTTTTCAAAGACCAAAGGAAAACGCAATAAAATTATTAAATGATATTATGGAAATTTATAAAAAATGAAAATAACTTGCAATCAAATCAAGGTTGGCAATATTATCAACCATAAAGGAAAACTTTGGAGAACAGTAAAAATACAACATACTCAGCCAGGAAAGGGCGGCGCTTATCTTCAAGTAGAATTAAAAGACATCGCCGAAGGAACAAAACTTAATGAAAGATTTAGAACTTCAGAAACTATAGAAAAGATACGTCTTGAAGAAAGAGAATATCAATATCTTTATAATGATGATTTTGGGTATCATTTTATGGATAATGAAAACTATGAACAAATAATTTTAGACTATAAAATTATAAATGATCTTCAAAAAAAATTTCTAAAAGAAAACTCCTTAGTGAAAATTGAAAGTTACGAAGAAAAACAAGTTTCAATAAAGTTACCAGATACAATAAGCTTAGAAGTTATTGAAACCGAATCTGTGGTAAAAGGTCAAACTGCTTCATCTTCATTTAAGCCAGCAATACTTGAAAACAATGTTAAGGCTAGCGTACCTCCACATATATCAGCAGGTGACAAAGTAATCATTAATACCAATGATGGATCATACGTAGAAAAAGCAAAACAATTATGACATCATTGCATCAATCTCCAACAATTAATATTATGGAAAATGCTGCTAGAAAAGCGGGAAAAAATCTTATTAGAGATTTTGGAGAATTAGAAAAACTACAAGTTTCGTCAAAGAGTCTAGGTAATTTTGTTACAAACTCAGATATTAAATCAGAAAAGATAATAAAAGAAACGCTCCAATATCATTTCCCTGAATACGGTTTAATCATGGAAGAATCAGGTGAAGTTCAGGGCAGTGAAAAAGATCATACTTTTATTATTGATCCAATTGATGGAACAAATAATTTTATTCATGGAATCCCACAATTCTCTATAGTTATTGCAAAATTAACATTTGGCAAAATTACAGATGGAATTATTTATAATCCAATTACTGAAGAATTTTATTGGTCAAGTAAAGGAAAAGGAGCTTGGTTAAACAATACTAGACTAAGAGTATCTAATAGAGACAAAATTGATCATTGTGTAATAGCTACTGGTCAAAAAAATAATGAGAATAATGAGCGTACGTTTTCCCAACAACAAAATATTTTAAACTTAAATGCAACGCTAAGGTGCATGGGATCTGCAGCACTTGATCTTGCTTTTGTTGCGTCAGGAAGATTTGATGCATTCTGGCAGTACAATTTAAACTTATGGGATATTGCTTCAGGAATATTACTTGTTATGGAAGCAGGCGGCAAGATTACGCAGGCAAATGGCGAGGATTGGAATACATCATCAGACAGTATATTAGCCTCTAACTCAAAAATTCATAATAATCTGGTTGATTTACTGTAAAATTATATAATTTGGCTTACTTGTATTAATTTATATTTGGTTTATAAGATCGATAAAAATATAAAATGAAAAAAAATATTCATCCAGATTATCACGAAATTGAGGTCACTATGACAGACGGAACCGTATTTAAAACTAATTCAACATGGGGCAAAAAAGGCGACAAGCTAAGACTTGAGATTGACCCAAAAAGTCATCCTGCGTGGACAGGCGGTGGAGTAAAACTCGTTGATTCTGAAGGTCAAGTAGCTCGTTTCAAAAGAAAATATCAAGGAATAAAATCAAAATAGAATAGTAGATATTTTAATTAATCTAATCTATTCTATATATTTATGAGGTTTAAATTATGAAAAGACCACTAATGCCAAAGGCTACAGCAATTTGGCTTATAGATAACACCACATTAAGTTTTGAACAAATAGCAGAATTTTGTAAATTACACTTATTGGAGGTGCAAGGAATTGCTGATGGCGACGTCGCAATTGGTATTCAAGGTCATAATCCAATAGACAGCGGCCAATTAATAAATGAAGAAATAAAAAAATGTGAAAGTGACCCCAAAAGAAAACTTGAGCTACTTAATAACAACCTGCCAGATCATAAGGTTAAAACCGATGGCACAAGATACACTCCAGTTGCTTTAAGGCAGGAAAAACCATTTGCAATTTTCTGGCTTTTAAAAAAATATGGTGAAGAGCTTAGTGATTCACAAATAGCTAAACTTATTGGTTCTACAAAATCAACAATAGATGCCATAAGGAAGGGAACCTATAAGGAAGCAATAACTGAGGGTAAAAGTCCTATGGATGTTGGACTTTGTACTTATGAAGATTTGCAGAAAGCTGTTGATAAAAGCAGAAGAAGAAAACAATAAAAATTTTTATTTGCTATGTGGTGGCATTTTTTTTTCTATAAACCACACATGCTTTTTTAAAACTGGATCGAATTTTTTTAAACGTAATTTTTCTGTTGCCTTTAAACCTTTAGTAGGTTTTCTAACAATATACTTTGTTCCTGTAGATTTTTCCTCAGGAACCATTTGCTTTAAAGCATAAGAAGATTTTTTTGCCATAATTATTTATAAGCATATATATTTTTATTAAAAAAAATAAAGATCTTATTTGTAATCAGAGGTACTATAACGAATATAAGGATTATAAAGTCCTCTTTTTTTTGCAATACCTATTTGCCTGTTGCGCTCTCTTAATTTCTTCTTTTTTTCTGTGGTTAAATTGCCATAACAATAGGAACAGGTCACCCCTTCTTCAAATTTGGTGGATAATTTATCTTTTTTATTAATTGGCATACGACAGCCATGACACAAATCATAAGAACCTTTTTTCATCTCATTCTTTACAGATACTCTATTATCAAAAATAAAACATTCACCCTTCCAATTTGAATTACTTTTTTGAACGGTTTCTAAATATTTTAATATTCCTCCCTGTAATTGATATAAATTTTTAAACCCTAATTTTAGCATATAAGAAGATGCCTTTTCACAACGAATTCCTCCTGTACAAAACATAGCTATTTTATCATATTTATAATTAGTAAGATTTTCTTTTATATATCTCTTAAATTCATTAAAATTCTTAGTGTTTGTTTTTTTTGAGTTAGAAAATGTACCCATCTTGCTTTCATAGTCATTTCTTACATCTATAATATGAATATCCTTTTTTTGGATTAATTTATTCCAATTCTCTGGAGAAACAAATTTAGCAGTATTTTTTTCAACATCAAGCTCTGTATTGCAGAAAGTAATAATTTCTTTTTTAATTTTAATTTTTAGGCGATTAAAAGGCATAATTGGATAATATGAAAGTTTTATTTCTAAAGATGTAAATCCCAAATCAATTAATTTCTTTTTAAAATTTTTAATTGAAGTATCAAATCCTGATACATTAGCATTTATACCTTCTTGAGCTATCAATATGGTTCCTTTTAATTTGTTAAATTGACAAAATTCCTTTAATAGGTTTTGGAGTTTTTGTGGATTTGCGATTTTTTTAAATTTATAAAATGAGGCAATTGTAAATTGATTTTTTTGCATAATGCTTTTTATACTTTTTTTACTATATTTAAGAAATACATTTTATTAAAATATGGATTTAACAAAAGAAAAAATACTTACTCTTTTTAAAAAAGTCGCTATTCCAGCAAGTGTTGGCACATTCTTTCAAACTATGTACAATATTGTCGATACTTATTTTGCTGGCAAAATTTCTGCAGAATCACTATCTGCATTAGCGAAATCTTTTCCTTTATATTTTATGATTGTAGCTACCGGTATTGGTTTAAGTGTTGCTTCAACTGCAATGATGGCAAACAATATTGGTGAAGGAAACAAAAACAAAGCTTCGTACTTTTTAGCTCAAGCTATTACATTTGCAATATTTGTTGCAGTTATTATAACATTTCTTGGTCTTAACATTTCAGTTCCACTTCTAAAATTAATGGGAAGCAGCGATGAAAATATAATTTTAACACTAGATTATTTAGATATCATTTTTATTGGATCCATTGTTATTTATATTCAATTTGCAGTAAATTCATCGTTGACTGCACAGGGGGACACAAAAAGTTATAGAAATGTACTTATTTTTAGTTTTTTCCTTAACATATTATTAAATCCTCTTTTAATTTTTGGTTACGGAATTATTCCAGCAATGGGTATTACAGGAATAGCATTATCTACAATTATATCTCAATTAATAGGAACATTTTATCTAATTCATAAAGTTTTAAAAACAGATTTACGAAATTATTTGTATTTTAAATGTTTTATTCCTAAGTCAGAGTATTTTCTTGATCTCTTTAAACAAGCGTTCCCTGTTACTATTGGTATGATGACAATTTGTATAGGTGTTTTTATATTTTTATATTTTATTGGAACTTTTGGTGAATATGCAGTTGCAGGCTATGGAACAGCAATAAGATTTGAACAGATTCTACTTTTACCAATTCTGGGTCTTAACACTGCAGTTCTATCTATTGCTGGACAGAATTTTGGAGCAAAAAATTATGATAGGGTAAGAGAAGCTTATTATAAGGCTATATATCTCGGAAGTGGGTTTATGGTTTTTGGAGGAATTATTATATTAATTGCTTCAAATTTTATTGTTGGATTATTTACTGATAATGCTGAGGTAATAAAATTTGGAAGCGATTACCTTAAAATAGCTGCTTTAATGGGGCCAGTTTATCCGATTTTTTTTATTACATCCGCCCTCGTTCAATCTATGAAAAAAGCAATTTATACAATGTATATAAATGTACTTAGATTGATTATTTTACCTTTTTTAACCTTATGGTTTGTTGTAAATATACTTGAAGGAGGATTTCAATCATTATTTTGGGGATTATTTGTAATTAATTGGTCATTTGGTTTTTTAGTATTAACATTCTCTCATTTTTTTATGAAAAAAAATTTAAAATTATGAATGAAAATATAGCAAACATAAAAGATTTATTGCAAGATTATACTATTGAGACAACTCCAAAGGTATATAAAAAAATTGAAGAATTAAAAAGTTTATTACCAAAAAAAACATGGGTATATATTACATATTTACCTGATGAGGATCCAAGAAATATAATAGAAACTGCAAAAAAAATAAAAGAAGAAGGTTTAGAGCCCATACCTCACTTACCGGCAAGAACAATTGAAAATTTTCATAATTTAGAAAAATATATCGGAAGTTTATCAGAAATTTCAGGAGTAAATAAAATTTTAATTATTGGAGGCAGTAGTTCTCAAAAAGGAAATATATCTTCAAGTATAGAAGTTTTAAGAACTGGACTAACAGAAAAATTTCAATTTACTGACATTGGATTAGCCGGTCATCCTGAAGGAAGTCCTGATATAAATAATGATGAACTTGATAAAGCAATAATAGATAAAAATAATTTTTCTAAAAATACTAATGCAAATTTATTTTTAGTAACTCAATTCTTTTTTGAAGCATCAAGTTTTATAACGTGGGAAAAGCATTTAAACAAATTAGGCAATCAGCTTGAAATTCATGCAGGCTTACCTGGACCGGCGAATTTAAAGACTTTGATAACTTTTGCAAAATCTTGCGGAATAGGAAATTCATTAAAATTCTTATCAAAACAGGCATTAAATATTTCCAAAATTGCCTCAACAAATACCCCTGATAAAATAATCAATGATCTATCAAATTATAAAAAATCAAACAATTACTCAAAATTATCAAAAATTCACTTTTATCCATTTGGGGGAATGAAAAGAACCTCATCCTGGGTTAATGCCTTAATAAACAATGATATTTCAATAAATAATGATGGAGAAATAAAGATTGATAGCTTTAATTTTTAAATTTTATCCAATGTTTTTTTATGTATCGGTTATTGAAAAAACTATCTATAAATATATGAAGGAAAAATATTTCAATGTGTGCACAACAATCTGATATTCATATAGCAAGAAAAGCTAATAAAAAACCAATCGGTGAAATTGCTGATGATTTAAAAATACCAAAGCAATATCAGTATTCTATTGGCCATCATATATGTAAGATTGATCAAAAATATATAGAAAATTTACCTGAAAAAAAATCTAAATTAATATTAGTAACTGCAATTACACCAACTCCTGCGGGAGAAGGCAAGACAACAACTTCTGTTGGTCTTAGTGATGGATTAAACAAAATAGGTAAAAAAAGTATTGTTTGTTTACGTGAGCCAAGCCTAGGACCAAGCTTTGGGATGAAAGGGGGCGCTGCTGGAGGTGGTTATGCTCAAGTAGTTCCAATGGAAAACATAAATTTACATTTTACAGGTGATTTCCACGCTATAACTTCAGCAAACAATTTATTAGCTTCTTTAATTGATAATCATATTTATTGGGGCAATAAACTCGAAATTGATTTAAGGAGAGTAACTTGGAAAAGATGTTTAGATTTAAATGACAGAGCTCTTAGAGAGATCTCAGCAAATTTAGGCGGAATAGCTAATGGTTATCCTAGAACCGATGGTTTTAATATTACCGTAGCTTCAGAAGTAATGGCGATATTTTGTCTCGCAACAGATTTAAATGATCTCCAGAGGAGATTGGGTAATATTACAGTAGCTTATACAAGAAATAAAAAACAAATCCTGGCTAAAGATCTAAAAGCTGAAGGACCAATGACTGTTTTATTAAAGGAAGCATTAATGCCAAACCTAGTACAAACATTAGAAAACAACCCTGCAATTATCCATGGAGGACCGTTTGCAAATATTGCACACGGTTGTAATAGCGTGATAGCAACTAAAGCTAGCCTTAAAATAGCAGATTATGTTGTAACCGAGGCAGGTTTTGGTGCAGATCTTGGAGCCGAAAAATTTCTAAATATTAAATGTCGAAAAGCAAAATTAAATCCAGATGCAGTTGTAATTGTAGCTACTATTAGGGCATTAAAGATGCACGGAGGCATAAAAAAAGAAGAACTTAAAAAAGAGAATGTAGAGGCTGTTAGGAAAGGTGTTGCTAATTTAAATCGCCATATTAATAATATTAAAAGGTTTGGACTTCCTGTAATTGTCGCAATTAATCATTTTATTGATGATACAGAAAAAGAAATGAAAGCTTTAGAAGAGGAATGTAAAAAAATTGATGTAGAAGCAGTCCCTTGTCAACACTGGTCAAGAGGTAGTGATGGAACTATTAATCTTGCAGAAAAAGTTGTTGAATTAGTCGAAAACAAAAATTCATTTAAATTTTTATACGATGATAATATTTCACTCATAGAAAAAATAAAAACTATTGTTAAAGATATTTACAATGCTGATGACATAGTGGCTGATAGTAAGATTCGTGATCAATTAAAACAATTTGAGAAAGAAGGTTATGGTAATTTTCCAATATGTATAGCAAAAACTCAATACAGCTTTTCAACTGATCCGAATTTAAAAGGTGCCCCATCAAATCACAGTATCCCAATAAGAGAGGTACGTCTCTGTAGTGGTGCTGAATTTATTGTGGTTGTGTGTGGAGAAATAATGACTATGCCCGGACTTCCAAGCATTCCTGCGGCAAATTCTATCTATGTTAATGATGATGGAGAAATTGAAGGTCTTTTCTAAAACTGTTATAGATCCAAAGTTATCTATAAAATGCATAAAAAACCAAAAAAATATTCTGTTTTTTCATTAATTAGAAATGCTGTTTCTTATCATGAAAACTGGCAGCCAGTCTGGCGTTCTCCTGAGCCAAAAAAAGAATATGATGCAATCATAATAGGTGGTGGAGGACATGGCTTAACAACAGCCTACTATCTTGCAAAAAATCATGGATTAACAAATATTGCGGTAATTGAAAAAGGGTGGATAGGTGGAGGCAATACTGGAAGAAATACTACCATTATTAGGTCAAATTATTTATGGGATCAAAGTGCTGCTTTGTATGAACATGCGTTGAAATTATGGGAAGGAATGTCCCAAGAATTAAACTATAATGTTATGTTTTCTCAGCGTGGTGTAATGAATGTTGCTCATAACCTTCATGATGTAAGAGAATTAAAAAGACGTTGGCATGCTAATCGACTAAATGACATTGATTGTGAATGGTTAAATAGAGAACAGGTTAAAGAATTTTGCCCAATAATTAATACCTCACCAAATATTCGATACCCTGTTATGGGAGCCACTTTGCAACGACGTGCAGGCACGGCAAGACATGATGCGGTTGCATGGGGTTATGCTAGAGGTGCAGATGCAATGGGTGTAGATATAATTCAAAATTGTGAAGTAACAAATATAAATGTAAAAAATGGACAAGTTACTGGAATCGAGAGCACAAAAGGATCAATAAATTCAAAAAGGGTTGGAGTTGTAACGGCCGGTCATACTAGTGTTATTGCAAATATGGTTGGCATTCGGCTTCCTTTAGAAAGCAGACCGTTGCAAGCACTAGTTTCAGAACCAGTAAAACCAGTGATTGATACCGTAGTAATGTCAAATACTATTCACGCGTATGTTTCACAGTCAGATAAAGGAGAATTGGTTATTGGTGCCGGCACTGATGGATACACATCTTACAGTCAACGTGGTGGATTTAACATTGTTGAAGATACTATAAATGCAGTTGTTGAATTATTTCCTCTTTTCTCACGAATGAAAATGCTAAGACATTGGGGTGGTATTGTTGACATATGTCCTGATGCAAGCCCCATAGTTAGCAAAACCCATATTAAAGGATTATATTTTAATTGTGGTTGGGGTACCGGCGGATTTAAAGCAACACCAGGTTCAGGCTGGGTATTTGCTCATACAATTGCTAATGATGAACCACATAAATTAAACGCACCTTTCACAATAAATCGTTTTTCAAGTGGTGAATTAGTTGATGAGCATGGTGCCGCAGCAGTCGCTCATTAATTGTTATGTTTTTGATTAAATGTCCATATTGTGGTGAAAGAGAACAGAGTGAATTTAGCTGTGGTGGTGAGGCGCACATTGTTAGACCTAAAAATCCGCCTGATTTAACTGATGATGAATGGGCTGATTACCTTTTTATGCGAAAAAATATAAAGGGAGTACAATTTGAAAGATGGAATCATTCAAATGGTTGTCGGCGTTGGTTTAATATTGCAAGAAACACAGCGACCGATGAAATTTTAAAAATTTATAATATGGGAGAAAGGCCGCCAAAAATAGAAGGCAATGATCTCAAAACTCCATCAGGTGAGCCAGAGATTGGATCTGGTAATATTTCAACTTCATTCAAAAAAGAATAATGATGACAAAAAAAATTTATTTTACCTTTGATGGAAAAAAATATTCTGGAATTGAAGGGGATACCTTAGCCAGTGCTTTAATCAGAAATGGTGTTTTTGTAATCGGTAGAAGTTTTAAATACCACAGACCAAGAGGAGTAATTAGTGCTGGATGTGAAGAGCCAAATGGAATAGTCCAATTAGAAACAGGTAATATTACAGAACCAAATGTAAGAGCAACTGAGATAGAGCTGTATGAAGGTTTAAAAGCTTTTTCACAAAATAATTGGCCAAATGTAAATTTTGACATTGGATCAATTAATGATTTACTATCTAGATTTATACCCGCAGGATTTTATTATAAAACTTTTATGTGGCCAAAAAAATTTTGGGAAAAATATGAGTTTTTTATTCGTAAAGCTGCGGGATTAGGAAAGTCACCTACCGCCGATGATCCAGATAAATATGAACATTTTCATTATCATTGTGACCTATTAATTATTGGAGGTGGGGCAAGTGGATTATACGCAGCCAAATTAGCAAAAAATTCTAATTTGAAGATTCTCCTTATAGAACAAAATTCTCAGTTAGGAGGAGAACACTTATCAAAACAAAATTCAGATAAAGATTCACCATTATTTAAGAAATTAGAAAAATTAAATAATTCAAGTAATTTAAAAATTTTAAAAAATACTACAGTATTTGCATATATGCATTCAAATTACCTGCTGGCATCACAAAAAATAAATAAAAAAAATTTAAGACAAGTTATATGGAAAATAAGAGCAAAAAAAGTAGTTTTAGCAACTGGATCAATTGAAAGATTCTTAACTTTTAACAATAACGATAGACCGGGAATAATTTTAGCCAATAGTGCTAGAAAATATATAAATTATTATTCAAATAAAATAGGAAAGGAGATAGTAATATTTACTAATAATGATAGCGCATATAAAACTGCGCTAGATTTTCATTTAAAAAATGTAATAGTAAAAGCAATAGTGGATGTTCGTAAAGGAAGCGATGGCGATCTTGTAAAAAAAGCAAAAGAACTTGGAATAAAAATCTTTTTTAACAGTGCAATAATTAATACTGAAGGAAGAAAAAGAATAAATAAAGTCTTCATTAGTAAATTAGATGGAAATTTTAAAAAATTAATAGGTAATCCTGAAAAAATATTATGTGACTTACTTTGTGTATCTGGAGGCTGGACCCCTAATGTAAACCTATTCTCACAATCTAGAGGTAAATTAGTTTACAGAGAATCAGATGCCACATTTATTCCTAATAAATCATTCCAAGAAGAAATATCAATTGGATCTTGTAATGGTACATTTAATTTAGACGAAATTCTTGAAGAGACTTATGATAAAATGAAAAAATTATTAGATGGATTTGGAGAAAAAATAGATGAAAAATATAAAGAAAATACTGAAAAAATTTTTCAAGACAAAATGCAGCATATTTGGATTGTTCCAACAAATAAAAACTTTAGTAAAACTAAAATGTTTGTTGACTTTCAAAATGATGTAACTGCTAAGGATATAAAATTAGCTCTTCAAGAAGGTTATAAATCAATTGAACATATAAAACGTTATACAACTACAGGAATGGCGACAGATCAAGGAAAAATTAGTAATATTAATGCTCAGGGAATTATTTCTGATTTATCTGGTGTTCCAATTAATGAATTAGGGACTACTACTTTTAGGCTGCCTTATACACCTGTATCCTTTGGAGCAATGGCCGGAAGAAATATAAAAGAATTTTTTGATGTCGAAAGAACGACTCCGATGCACCAATGGCATATAAATCATGGGGCTAAATTTGAAGATGTAGGACAGTGGAAAAGAGCTTGGTATTACCCAAAAGATAATGAAGATATGAGTCAGGCTGTAAATCGAGAAGTAGCAGCAACCAGAAGAGGTATTGGAATTTTAGATGCTTCAACTCTAGGTAAAATTGATATTAAAGGAAAAGATTCGAGTGAATTTTTAAATCGCGTCTATACAAACTCATGGTCAAAACTTGCCGTTGAAAAGTGTCGTTACGGTTTGATGTTAGGTGATGATGGGATGGTAATAGACGATGGAGTCACAACTAGAATAAGCGAAAACCATTATATTATGACTACAACAACTGGAGGTGCGGCAAGTGTTATGAGCAAGCTAGAAGATTGGCTCCAAACTGAGTGGCCAGATCTCAAAGTTTATCTGACATCTGTGACTGAACAATTTGCAACTATAAGTTTAAATGGTCCTTTTGCAAATGACTTAATGAAAAAACTTTATCCTAATTTTGATTTTTCAAAAGAAAATTTTCCTCATATGAGTTTTAAAGCAGTTGAATCTGACGGGATAGTTTGCAGAATAATGAGAATTAGTTTTACAGGAGAGATGTGTTATGAAATAAATGTACCATCCAGTTATGCAAAAGATTTATGGGAAAAATGTTTTAAACTTGGCAAGGAATACAACATTACTCCTTATGGAACTGAGGCTATGCACGTCCTGAGAGCGGAAAAGGGATTCATAATTGTCGGACAAGAAACTGATGGTTCGGTAACGCCTATTGATTTAGATATGAATTGGATAGTAAGTAAAAATAAATATGATTTTATTGGCAAAAGAGCCTTAAGCCGAAGCGATACCATTAAAGAAGACCGTAAACAGCTTGTAGGCATTTTGACAAAAGATCCAAATGAAATATTAGAAGAAGGCGCGCAGCTTGTAGAATCAATTTCTGCTCTTCCAATGACAATGGTAGGTCATATTACTTCAAGCTATTATTCCCCAAATTTAGGAAGATCAATTGCTCTGGCATTAGTTAGGGGTGGTTTAAAGAAAAAAGGCGGTAAGTTGTTTGCTCCTATGCCAAAGAAAACAATAGAAGTTAAAATTACTGATCCTGTTTTTATTGATCCTTCTAATAATAGGCTTACAGCGTAATGCTTGATAGAGAAAATACAATTCAAGAACTACATAATGGTTTTATTAAGGAGTATTCAGGGATTATGTTTAAAGAATTAGCATTTGTAAAAAAAATTAATCTCAGGGGTGATCCTAATGATAAAAAGTTTTTATCTACTAATGAAGGTGCCCTTCAATCAACACTTCCTACAAAACCAAATACTTTAACTTATAATAATAATATAAAAACTATATGGTTAGGCCCAAATGAATGGTTAATTGCTGATTACGATAATAACAATATTAATGATTTATTTTTAAAACTTCAAGATATTAATAACAACGAAGAAAGTAGTATAACTGATGTTACTGAAAATAGAACAATCATAAGAATTTCAGGAGGCAAATTATTTAAACTTCTCTCAAAATTTCTTGTACTAGACATAGATAAGGCATTGTATAATGAATCATCGGTTGCACAGACATTATTCATCAAAGTTTCCATATTAATTGTTCGCAATCACAAAGATAATGAATTACCTGAAGTTGATATATATGTTAACAGATCTCAAGCTAATTACATTTACAAACTATTAGTTGATGGGACAAAGAATCTTGATTTTTAGATTATTAGTTTTTCTATTTTGTGTATATAATCTTAGCGCTCTTACTAAAGAGGTAATTGTGGGTCAAGCTAAAGTGATAGATGGAGACACAATCCATATAGGAAAAGATAAAATTCGTCTTTATGGAATAGATGCGCCTGAAATAGAGCAAATATGTTCAAAAAATAATGAAAAATGGAAGTGCGGTAAATCTGCAAGATTAAAACTTATAGAAAAAATAAATCAAAATAAAGTTAGTTGTGAGGTTTTAGATGTTGATAAATATAAGCGCAAAATCGCAGAATGTTTCATCAACAAAGTAAGCATTAATGCATATATGGTATTAGAGGGATGGGCTTTAGCCTATAGATATTACTCAATAAAATATGTGAGAGAAGAAACTCTTGCAAAAAAAAATCTAAAAGGAATATGGAATAGTGAATTTAAAGTTCCTTGGGAATATAGAAAAAAATGATATAAATTTAATATTAAAATAATTTATAAAAAAATGCTGATATAGTATAATGGTTATTACAGGCCGTTGGTAACGGTCAGATCCAAGTTCGATTCTCGGTATCAGCACCATTTGCATAATTTCCCAAAATTTTCCCACAATTTGCAGTTATTGGCTTAAAATTTATACTTGCAAACCATTGGTAAAGATACATAGTATCATATTTAGTTAGTAATGAATCTAAAAAAATTCAAACGATATCCGCTGACATTTGGAGTTACTCCAATAGAGTATTTACCAAGACTTTCCAAAGAATTACAAGGTAATTTAGAAATTTATGCAAAAAGAGATGATTGTAATTCAGGTTTAGCTTTTGGAGGTAATAAACTGAGAAAACTTGAATATATTATTCCTGATGCAATTGAATCTGGTGCTGATACCTTAGTTTCAATTGGTGGAGTTCAATCTAACCATACTAGAATGGTTGCGGCAACTGCAGCTAAAATAGGAATGAAATGCAGACTTGTTCAAGAAAAATGGGTTCCTCATTTTGATGGAGTATATGATCGAGTTGGTAACATACTTTTAACTCGTTTAATGGGGGCAGATAGTCGTCTAGTCGATGATGGTTTCGATATAGGTATTAGAAAAAGTTATGAAGATGCTATTCAAGCTGTAAAAGATGAGGGTGGAAAACCTTATGGAATTCCTGCAGGAGCATCTGTTCATAAATATGGAGGACTAGGGTATGTAGGCTTTGCAGAAGAAGTCAGAGAACAAGAAAAAGAATTAGGATTTAAATTTGATTATATTATTGTATGTGTTGTAACAGGATCAACTCAGGCTGGAATGATTGTAGGTTTTGCAGCAGATAATAGAGCTAACCGAGTTATAGGTATTGATGCTTCAGCAACTTATGAAAAAACAAGATTGCAAGTTAAACAAATTGTTTCCAATACAGCTAAACTAGTTGAGCTTGGCAGAGAAGTCAGTGATGATGAGATAATTATAAATCCAGATTATGCTTACCCCTCATATGGAGTGCCAAGTGAAGAAACTAACTATGCAATTCGATTGGCAGCAAAAACAGAAGGAATGATAACTGATCCTGTTTATGAAGGAAAATCAATGCAGGGTTTAATTGATCTTGCAAAAAAAAATTTTTTTAGTGAGGGTTCTAAAATTCTTTATGCTCATTTGGGTGGGGCTCCTGCATTAAATGGGTACAGTTATTATTATAAAGATGGTTAATATAATTGTTTTTGCTATTAATAACATGTTGCCGCAGCAACTCAGTGGTAGAGTAATTCATTGGCAATGAATAAGCCGGCAGTTTGATTCTGCTCTTTAGAACCAAATTTAATAACTTGTTACTATATAGATTGAGTGATTAAAGATAGAATGCTCTCTTTTTTTTCAATTATACTTATACTATATGGAAAAATTTCTAGCATTTTATCATATACTCCTATCGCTTGTTCATACTCTTTTTGATGTATAAAAATAAGACTCATGCCATCAAGTGCTCCAAAATGTCTAGGTTCCAGATCAAGAGTTCTCTTTATATCTTTCATCGATTGATCAAAATTACCCATTATAAAATGAACAGTAGCTCTTTTGTTCCATGCTTCAGCAAAATTAGGATCAATATCAATTAAATTATTAAAAAATCTTATTGCTAAAGGATAGTTTTTAAGTTGCATAGCTTGAATACCTTTTTCAAAATATTCAATAACTTTTGGATC
>PBDW01000021.1 GCA_002717485.1 Pelagibacteraceae bacterium | reverse complement strand
GAAGAACTGCGATAATTGCCAAAATGATGGAAATAAAAAAATTTGATAATGTTATTTATAATGCAAAAAATGGAATAACCTCGTGGATTGATGAAAAATTAATAACCGTCAAACCACAGTATTAATTAGTTTTTGAATACACGCTTTCCAAGCGCGCGCCTTCAACCACTCAGCCACCTCTCCTTTTGATTTATCAAATGATGTAACACTATAGTATTATAAATTAAATTAGTAAATATCACAGAAAGCCTAGGCATAATCATAACATACTGAAAAAATATAGGTTTGAAATTGACAGAACTTTTTTACTACAAATTCTTATGCAACCAATATGAAAGTGTCTTATATTTTTAACTTATTTTAAATCTTCGTTCTTAAAGAGATTTTCTATTTTTCCAATTTCATCGATTTCACAACTCACGATATCACCATCTTTGATGTATTTCGGTGGATCCATCGCATAGCCAACCCCTCCGGGAGTTCCTGTAAAAATAAGGTCGCCAGGCTCAAGTGTAACAACCTTGCTTAGATAGGATATCTGTTGCCATATATTAAAAATAAGATGTCTGGTGTTTGAATTTTGACGCATTTCTCCATTAACAAATGAACGAATTCCTAAGCGATGAGGGTCTCCAATTTCATCACTGGTAGTAATAAAAGGGCCTAAAGGGGCGTGTGTATCAAATGACTTTCCCAACATCCACTGAGAAGTCTTCATCTGCCAATCTCTAACTGATACATCATTTCCTATGCAGTAACCAAATACATATTTATGTGCCTCATCAAGCTTTATGTGTTTGCCCAACCGCCCTATGATCGCTACCAACTCAACCTCATAATCAGTTTTTGATGAAACTGATGGTATTTTCACAACATCAAAAGGGCCGTTAATTGTGTTAATTTGCTTTGAAAACCACAATTGTTGTTTTGGTTTATCAATTGCCATTTCTATAATATGATCTGAATAATTTAAACCAATAGCAAATATTTTTTTAGGCCCAACAATTGGCGCGCAAAGTTTAACATCTTTAAGTTTAATTTTCTTAGATTCGTCTAGTTTGAAAGTATTAATCTTTTTAACGTAATCATCCCAATGATTTATCAATTTTCTCATATCATTTGGAATATCCTGTGTTATTTCAGAAAGTGGAAATAAAGACTTGCCTATGACTTTTGCAATCTTATTTTCCTTCTTATGACAAAATGTGGCAAGTTTCATTTTATATATAATTCATACTGAATTTTCTAGAACCATAATTTGACAAAAAAAAATAATTAATAATTCAAAGAAAGCTGTTTAATTATTCAATCTTTCTAACTAAATAAACAAAAATTAGAGATGTCGCGAACATAATTAAACTATATGTTGCCGCTGGAATGAGGTACGCGCCTCCTCCAAAAATTGTTGTTGCTGCCACTATAGCCAATGTTCCATTTTGAAGACCGCACTCTATAGTAATACAACGTTTTTGAGTAGTTCCAGAACCTAAAGATTGCGCTGCATAAAAAGCAATAATCATCATTAATATGTTAAGAACCAAAGTTACAAGGCCTGCCTGGGAAAAATAACTTATAATATTTTCCCTCTCAGAAACAACGGCGCCAAGAAGCACCACAACAAAAAGTCCTGCGGAGATCTTTTTGGCCATTGGCTCAAAGGATGTTGCTAATTTAGACACAAATTTTCTGAACAACATTCCTAAGACAACTGGAACAGTTACAATTAAAAACATATTTCTTGCAACATCTAAAAGAGAAAACTCCTTTGTTGTATTTGTATCCATAAAAAATCCTAAGGAATAAAATACTATTAAAGGAATTGTAAACACACAAAGTAAACTGATTATAGCGGTCAGAGATATCGATAACGCGACATCACCTTTTGCAAAAGAGGTTAGAATATTTGACGTTGCACCCCCAGGAGCGGCGGCTATCAACATTACTCCTACAGCAAGAGCAGGTTCGATTGGCCAAATCATTACTAACAAAAATGCAACTATTGGCAAAATAATTATCTGCAAAAAGGCCCCTAGAAAAAAATCTCTAGGTTGATTTGCAACTCGTAAAAAATCATTTCCTGTTAATCCCAAACCAAGGGAAAACATAATGAAGGCGAGAGCAAGGGGTAGAAAAATATCTGTAACCAATCCCATTTAATTAAACTACAACAGATTTCATATTTTCAAAAGAGTTTTCTCTTTTTAATTGCGTTAACAGCAGATTTTAACTAATTTCGTAACCAAACTGTTCAGCGCTTTCGATTAGTATTTGCCAAAGTGAAAGTGCGAACGCTCTGGGTATAAGGAGTCCGAAATAATTATCATATCTGCATATTGTCACTCCGACATGGTGAAAGCTAGTTGAGGCAACAGAATTAATAGGAAATGAGTTTTCTCTTAAATCAATAGGTAAAAATCTTTTTAGAAAATTACTACTATTTTTCCCAGAAATGCTTAGCAGTATTCTTGAATGTGAAAGATCTAAAATATGGCCCTGATCTTCTGGTATATGAGGCATATCCCCTCCTATAAACCAGAATTTTAATGGCTCAATTCGAAATACTGATCTATCTTTGACTGTAATGGATTTTCCAAATTTTGGACAACCTTTTTCTCCAAGAAATTCCTCAACCTTTTCATTGGTATTTTCAAGAGTTTTGAACCAGACTGATAATTGATTAAGTTTTAAATTTTTTATTTCAGATATTAATATACTGTTATCATCTTGCTTGTTGAATGATCCTATTCTGTAATGACCTTCTAAAGCTGAAACGCGATTAACCATGCATTCTCTCTCCTTGTGGGTCAAACATATGTGGGATAACGATCTCCACCTCAACATTTTTATTTCTTACCGGATCGGTGGCAATGACTGTTTTGTCCTTCCATAAATTATAGCCCCCGGAAATAAATCCAAGACCAATCCAATGACCTAGTTCAGGAGAATGTGTTACTGATGTTATTCTACCAACTCCAAAACCTTTTAACTCTGAAGGTTTACATATTATTGAACCAGCATCAAATGTTGCGTTCTTGTTTTTCGGAAATATACCAACTAATTGTTCCCTGTTTACATCAGAAAGAACTCCACGTGTGCGCATTGCGCTTCCAATGTATGATTTTTTTGTTGAAGCCATTTTGCCCAGACCAGCATCATCAATGGTAACGCGACCATCAAGTTCAGCGCCAGTTACATGTCCCTTTTCAATTCTTAAAGCCCCCAATGCCTCCAAACCATATAGACAACCCCCTACCTTTTCTGTTTCTATCCAGATCATTTCCATCATTTCGTTTGCATAGTCGGAGGGTACATAAATTTCAAATGCCATTTCGCCTGAAAAACTAATTCTAGCTATTCTGCAAGGAATGTCTTGTTTTAAATTTGTTTCAACAACTCCCATAAAAGGAAGGTTTTCATTGCTGATAATTTCTGGACTTTTTAAACATTTTGAAATGCATTCTCTTGACATTGGACCAGCAACTGAAATTCCGCACCATTGCTCTGATACTGATGTGACATGAACCTTTAGGTCAGTCCATCTTATCTGGAGCAGTTCTTCAAGCCAAGCTATAACCCTTGCTGCCTGAGCAGTAGAAGTTGTCATAAAGTATTCATTTTCTGATAACCTCCAGGAAGTGCCGTCATCCATAACAATTCCATCATCTCTAAGCATAATTCCATATCTTGCTTTTCCTATCGGAAGTTTTGCAAATGGATTTGTATAAATACGATTTAACAATTCAGTAGAATCAGGGCCTTGAATTGCTATTTTTCCAAGAGATGTCACATCGCATATACCCACTGACTTTCTTGTTGTTGCAGTTTCACGGATGTATGCATCTGACAAAGTTTCATTATTTTGAGGAAAATACCATGGCCTCTGCCAAAGACCAGCTTCAATCATCACTGCTCCATGGGAAAGGTTCCAATCATGTAGGGGAGATCTTCTAAGCGCTCTGAAATGCTGAAAAGTATTGCGCCCTGCAAGAGCGCCTAATGAAACTGGAGTGAACGGAGGACGAAACGTAGTTGTCCCTACTTCAGAAATTTTTTTTCCTAAAGCTTCCGCCATAAGCGCAATGCCAATGACATTGCCCATCTTACCTTGATCATTTGCCATCCCAAGGGTCGTATAACGCTTAAGATGCTCAACTGATACAAATCCTTCACGGTGAGCAAGTCTAATATCATCACAAGTAACATCGTGTTGAAAATCTATAAAACTTTTAGTTTGTTTTCCAGAAACCCTTACCTCATAAACTGGCTTAATAGGATTGTTCCATCCTCCTATATTTGGCAATGAATAAGAGCTTTTTTCTTTTCCAAACAAATGCGCAACTTTAATACCTGCAGATTTTCCGGAATTAATACAATCTTCTGAATTCCAATACCCAGCTGCCGAGCCTGCTAATGTGATTGGTTCGCTATGATCATCTGCTACAAAACATGCATTTTCTTCATTCCATTTTGGTCGTATTCCTCTATGAGAGAGCAGATGCACAGTAGGTGACCACCCTCCTGAAATTGCAAGAAGATCACATTCTTCACTTCCAGTATTATTCCATCTATTACCCTCGGATTCTGCTAAATCTATTTTATTAATTTCAGTATAACCTCTTGCCTGAAAAGGTGCAGCGTTCATTTTAACAAAAACACCGCTGTTCAAAGCATTTTCTGTCAGAACACTTCCGACACTTGATCGTGCGTCAATCAATTTAACCTCAGCTCCTGAATTAGCTAATTTTATTGCTGTGGAATAGGCTGAATCATTATTCGTGCAAACAACTATTTTTTTACCAGCTAAAATTGAAAAACGGTTTAGATATATATCAACTGAGCTAGCACTCATAATTCCGGGTAAATCATTATTACCAAAAGCTATATGTCTTTCAAACGCACCCGTGGCAACTATAGTATGCCTTGACCTTACAGTCCAAAAACGTTGTCTGGGTTCGTATTTCGATTTTACGGCTTTATGATCACTTACTCTTTCCAATAAGCCTGCCACCCCACTATCATATAATCCAAAAACTGTTGTTCTAAGCAATATTCTAACTCCTGCATTTTTAAGATCAGATATTTTATTTTTAAGGTTTTTACTATCTTCACTTAAGTATGATCCTCCCAAATCACTATCCTGCTCAACAAGTATAACATCAAGCTTATTGGACGCCGCTTCAAGTGCAGCGGCAATGCCTGCTGGGCCAGATCCAACTATAATAACATCACAATAATCATTCATATGCTCGTACTTATCAGGATCTGGTTTTTTTGATGCAGAACCCATACCTGCGGCTTTTCGAATAAAATTTTCATAAAACATCCATATTTTTGTACCCTTTCCCCATTCAAAAGGAGGAATGCCCATAAATGTTTTATAATAAAAACCAGCAGCAAAAAAACGATTAAAAAGATTGTTTATAGCTCCAAGATCAAACTTGGCGTTTGGAAAGGCATTCTGACTAAACGCATTCAACCCATCGTATAGTTCCTGAGTAGTAGCCCTGACATTAGGGTCACGATATTCATTTTTTCCTATTGTTACCAACGCCCCTGACTCCTCAACGCCAGCAGACATTATGCCCCTTGGTCTATGATATTTGAAACTTCTGCCAATAATTTTTATATTATTTACAAGAAGCGCCGATGCCAAAGTGTCTCCCTGATAGCCAAAATATTTTTTGTTATCCCAAAAAAATTGTAATTTCTTTGAACGATCTATAAGTCCCCCTGTAATCAATCTTTTTGCGGTCATTTATTTTTTACCATTTTAATTATTTCTTTGTGAGCAGGCTCTATTGATTCTATTTCATGAGTAATTGTGCTACGTTTTATTTTAAGCCACAATCTGCAACCATGAACATGTTGCCAGGTTTCTGTTTGAATACCATAAATATTTTTGCGAAAGAAAATTGCATTTGTCCAATCCTCTACTGATGCATCAAGTTCAGGATAAACAATTGATCCATCGCCACCATATGTAAATTCGCTGTGATCACGATCTCCGCAATAAGGACATTTTATTCTTATCATACTTTTAGTCTATCCATGTAATTTTGGATCTGGACCCGCTCCTCTCTCATCAATGTTTACGCCTTTTTCAAATCTCTTAAGATCGTGGTTGTTAATAATTTTATTAGGACGATTATTTGCAATTAAATCAGCAAAATGCCATCCAGATGCTGGCGTAGTCTTAAATCCTCCGTAGTTCCAACCTGCATTCAAATACAAATTATCAATTGGTGTTTTACAAATGAAAAAAGAACCGTCCATCGTCATATCCATAATTCCTGACCAATGTCTGAGCAAACGAACTCGACCAAGACAAGGTAATATTGATAACGCGGCCTCTGCAACATCCTGAACGATAGGAAGATTTCCTCTTTGGGCATATGATTTATACCAATCAAGATCTCCCCCAAAAACTAAACCTCCTTTATCTGACTGCGAAATATAAAAATGAGCTCCTCCAACTCCAAAAACAACTACTTGATCCAAAATTGGCTTTAATGGCTCTGTTACAAAAGCCTGAAGTTTGTGACTTTCGATTGGTAAAGAATCTAAACCGGCCATCTGCCAGAGCCTGCTCGTATTGCCTGCAACTGCAAAACCTACTTTTTTAGCTTTAATTTGACCTCTTGAAGTTTCTATAATATCAATATTATTTGCTCGTCTTACAAAACCGTTAACTTCACAATTCTGAATTATATCCACACCTAAACTATCAGCGGCTCGTGCATAACCCCATGCCACTGCATCATGCCGAGCAGTGCCTGCTCTTTTCTGAACAGCAGCACCCATAATAGGAAAACGTGCGTTAGGTCCATAATTTAAATGAGGTATAGTTTTTTTTAATTTTTTTAAATTCCAAAACTCAGCATCAGTATTGTGAAGTAGCATTGTATTATATCTTCTTGCATTTGAATCGCGCGCAGCTGGACTATGAAATAAATTAACATGCGCCCTTTGACTAAACATAACATTGTAATTTAATTCGTGGCTTAAGTTTTCCCACAACTTTAATGAATGTTCGTAAAATTCATGATTTCCTGGCATCATATAATTAGATCTTACTATAGTTGTATTTCGTCCAGCGTTACCACCACCTAACCAACCCTTTTCAAGTACAGCAATATTATTAATTTTATGATTTTTTGCTAAATAATATGCGGTCGCGAGCCCGTGCAATCCTGCTCCTACAATAACAACGTCATACTCCTTTTTAAGAACAGGGTCTCTCCATTGACGTTGCCACCCTGTTTGATTAATAAAGCCATTCTTTAAAACATTCCAAGCGTTAAATCTTGTCATAATATTTCCATGAATATATTAGATTTTTAAATTATAATGCTAAATGGCTATCTTATTCAATTAAATTTGCCTACTTCATTAAATATACGCCCAAAACCAGAAATCTTGTCATAGACGCCAGCACGCCTCAAGCAGCTCCACATTTGCGCCTGGTTACTTGTTATAACTGGTTTTTTAGCTACATTTTCTATTTCTTCAACAACTTCAAGCGACCGAATACCGCCACAACTTAAAAAAATAGCGTCAGCATCTGGTCTATCTATCTCAAGTGCAAAATTTTTCCAATATTCTGGGGTAACTTGTCCGAATGATACTCCAGTATTGAGATTAAGTCCCTGGATATCAAGAACCTCAAACTTCTTCTTTGTCAAGAACTCTGCCTCAGATGTATTAATTTCATCAATATAAGGAGTTCCTACAACTAGTTTTTTTACGTTAAGCTCCCTTAGCGCATCTACAACACCTGTGACAAGCGTCATTGGAATAGCGTATGGAGCCCCTTTTTTTATTTCTTGCATAACCCTATCCTCACCAATAACTATTGAACCTGATGTGCAACTGTAGCTGATTACGTCAGGTTTAGTATCAGGTTGTATTCTGGAGGCAGCATCAGCCATAAAATCAATATGTTTTGAAAGTGTCTCATTGGTTGTGTTATCGTCAGTTTTTAATCTAGTTATATGAATACCGACATCTTCTGGTGCCATATTGAAAATATCAGATTCTCCTGCAAGATCAGTAGACATAAATATAAAACCTAATTTAGCTCTATGGTGCTTTCCCTCATCTAGAGCGACATTTCTTGTTTTTGAAACTACTTTATCTCCTGTTTTATACATATAGTTAATCTATTTAATTATTGAGTCTTGAAGTTGTTTTGGAAAGGGGGTTATTTCCTCATATCCATCATCGGTGACAATAAAGCTGTCTCCAACTTGAGAACGAAAATTTTCTGAACTTGTAGATCCATCAACTGCAAAAACCATTCCAGGCTTAATTATTGTTTTACTTCCACAAACTAATTGTGGCTCTTCAAGAAAACTAAAACCTACACCTCGTCCACAACGAAACAAAGGATAATCATATCCTGCACTTTGGATAACTTCTGCATATGCTGCATGGACGTCTTCAGCTTTAACTCCTGGCTTTAGGGCTTTTAAGGCTGCAGCTTGGCTCTCGATCGCAATTTCATAAGCTTTTTCATGAGACTTTTCTTTAATTTCATCAATAAAAAAGAGTCTGTCAAACCCTAGTTTAAAGCGGTGAAAGTTTGTCATACCACAAAAGCACAAATAGGCTGGCTCACCTTTTCTCATTATCCTGGTTGAAGCACGATGATGTGTTGTTGTAATATGTTCACCCGATGCCATAATATGCAAAAAATGAATTAATGGCGACATTCGTGTTCCCTTATAATTACTATTTAGTATTTCTGATGCTTTTCTTGTGCCTGCATTAGATGCAGCAATTGCTACTTCAAATTCTGGCACTCCATCAGTAATAGTACTACGTCCGGCTGTCATCATTGCAACTGCCACCTGTCCGGCATATCTAGCAATTTGCAATTCTTCATTAGATTTTACCATTCTCATTTCTGTGATAACTGGTGTTACATTAAAAATTTTATTTTTATCAACTATTGAATCAATATAATTACGAACTAGGGGTGGCATATGGTTTAACTCAATACCTATTTTATTTTTACCTTTTAGAATCGTTGGAAGATGCTCTCTCCATTCACTTCCCACTCCATCATTCCATGCTTTTAGAACATCAATTTTAGTTTCTTTATCAGCTAATGCCACATCTACCGTGGGCGTGATTAAAATGCTTTTATCATTTCTTGGAACTATTAAAATTGTTGGACGCCAGAACTCCATATGAAGATAATCATAATAACCGCTGTAGTAGTAGACACTATCATCATCAGTAATAATTGCTACATCCACTGCTTCTTGATCAAGCTTCTTTCTAAGATTATTTATTCTTTCTTCAAACATTCACTGTCCCCCTAATAAATTTACTATATTAATATTAATGCTTTAGACCATATTTAACAATACAATAGATGGCACGAACACCGTCCTTCCATCCAATCTTTTTACCTTCTTCATAAGTTCTTCCATAGTAAGAAATCCCAACTTCAAAAATACGACATTTAATTTTTGCTAACTTGGCTGTAATTTCCGGCTCAAAACCAAAACGATTTTCCTCAATTGATATTTGATTAACGATATCCTTTCTGAATGCTTTGTAACATGTTTCGATATCAGTAAGGTTTAAATCTGTAAACATATTTGAAAATAAAGTGATTATTTTGTTACCAACGTAATGCCAAAAATATAAAACTCTGTGTCCATTTTCGGTTCCTATAAATCTTGATCCATATACTACATCAGCCCTATCTTTTAATATTGGCTCAACCAGTCGAGGATATTCACTTGGATCATATTCCAAATCTGCATCTTGAATTATGATAATCTCACCTGAGGCTATTTCAAGTCCAGCTCTGATAGCCGCTCCCTTCCCTTGATTTTTATCCAAATAAATAACTTTGGAAACTTGTTTTGAACCCTCAATTTCATTTTTTATCTTCTCCCTAGTTCCGTCGGAAGAGCAGTCATCAATAAGAATGATCTCCTTATTCTTGTAAGGTGCTGAATTTACGTAGTTAAGAATAGTATCGATTGTATTAATTTCGTTAAAACAAGGAATGATAATGCTAAGTTTCATTGTGTTATATGTTGGTATTCTGCACTTTAAATTGATTATTTTACATATAATTTTATTTCTGAAAATACTTTATTACTTTACGTGCATAATGTATTTAATGATAAAAAGGTAGGTAAAAATCTCAAAGATAGCACTAATTACTGGAATTTCAGGACAAGATGGCTCTTATCTTGCTGAATTGTTATTAAATAAAGGATATGACGTTCACGGAATTGTCAGGCGAGTCGCTCTCGAAGATGAAACACATCGACTTTGGAGAATCAGAAAAATAATCGATAATTTAACTCTCCATGCTGCGTCTTTAGAAAGTTACGCAAGTCTAGTAAAAATTATGCAAAAAATTAAACCAGATGAAGTGTATCACTTAGCTGCTCAAAGCTATGTTGGCTACTCCTTCGAAGATGAATTTTCAACTTTAAATACTAACATTAATGGAACACATTATGTTTTATCAGCTCTTAAAGAATTCGAACAAAATGTTAAATATTATTTTGCAGCATCATCAGAGATGTTTGGCAAGGTTAAAGAGGTTCCACAAAATGAACTTACCCCTTTCTACCCACGCTCTCCTTATGGAATTTCAAAAGTTACTGGATTTGAGCTTACTAGAAATTATCGTGAGGCATATAATCTGCACGCTTCTAGTGGCATTCTTTTCAATCATGAGTCTCCGAGAAGGGGCTTTGAATTTGTTACTAGAAAAATATCTTTTGCTGTTGCGAGAATAAAAAATGGAATGCAAAAAAATATTAAATTGGGAAATATACTTTCAAAACGCGACTGGGGGTTTGCAAAGGATTATGTTGAGGCAATGTGGTTAATGTTGCAAAAAGAAAAACCAGGTGATTATGTAATAGGAACCGGACAAGAGCATTCAGTGGAAGAGTTTGCTAATTTAGCTTTTTCCCATGTTGGATTAAATTATAAAGATTATATAGTAACTGATAAAAAACTTTTAAGACCTTCGGAGGTAGATTCACTCATCGCAGATTCTAGTAAAGCTAGAAAAGAGTTAGGGTGGAAACCAACTGTAAATTTCAATGATTTGGTAAAAATGATGGTTGAATCAGATTTAGAATATATAAAAAATAACTTATAAATCTTTCACATATGATTATTCATAGGTCATAATTAAAATATTTTATCCAGCTTTCAAGTTTCGGTTTGATTACATCAAGTTCTTTGGAATAATTTTTCCATTTTTGATTCGAAGATTTATATATAGGTTTAACAACTTGTTTATAGCTAGGAGTTCTAATTCTATCTCTTTTTAGAGCAATTTTATTAAATTCTGTAACATTGTTGTTCCATTTTAAGTTCATAAATTGCAGAAGTCCCCTTATTGTTTCTTCAAAATTTTCAATTAAATTTTCATATTTCATTGTATGTATTGAGGCATTAGAAATTTCTTTATAACTCAGCCAAAGTTTCATAACATCATTATACATTTCGGCTGCAGAATTTAAATCAAGAAAATTCAACATTGCATCATTTAAAACAAACTGCTGCATATAACCACTTAACACGCAATCAAGAGGATGCCTTAATACAAAAATAAATTTTGAATTTGGAAATATTTTTTTAATAAACCTTGATTCAACCATATTTAATGGAAATTTATCAACGATTGTAAGATTACTCAGATCGTTTAATTGTAAATTCTTACAGACTTCCGAAAGGTAAATTTTTGATAATTTGCTAATAATATTTTTATTAAGATTTTTGGATTTATTTAGTAAATTATATTCATTCCTCATTTTTGCTACAAAGGGCTTTTCTTCAATTACACGAACATTTGAATAGGTTCTTAATATCGTATCTATTAGGGTTGTTCCTGATCTTGGAAATCCTATTAAAAAAAAGAGTTTTGGATAATTTTTTTTGGTCATTTGTTGAGTATCTCTAAAATTAATTATATTTTTCTTTCCATGCATATACTCTTTAAGATTCTTAATATATTTATTATTTTTAATATTATTATAACCAACAAGCTTTATTGTTTCGTCATTTGCTTGTTTAAAATATTTAAATTCTTGAGGGTACTGCCCGAGGGAATTGCTAACCTCTCCAATAAAGTATAATTTTCTTATATTCCAAACTTTATTATCTTTAAAATTGATATTCTGTAGAATTTTTTTTGAATCTTTTAAATTATTTATTTGCTCTAAATATCTTGCATAATAAAATTCTATTATTGGATCATTCTTAAATTTCTTGTATGAACTTTTTGTTAAATCCTGAAAATTTTTAGTAGAATTAATTTTCTCAAATATCTCAAGTAAATTATATACCGGCTCCTTGTATTTCTTATTAATTGCAATTGCTTTTTGGAAATTTGTTATTGCATCATCTTCTTTTTTTAAATATGCCAACGCTAATCCCTTATTATTATATGCAACCGGATTATCAAGGTTAAGCTTTAGTGAGTTTTGAAAGTACTCAGACGCCTCTTTAAATCTTCCACTTTTTAAACAGACAAGTCCAAGCCGATCATAAATTTTAAAATTTTTATTAAATATTAGTAGTTTTTTGTAAATATTAATAGAATCTTTATAATTTTGACTTCTTTCATATGCAAATCCAAGCAATTCCAAGGCGCTAGGATCATTATTATTAATACTTAAAATTATTTTTAATTCACCTATCACTTCATTAAATTTTTGCTTATTAATAAGATCAATAAAATATTTAATTTTTTCTTTTTCTAGTTTTTTCATAGATTTATTTAAATTTACTTATTTTTTCTGAGCTCCGAAAAAAATTTTTTCATTAAATGCGAACATTTATCTTCAAGTATTCCTGAATAAATTTCTGGCTTGTAATAACTGTTATTTGCAAATAAACGAATACCATTTTCTATTGCTCCTTTTTTTTCATCATAAGCGCCAAAATAAACTCTTGATATTCGCGCCTCACTAATTGCAGTTGCGCACATCGCACAAGGTTCAAGAGTGACATAAATAGCAGTATTTTCAAGATATCTTTTATTTAATTTCTTAACTGACGAAGATATGACAAGCATCTCAGCATGTGCTATTGGACTCTTTTTTCTAACAACATTATTACCAGATTTTGAAATTATTTTATTGAATTGTAAATCAACCAAAACAGCCCCTACTGGAACCTCTGAATATTTTTGTGATGAAATAGCCTCAGAAATAGCAATTTCCATCCATTTATTATCTTCTAATTGCATATCTTTTTACCAAAAACAAATTTGATACTAATAGGTATTTAACTTATTATACAATTATGAAAAAGCCAATAATAGGATTTACCTTAGATGTTGAGAATCCCGGGGGTTATTCAAAATTTGAATGGTATGCAATCAGAAAAAATTATCTTGAGGCAATTGAGCAGTTAGGGGGAATTGCATTTCCATTATCACACTTTTTAAACAATATTGAAACTTACTCAAATATTTTAGACGGATTAGTAATTACCGGTGGCAATTTTTCAATCTCTCCTGAATTATATGGCCAGAAAGTAACAAAATATTCAAAAAATCAAAAGAGTGGACGTACTGACTTTGAATATCAAATTTGTAAAAAATGCCTTGAAAAGAATATTCCAGTCTTTGGAATTTGTGGAGGGGAGCAATTATTAAATGTATATTTTGGAGGAACGCTTATTCAACATATCAAGACCGACTATCCAGAAGCAATAACACATGAACAACTTGAACCAAGAAATCAAACTAGTCATTCAGTTCACATTAACAATAATTCAAAGCTTTATGAAATAATTAGTAAGGAAAAAATTGAGGTCAATAGTGCTCATTATCAATCCGTTGATAAGCCGGGAAAGGACATTGCAATATCTGGAAAGTCCGAAGATGGAATAGTTGAGTCAATAGAAAATAACAAATATAAATGGTGCATTGGCGTACAGTGGCATCCTGAATTTTTAATAACAAATTCAGATGAGTTAATTTTTAAAAATTTTATGATTAATACAAATAATAATATATGAGAATATCAAAGTTTATTGCTCATTCAGGTTATTGTTCAAGAAGAGATGCGGAAAAATTAATTTATGAGAAAAAAATAACTATAAATGATTTAGTTTGTAAAACACCAGCAATAAATGTAACAGAAAAAGACATTATTAAAATAAATAACAAAAAAATAAATCTATTAAAGAAAAAGCGTATCTGGAGTTTTTATAAGCCTGTTGGATTTATTACAACAAAAAATGACCCTCAAGGAAGAAAAACGGTATTTGATATAATTCCAAAAAATTTATCAGGACTGATCACAATTGGAAGACTTGATATTAATAGCGAGGGTCTATTATTGCTAACTAACAACGGTGATCTTGCAAGATATTTTGAATTACCAAAAAATAAAATTAAAAGGAGCTATAGAGTTAGGATAAGAGGATCGGTAGATAAAAAAAATTTATCCTATTTAAAAAAGGGTTTAGTAATAGATGGATTTAAATATAAAGGAATAATTGCTGTACTAAACAAGCAGATGGGTGCAAATGCTTGGATTACTATGACTCTTACAGAGGGAAAAAATAGAGAGATAAGAAAAATATGTCGTCATTTTGGATGGCAAGTTAATAAATTAATAAGGGAAGGTTATGGTGATTTCAGCCTTGGAATGCTTAAGCCTGGCAATATAAGAGAAGAAACAAATCACAATTATCATAATGTATTAATATGATTAAAGTCATTGCAGGAAAATACAAAGGTACAAATCTTAAAGTTTCTAAGAATTCATCTGTAAGGCCAACATCCTCGAGTATTAAGGAATCAATATTTAATATAATCAATAGCCAATATTTAAAAGTGAAGGATGCAAATTTATTTTCAGATAAGATTATTTTAGATGCCTTTGCTGGTTCTGGGGCGCTTGGTTTAGAGGCATTGTCTAGAGGAGCAAAATTTTGCTACTTTATTGAAAAAGATCATAAAACAAATATAAACCTAAAAGAAAATTGCAATAAAATATTAGATAATAAAAGCTTTAAAATTATAAATGATGATATTAATAATTTAATTAAGGAGGATTTTTTTCCTATTAAAACAATTGATATAGCTTTTTTTGATCCTCCTTATAAATATAAATATTTTGATAAAACTCTTGTCCACCTAGATAGTATAGGAATCTTAAATAACGACGCTTTAATTATTGTTGAGACTCATTATAGAAATCAACCAAAGGAAAGTAAATATCTTAAAAAAATGCAAGAAAAAATTTATGGTAGCACAAAACTAATACTCTATAAATTATGTAGAAATTATGACAAATAATTCTTTGTGAGAATCTTTCCTTCATCAACGGCTGGTTGATTAAAGATATCAATTCCTAAGATTATTCCAACTCCAATTACTTCAAGAAAATAATGAACAATCAAAGAACCTAATGATTCTGGATTAATTTTATTAATAAAAATCTCTCTAACTGGTAAGTTCTTATTTATTAAAGTTTGTATAGTGGCATTTTGTTCTGCATGCATTAAATCACCCATACTCTTGTTAGATAAATAGCTGGCATCAAACTTTCCAAGAATATTATGCATAATTGCACCTTGATCAGCAAAATTACTTTTAATTATAGTAAAAAATTTATCTTTAGGACCATCCAAATACAACTGAAGTTGACTGTGCTGATCTAATGTTCCAACAGCATGCAAAGGCGTTGAACCTAATCTATTTTTACCCAGACTTTCTGCCCACAATTGACGATACCAGGATCCAAACGCCTTTAAAGAATCCGCGTAAGTTAACAAAACGTTAATGTTCATATTTTTCTCTTGGTATAAACAGCTAGTCAAACTAGCACCCTCAATATGAAAAATTGTATTTTTCTCTAAAGCATCTGATAAACTTATTTTAGCGCCTTTAATAAATTTCTCAATATCAACCCCAGCAAGATATGCGGGCAACAATCCAACAATAGAAAAAATAGAAAATCGACCACCAATGTTCTTATCATGTTCAATTAATAAAAGATCATATTCTTTTCCAATAGAAGATAATGGGTTTTTTGAATTTTCAGTTATCAAAATAAAGTTTTTTTTAATTTTACCAATATCTATTCCCCTCTCTTCACATTTAGTTAATAATGCAGAAAATTGTGATAGGGTCTCAGGAGTTTTACCTGATTTTGATATAACAATAAAACATGTATTTAAAATATCTATCTTATCTAGTCGCTCATTAAAAATAATAGGATCAATGTTGTCAAAAAAAATTATTGTTTCTTTGTTTTTCCCTGGCAAAAGGTTAATTAATGTTTGAGCCCCCAAACTAGAACCTCCGGTGCCAAAAATACAGAATTTTTTAAATGGTTTTTTTCTTTCACCTAACAAATCAGTGCATAACTTTTTTACTTTGTTTATTTCATCGTAATTATTTATTATTTTCAAAAAATTTGATGATCCTATTATACTGTCTAGTTCCTTAGAATTTTTTAAAAGATTTAAGTAATTCTTATAATTATTAATTTTGCTAAAACAGTTACTGTATTTAAATTCAATAAAACTCATATAATTAATTATGACTTAATAAATTATCCTTTTAAAATAAATTTCTTAAAAAGCTTCCTCTTTCATTTGGTCTAGTTGTAACAGGAGTATCGCCTTCTAAAATTCCTTTTTCATTAAATAAATTCTCTCTAATTCGCTTTGATTCATTAAACGCATCTAATATTTCTTCTTCTGTCATATATTTTTCACCTGCAAAAGTGTATTTCGTAGAAAGAAGATTTGCATAGTCTAGATCAATTATTCTTCGTATATCCGGGGAGCTTTGTGAGGCTCCACTTTTATCGAGTATTGAATTTAAAGCTGAAGAAGAAGTCAGCTTAGCATCTCCGCTTTCATTATTATCTAGACCCAATAGTATTTCCTTAATCAGCTCATCTGACTCGTTGTTTTGCTTTCTTTCTATTATTTGTTCTGAGGGTAAAAGATTATAATCAGGCGGAAGAGAAAGTGGCGGATCCCTAGTTATAGTGTATTCATTAGCAACTTTTCGATTTACACCAGCCGATTCTCTAACTTGAGAGCACCCATTCAATATAAACGAAATCAACAAAATAAAAGTATAAAATATCCAAAAAGGGTGATTATTCATTATTTATTTCTACTCTATATTTTTCTTTCTGTAATTACCAAAAATTATAATTATAAATCCTATAGTTATAGCAATATCGGCAATATTAAAGGCGGGCCAATAGTAACTATTATAATTAAAATATATAAAATCTATAACATATTGTCTAATAATTCTATCGATGAGATTGCCAAAACCACCTGAAATAATAATTAATAAGCCCCACTTTTCAATATTGTTATTTGTTGAAAAAAACCAGAAAATTAGAAAAACAACAATAAAAGCAACTAGTAACGATATTATTGAACTATAACCTGAGTTAGCTAACAATCCAAATGATATTCCTGTATTTTTAACATGAACAATGTCTAAAAAAGATAATACAGTTACAGAATTGTTGACAGGAATATTTTTATAAATAATGAATTTTGTTAACTGGTCAAAAAAAATTATTATTACAGAAAATAAAATCTTCATAAGTCAATAGCTGAGCTACACCTAACGCATATTTCTTTTCCTGTAACTTCCGGAAGGATTTTCCAACATCTATTACATTTAGCTCCTTTAGCTTTTTGTATCTCAACTGCTACATCTTCAATATACTCTAGGCTGAATGAATCACTTGATGGGGTATTTATATTATATTCAAACGATGATACAATGCAAACTTCAGCAATATCAATGCCTTCTAATAATTCTTTTTGTTTATTTGGAACAAAAAGATTTATATGTGCCTGAAGACTTGAGCCTATAAGTTTTTCTGCACGTTTTAATTCCAGAGCTCCAGTTGCCACTCTTCTCACATCCTTTACAAAGTTCCATTTTTTTGCCAATTCATCATTTTTATAATTATTACTAACCTTTAAAAATTCTTCAGTGTGAATGCTCCCTTCTTTACCTCTAGACTTCCAAGCTTCCTCAGATGTAAAAACCAAAGAGGGGGCAAACCATCTTATTAAATGTTCAAATAAAATATTTAATACTGTTCTTGATGATCTCCTAATACTATTACTTTTTTTATCGCAATAAATACTGTCTTTACGAATATCAAAATAGAAAGCTGAAAGATCATTAGAACAAAAATTAAGCAATGTTGTGAACATAAGATGGAAATCAAAATTTTTAATACATTCTTGAACAATCTGGTCAATTTCCCAAAGTCTATGCAAAATATAATGTTCAAGTTGGGGCATTGAAGAATAAGCGATTTCTTCTTCTAAAGAAAATCCTTCAAGATTTCCTATTAAGTATCTAAAGGTATTGCGAATACGCCTATAGGAATCAGCTTGGGATTTTAATATAGAATTATCTAACTTTAAATCATCATAATAATCGGAGGCCACTACCCACAGTCGAAGAATATCTACACCATATTGTTTCATTACATCCTCTGGAGAAATTACGTTGCCTAGGGATTTTGACATTTTTCTTCCCTTGCCATCAACTACAAATCCATGAGTCAAAACACTTTCAAATGGTGCCCTACCTCTAGTTCCACAAGATTCTAATAATGAAGAGTGAAACCATCCTCTGTGCTGATCTGACCCCTCTAAATACATTGATGCAGGCCATTTAAGATCTTCTCTTTTTTCTAGCACAAAAGAATGTGTTGAGCCGCTATCAAACCAAACTTCAACGATGTCTTGAAGTTTTTCATAATCTTTATCATCGTATTCATCCCCTAAAAAATATTTAGAATCTTTGGTAAACCAAGCATCCCCACCTTCCTTTTCAAAGGTATCTGCGATTCGATCAATAATTTTTTGGTCCTTAAGCGCCTCTCCTGTTTTTTTATTTATAAATATTGGAAGAGGAACGCCCCATACTCTTTGGCGAGAAACGCACCAATCTGGACGAAGTTCAATCATTGATCTTAAGCGTGTTTTACCCTGAGGAGGATAAAAAATTGTTGAGTCAATAGATTTAATAGCTTTTTTTCTAAGTTCATTTTTTTCCATCGAAATAAACCATTGAGGTGTATTTCTAAACACTAGAGGTGCCTTTGATCGCCATGAGTGTGGATAGCTATGCCTTAGAACTCCCTCTCCTAACAAATTTCCTAATTCTTTAAGCTTAGAAGAAATTTTTGCATCAACTTTATATACGTGCTCTCCCTCAAAACCAGGGGCATTTTCATTGTATAATCCATCATCTGTTAAAGTTTGAACTACTTCAATATTATGCTCCAATCCCAAATTATAATCATCGACTCCGTGTCCTGGCGCGCAATGAACTATGCCGGTACCTTGCTCTAAGTTAACAAAATTTGCAGGCAATGCTTTAACTTCAAAATTATAGCCAATATTTTTAAATGGGTGCTGACATATTGTGCCGTTAAGTTTGTCGCCTCTAAATTTAGTTATTGATAAAGCATCAATAATGCCGCACTCCTCCAAAACTTTTGTTTTAAGTTCTGTAGCAACTAAAATTTTTTCATTTTTTTTAGCAAGGCTATCTTCTTTTAATTCAATAATTTGGAGCAACTCGTACTCAATTTCATTACTATATGCTAACGCTCTGTTCCCCGGTATCGTCCAGGGGGTAGTCGTCCAAATTAAAATTGAGTGATGTTCTAGCTCTTTAATTTCGCTTTCTACTACAGGAAACTTTACGTAAACTATATTCGAATTATGATCCTCATATTCAACTTCCGCATCTGATAGTGCGGTTTTTTCTACAACCGACCAAAGAACTGGCCTGGCACCTTTATAAAGACTCCCATCTAAAAGAAATTTTCCAAGCTCCCTTACTATTTGTGACTCTGCTTCAAAACTCATTGTCAAATAAGGATTCTTCCAGTCCCCTTCTACTCCTAAACGACGAAATTCACTTTTTTGAATGTCAATCCACTTTTCTGCAAAACTTCTGCATTCTTTTCTAAAATTAACTATTGGAATATTATCTTTATTTTTACCTTGCTTTCTGTATTGTTCTTCTATTTTCCATTCAATAGGTAAGCCATGACAATCCCATC
Organism: Pelagibacteraceae bacterium; assembly: GCA_002717485.1. Taxonomy (GTDB): domain Bacteria; phylum Pseudomonadota; class Alphaproteobacteria; order HIMB59. Next base: position 9,429 of record PBDW01000021.1, on the reverse strand, counting down.
CTGGAACATAAATTGAATCAAATCCATCCATTTGTTTTGTTCTTACAATTACATCTTTTAAAATTTTATTTAGTGCGGTACCCATATGAATGTGACCGTTGGCATAGGGGGGACCATCGTGAAGCACAAATTTTTCCTTGCCCTTAGATTTATTTCTTAATTCATTAAAAATATTTCTTTTATTCCAATCTTCAAGAATTTTAGGCTCCTTAGAAGGTAGATTTGCTCTCATTTCAAAAGATGTTTTTGGTAAAAAAATGGTATTTTTGTATTCCATATTAGTTAATCAATTTTTTTTAGAAAAAAAGACTTTGCAGTTTCTACATCTTTCTCAACCTGCAACTTTAGTTCCTCTAAGTTATCAAATTTAATTTCATTTCTAATAAATTCTAGAAATTCTACCGTCAATTCTTTATCATAGATTTCTTTATTAAAATTAAAAATATTCACTTCTAACAATATCTTTTTCCCATCAAAAGTTGGTCTACGGCCAAAATTGGCAATACCGGAATACTTTTCTCCATCTACTATAGCTTTTATTGCATACACGCCATTTTTGGGATGTATAGTATTTGGCGCCAGAATATTTGCAGTTGGAAAATTCATTTCTCTTGCCCTTTTGTCTCCTTGTTTTACAAAACCACTGATTGTCCATGGCCTACCAAGAAGTTCGGATACTTTTTTAAATTCTGATTTTTTTATACTTTCTCTGATGTTTGATGATGAATATATCATATTTAATGAATCTGATTTTATATAATTAATTATATGTACAGAAAATTTTTTTTCTAAACTTAACTCTTTTAATAAACCGGTATCGCCATTCCGATTTTTTCCAAATCTAAAATTTTCACCAATTATTAATGATTTAATTTTTAAACTGTTAACTAAAAATTTATTTACAAAATCTTCAGCACTCATCGAAGAAACATCATTATCAAATTTAAGTTTATAATATATATCAATACCTAGTGATTCGATTAATTTTATCTTTTTATCTTCGGTTACAATATTAAAATGTTGTTTATTTTTTTCAAAAAATTGCCGAGGATGAGGATCAAAACTTAAAACTGCTGAGGGTATATTTAATTTTTTAGATTCAGTAATTAATTTGTCAAAAACAAATTTATGTCCGTTATGAACACCATCAAAATTTCCTATTGTAAGACACAATGGATCTTGATTTATTATTGAATTTATGTTGATATCAATTGTTAACATTATTAATTAAAAAAAGTATATAGATCAAAATATGAAATATTTACATACAATGGTTAGGGTTGAAAATATCCAAGATTCACTAGATTTTTATTGCAACAAGCTTGGCCTGAAGGAGATTAGAAGGGTTGAAAATGAAAAAGGTAGGTATACTTTAATTTTTCTGGCTGCTGAAAATAGCGATAGTGCTCATTCTCTTTTAGAATTAACTTACAATTGGGATAATGAAAAGTATACAAACGGCAGAAACTTTGGTCATTTGGCATATAGTGTTAAAAATATATACAATACTTGCAAAAAACTTATGGATTCGGGAGTAATAATAAATAGGCCCCCAAGAGACGGACATATGGCTTTTATAGTTTCTCCAGATAATATCTCAATTGAACTTTTGCAAGAAGGTGATGCGCTTCCTATATCTGAACCTTGGGCTTCAATGGGAAATGTCGGAAAATGGTAATTAAGCAAATTATCTAAATTTTATATTTTTTCTGCTCAAATCTTTTATAGACTTGCATCCCATTAGCATCATATCACGAATGAGCTCTTCCCTCAATTTAGTTACCGCTCTTTGTACTCCCTTTTCACCTGCTCCTGCTAATGCATAAAGATACATTCTTCCACCAGAGCATGCATTGGCGCCTAACGATAATGCCTTAATGATATGTGTTCCTCTTCTAATTCCTCCATCTAAGATAATTTCTATTTTACCTCCAACTGCATCAACAATATCCTTCAATGCATCAAAAGGAGAAATGGACCCATCCAGTTGGCGTCCTCCATGGTTTGAAATCATTATAGCAGTAGCTCCGATATCCACAGCTTTTTTAGCATCTGCAACAGAAACAATACCCTTAATTGCGAATGGACCACCCCATCTTTTTATAGCATCTTCCGCATCTTTCCAACTTACTGATGGTTCCATCTGATCATTAATATAATCTACTACTGATGATGTTATGTCGGTCCCTTGTTTAATGTAATCTTTAACTTGAGCTAATTCAAATTTTTTTCTAAAAATATAATTTAATGTCCACTCAGGATGAGTCATAAAACTTAACAGGCTTCTTAACGTAAGTTTTGGAGGAGTTGTCATCCCAGTATACAAATCACGTTCCCTATTTCCCGCAACTATTGTATCTACCGTCAATGCGATCGCAGAAAAATTGGCTTCTTTGACTCTATTGATAAGATCGTATGTCAATCCTTTATCTTTATGAATATAAAGCTGAAAAAGTTTTGGGGCTTTAGTTATCTTTGCTAATTCTTCTATGCTAACCGTTCCTATTGTAGATACTCCTACCATCAAGCCTTCCCTTTCAGCTACTTTTGCCAAAGCTCTTTCTCCATCATGATGAAATAATCTTTGCATAGCTGTAGGCGATAAAAAAAATGGTAATTTCATTTTTTGGCCAAATATGTGTGTTGATAAATCAACCTCATTCATTTCATTAAGAACATTAGGAATTAAATCGCAATCATCAAAAGCCTGCGTACTTCTTCGAAGAGTTAATTCATCGTCGGAGCCCCCGTCAATATAATTAAACAACGGTGAAGGAATTCTCTGTCGGGCAAGTTTCCTAAAATCTCCTATATTGTGGCAGTCTTTTAAGCGCATAAACATTTTATTTTAATTTTATTGAATACTGATGATATTTTTTTATTTTATTATCAAGGACATAGTAGTCTAACTTACCTTTTGTAAAAATATTCATATTAGTTTTTAATCCGGTAGGATTTCTAAACATTCCTGCTGAAATGCTAATATTTTCACTATTATTTCTCTTATAAAATAAGCTAGCCCCACATTTATTACAAAAACCTCTTTTTGCAATATTAGAAGATTTGTACCATCGTAAAGTTTTTTTGTTTAAAAATTTAATTTTATATTCTTTACAGGATGTGTAAGCCGCAAAATTGCCATGTGTTTTCATGCACATAGAACAGTGGCAATTGGAAACCTTTCTTAATTGTCCGGCTATACTCATTTTAATTCCACCGCATAGGCATTCTGCTAATCTGATATTATTTTTTGTGTTCATTATCTATTAATATTTTTTTAATTTAGATAATTTTCTAAATACAAATCTAGATAAGTACAGCAAAATCCAGAGAAAAATTATAATAATTATTTTATTTGCATAAAACATTATATCCATAGAACTCTGTTTATAGTCGACAATATATGCCACCAGCATTAAGCTGACTAAAAATGAGGTAATTAGCCATCCAGCTAGTTTGAATCCCTGCCAAATTGTTAGTTTCATTATTAATTTAATACTTTACCCTCAAACTTTAAAAATGTAAGAGAAAAACATAGATGGGCGTGTGGTGGAATGGTAGACACGGTAGACTCAAAATCTACTCGGTGCAAGCCGGTGGAGGTTCAAATCCTCTCACGCCTACCATAATTGCAAATGAAATATATTAATTCTTTATACTTTTGGACTATAAAATACTCGGGTCACAAGAATGCATCTTGGTTCTTAGCTTTTGTGTCATTCATTGAAAGCTCTATCTTTCCTATTCCACCAGATATTATTATGATACCAATGATTTTAAGCAATAGGCGAAAGGCGTTCATATATGCGTTAATTTGTACCATAAGTTCAGTTCTAGGTGGAATTCTTGCTTATTTTATAGGTTTTTTTCTTTTTGATACAATTGGGAAATTTATTTTAGAAACATACAATCTAAATGAAGGATTCAATGGTTTTAGGGACTACTACGATCAATATGGAATTTGGATTGTTCTTGGTGGAGGGTTTACTCCATTTCCTTTTAAACTAATAACTTTGGCAAGTGGTTTTTTTGCATTAAATTTTCCACTATTTGTCATAATGTCAATTATTTCTAGAGGAGGAAGATTTTTTTTGATCGCTATACTTCTCTGGTTTTATGGCGATGCAATAAGAGAGTTTATCGAAAAAAACCTAGGGAAATTAACAATTATATTTTTCCTCTTGTTAGTAGGGGGATTTACTTTAATTAAATTATTTTAATTATTATGCTTAAAAACTGGAGAGTCTCTATTCTTGGTATTGCGATAGTCGCAAGCTTAACCGCTTTAATCGCTCAATACATTTTCAATGTTTCGCCTTGTAAGTTTTGCATATACCAAAGATATCCTTATTATGCACTTATTCTTTTGTCAGCAATTTTTTTATTATTAAAGATTAATCAGAATAAACTTTTTTATATACTAATTGAATTAGTGCTAATTGGAGGAATAATAGTCACAATATGGCATTTGGGAATTGAAAATAATTTAATTAAAGGACCCGAAGGTTGTTCAAATTCTTTTGATAATATTTTAAGCGTAGAAAGTTTAAAAAGTAAAATCTTAGAAGGTCCTGTAGTAGCCTGCGACCAGGTTAATTGGACTTTTCTAGGAATTTCTATGGTTTTTTATAATCTATTATTACAACTTTTATTATTTACATTAAACTCTATATTATTATTTAAGAAAGTATGATTAATAAAAAATCAAAAAACCTATCAAATAAAAAAATGATTGAAGAAATAATTCGTGTAGATCATGCAGGTGAATATGGTGCTACAAAAATTTATGCTGGCCAACTTGCAATTTTTGGCGAAGAATCAGAGACTGGTAAACAAATAAAAAATATGGCCGATCAAGAGCAGGAGCATATTGAAACCTTTAATAGGCTTATGGTTGAAAAAAGAGTAAGGCCTACAGCTTTAATGCCCGTTTGGAATATTGCAGGGTATTTGCTGGGAGTGTCAACAGCATTAATGGGTAAAAAAGCTGCTATGGCATGCACAGTAGCAGTAGAGGATGTAATTGGAAAACATTATGAAAAGCAGGCAAAAGCGTTGGGGAGAAAAGACCCGAAGCTAAAAAAAATAATATTGAAATTTAGAGATGATGAATTGGAACATCACGATATAGGAATAGAAAATGATGCTGAGAAAGCAATCGGCTATACTTTACTTTCTAAAATAATTAAATCAGGTTGCAAAACAGCAATAGCTATATCAAAAAAAATCTAAGATTCTAATTCACTATCCCAGTATAAATAGTCTCTCCAACTTTTGTGTAAGTAATTTGGGGGAAATTTTCTTCCATTTTTTTGAAGCTCTGATGCAGCAGGCTTTCCTGGATATTTGACAAGATTCATATCCGCCTCACTCAAAACACGGTTTCCCTTCTTTAAATTGCAAATTGTACATGCTGAAACAACATTCTGCCATGTTGTCTTGCCGTTTCTACTTTTAGGAATTAAATGATCAAAGGTCAGTTGTTTAACTGGATAGCGTTTTAAGCAATATTGACAAGTAAAATTATCTCTTAAAAAAACATTAAAACGTGTAAAGGCTGGACTTCTTTGATGTGGTACATACTCTTTTAATGAAATTACGCTTGGCAACTTAATGCTCATAGAGGGTGAATGAACTTCAGTATCATATTCTGAAATAATATTTACCCTATTAAGAAATACTGCCTTAACAGCATCTTGCCAACTCCACAACGAAAGAGGAAAATAACTAAGAGGTTGAAAATCAGCATTTAAAACAAGAGCTGGGCTACCTACAATATTCATAGTTTAATACTATTACAAAGGATATATTATTAAAAGATATAAAGCTCTATAGTTACAATATCTCTACAGTTTAATATCAATTATCGATAGTATTTTATAAAATTTTTTGATATTTCCATAACTTTTTCATCTATAGAGTGGCCCATAGTTTTAATAAGATGTGTTTCAATATTAAAATTAGATTTTTTTAGAATATCACAAGTTTCATAAAAACGATGTGTTGGAATAATTTCATCTTCTTCACCGTGCACCACTAAGATTGGTGTTTTTTTCCTTTCTACTTTCGCAAAATCTTCAGAATAAATTCGACCTGAAAGTGAAAGTATACCGGCTATAGATTTTTGAAGCTGTGTTCCTATCTCTAAACTCATCATAGAACCCTGAGAAAATCCCAAAATAAAAAGTTTGTTGAAAGTTAAACTATTTTTTTTGAGCAAATAATTAATATGCTCCTTAACTGCTTTAATACTTAATTGTAATTGATCTTTAACCATATTTTTTACCTGATCAGACGCTTTATCAACCGGGATTCCATCAGGGTAAACCTCAAACCATTTAAAACCGTAAGGCAGTGCATCGAATGTAAAGGGAGCGTTAGGAGCTGAAAAATATATATTAGGAAAATCTTTTTCCCAATTTTTAGCAATTTGAATAAGATCGCTTCCATTTGATCCGTATCCATGAAGCATTAAAACTATGTTTTGAACTCTTTTAGAGGAATCAGCTAATGTTGAAGGCCCTTCTAAAAAATTATTTTTTTCCATTTTTTCTAATCAATAATTAATTTACTAGAATTTCTCAAGATAATTCTATAAAATGGTTGTGTCAGAGGTTAAAGATGGGCATTCATTACAATTACAAGTCCAAAGCAGGTGATAGGGCTATGCAAAAAGAAGAAAAAAGGAAATTGCGTTTGGAGAAAAAAAGACTTAAGCGTGAGGAGAAAGAAGCAAGCAAGCTAGCTGAACTTGAAGAACTTACAAGACCCGATAAGTTGCCAGAAAGTGAAAATTCCGATTCTTAATATTTAATTTTGAGGAGGATGATTTTTTCTAATAAATTTTTTTAAAATTGAAAGAGATTTTCCCGCTTCTTCAAGCAATATCATATGTCCACAATTTTCAATAACTTCTACCTCCGAATTTTCAATAACTTCTGCCAATTTCTTCCCCTCTTTTACAGGACACATCCTATCTTTATCTCCTAATATATTGATCGTTGGACACTTAATTTTTTTAGCTGCCTCGAATCCATTTTTATAATTATCACATGCTCTGAAATCTACCCCAAGATTATCTTTAATTGAACCATTGATTACAATTGAGCCTCCAAGATTTATATGGTGCAATCCTGGAACGGGATGACCTCCGAAGTGCCCAGACGGACCATGTGCCCAATCCATCATAAGATCCACTGCTTTTGGATCCCCCTTCTCGGCTAATTCTAAAAGTTCAGGATTCATTGGAATAGCGCCTGCTCCTCCCATTAAACCTAAAGATATTATTTTGTCAGGAAACTGTTGTGCGCATTCCATTGATATTAAACAACCTTGTGAGTGTCCAACAAGTGATGCCTCCTTCATGCCTACTGCATCTATAACGTCTGCTATCCATTTACCTTGTTCTTCAATTGATGTTATTGAAGGACCTTCTGAATAACCGTGGCCAGGAAGATCAATAGCTAAAACACTGTATCCATGAAAAGCAAAATATCGAGTTTGAAGAACCCAAGTTATGTGGCTTAAACCACTTCCGTGTACAAATACAATAAGTGGTTTTTGTTTATCAAAAGGTCTTCCTCCTGTAGAAGCAAAAACTTCTTTATTATTGACTATAAATTTCACTGATTGGCTACTAATTTTGGTTTACGAGCGGCTCTAAAGCCATTCTCAAAATCATTTTTTATATCATCAATATCTTCTATTCCAACTGAAAGTCTAATCATATCCTGAGACATATTAGCTAACTTTAGAGTTTTTTCATCCATTTGAGAATGGGTTGCTGAAGCCGGATGTATAACTAATGTTCTCGTATCTCCAACATTAGCTAAATGCGAAGATAATTTAACATTATTAATAAAAGCTGCCCCAGCTTCTTTTCCTCCCTTAATGCCAAACGCGATCATTGATCCGGTACCTTTAGGTAGAAGTTTTTTTGCTAACTCATAATCAGGATTATCACGAGCGCTCGGATGAGAAACCCATGCAACACTTTCGTGATTCATCAGGTATTCAACCATTTTTAAAGCGTTAGAACAATGTTTTTCCATCCTTACTGATAGAGTCTCAATTCCTTGCAAAACATTCCAAGCATTTTGAGGACTTAGGCAAGGACCCATATCTCTCATACCTTCTGCCCTTGCTTTCATAGTAAAGGCAACAGGTCCGAATTCTTCTGCAAAAGACAACCCGTGGTAACCTTCGTATGGTTTTGTCATAGATGGAAATTTATCATTTTGCATCCAATCAAACTTTCCACCCTCTACCAAAATTCCTGCCATAGAAGAACCGTGCCCACACATCCATTTAGTAAGAGAGTGAACAACAATGTCAGCACCATATTCAAAAGGCCTGCATAAATAAGGGGTTTGATAAGTGCTATCAATTACTAAGGGTATTCCTGCATCATGTGCGATTTTTGCTATCTCAGGCATATTCATTAATTCATTACCTGGATTGCCAACAAGTTCTCCAAAAATACATTTTGTATTTTTTTGAATGGCTTTCTTAAAACCTTCTGTATCTCTAGGTTTAACAAATGTTGCGTTAATTCCAAACTTTGGAAGTGTTAAACGAAATAAATTTACTGTTCCCCCATATAATTGCGATGACACAACAACATGATCCCCTGTTTCGCAAAGTGTCATAATTGCTAAAAAGATTGCGCTCATTCCTGAGGAAGTGGCCAAGGCTGCTGTTCCTCCTTCTAAAGCCGATACACGCTCTTCTAAAACCGCAACTGTAGGATTAGAAATTCTGCTATAAATATGACCGCCCTGCTCTAAATTAAATAACGCGGCTGCATGATCAACATCATCAAATAAATATGATGTAGTTTGATATATAGGAACCTGCCTTGATCCTGCGTTTTTATCAGGCATATAACCAGCATGTAAACTTAGTGTGTCAAATTTATAAGTTTTTGAGTCCATTATTTCTCCTTTGCTTTTTTTCTTAATTCAAACTTTTGGATCTTTCCCGTTGAAGTCTTTGGTAATTCCCCAAAGATAACATGTTTTGGCCTCTTAAATCCAGCCATATTTTCTTTACAGTATTGAATAATTTCTTCTTCAGTGGCTTTTTTTCCATCTTTTAATTCTATAAATGCACAAGGGGTTTCTCCCCATTTTTCATCAGGTTTTGCAACAACTGCAACTAAAGATACTGCTTCATGCTTAGCAATTAGATTTTCCACCTCTACTGAAGAAATATTTTCTCCTCCTGAAATTATTATATCTTTTAATCTATCCTTAATTTCAATGTATCCAGTTTCGTGCATAACCGCCAAGTCTCCAGATTTAAACCATCCTCCTTCAAAAGCTTCGGAGGTTGCTTCTGGATTTTTCAAATATCCTTTCATGATTGTATTTCCTTGAAGAACTATCTCACCAATCGTTTTCCCGTCCTTTGGAACGTCTTTTCTTGTTT
>PBDW01000020.1 GCA_002717485.1 Pelagibacteraceae bacterium | reverse complement strand
TTTTCCATAATTCTATCCTTTCTTTGTAATTTTAAAAAGTAATGGGGCGTTCTGTTGCCCGGTGCCCCAAACCGCGCTATCCTAGAAACTAGGCAGCGATAGCTAATCTATTATCGTTAGCATTTATAAAATAGCCCGATAACGGTGGTACAATGCCGAGCAAAGTCTTTGCCTTTCAACGTACGTCGAGCCTGATTCGCCCCCATATTTATTATTGGTGGAGGCGCCGGGTTCTGCCCCCGGGTCCGTCCCGCTTATTTCACAAAGCATTTATTGCCATAGTTGTAAAACAACAAACCTTATATAATGGATTGTTGATAGATTAAAAACAACTGTTTAAAATAAATCAATAAATATAGGAAAATTCTTAAAATCTTATAGTTTATTTCTTTATTTATTTTTTGGGGTATGGTTTGATAAGAGCAATATTAGCAATAGATGATAAAGGCGGAGTTGGCAAAGCAGGAAGTATGCCCTGGCCTTCAAATAAAAAAGATTTTCAATGGTTTAAAAGAAATACCGAAGGAAATGTTATAATTATGGGCAGCTCAACTTGGAAGGATCCAAAAATGAAAAATCCCCTTCCCGGCAGAGTCAATATAGTTATCTCTTCTAAGGAACAACAGGCATATCCTGGAGCTGATATGTGTATTAATGGTATTTTATCAAAACAACTAGATTTAATATCAAAACAATATCCTGAAAAGATTATTTGGATTATTGGTGGTCCAAATATAGTTAATCAGTTATTCTCATTAATTGAAGAAGTTTACCTTACAAGAATTTACGGTAATTTCAATTGTGATACTTTTCTTGATATTGATACAATAAGACATAAAATGAAAATGATTAATAAGATTAATGGTGATGAAACTTGCCATTTTGAAATCTGGGCTAAATGAAGGAGTATTTAAAAGCATTAAATCATTGTTTTGAAAATGGTTCGGATGTTAAGAGTCGAAACGGTGATGTAAGGAGGGCATTTGGTTATCAAATGAGATTCAATCTTGAAGAAGGCTTTCCAATACTTACAACTAAAAAAATGGCCTGGCGATCAATAGTATCAGAACTTTTATGGTTTTTAGAAGGATCAAGCGACGAAAGAAGATTGGCAGAAATTCATTACAGTAAACCAAAAAATGAATTAAAGGATAAAAAAACTATTTGGACACAAAATGCAAATGCTGACTATTGGAAAGCTAAGGCAGCCTTTGATGGTGATCTTGGAAGAATTTACGGAGTTCAATGGAGAGACTTTGGGGGAATTGACCAAGTTCAAAGTTTAATTAAAGGATTACAAAATGATCCAAACAGCAGAAGACATATAATCAGTTCATGGAATCCATCAGATTTGCAAAATATGGCTTTACCACCCTGTCACATTATGGCGCAGTTCTTCGTTCACGAAAAACGATTAAGTTGTCAGCTTTATCAAAGATCCTGTGATATGTTTTTAGGAGTTCCATTTAATATCTCTAGTTATTCTTTATTAACCCATATTATTGCGAAAGAGTGTGGTTTCTTTGTTGGAGAATTTATTCATACACTCGGTGACTACCACATTTATCACAGACATTTTTCCCAAGTTAAAGAGCAGATTAAAAGAAAAGAAAAAAATCTTCCAGAATTAAGGTTTAAAATTAAGAATATTTTTGAATATTTTCCTGATGACTTCGTGCTTGAAAACTATGATCCTCATCCTGCAATTAAAGCAGAAATGAATGTATAGCGATGTTCTAGATTTATATATTTATAATTTTGTTTGCTATTTCTATGTATTTTTTCGCAATATCACTATTCTGATTAAATATTCCTATAGGCTTGCCTTCATCAGAACTTATCCTAAGATTTTTGTCTAAAGGCACCTCGCCAAGAAATTCTGTATCAAGTTTTTTTGCTTCATTTTTTGCACCCCCATAAGAAAATATTTCATGCCTTTGGTTGCATTTATCACAAATAAAATAACTCATATTTTCTATTATTCCTATCACTGGGACATTTACCTTATTAAACATATTTATACCTTTTCTTGCATCAATTAATGCTATGTCTTGAGGTGTAGAAACTATTATGGCACCTTTCAAGGGAACTTTTTGAGCCATTGTAATCTGAGTGTCACCTGTACCTGGAGGAAGATCTACAATCATATAATCTGGACTTCCCCATTCAACACTAATAAATAATTGTTCCAGCGCTTTCATTATCATCGGACCACGCCAAATTGTAGGAGTATCGGTTGGAAGTAGAAAACCAATTGACATACACTTGATACCATAATTTTCTAATGGAACAAATTTCTTTTCTTTATTTGATATTGGTTTTCCTGAAATGCCCATCATCTTTGGAATGCTTGGTCCATAAATATCTGCATCCAAAAGCACTACAGACTTTCCTAAAGCACTTAGTGCTATTGCTGTATTAACTGCTACTGTTGATTTACCAACGCCACCCTTACCACTAGCTATTGCAATAATATTTTTAACTTCTAATTCGTATTTATTATTTCTAGGATCTTGATTTCCTTTTTCTGCAGCTTTTCTTTCTGCTGTTAAAACTACATTTGCAGATAAAACATTTTCAACAGAAGAAATCTTATTTTCTAATTCTTCTTTTACTTTTTCATATTTACTTATATCATCTGGATTGATATTTATTGAGAGGTTTGCGTGCCCATTTTTAATGACAAGATTGATCTCCTCGCCTAACATAAAGGGTTTTTTAGATATAGGATTTAAATAATTCTCTAATATCTCAATAATTTTACTTTTAATTTGATTATCCATTTCATTAATATATACAACAAAATATAGTATTTTAAAGTTCTTGATTTTAATGTTATGAGCACTACTTATATTTAGGGATAATATTAATATGGATAATAGCGATAATCCTTGGGGATCGGGAAATAACAACGGGAATCCTTGGGACAAAGGTTCTTCAAACCGTGATTTTGAAGATACAATAAAAAAAGCAAAGGACCGCTTCGATAGATTCAAGATCGGTAGTCCTAAAAATCTCTCTATGCTGATCATTGCCGGTATCATATTTTGGATTGCTACAGGCTTTTATAGGGTCGAGCCAGACGAACAAGGTATAGAGCTACTGTTTGGAAAATGGAACGGTTCTACGACTGCACCTGGATTACATTACTTCTTTCCATCACCAATCGGAAAGACCATTACCCCTAAAGTAGAAGCAATAAGAAAAATTAATATAGGATACAGAACTGCATCAGATTTTGGTCAATCATCAAACGCTGTAAGAGACGTAATAGAAGAAAGTTTAATGTTAACTGGTGATCAAAATATAGCAGATGTTGACTTTACAGTTTTGTATAAAATTAAAGATGCAGGAAATTTTTTATTTAAAATTAGAAATCCTGAAGAGACTGTTAAATCAATGGCGGAGAGCGTTATGAGAGAAGTTGTTGGCCAAAAGCAACTCCAATATCTTTTAACCCAAGGAAGACAAGAAGTTGAACAAGTTGCAAGAATTAAACTTCAAGATATTATGGATGAATATGAAAGCGGAATTTTGATTCAAAATGTCCAGCTTCAAAAAGTTGATCCACCTGATCAGGTTATAGATGCTTTTGATGAAGTCCAAAGAGCACGTCAGGATAAAACAAGATTACAGAATGAAGCAGAAGCATATCTTAATAAAATAGTTCCAAACGCAAGAGGTGAGGCAGCAAAAATTGTTGAAGAAGCTACAGCTTACAAAGAACAGGTCGTAAAACAGGCTCAAGGTGTCGCTAGAAATTTTATGGACGTTTACGAAAGTTATAAAGGAACACAAGATGTTACAAAAAGAAGAATTTATTTAGAAACTCTTAGAGAAGTGTTAGAGGGCCCTAATAAAATTATTCTTGATTACTCAGGAGATGGACAGGGAGTAGTTCCTTACTTACCGTTAAATGAACTAAAAAAGAATGGAAATAACTAATGAAGATGTCTAGAAACTTTATAATCATATCTATTTTATTAATATTATTTTTTACCTTTTCAGGGATAGTGTTTATAGTAAATCAAACGCAACAAGCTATAGTGCTACAATTTGGCGAGCCAAGGCAGGTAATTACAGAACCAGGACTGCAATTTAAAATTCCGTTCATAAATGATGTTGAGTACTTTGAAACTAGAGTTTTAAATTTAGATCCACAACCAGAAGAGATGATCCTATCTGATCAAAAAAGAATTATAGTTGATTCTTTTGCAAGATATGTAATTTTAGATCCCTTAAAATTCTTTCAAACAGTTAGAAATGTTACAACTTTTGAAGATAGATTTGGGAGAATATTAAATGCTTCTGTTAGAGGTGTTATTGCAAAATATCCCTTAAATTCTCTTCTAAGCGAAGAAAGAAAATCAATTATGCAGTTAATTAAAGAACAAGTTGTTGCAAATGAAAATAATTTTGGCATATCAATAATTGACATAAGAATTGGAAGAACCGACCTTACAGAAGAAGTATCTAATAATGTATTTCAAAGAATGAGATCAGAAAGAGAAAAAGAAGCAAATTTATTAAGAGCGGAAGGTTCAGAAATATCTAAAGAAATTATGGCATCCGCAGATAGGCAAAAAACTATAATATTAGCTGAAGCTGAAAGAACTTCTTCTATTTTAAGAGGTGAGGGTGATGCTGAAAAAAATAGGTTATTGGGAGATGCATACAATACAGATAAAGATTTTTTTGATTTTTTAAGAACTATGCAGGCATGCAGAGATACCTTTGGAGGCACTGAAATGTCTATGGTAATAGCGCCAGGTGAGGTATGCGAAAAATTCTTTGGAGAGTTGGATAAGGATAATAATTAGCTAAATATGCTAAAATTATTAATTTTAGGTATCGGTTTTATGCTTTTGATTGAAGGCGCCCTGTACGGACTTTTTCCAAAAAAAATGAAAAAAATGATGCAGATAATGATCAATTTGAGTGATAAGCAAATTAAAAACATTTCATTACCTTTTTGTCTCATTGGTTTTTGTCTTATTTATTTCACAGTTAGAGAATAATTATTAATATAAATTATGAAAAAATTTTCATTAATAGTTTTACTTATTATCCTAAAGACAAATATTATTTTTTCAAAACCTGTTCCCGAAAGTTTTGCAAATATTATTGATCCCCTAATGGAATCTGTTGTAAGCATAGCTTCAACAACAATAGTTGAAGAAAGAGAACAAAATTTTCCTCAATTTCCTGAAGGCTCTCCTTTTGAAGAATTTTTTAAAGAATACTTCGAGGAACAACAACGAAACAAGCCTTCAAACAAAAGACCGCTTATTGGCCTAGGGTCAGGATTTATAATTGATAATACAGGGATAGTTGTAACTAATAACCATGTTATTGATGAAGCTGATGAAATTACCGTCATAATGGAAAACAATGAAGAATTTCCCGCCACCATTATAGGAAGGGATCCAAGGGCGGACATTGCCGTAATAAAATTTGATCCAAAAGATAAAATCTTAAAATCAGTTAATTGGGGAGATTCAGATTCAGCAAGAGTAGGTGACTGGGCCATAGCAATAGGAAACCCATTGGGTTTTGGTGGATCTGTGACGGCAGGGATAATTTCAGCTATAGCTAGAGACATTGGAGGAGGACCTTACGTAAAATTTATTCAAACGGATGCTTCAATTAATAGGGGAAATTCTGGAGGACCTTTATTTAATGTAAAAGGTGAAGTTATAGGAATTAATAGTGCAATAGTTTCTCAAACTGGGGGCAGCATAGGTTTGGGTTTTGCAATCCCATCCAATAGTGCAAGAAAAATTGTTTCTCAATTAAGAGAGTTTGGAAAGACAAAAAGAGGATGGCTAGGTGTTCAGATTCAGGGAGTAACTGATGAAATTGCTGAGAGCTTAGATCTTAGCAATAATAAGGGTGCATTTGTTGCAAGTGTTTTAGATGACAGCCCTGCCTTTAAGTCAGGTATAGAAGCAGGAGATGTAATTAAAAAATTTAATAATGTAGAAATTAATACATACAGAGACCTTCCTAGAATTGTTGCGGAAACAGATGTTGGCACAACGGTAAATGTAGAAATTTGGAGAAAAAATGAATTAATAACTATTTCTGTCAAGTTAGGAGAGCTTGAAGAAAATACCTATACTTCTGAAAATATAGAAACTGAAGAAAGTCCCGGGACTAAAATTGAGAGTTTAGGATTTGAAATCAGAGATTTAAACAAAAAAGATTTTGAAAAATATCAACTTGCCCCAGAAGAAAAAGGCATTTTAGTTACCGAAGTATACAATCAAGATTCAAATATTTTGGTCGGGGATATTATTACTGAGATTAATAGAAATGTAGTCCTTAACGTTGAAGAACTAAAAGAAGAAGTAATTAATATTAGAAAAACAGGAAGAACCTCTGTATTATTAAGAGTTATTAGAGAGGGTAAAAGTATATGGTTAACTTTAAAATTTTTAGATAACTAATTGCAAAAAAAAAAAAAATAGTAATAATTTCAGGACCAACCTCAACTGGAAAATCTTTTCTCGCATTATTTTTAGCTAAATTAATTGATGGTGAAATAATCAATGCAGATAGTATGCAGGTTTATGAAGAACTTAAAGTAATTACTTCAAGACCCCCTAAAGAATATACCAATGATGTTAGGCACCATCTTTATGGTTTCCTACCAGGAGATTTTAGATATAATGTTTATGATTGGTGTGTAGACTGTAAAAAAATTATTAAAGATATTTTAAAAAAAGAAAAGACCCCGATAATTGTTGGTGGTACAGGTCTGTATATATCTACCTTGATTAATGGAATTTATGATATCCCTAAAATTCCCGAAAAGGTAAAAAATGAAAGTTCTGCAAAACTTAAATCACAAGGATGGGAAAAGTTTTATAAAGATATTTTAAAATTTGATTCTAAATCATGCAAAAAAATAAAAAATAATGATTCTCAAAGAATAAAAAGAATATGGGAAGTCTATAATTATACAAAGATACCCCTAAGCCAATGGCAAGAAAAACCAAATGTCACATTTTTAGATCAATTTAATTATGAGATGATACTTGTTATGCCTAAAAGAGATGAGATTTATATTAAGTGCAGGGATAGATTTTACAATATGATCAATGAAGGTGCGATAGATGAAGTCACGACTTTAAGAGATAAGCGTTATAATTTAACTATGCCAATTATGAAGGCCCACGGTGTTCCCGAAATTATTGAATATCTTGATGGAAAAATCAGTTTAGATGAGGCTATAGATCACGCGATCAAATCAACCCGAAACTACGTTAAAAGACAGTTTACATGGTGGAGGGGGTTAAAAATCGAGCCATATTATGTTTTTGATGATTTTCCTATGAATATTGATTTAAATAGTATTAAAATATTGAAAAAATTAACTAATTGATTGATTTATTTAGAGTGTAAGCCTATTTAACCACATTCAAATAATAAAATGTCTAAAGAATTAACTGGTTCGGAAATAGTATTAAAAACTCTTCAGGATAATGGAGTTGAGGTCATATTTGGTTATCCCGGGGGCGCAGTTCTTCCAATTTATGATACACTTTTTGGACAAAATTCAATTCGTCATATTCTAGTTCGTCAAGAAGCAGGAGCAGTTCACGCTGCTGAAGGATATTCAAGATCCTCTGGTAAAGTTGGCGTAGTATTGGTAACTTCTGGACCTGGGGCTACAAACATTGTTACAGGTCTTACAGATGCTCTTATGGATAGTATTCCATTAGTCTGTATAACTGGACAAGTTCCAACTCATTTAATAGGAAGTGATGCATTTCAGGAATGTGACACAACGGGAATTACACGTCCATGCACTAAACATAATTATTTAGTTAAAGATGTAAATAAACTATCATCTACAATTCATGAGGCTTTTAAAATTGCAAAAAATGGAAGACCTGGACCAGTAGTCGTTGATATTCCAAAAGACATACAATTTGCTAAGGGAAATTATGAAAGTTTAGAAGATAGTAAAATAAAAAATCACAGGGTTTATAAACCTCAGATGACTGGAGATGAAAAAAAGATTGAAGAAGCATTACATGCTATCGCTTCAGCAAAAAAACCCATTTTTTATGTAGGTGGAGGATGCATAAATTCAGGATCATCAACATCAGAATTATTATTAAAGTTTATAAGATTAACAGGATTTCCAGTTACTATGACTTTAATGGGCCTTGGGGCGTTTCCAGCCGGCGATAAACAATCTCTTGGAATGCTAGGAATGCACGGTATGTATGAATCAAATCTTGCAATGCATGACTGTGATGTAATGATTAATTTAGGGGCAAGATTTGATGATAGAGTTACAGGTAGACTTGATGCTTTCTCTCCGAACTCGATAAAAATACATATCGATATAGATTCTAGCAGTATAAATAAAAATGTTAAGGTGGATATTCCCATTATAGGCGATATGGAAACAGTTTTAAAACAAATGTTAAAAATATGGAAAAATAAAAATTTATCTGTCAATAAGATTTCAATTGATGATTGGTGGAAAAAAATCGAAAAATGGAAAGAAATTGATTGTCTTAAATACACTCTTTCAGATGAAATTATTAAACCACAATACGCAATTGAAAGACTGTACGAACTAACTCGGGATAGAGATACTATTATTACAACTGAAGTTGGGCAACATCAAATGTGGGCTGCACAATTCTATAAATTTGAAAAACCAAAAAAATGGCTTACCTCTGGAGGATTAGGGACTATGGGATATGGATTTCCTGCTGCAATAGGTGCTCAAGTTGCTAATCCGGAAAGTTTAGTTGTTGATATTGCTGGAGAATCTTCAGTGCTAATGAACATTCAAGAAATGAGTACGGCAGTACAACATAAGTTGCCCGTAAAGATTTTTATTATCAATAATGAATATATGGGAATGGTAAGGCAGTGGCAGGAACTGTTGCATGAAGGCCGTTATTCTGAAAGTTATATGGACAGCCTTCCAGATTTTGTTAAGTTGGCTGAGAGTTTTGGAGCTGTTGGGTTAAGAGCAACAAAACCTAAAGAAGTTGATGATGTGATTAAAGAGATGATTAGCACAGATAGAACTGTAATAGCAGATATTGTTGTAGACAAGAATGAGAATTGCTTCCCAATGATTCAAAGTGGATCTGCACATAATGAAATGGTTTTGAACAAGAATCAAAAACAGGATGAGGATTCGGCAAAGAAAGGTAAAATTTTAGTATAATGAATACAAATAAATCAGTTTATGATGCGCCAAAACAAGTTAGCAAAAGTGAAAGACATATATTAACAATTTTAGTTGATAACGAACCAGGGGTTTTGGCAAGAGTTGTAGGAATGTTTTCAGGTAGAGGATATAATATTGAAAGTCTAAATGTTGCTGAGGTAAGTTTAAACGAACATTTATCAAGAATTACCATTGTTACAGAGGGAACTAAGGAAATTATTGATCAAATATGCAATCAGCTAATGAGAATCGTTCCTGTTCATAGCGTAAATGATTTAACTGAGGAGGGAAGCTCAGTAGAGGCAGAAGTTGCTCTAGTTTTAATAATTGATGAAAGTAGCGCAAAAAAAGAAATATTTCGTATATGTGATATATATAGAGCAAGAAAAATAGAAAATGAGAATGACAATATAATTTTTGAGATAGCTGGAACCTCTGAGAGAATAAATTCTTTTATTAAAGATATTTCAGAAGTAGGAAAAATAGAGATAGTTAGAAGTGGCCCAGTTGCAATCTCTTCAAAAATTACAAAAAAGGATGAGGAGTAATAAATGAGGATATACTATGATAGAGACGCAGATATTAATTTAATTAAAAATAAAAAAATTGTAATTGTAGGTTACGGAAGTCAGGGACACGCACATGCAATAAATTTAAAAGATAGTGGCATTGAAAATGTCGTTGTAGCTTTGAGAGAAGGTTCGACAAGTATAAAAAAAGCAGAAAATGCAGGATTCAAGGTTATGAACCCATCTGATGCATCAGCTTGGGCCGATATAGTTATGATGCTAACACCAGATGAGTTGCAAGCTGAAATATTTGATAATCATATAAAGCCTAATCTAAAAAGTGGTTCAGTAATTGCTTTTGCTCACGGTCTTAATATTCATTTTAACTTAATAAAACCAGCTTCAGATATAGATGTTATAATGGTTGCGCCAAAGGGCCCTGGGCATACCGTAAGATCTGAATACGTACGTGGTGCAGGTGTCCCATGTTTGGTTGCAATCAACAATGATTCATCAGGAAATGCTTTAGATATTGGATTAGCGTATGCATCTGCAATAGGGGGCGGAAAAGCTGGAATTATTGAAACTTCATTTAAAGAAGAATGCGAGACAGATCTTTTTGGAGAACAGTCAGTTTTATGTGGTGGACTAACACATTTAATTCTAGCAGGTTATGAGACTTTGGTTGAAGCAGGATATGCTCCAGAAATGGCATATTTTGAGTGTCTGCATGAAGTTAAATTAATCGTTGATCTTCTTTATGAGGGTGGTATGGCAAATATGAGATATTCAATTTCTAATACCGCAGAATACGGAGATTATTCAAGGGGACCAAGGTTAATAAATAAAGAAACGAAAAAAGAAATGAAAAAGATACTAGAAGAAATACAATCAGGTCAGTTTGCTAAAGAATGGGTATTAGAGCACAAAAGCGGGCAAACAAAGTTTAAAACTATGAGAAAAAATTATGCTGAACACCCGATTGAACAGGTAGGGGAAAAACTTAGAACTCTTATGCCGTGGATTGCGGAAGGTAAGTTAGTTGATAAATCTAAGAATTAATATAAAAAAATATTATATTGAAGTATTTTTAGATATAACCAGATTTTATAAATGAGCGAAAAAATATATATTTTTGATACAACACTTAGAGATGGGGAGCAGTCTCCAGGAGCCTCTATGAACATTGAGGAAAAAATTCAAATTGCAGAATATTTAGACGAATTAAAAGTTGATATAATTGAAGCAGGCTTTCCAATTGCTTCAAATGGTGACTTTGAGGCAGTTTCCGAGATTAGCAAAAAAATTAAAAATTCGACAATTGCGGGACTAGCAAGAGCAAAAATAGGTGATATTGATCGCGCATGGGATTCTATTAAAAAAGCAAAATCTCCAAGAATTCATACTTTTATTGCTACAAGTCCAATTCATATGAAATATAAGCTTAATAAGACCCAGGAAGAAGTATTGGAATTGATAAAAAAAACAGTTAGCCATGCTAGAAATTTATGTCCTGAAGTTGAATGGAGTTGCGAAGATGGAGGCAGGTCAGATATTGAATTCTTATATAGAACGATAGAATTGGCTATTAAATCTGGGGCAACAATAATTAACATACCTGACACTGTTGGTTATACATTTCCTATTGAATACGGAGAAATTTTTAAAAAAGTTAAACATAATGTACCAAATATTGATAAAGCAATACTTTCTACACATACTCACAATGATTTAGGATTAGCGGTTGCTAATAGTTTGTCAGCAATTAAAGAAGGAGCAAGGCAAGTTGAATGTACAATAAATGGTCTTGGTGAGAGGGCAGGAAATGCTGCTCTGGAAGAAATAGTTATGTCTTTAAAGGTTAGAAAAGATCTTATGCCTTTTCATACAGACATACAAACTGAATCGATAATCAAAACTTCTAGACTTGTATCAGCGATAACAGGATTTACTGTTCAACCCAACAAGGCAATAGTTGGAACAAACGCATTTGCGCATGAAGCAGGAATACATCAGGATGGAATGCTAAAACATTCTGGAACATATGAAATTATGACCCCTGAAGAGGTAGGATTAAATAAATCTAAACTTGTTATGGGTAAACACTCTGGAAAACACGCATTTAATGAAAAATTGAAAGAGTTAGGTTATGAAATCGGCGACAATTCACTTATGGAAATATTCGGTAGATTTAAGGATCTAGCAGACAAAAAAAAGGAAATATTTGATGAAGATATAATAGCTCTTATAGATGATCAGGTTTTTAGAGTTAATCAAACTATTAAATTTGTTTCATTAAATGTAAATGCCGGTTCAGTTAAACGTCACGAAGCAAAATTAGTTTTAGAAGTTGAAGGAAAAAAACAAGAGTCTTCATCAACTGGAGATGGTCCTGTAGACGCAACATTTAATGCAATAAAAAATATAATTAATCACGGCGCAAAATTAAAACTTTATCAAATAGAGGCAATTACTGCTGGAACAGATGCACAGGGAGCGGTCACCATAAGACTTGAAGAAGACGGAAAAACAGTTCAATCAAAGGGCTCAGACACTGATATTGTTGTTGCTTCAGCGAAAGCTTACATAAATGCATTAAATAAACTACTTGTAAAAAGGACAAAGGAAGCTCCTGATTATTTAGAAAGAAAGGATATAAAAGGAGTATAGAGATGGTTATAGAAAAAGTTTTTGGTTACTTTTCAAGAGATATGGCAATCGATTTAGGTACTGCTAACACACTAGTATATGTTAAAGGTGAGGGCGTTGTTTTAAATGAACCCTCAGTAGTAGCTTTAAGTGAAATATCTGGAAAAAAACAAGTCTTAGCGGTAGGTGATGAGGCTAAAAGAATGTTAGGAAAAACTCCAGGAAAAATAAGAGCAATTCGGCCACTTAAGGACGGTGTAATTGCGGATTTTGAAGTTGCCGAACAAATGATTAAGCATTTTATTAGAAAAATACATAATAGAAAAAGTTTTTCTAACCCTCAGGTAATTGTGTGTGTGCCATCTGGAGCTACAAATGTTGAAAGAAGGGCAATAAGAGAATCAGCGGATGCTGCTGGGGCAAGAAGAGTATACTTAATTGAAGAGCCAGTTGCAGCAGCAATAGGAGCTGGTCTTCCAGTTGGGGATGCTACGGGATCAATGATTGTTGACATTGGAGGAGGAACTACTGAAGTAGCGATATTGTCGTTAGGCGGAGTAGTCTTATCAACTTCTGTGAAGTCTGCAGGAGATAAATTTGATGAATCAATTATGGAATATATGAGAATGTATCACAAGCTTGCGGTTGGAGAAGCTACGGCAGAAAGAATGAAAAAGGAAATAGGTTCTGCTTGTCCCCCAGAAGATGGAAACGGTGAAACTATGTACGTAAAAGGTAGAGATTTAGTGAATGGCTTGCCTAAGGAAATAGCTATAAATCAAAGACAAATCGCCGATGCATTAGCCGAACCGGTGGCGCAAATAATTGATACAATCAAGAAAGCATTAGAACAAACCCCAGCAGAGCTTGCCGCAGATATTGTTGAAAGAGGCATTATGCTTACAGGTGGGGGATCTTTATTGGGAAATTTAGATGCAGTTTTAAGAAGAGCTACAAGTTTACCAGTATCTATTGCGGAAGATCCGTTACTTTGTGTAGTTATAGGTACAGGAAAAGCGCTTGAGGAAAAAGCTAAATTAAGTGAATTATTCTACACCGAATAAAAAATATGGAAGTTATAAAAAATAAAAATAAACTTTTTTCCAAGTCAAAAAATTTAAATACATTTATATCACCGGTTATTTTTTTAATAGTTTTTCTTTTAGTTTTTATTAATAAAACAGATTTAAATATGATCTCTAAGATTCGAGGTTTAAGTTTAGATATTATCACTCCAATTTCATCAATTGTTGCATTTCCCATAAATAAAACTTCAGAATTTATAAATTATGCATATCATATTAAAAATTTATCTTTGGAGAATGATCGTTTAAAGATCGAGAATAAAAGGCTTTTAAGATGGAAAACTTTGTCTACACGTTTAATTGATGAAAATGAAGCATATAAACAATTATTAAATGTTCAGGATAAAAATCTTCAACTACAACAAACTGTTAGAATTTTGACACAGCCATCAGGTAGTTTTATAAACTCAATTCAGTTAAATGCGGGGAAAAATAAAGATATTAAAATTAATTCAAGTGTAATTAACGAAAGAGGTCTTGTGGGCAGAATAATTGAAGTTGGAAATTTTTCGTCAAAAGTGTTGTTAATAAATGATATGAATTCAAACATACCGGTAAAAGTATTTAATACTGATATCAATGCTATTATTACTGGAAATTCAGATCAAAAATTTTTAAAATTAAAGTTTATTAAAGAAAATAAAAATCTTAAATTAGGTCAAGTACTTGTAACAAATGGAAATGCTGGAATTTTTCCGAGAAATATTTTAGTTGGAAAGGTATATAAAATAGACAAAAACGGAACTTACATTCTTCCATTTGTAAATCTAAGAAAATTAAATTTTGTTCAAGTAGTTTCAAAAAAAAATAATTAAATGAAATATAGTATTTCTAATTTATTTAGAAATTACTTACATTTGATAATATTATTCTTTTTATTGGTACTCATAGCAAGTCCAAGTTATTTTATTTATTTAAATATTATATTATTAGTGACACTCCATAATATAATTGTTTTTTTCGCAGTTTATAGAATTAGAAATTTAAATTATTTAATAATTTTTGTAATTGCTTTTGTCCTTGACCTTGTTTTAATAAATAATTTTGGTCCTCATTTAATTATACTTTTATTATCATTACTTGTAATTAATTATACTAGAAATTTTTTAATAAATATGTATCCAGTGATTATTATATTAGTAAATTTTTTTATAGTTTCTTTAATTATACTTTTAGAAAAAATTACAGCATTATATCTTTACAATATTCCTATTAATGTTGATATTACAGTTAAAACTTATATAATTCTTTTTGTAGTGTATTATCCTACTAATATTTTACTTAATATATTGTTTAGGAAAAAATAATGTTTTTTTCTGAAAAAAAAAATCAATTTAAAACATTTTCAAGAAGATCCTTCTTTTTATTGATTATTAAACTTATCCTTTTCTTTTTTGTTGGATTAAGATTATTTAACATACAGATTACTCAATCTGAAAAATATAGAACTCTATCCAAGAATAATAGGATTAGTTTAAAAATTATTTTTCCTAAAAGAGGAAAAATTACAGATAGAAATAATAATACAGTGGCAAAAAACTATGACTCTTATGAGTTGTATGTAATACCTGAAGAAGTTGAAAATTTAGAATCAGTATTATTGAAGCTGAACAAAATAGTTAATATTCCATTTTCAAAAAGAAAAAAAATTATATTGTTATCAAGACAGGTTAAAAAATTTGAAATGATAAAGATTTTAGATAATCTGAGCTGGAAACATTTAGAACAAATTGAAGCTAATATGATTGATTTTCCAGGAATTCACTTATTGTTATCAAGTAAAAGAAAATATCCCTTTGGGGAAAACTTTTCTCATATATTGGGCTACGTTAGCAAACCCAACAAAGATGAACTTTCTTTACCATATATAAGTTCTATGCCTTCACTGGAAATAGGAAAATCTGGAGTTGAAAAACATTTTAATCAATTATTAATTGGAAAAGCTGGAAAAAGAGAGGTTGAGGTAAATTCTATTGGAAGAGAAATTCGAGAAATATCAAAAACCGAAAGTATTGAAGGAGGAACGTTAAGCTTATCTATAGATTTGCGACTTCAAAGATATGTTTATGAAATTTTAAAAGAACACAGAAGCGGCTCTATAGTTGTGATGAAAGTTTCAACAGGAGAAATATTATCTATGACATCAGTACCAAGTTTTGATCCTAACAAAATAATAACAATACCTAACAAAAAATATTGGGATACAATATTAAAAAATGAATTATCACCTTTAACAAACAGAGCCGTGCAAGGTTTGTATGCACCTGGTTCAACTTTTAAAATGGTAGTAGCAATTGCTGCTTTGGAGAAAAACATTATTAATTCTAATTTTTTTGTTATATGTGAGGGAAAAATTGAATTTGGAGATAAAATTTATCACTGCTGGAAAACTAAAGGGCACGGTAAGGTTGATCTTACAAAGGGAATTGTTGAATCATGTGATTGTTTTTTTTATGAACTAGCTAAAAAAATTGGAATAGATAATATTTCAATTATGGCAAAAGAATTTGGTTTGGGGGATCTTACTGGAATTGAAGTACCTTCTGAGAAAAATGGTATAGTTCCTAACAAAAGATGGAAAAAACAGCAATTAAATGAAAATTGGTATGCTGGCGAGACTTTAATAACAGGAATAGGCCAGGGGTATATATTAGCAACCCCACTTCAGTTAGCAAATATGGCTGCAATTATAGCTAATAAAGGAAAGTTAATAAAACCAACTTTAATTAAATCAAAAATATCTAATGATATATCAGGTACGCCTAATAAATTAAATATAAGCAAAGATAATTTTTCAAAAATTAATATAGCTATGGAGAAAGTGGTAAATAATGCAAGTGGAACGGCATTTAGAAGTAGAAGCAATAAAAATGATTATACTTTTGCAGGTAAAACGGGAACTTCTCAGGTTAAAAGAATTACAATAGAAGAAAGAGAACAAGAGGATTTTAGAAAGAAAGAAATTGAATGGAAAAATAAAGATCATTCTTTATTTGTTGGATATATGCCTGTAAATAATCCTCAATATGCAGCCAGTGTTGTAATTGAACACGGGGGGTCTGGCGCATCTGTTGCCGCTCCAATTGCTAAGAAAATATTTGATAAACTCTATAAGTTAGGAATTTGATTGATTCAAAAAATTTATAAAATTAATTGGTTATTCATATTCATTGTTATAATTTTAGCATCTATAGGCTTTATTGCTTTATATTCTGCAGCAGATTCAAATTTTGAACCCTGGGCAAGGAAACAGATTATTAGATTTTGTGTTTTTTTCTTTTTATTATTTTTTATAGCATTGGTTGATATTCGTGTTTGGTATAAATATTGTTATCATATATTTATTCTTTCACTTTTACTTTTGTTATCAGTTGAAATTATAGGTACTTTTGGATTTGGCGCAAAGAGATGGATAAAGTTTTTTGGTTTAAGTATTCAACCATCTGAATTAATTAAAGTAGGTCTAATTTTATTTTTAGCAAGATATTATCACGATTTAAGATTCCAAAGTATTGGCAGATTTAGATTTTTATTATTACCCGTCTTAGTTATATCTTTTCCATTTCTTTTAATTTTAATACAGCCTGACTTGGGAACTGCAATAGTTTATCTATTTCTGGGAGTAATAATGATGTTTTTAGCAGGAGTGAGGTTATGGAAATTTATCCTAAGCTCTATTGCAGGCTTATCGCTTATTCCACTTATTTGGAACTATATGCTTCACGACTATCAAAAAAGAAGATTAATCTCTTTTATTGATCCAGAATCTGATCCGTTAGGTACAGGCTATCACTTAATTCAATCAAAAATAGCTCTTGGATCAGGAGGCATTTTTGGCAAAGGTTTTTTAAAAGGTTCACAATCATATTTAGATTTTCTACCTGAAAAACAGACAGATTTTATTTTTACAATGATTGGAGAAGAATTCGGCTTTTTAGGCACAATATTTATTATTATTTTATATATGCTAATGATCTGTATTTGTTTCTACATAGCCTTTAGGTCATTTTCTAATTTTGGTAGATTAGTTTCCTTAGGGGTTGCAACTAATTTATTTATAAATATTTTCTTTAATACATCAATGGTTACTGGATTGATGCCAGTAGTAGGAATTCCATTGCCATTACTTTCTTATGGTGGTAGCGCTATGCTTTCTGTAATGATATCTTTTGGATTTTTGCTTAATATATCTGCACATTCAGGACAAAAAAATTTAGAATATGATTAAAATTGAATCTGTATATAAAAATTTTGGAGGCGTGAGGGCAGTTGAAAACGTTATATTTGAAATTAAAACCGGATCTATTACAGGACTTATTGGCCCGAATGGAGCAGGTAAAACTACATTATTTAATATCATAGCTGGAAATATTAAACCGACTGACGGAAAGGTTTTTTTAGATGGAAAAGATATTACGGGCATACCCTCTCACTTACTTTTTAATATGGGCCTTCTGAGAACTTTTCAGATTGCACACGAGTTTTCATCTCTAACAGTTTTGGAAAACTTGATGATGGTGCCATCTTTACAAATTGGTGAAAAATTAATTAATGCTTGGATAAGACCCAAAGCTGTCAAATTGCAAGAAAAAGAAATAAGGAATAAAGCAGTTGAAGTTATTGATTTTCTTAAATTAAGTCATTTAACTCAAGAACTAGCAGGCAATCTTTCAGGGGGGCAGAAAAAACTTCTTGAATTGGGAAGAACAATGATGGTTGATGCAAAGATAGTTTTACTTGACGAGGTAGGAGCTGGAGTTAACAAAACTTTATTAAATGATGTTATTAGTGCTATTTTAAGACTAAATAAAGAGAGAGGTTATACTTTCTGTATGATCGAACATGATATGGATTTAATTAGTCGATTATGTGATCCGGTTATTGTTATGGCAGAAGGCTCTGTTTTAGCTCAAGGAACTGCAGATGAAATTAAATCAAATGAAGAAGTTATTGAAGCTTACTTAGGAAAGGGTTCAAAAAAATAATTTATTAGTATGACTTATTTAAGTGGAAAAGATATGACAGCTGGATATGGTGGCGCAGACATAATTAGCAATTGTTCAATTGAGGTAAGTAAGGGTGAAATTGCGGTAATAGTTGGACCTAATGGGGCTGGAAAATCTACCGTTATGAAGGCGATTTTAGGTATGATCAAATTGAAAACAGGAAAAATAATTCTTGATGGAAATAATATTACTAAAGAATCGCCCCAACTTAGAGTTAGAAGAGGAATGGCGTTTGTTCCTCAGAATAAAAATGTATTTACTGGAATGACAGTCCAAGAAAATCTTGAAATGGGAGCGCATTTACGTGAGGATGATATTAAGGAAACTCTTAATCAAATATATGAACTTTTTCCAGTTCTAAAAGAAAAAAAATTACAACTAGCAGGTGAACTTTCTGGAGGGCAGAGACAACAAGTTGCTGTAGGACGTGCTATGATGACAAAACCAAGTGCCTTGATGCTCGATGAGCCTACTGCTGGAGTTTCACCAATAGTTATGGATGAATTATTTGAAAGAATCATTGAAATAAAAAATACCGGAGTTGCAATTTTAATAGTTGAACAAAATGCCAGACAAGCACTCGCAATAGCAGATCAAGGTTTTGTTTTAGTTAATGGTCAAAATAAAATTTCAGGTACGGGATCAAGTTTGCTTTCTAATAATGAAGTGAGAAGGTCTTTTTTAGGAGGTTAGTTTGCAATGACATACTTAATTGATGTGATAAATGCTTTAGCGTTATTATCTAATTTTGTTATTATTCCAGCAATTGCATATGGTTCGCAATTGGCGCTAGGCGCACTAGGGATAACCCTTGTATTTGGCATATTACGCTTTGCAAATTTTTCTCATGGCGACCTTATGGCTTTTGGAACAATGATCACAATTCTTATAACATGGCTATTTCAGTCTTATGGACTTACTTTAGGTGTGTTTCCAACTGCATTAATAGCCTTGCCATTTGCAATAATTATAACCGCGCTTTTTTGTGTTTTAATTGAGAAAACTGTATATAGATTTTATAGGTTACAAAAAAGCCCACCAGTTATCTTACTTATAGCTTCTATTGGTGTAATGTTTATTATTAATGCCATTGTACGTGTTACGATAGGCCCAAATGATAGAAGATTTTTTGATGGAGAAAAGTTTATTATAAAGGCCGGTCAATTCAAAGAAATTACAGGTCTTAATGAAGGTATAGCCATAAAATCAACCCAAGTTTTAACATTAATAGTTACAATCATTACTTTATTATTACTTTTTTGGTTTTTGCAAAAAACTAGAACAGGTAAATCAATGAGGGCATTCTCAGACAACGAAGATTTGGCCTTACTATCAGGCGTTAATCCTGACAAAATTGTTTTAATTACATGGATACTTGCAGCAGCATTAGCAACAATAGCAGGTACATTATATGGTCTTGATAAAAGTTTTAAACCTTTTACATACTTTATGATTCTATTGCCTATATTTGCCTCTGCAATAGTTGGCGGTATTGGAAGCCCAATAGGGGCAGTTGTAGGCGGTTATGTAATTGCGTTTTCAGAAATAACACTAACATACGCATATAAGAAATTTTTTATATATTTATTGCCAGAAAATCTTTCACCGACTGGTATGGTCCAGCTACTTTCTACAGATTATAAATTTGCTATATCTTTTATAATACTCGTTGTTGTTTTAGTACTCCGTCCTTCTGGAATTTTTAGAGGAAAAACTTTATGAGCGATTCCTTTAAATCAACTTTAGCTTTTACAATAATGGCACTTCTTTTATTTGCAGTGGGTATTTTTCAATCGTGGTCACTATCTCTTACAATATTAAATCTTTGTTTAATATCTGCAATTATGTCCCTAGGAGTCAATATCCAGTGGGGGTACGCTGGATTAATAAATATTGGAATTATGGGCTTTGCAGCACTAGGAGGTTTAGCTGCAGTAATAGTATCACAATCTCCTGTAGTAGAAGCATGGCAAGTAGGAGGTTTTGGAATGATTGTAAGTTTTTTCATAATAGTTTTTGGAGTATTAATTATAATTGTCATTAGAAAAAAAATTCATACAATAATGCTAAAACGTTTTTTTATTTTTTTAGTAATTATATTGATGATGATACTTTTAAACAAATTCTATCATCCTGCAGTTTCTGCAATCGAGTCAGTGAACCCAGCAAAGACTGGTTTTTTAGGAGGACTAGGTATGCCAATAATTATATCTTGGTTTATAGGCGGATTATTAGCAGCCGGGGTTGCATGGGTAATTGGAAAAGTTACTTTAAGTCTCCGTTCAGATTATTTAGCAATAGCTACATTAGGTATTTCTGAAATAATAATAGCAATATTAAAACACGAAGATTGGTTGGCTAGAGGTGTAAAAAATGTTACTGGACTGCCACGTCCCGTACCCTACGAAGTTAATCTTCAAAATACGGAATGGTTTATTAATCTTGTAGAGAAAATAAACATCAAAAGTCTTGATAGAATAATAGATTTATCAGAAAAAAAAGATTTATTAAGAAGTTTAGTTATTGAGAGTTCAAGTATATTTGTTAAATTATGTTATTCAGGATTAATTGTTATTGTATTACTAATAATATTATATTTAAGTAATCGTGCACTGAATTCACCATGGGGACGTATGATGAGGGCTATCAGAGACAACGAAGAAGCTGCAAATGCAATGGGAAAAAATGTTGTAAAACATCATTTAAGAGTGTTTATTTTGGGATCAGCTGTAGTTGGTATAGCTGGAGCTATGCTGACTACTCTTAATGGTCAATTTACCCCGGGAAGTTATCAACCCTTACGGTTTACTTTTTTGATTTGGATAATGGTGATTGTTGGTGGTAGTGGTAATAACTTAGGCGCAGTTTTGGGCGGTTTTTTTATTTGGTTTTTGTGGATTGAGGCCGAACCGATTTCAATCTTTTTTATGAATTTACTTACAAGTGGACTTTCCGAATCAAGTTTTTTAAAATCACATCTTACAGAAAGCGCCCCACATCTTCGTCTATTCATAATGGGATTTGTGTTGCTGCTTACTCTTCGGTTCAGACCCAAGGGACTTCTTCCTGAAAAGGTTAGACGCGTCTAAATAAAAACCCGGTAAAAATTCAACCGGGTAATTATAAAATTATTTTTTTATTATCTAACAGAGGCAGTTACGAATTTACCACCACTAATTTCAAGTTCTTTAAATGAACCTGATGCTTCTCCAACGTCGGTAAACTCAACGTTTGATGCGCCTTCATAGTTAATTTCTCCACCACTAGCTAATATTTCCAAGCCTTTTGCAATCTCCCCTGGTAAGATCTTTGTTCCAGGTGCATTAGCAACTTTTTGAATATTAGCAGCTATAGAAGCTCTGTCAGCAGATCCGCCCGCTTGAATTGCAAGTGCAATTAAAGCACCAGCATCATAAGATTCAGGAGCGTAAGGTCCGGAACCATCTATGCCAGCAGCTGCCGCAATTTCTCCAAACATTTTTGCGCCATCAGATTCTGATCCAGGCATTGATCCAAAAGAAGTACTTAAATCTCCTTGAACATTATCGATTAGCGATTGTCCAATCATACCATCAGATAAAATAAAACGGCTAAAAGAACCAGAGTCGATTGAGCTTTGAATCATTCCTCTACCACCTTGATCAAGATATCCGATTACAACAAGGTCCTCAGCGCCAGATGCAGATAGTGCTCCAACTTCTGCAGAGTAATCACCTTTCCCATCTTCGTGAGCTGCGACCATAGTAACAGTACCACCAAGTGCCTTAAAAGATTCCGCAAACACATCTGCTAAACCTTTACCGTAGTCATTATTGGTGTAAGTGATTGCAACACTTGAAACACCTCTGTCTTTTGTTATAGCAGCTAAAACCTGACCTCCTCGGGCATCCGAAGGTGCAGTACGAAAGAATAAACCATTATCGTTAATAGTTGTAAGTGCTGGTGATGTTGCTGATGGAGATATCATCGAAACACCATTTGGCACTGCAACATTGTTTGCGATAGCAGTTGTAACCCCAGAACAGTCAGCGCCATATATAGCTACTACCTCATCTGAAGTTATCAATCGTTCTGCGGCAGCAGTTGCTGCATCAGCATCAATACATGTTGAATCCGCTCTCATTGGGACAATATAGTTTCCGCCACCAAGCAATTTTCCTGAATCTGAAGCTTCTTTGAAAGCTAACTCTGCAGAATCTGCCATAGTTGGGGTTAAAGATTCAATTGGACCCGTAAATCCAAGAATAACACCAACTCTTATGTTTCCTGCGGAGACAGCTGTTGCAGAAGACAGAATTATTGCAGCAGCAGATAAAAGTTTCATTAAAGTCTTTAATGACATTTTTCCTCCAAATTTTATTAATAAAATATTAGTTATTCTATAGGCTAAAAGACAACAACAGTACAGAAAACAATAAAAAACAGTAAATTGCTTGTTTTTAAAAGCTTTTATTTAAAAAATTTGCTTAATAAGCTATTTACGGGGACATGAAAAGATGTGGAATTATTGGAGCCGGAGCATGGGGAACGGCAATTTCGACAATTATAAGAAGTGAAAAAATTTACATATGGACAAGAAACAAAAATACAAGCAATTTAATAAATAAGAAAAGAATAAGTAAAAATCTTAAAGGTATTAAAATTCCAAAAAATATTGTAGCAACTTCTGATCTAGAAGATTTAAGGGGGTGTGAATATTTTTTTATTGCGACTCCAACTCAACAAACAGCTTCAATAATTAAAAGTCTAAAAAAATATAAAATTAAAAAAAATTTTATTTTATGTAGCAAAGGTATTGAAATTAAAAGCGGAAGATTTTTAAGTGAAATTATTAAAGATATTTTTCCAAAAGCTCGAATAGCAGTTTTATCAGGACCTTCTTTTGCTGACGAGGTAGCAAAAAAAATGCCAACTGCAGTCTTACTTTCTTCCAAAAGTAAAAAATTTTTTGATGAAGTTAGTAAATTAATAAATAATACTTATTTTAGAGTATACTATAGTAATGATATTTTAGGATGTCAGCTTGGAGGAGCAATAAAAAATATATATGCAATTGGCGCAGGCATTGTTAAGGGAATGGGATTGGGAGAAAATGCAAGTAGTGCGTTCATATCAAGGAGCTTTGCTGAAATACTTCGTCTAGGAAAAGTAATTGGTGCTAATGAAAAAACTTTTTTTGGCCTATCTGGTTTAGGTGATTTAGTTTTAACTTGTAATTCAAATAAATCTAGAAACACAAATTTTGGAAGAATATTAACAAAGAATAAAAATATAAAAATATTTAATATTGTTAAAACTCAAAAAACAGTTACGGAAGGATATTATACCTCAAAAGCATTGTTTTATTATTCGAAAAAACATAAACTAGAAATGCCTATATTGAAAAGCATCTATAGAATACTTTATCAAAAAGCGGTAATAGAAAAAGAAATTAAATTAGTTTTAAATAGATCTATAAAAAAAGAATTTTACTAATGTTGAAAAAAAAATCATTAAAACTCGATATAGATTGGATTAATAACATAAGAGTAAATTTAAGTGCAGTAGAGCGCAGAACATCAACTCTTACAAAAAGAAGAACAGTTAAAAAAGAATATCAAGTTGCCTGGCTTTTAAGATCTATTTCATTATTGGATTTAACAACTCTTGAAGGTGATGACACTTTGGGCAAGGTAGAGAAATTGTGCGCAAAAGGTTTGAGTCCAATATCCAGTGAGATACTCAACAAATTAAACATTCCTTATGGAACTATTCATGTTGGAGCGATATGTGTTTATCATGACCTGGTGGCACATGCTAAGAAAATATTAAATGGAAAATTGCCCATTGCAGTAGTGTCTACAGGTTTTCCAGCAGGACTTTCATCATTTAATACTAGAAAAAATGAGATTGTAAATTCTATTAAAGACGGAGCAGATGAAATAGATATAGTAATAAATAGATCTTTAGTATTACGTAATGAATGGAATAAGCTTTACAATGAGATTAGAGATTTTAAGCATATAGCTAAAGGTAAAAAATTAAAAGCGATTTTAGGTGTAGGTGATCTTGGTACTTTAAGAAATGTTGCAAAGTCTTCATTGGTCGCTATGATGGCCGGAGCTGATTTTATCAAAACTTCTACAGGAAAAGAAAAAACAAATGCCAATCTCAATAATAGTTTAGTAATGATGAGAATGATAAGAGAATTTTATGAAAACACAGGCAAAAAGATTGGCTTCAAGCCAGCAGGTGGAATTTCAACCGCAAAAGATGTTTTAAATTACCTAATGTTGATGTACGAAGAACTTGGAAAAGCTTGGATTGATCCAGAATTATTTAGAATAGGAGCTTCTCGTTTATTAATAGATATTGAAAGACAATTATATCATTATGCGTTAGGCAGATATGCAACAAGTGACAAAATAGCAATATCCTAAGATGAGCAAAATTATTAAAGATTTTAAAAATATAAAATACGGACCTGCCCCCGAGGATAGTAGTGAGGTAATTGAATGGATTAGCAAACTTCCAAGCCCAAACTTTCACTTTATAAACGGTAAATGGCAAAAACCATTATCAAAAAAAAATCTATATTCAATAAATCCTGCTACTAATAAAAAATTATTTAAATTAAGCGTAGGCTCAAAATCAGATATTGATAGAGCTGTTAAGGCTGCAAAAATTGCATTTCCATTATGGTCTAACAAGAAACCCTTTGAAAGATCCAGATATCTATATTCTCTAGCAAGGTTAATACAAAAACATTCGAGATTTCTTTCGGTTTTAGAAACTATTGATAACGGAAAACCAATCAGGGAAACTCGAGATATTGACATACCTCTTGTGGCTAGACATTTCTACTATCATGCTGGATGGTGTGAAAAATTAGAAAATCAAAGTAATAAATCAATCGGAGTTATCGGACAAATTATTCCATGGAACTTTCCACTATTAATGCTTTCTTGGAAGATAGCGCCCGCTATTGCTTGTGGCAATACCGTGGTTTTAAAGCCAGCTGAATTTACATCTTTGACAGCTTTATTTTTTGCCGAACTATGTCAGAAAGCTAATATTCCAAATGGAGTAGTTAATATTGTAACTGGAGACGGATCTACCGGAGAAAAATTGGTTAATCATAAACTTGTAAACAAAATAGCTTTTACGGGATCCACAGCAGTAGGTAAAAAAATAATTTCATCTACATCAAATACAAATAAAAAATTAACTATGGAACTTGGGGGAAAATCACCCTTTATCGTTTATGAAGATGCTGATCTTGATAGTGCCGTTGAAGGAGTTGTTGATGCAATTTGGTTCAATCAAGGACAGGTTTGTTGTGCTGGATCACGCTTGTTGGTTCAAGAGAGTATAGAAAAAAAGTTTATAAAAAAATTAAAAAATAGAATGGAAAAGCTTAGAGTTGGAAATCCTTTAGATAAATCAGTTGACATAGGAGCTATTGTCGCGCCAGTGCAGTTGAAAAAAATTGATAAATTGGTTAAGCAAGGAGTTAAAGACGGAGCAAATTTATGGCAACCTTCTTGGTCTTGCCCAAGTGAAGGTTTATTTTATCCTCCAACATTATTTACAAATGTAGCTCCAGCATCTTTAATCTCGCAAGTAGAAATTTTTGGCCCAGTATTAACTACCTTGACTTTCCGTACTCCATCAGAGTCTGTTTCTTTAGCTAATAATACTCCATATGGATTGGCGGCAAGCTTGTGGACTGAGAATATTAATCTTGCTATGGATATAGCCCCAAAAATTAATTCTGGGGTAGTATGGGTGAATTCTACAAACCTTTTTGATGCCTCATGTGGATTTGGTGGTTATAAAGAAAGTGGTTTTGGAAGAGAAGGTGGAGAAGAAGGAATTAGAGCTTATGTAAAGAATGATCTGCCAGTAAGAAAAATATTAAATTATAAAATAAAAAAATCTTCTATTAAATTACCTAGAATTGATCGTACACCGAAACTTTATATTGGAGGCAAACAAAAGAGGCCAGATGGAGGATATTCTTTCCCCGTATTCGATATTAATAATAAAAATTTTATATGTGATGTCTCAAGATCTAACAGGAAGGATGTAAGAGATTGTGTTGAGATGGCTTCTAAAATAAAAGAGAAAAAAATAACAAATTTTAACAGATCTCAGATATTATACTACATTGCGGAGAATCTTGAACGACGAGAAAAAAATTTCGTAGATCTTATCGTGGCACTAAGAGGGGTGCCTGCAAGTCTTGCTAGAAATGTATTTTCTTTATCATGCGAACGTATTTTTTATTATGCCGCAATGGCAGACAAGTTTGAGGGTCAAATTCACAATCCTCCAATGAGAGGTCTAACAATGGCATTAAAGGAGAGAATTGGAGTAATTGCAATTATTCTTAATGACCACGATCCTCTTCTAAGTTTAGTAACATGTATGGGGGCTGCTTTTTCAACTGGGAATGCCCAGATTATTATTCCTGGTGAGAAGACCAGTCTTCTGGCAACTGAATTATATCAAGTTCTTGATACGTCGGATGTTCCAGGTGGGTACATCAACATACTAACTGCAAAAGAAGGAGAGTTAAATCAGACACTTTCTAAACATGAAAATGTAGACGGTATTTGGTATTTTGGAGGTTTAGGTCAAGAAAGAACAGACATTATTAAGAATTCTATCTCTAATATTAAGAGATGTTGGTGTCCAGATGATAAAAGGATAGACTGGACTAACTCTAAAGGATCATTCCTTAAAGAGTTTTTACATCAGAGTACACAGGTAAAAAACATATGGATTCCTTACGGAGAATAAAGATAATTTTATAATGACTTCAATAAGTATCCTTGGAATATATGTAGCCGATTTAGTTTTTTTTGCTGATAAGATTCCTGTTACTGGAGAAACAATTTTGGGCAAAGAACATATAATCGGTCCAGGAGGAAAGGGCTCTAATCAGGCTGTAGCAGCTGCAAGGGCTGGAGGACAGGTAAGTTTTATTTCTAAAATTGGTAAAGATAGTTATGGTGAGATGGCAATGAAAATGTATGCAGAAGAAAATATTGATGCAACTAATGTAATTGTAAGCGAGGAGTTTGCAACCGGTGCCGCTGGAATAATGGTTAATAAAAAAACTGGTGAAAATGCGATAAATGTTGTCCCAGGCGCTGCAGGAAGAATTACAAAGCGAGATATAGATCTTGCTATTAATTCGATAAAACAGTCTTCAATTTTTCTTACGCAACTAGAGACACCTGTTGATGTTGTTGAATATTCATTGAGGATAGCAAAATCCCACAATGTCACAACTATTCTGAATCCAGCTCCTGGAATAAAACTTAATAGTGAAGTTTTTTCTCTTGTTGACTATATTACACCAAACGAAATTGAGGCAAGTTTCTATGCCGACCAAAAAATTGTTACAGATGAAGATGTAAAAAATGCTGCAAGTAAATTACTAGCTAAGGGAGTGAAAAATGTTATCATCACACTTGGTGAAAAGGGCGCTTACTTTTCTAACAATAATGAAGATTTTTACGTTGAGGCATTTGAACTTAAGAATAAAGTAGCTGATACTACAGGTGCTGGAGATGCTTTTAATGCCGGTTTAGCAGTTGGTTTGACTGAAGGAAAAAGCATTAGAGAAGCAATAAAATTTGCTAATGCTGTGGCAGGGCTTTCAACAACAAAAATAGGAACTGCAAAATCAATGCCTAAGCGGGTTGAAATAGAAGGTTTGTATAATTGAATAACTGGTGTAGAATAGTCACAATATTATGAATTTGTTTTTAGAAAGATTGCTTTATTTTTGGCTAGGTATAACTGGTCTTGGGCTTTTGCTGGTTATTGTATTCTGGGCAATTAAAACCATTATTCTTGTTGCTTTTGTTTGTTTTTTTATAGCTCTTGTGGCTACGGGTGCTTATCATTTCTTTTGGGCAGACAGAGATAATTAATAGTTTCTCAAAAACATGCCAGGAAAATATATTTTCTATGACATTGAAAGTACAGGTAGGGGCAAGAAAGAAAATAGAGATTCTTTTGCCTCAACACCAAAATGGGAACAGATACTTCAAATAGCTGCAATAGTTGTCGATGAAAATTTTCAACCTACTAATCAGAACTTAAACGAGTTTTGCAGATTAAGAACCTCAGTTATTCCTCAGCCAGGAGCCTTACTTGTAACTAAAAGAAGCATAAAAGAATCTTTATCTTCAAATATGTCTTCTTATGAGCTAATAAAAAAAATTTACAATACATTTGAGGGATGGAAAAAAGAAATACCAGAATCAGTTTGGGTCGGACACAATTCACTTGAATTTGACGAAACTGTCCTTGAGTATAATCTTTTTAATAATTTATTTTTTCCTTACATTACAAGAACAAACCGTGGAGATACTCTTAATCTTGCTATAGCTCTTTATGCTTTAAACCCGACCCTTATAAAGACATCTAAAACAACTAGGGGTAATCCAAGTTTCAGGTTGCCTGAATTAGCATCATTAAATGATTTACCTGTTGAATTTGCACATGATGCTTACAGTGATGTTAAAACATCAATATCCTTAATGAAATATATCCATGATGCAGATCAAAAAAACTGGGAACAATTATCTATGACTATGAACAAAAATAAGGCAATTGATTTTGTGAACAAAAATAAAGGATTCTGCTATCTTACAAGCTTTGCTGGTAGAATTAAAATGCAAGCTCTTTCAATGGTTTGTGAGTCTCAATACAAAGGGTGGTTCCATACAATTGATTTACAACATGATCCAGAGCCCTTATTGGCAGCTAACAATGAAGAATTTAAAAAATTAATTAAAAAGAAAAATAGATATGTGATTTGCAATCAACATCCGATACTTTTAGCTGGAAAATTTGCTACTCAATTTGAACCATACGATAAACTGGGATCAAGTATACTCAATGAAAGAGTTGAAAAAGTTTATAGAAATAAATCACTTGCTAAAAAATTTGAGAATATGGAAATCGATCGTCAATTGGAGAAAGAAGAAACCTTGTCACAAGATAATATTTTTCCAGAGAGTAAAGCTAATCTCTTTATAAACTTTGGTCAAGGTGACATTATGCAAAACTTTCACAATGCTACTTCTTGGAATGATAAGTATCAACTTGCATGTCAAATTAAAGATCCGAGAGCTAATTTTATTCTTAAAAGATTAATCTTTGATGAATCGCCAGAAGTTTTATCGGAAGATGATTTTAAATTGATTCACAGAGAATTAAGCGAAAGATTACTTCTTAACCAAGAAAGGCCATATACAACAATTCCTGAAGCAATGGGTTTAGTGGATACTGAAATGGCAAGGATTGAAGATGAAGGTGGAAAAAATCGAGAGGAAGATATAAGGATACTTAATGAGTACAACCTATACTTGGATTTTCTTGAAAAATACTTTTCAGATAAGAACGCAAAGCCACTTAAAACTGGAAAAAAACTTGTAGAGCAAATTTTTGATTAATAAAAATGTTTGATATTCAGTTTATATTATTAGGATTTATTCAAGGAATCACAGAATTTTTGCCAATTAGTTCTTCCGCACACCTGGTTATAACTTCTGAGATTTTTAATTGGAACGATCAAGGAATTAACTTTGATGTCGCAGTACACTTTGGAACGTTGCTTGCCGTTGTATTTTATTTGCGGAAAATAATTTATAATATTCTAGTAGATGTAAAATTTCATATAACTACCAATAAAAGTAAACAAAATTTTCTTTATCTAAAAATTATTATTTCAACCTTACCCGCTATCTTGACTGGTTTTTTTATCTATAATAATATTATAGTTTTTTTAAGAAATGTTGAACTGATAGCTTATTCTTGTATCTTATTTGGAATAATTTTATATCTTGTTGATAGAAATTCTAAATTTAAAAAAAATTGGGATACCCTATCTTTTAAAGAAGCAATAATTATTGGTATATTTCAATGTTTTGCATTTATACCGGGAGCAAGTAGGGCCGGGGTTACAATTACTGCCTCAAGACTATTAGGTTTTTCAAGAGAATCTTCAGCTATATATTCATTTATTTTATCAATTCCTATTATTTTTTCTTCTTCAGTCTTGGTATCTATAGAGTATTATAGTCAAGCAACAAGCACGTTAGAACTGTCTAAAATTATTGTTCCAGCGCTAGTTTCTTTTTTTACAGCTCTTTTATCTATTAAGTTTATGATTTTACTTGTAAAAAAAACTTCCTATAATTTTTTTGTAATTTATAGAATTTTATTAGGCATTGTATTATTAACTTGGATATATATATGAAAATTTCAGGAACATTTTGCGCTGCACTAACTCCTTTAAATAAAGATTTTTCAATCAATCATGAGGTATATTTTGAACATTGTAAAAGGATGTTGCTTCATGGTTCAGATGGTATTGCTATATTTGGATCAACTGGAGAAGCTAACTTGCTTTCTTTAGATTCCAAAATGGAAGCTATGCAATCGCTTGTTGACAGAGGCTTTAATCCATCGAAATTGTTACCCGGAACTGGAATGTCATCAATGAATGAAAGCATTAAACTCTCAAATTTAGCTGTGAAATTACAAATGGCTGGAGCGCTTATCCTGCCATCTTACTATTATAATAATCCTGCTGATCAAGGTGTCATAGATTACTATACTAATATAATTGAATCTGTAAATGATGAGAAATTTAAAATATTACTATATCATATACCTCAGATTTCAGGCGTTCCAATAAAACAAAATATTATCGAGGCATTAGTAAAAAAATATCCAGATAATATCGTCGGAATAAAAGATTCATCTAATGACTTAGAAAATATGATTAACACAATAAAAAATTTTCCAGACTTTTGTGTTTTTTCAGGTTCAGATTCCCTTGCCCTTCCTGTAATGCAAGGCGGAGGTGCGGGAGCCATCACAGCAACTGCAAATATATCTGTAAAACTGCTCTCATTTATAGTTAAGTTTGCAAAGAATTCAGATAGGAGTCAAGAACTTAAGAAAGCTCACATACTTCAAGATAGCATAAGAAAAATTGTTTTTAGCCAGGAGCAAATTTCATTTATGAAAGCAATAATGAGGATAAATACAAAAGACAGCATATGGGAGAATATAATGCCACCACTTGTTTCTTTAAATGATTTCAACAATAACAACAACATAAAGAAAATTCAGGAGTTGTTAATTGAAATGAATGACCTATCTACGAACTTTTGATTGAAAATAATTATACGCGTATCTGCTTATTGTATTTTGCACTTGAGGTAAAAAAATTAAAAATCCAATTACATCAGTAAGAAATCCAGGGGTAATTAACAATAAACCTGAAACCAATAAAAAAATAGCACCTTTAATTTCCTGGCTTGGAAATATCCCATCTCTCATATTTCTCTGAGCATTAAATAGTAAGCTTATTCCTTGACGACGAATAAAGAAAATTCCAATAATTGCAGTTAATAGTATTATTGAAATTGTGTTAAATATACCAATTCTAGAGCCAATTGTTATAAAAATTGATATTTCTATAATTGGGATAAATACTAACAATAAAAAAATCACATCAAGCTCTTTCTACCTTAAGATACATATCAAGGTTTCTCTCGAATTCATAAAGACGTTTCCATATTGATCTTAATTCAGTAATAGTTGTCCAGTTATACAATATTATATTAAAACTATTGTGAACTCTGTCGAATGCATTGTTTGCCTGTATTAAAACTCCAAAAGTAATTACTCCTGTAAATAAGCCTGGGCCCATTACGAGAAGTAAAGCTATACTCATAAACTGGTCATATAGATTTAACCAAAAATTAAAATAGCTAGTATGTAAAAATAGTCTATGATAATTCATTCTGATTCCTGTGAAAAGCTCAAAAAGTCTTTCTGGTTTAGCGTATTTAATTTTATCGTCTTCGCCTAGTACAAGATCTTTTCTAAACGCAGCTTCGACCTTTTGATTATTATACTCTAAACCAGGAAGTTTAATTCCAACTATCCAGGAAATTATAATACCGCCTAAGGAAACAATCAATGATACGTAAACAAGAGATCCCTCCATATCTCCAATGAAAGGTACAACTATACCGACACTCAAATTCCATAAAATAGGTAAAAAAGCAATTAAGGTCATAGTTGCTCGAACAATTTGCAATCCTAATGATTCAACTATTCGAGCGAATCTATAACAGTCCTCTTGAATTCTTTGGCTAGCACCCTCAATTTCTTTTTTTACATTTTTCCATTTCGGAATATAACTAAAAGTCATAGCCTCTCTCCATCTTAATCCATATATTGCTGTGAACCATGAGGTAAAAACTGCTAGAACAATGTATGGCGCAGCAATTACAAGAAATGAAGGAGTTCCTTCAAACTGCATTCCGCTTATATAATCCAAGGAAACTATTTTAGAAAAAAATAAACTTATTCCCTCCTGTGAATTATCTTTGTAATCTGCTGCACTTTGAATGAGATCATA
Source organism: Pelagibacteraceae bacterium (assembly GCA_002717485.1). Classification (GTDB taxonomy): domain Bacteria; phylum Pseudomonadota; class Alphaproteobacteria; order HIMB59. The sequence goes on along the minus strand of PBDW01000020.1, from coordinate 41,953 downwards.
AAAATCTTTATACCAAGCGTTAAGGGCTACAGTCATCTGAACTTGAAGCCATAATGAAAGGATAAGCAAAAATCCTCCTCCGTATGCCCACAAGGCCCATTTTTTTGAGTAATAGAATGCTTTAATCATTATATTTTGTTATTTTGTTGTATATAGCATTTATGAATATTTTAGCTACATCAATTGTAATTTTAGCCTTTGCCCTCTGCTGGGCCTGGATTGAATTGTCATTACTTTTATTAAAAAAACTTTCAAAGAAAGATCAATTTAATTCAATTGATAAATCCTCCCCAAGTATCATAAATAAAATAAATTTTATATGGTATTTAAGGTTATTAGCTATAATGCTTCTTTTTATGATTTTTATGTATATGTATCATTTTAATAATATTAACTTCCAAAAAGTAATCCAATATTGTTTAGGTATCATTGAATGAAATTATTAGAAAGCAAGCCAAACCTAATACCTATTTTAGTTATCATAGGCGGGAGCATGTTACTTTTGATTTCTTTTGGGATACGTCATTCCTCTGGTTTGTATTTGGTGCCTATTACTGGCTATTTGGGGACAGGGAGAGAAGTTTTTGGTTTTGCTGTTGCTTGCCAGGTTTTAATGATTGGAATCGGATCGCCATTATTTGGCGGTCTGTCAGATAAGTACGGATCAGGAAAGGCATCTTTGTTAGGTGTAAGTTGTGCAATTATAGGTTTATTGTGGATGGCTAACACTAACAGTTCTTTTGATATTATAGGATCTCAAACACTTTATGGATTGGGGGCAGCCGGTTGCGGAACTGCGGTAGTTATGGGCGCCGTCGGAAGAACAGTAAAGGTTGAAAACAGAACACTGTCGCTTGGAGTTGTTATGGCGGCAGGATCATTCGGTCAATTTGTTATGATACCGCTTGTAGCCTATTTAATTGAAAAAGTTGGCTGGTCGTATTCACTGTATTATCTGTCATTTATAGCTTGCATTATGATATTATTTTCTTTTTCTATGGGCGTATCTAGCAGATCTGATGAATCAAAAAAAGGAAGCGAGCAATCAATTAGCGAAGCCCTTAACGAAGCTTTTAAAACAAAAAGTTTCATTCTACTAGCTCTTGGATTTTTTGTGTGTGGTTTTCACGTCACTTTTGTTGCTGTTCATTTACCAGCTTTTCTTGAAGATGAAAATTTACCTTTTTGGTTGGGAGGGTGGTCGTTAGCATTAATTGGATTATTTAACGTAATTGGCACACTTTATTTTGGATATTTGGGCGATAAAATGTCAAAGAAAAATCTTTTGGCACTTCTTTATACATTGAGATCAGTTTTATTTTTAATGTTTATCCTTCTTCCAAAAAATGAAATTACTGTTTTATTTTTTTCTGCAATGCTTGGAATATTGTGGCTTTCAACCGTTCCTCTAACAAGCGGAATTATAAGTGTTGTTTTTGGGCCTTTTTATATGTCAATGCTTTATGGAATCACCTTCTTTTCTCATCAAGTTGGATCATTCCTTGGATCCTGGATGGGGGGAAGAATATTCGATTACTATGGATCTTATGATGCTATGTGGTGGATATGCGTTGCGCTTGGATTAATTTCCTCGGCATTTCATTTGCCAATCATAGAAAAACCTTTACCTAGATTATCTGCAAGCAAAGCTTAAAAATGTTTAGATTTATAATATTTTTTTTATTCCTTTCTTTCTTTTCATCTTTGGCCGAAGCCCATACATTTACAGGAATGGTAGGGTTTTATGACGGTATTTCTCATCCAGTCTTGGGAATTGATCATTTTCTAGCAATGGTTAGTGTCGGTGTTATTAGTGCTCAAATTGGAGGAAGGGCCATATGGAAAATTCCAACTACTTTTGTTTGTATTATGCTTATTGGAGGAATTGTAGGGATAAGCTTTGAATTAAGTCATCAATACAATTCTAAAGACTATATTACTATGAGTGTTGAAGTTGCAATTATTTTATCAGTTATTCTTTTGGGGATTGCAATTTCAATGGAACAAAAAATTCCAAACAAAGTTACAATAATTTTTATTGGTATATTCGGCTTATTTCACGGAATTGCTCACGGTTTAGAAATGCCCTGGGCTGCAAATCCTATACTTTTTGCACTTGGGTTTACATCCGGTACTGCGATTTTACATTTATTCGGTGTTGCCATAGGATATTTTGCAACCCAAAATTTTTTTTCAACATTGCTTCTTCGTATAGCAGGTTTTTTTTGCGCTATATACGGAATTTATTTGCTATTTGCCATATAGTTATATTTTAATAAAAACTTAATTTAAACTTAAGGGATAATAAAATGAAAATGATTTATACAAGAACCATAGGAGTTCACGATAATAAATTAGGAGAAGCAATGGAAATCGCTAAGGAACAGGCTGCGATATCAAAAGAGCATGCCGGATACGATATTCATGTATCTTTTCAAATTGGAGGCAATCCTAGAACTATACGATGGACACATATTGGGGAAATGATGACAGGAGAAGCTATGGAATTAGATGCTAAGATTTCAGCTGACCCCAGAATGATAGAATCAATGAAAAAGATGGAAGGTGTTTTTATCGAAGGAACCATTCAGGATGAAATGAGAGTTGTTTTTAACTAGATTAATAAAATATTAAGGAATACAGAATGTCAGTGATACAAAAACTTTGGGATGCTCAAGAAAAAAAAGATTTAGAAAAAATTAATGAAATACTTAGTGAAGATTATGTTTGGATTCAACATTCAACTGGAAAACATATTCTTAGAGATGAGGTAAATAAATTTATTATGGGTGATGAAGGTCCAAAGACTGAAAATCAGCGTATCATTTATGAAAATGATGAAATAGGCGTAGCTCATTTTTTTGTTTCTTTTAAGGATGGTTCAAGGCAGGCAGTTCTTGTAGTATATGTGATAAAGGATGGAAAAATTATTCGCTCAGAAACTGGAGCAACTGATTTAAAAAATTAATTATTTTTATAAAATTTAAAAATTTAACTGCGTGGTGGACCCAGACGGACTTGAACCGTCAACCTGTCGATTAAGAGTCGAATGCTCTACCAATTGAGCTATGGGTCCTAAATAAAGATTTATTGCTGGATTAACAAACCCTACTTTTTCTTTTGTCTTTTCTTGTTTCTTCTATACTTGGAGCCGCGTTTTCTTCGACCTCTATGTTTTTTTGGATATCCCATATTATTGGGTTTTTCTATACTTTAAATAATTTTCAGTCAAAACCTTTATTTATCTTAATGATAGTATTTTTTGTGCATATTTATTGCCTTCATTATTAAAAATATAAGTTCCAGCAACTAAAACGTTTGCACCTGCTTTAATACACTGTTTTCCAGTCAATTCATCAATTCCTCCATCTACTTCAATCTCAATATTTAAGGATCTTTGTATGACCAATTCTTTTAGTTCACAGATTTTACTTATTTGATTGTCCATAAAACTTTGTCCACCAAATCCTGGCTCAACTGTCATAATTAAAACTAAATCAACAATATCTATAATATTCTCTATAGATCTTAATGGCGTAGCAGGTTTTAGAGCAACGCCTGTCTTAATATTATATTTTTTTATTTCACTAATAATTTTTTCAGGATCATTCTCCTCTTCAATGTGAAATGTTATAATGTCTGAACCCGCATCTGCAAAATTTTTAATATAAGGTAATACTGGTTTTATCATTAAGTGCACATCAAGAACTTTATTTGTCATTTTTCTAATTTGTTTAATTATATCCGGACCAAATGATATATTTGGAACAAAATGCCCGTCCATTATATCGCAATGAATATAATCACACTCTGAAGATTCAATTAAATTGATCTCACTTTTGAGATTTCCAAAATCAGCCGCAAGTATTGAAGGCGCTACTTTAACCATTTTTTAGGAACATTTTAAATAAACTAGTTTTGAACGAGAATTTCATTTATAGAGGTCAAGTAATATCATGTCTAAAAATATAAATAAACCTTGGGGTTGGTATGAAAACCTAAATATTCAGGAAGGATATCTTGTAAAAAAGATATTTGTCAAACCTAATTCAAAACTATCCTTACAAAGTCATAAATTTAGGTCAGAGCACTGGGTAGTTGTTCAAGGCTCAGCTAGAATAGTGATTGATGAAAACTCTTATGATCTTGGTATAAATGAGTCCATTTATGTCCCTCTTGGCTCCAAGCACCGGATAGAAAATACTTCAGATAAAGATTTAATACTAATAGAGGTTCAAATTGGTGACAAACTGGACGAAGAGGATATTTATAGATATGAAGACATCTATGGTCGTGAAACTAAATTATGATAATTAAAATACCAGTATCGATTGGAGAGGTTATAGATAAAATTTCTATTTTATTAATTAAAATGGAAAAGATAACTGATATTCACAAAATTCAATATATAAAAAAAGAGTTCGACGAACTAAATCATTCAATAAACGAGAAAAATCTTGATGAAAATAAAATTAAAGAATTTCTTGATGAAATGCTTAAAATTAATACTAAACTTTGGAATATAGAAGATAAAATTAGAGAGTGCGAAAGAGCAAGAGCATTTGACCAGTTATTTATTGACTTAGCAAGGTCAGTTTATAAAAATAATGATATTCGCGCAGAGATAAAACTTAGAATCAATAAGGAATTTAATTCAGAAATGATCGAGGTAAAATCATATTCAAGTTATTAATATTTAACTTGTACGATTAAAACTTTGATCAACAATATTTAAAAGCGCTATTTTATAATCATTATTTTCAAAAGCACCTAAACTATCTTTCGCAATATTCGAAAAATGTTTTGCTCTTATAATAGTATCTTCGATACAATTATATTTTTCAATTAAACTTATAGCATCAGAAAAATCATTAGTTTTTTGATTAAGCTTATTTATTGTTCTGTCCCAGAATTTTTTTTCACTTTCATTTCCTCTAAGATAGCACAATATCACTGGCAGGGTTATCTTTCCCTCTTTGAAATCGTCACCAATTTGTTTACCTATTTTATTAAAGGTGGATGAATAATCGAGACTGTCATCAATGAGTTGGAAGGCCATTCCAAAATTTGTTCCAAAGGTTTTAAGCGCTTGAATCTTATTAGTGTCTAAATTAGCTATAATTCCTGCTACTTCACACGCTGCACTAAATAATGAAGCAGTTTTTCCATTAATAACTTCAAAATATACATTTTCTGAAATTGTTGGATTTCTATCAACAGAAAGTTCAAGTATTTCACCTTCTGAAATAATTACACTTGTATCAGATAGAATCTTCATAATATGATTTGACTTATCTTTTGCCATTAACTGAAAAGCTCTACTAAATAAAAAGTCACCAACTAGCACACTAGTTTTATTGCCCCAAATTGTATTCGAAGACGGTTTTCCCCTTCTAGATTCACTTTTATCAACTACATCATCATGCATAAGTGTTGCCGTATGAATGAACTCAATTGCAGCTGCAAGGTTGATATGCCGTCTTTCTTCCTTCCTATTCCCATATCCAGACATCCTAGCACAAGCAACTGTAAGAAGCGGTCTTAATCTTTTTCCTCCAGATAAAATTAGGTATTTTGTTATTTCTTTTACTAATGCAACGTTGCTTTCTAGTTTTTCAATAATAAGGTTATTTATTTCATTTATGTCATTTTCGCATACTTCATAAAGCTCATTCATCGATTGATCGAAATCTTTATTTATTTCTTTAAACTTTACAATTTTTGCCATATCAAATCATATTGATATATATAATCTTGAAATAATTAATCAACATATGGATTCATCTTTAGACAAATTTTTAAATGGGAAAATAAGAATTTATCAGCATACAAAAGGTTATCGTGCAGGTATAGATTCCGTTATTTTAGCCGCTTCTGTAAAATGTAAGGCAGGAGATACGGTCATTGATGCCGGTTCAGGAACAGGTGTAATTTCATACTGCCTAGCTTTTAGATGTGATAATATTAAAGTAATAGGGGTAGAAAAGAATTTTGAATATTACAGTCTTGCAAAAAAATCTATGACATTCAATTCTGTTAATGCAAAAATTGATTTTTTGAATAAAGATTTTATAAATATTATTAATATGCAGAGTGATATAATTGTAAGTAATCCTCCTTGGTTTAAGCAAGATTCTTCATTTATTTCAAAAAATGATCTCAAGAACGATGCAAAAATTGAATCATTAAATTTAGATGAATGGATTCAAAAAGTTATAGGTAATTTAAAAGATAGAGGAGAGTATTATACGATATTTCCATATTCTCGAATTAAGGAAATTATTGAAATATTAAAAAAATATTTTGACATCATAAAAACTTATCCTATTTCCTCATTTGAGGATAAATTGCCAGATAGGGCAATAATTTATGCTAAAAAAATGGCCAACAAGACAGAATGTATAGAATTAAACAAAATAATTATTCATAAAAATGATAAGAGTTTTATGAATAATATTAATGATGTACTTAGGAAAGGAAGTTCTTTGTCCTTAGCGTAAGTTTTGATAATATCAATAAATGTTTGGAAAAATTTTTAAAAATTATAAAGAAGTTCCAGTAATTAAATTATCTGGCGTAATAGGACAGGGTGGTTCCTTACGAAGCGGTTTAAATATGAGCAATCTTGATAAAATAATAGAAAAAGCCTTTTCTTTTAAAAAAGCACCTGCAATAGCATTGCTAATAAACTCACCTGGGGGATCCCCAACTCAGTCATCCTTAATAGCTTCAAAAATAAGATCTTTAGCAATTAAAAATAAAATAAAAGTTTATGCATTTGTAGAAGATGTTGCTGCTTCAGGCGGATATTGGCTGGCTTGTGCTGCAGATGAAATATATATTGATGAGAATTCCATTGTTGGTTCTATCGGAGTGATATCTCCAGGTTTTGGTTTTGTTCAAATGCTCAAAAAATTAGGCATAGAAAGAAGGGTATATACGTCAGGAAAAAGCAAGAGTTTTTTAGATCCTTTTAAAGCAATAAAACAAGAAGATATAAAAAGACTCAAAGGTATTCAGGAGCAAATTCATAAAAATTTTATTAAATATGTAAAAAAAAGCAGGGGCAACAAAATAAAATTGAAAGATAAAAACATTTTTAACGGACTTTTTTGGATTGGCGATCAAGCTATTAAGCTTGGATTAGCTGATTCTATAGGTCATATAGAAAGTACTATGAAGAAAAAATATGGCAGCAAGACAAAAATAAGATTTATCGAACAAAAAAAATCTTTTATTCAAAAAAGATTTTCTTCATTAGCAAATACTAAATTAATTGATTCTTCTGAAATCATTTATGCGCTTGAAGAAAAAGCATATTGGTCAAGATTTGGGCTTTAATGAAGTATATAATTTTATTCATTATTATTATTTTTGTTTTACTATTTTTTAGACTTTTTTCTTTAAATTTAAAAAATCAAAATAATAAAAAAAATATAAAAGATGAAATAATAGATTTGAAGAAAGATCCAAAAACTAACGAATACAAACCGAGGGAATAATTAGTGTTTTTACAAAATAAAGGTTGCTATGGTCTCTAGTTCAATGGAAGAATTGGTTTCGCTTTGCAAAAGAAGAGGATTCATATTTCAATCTAATGATATTTATGGAGGCGTAAAAGGTCTTTATGATTATGGTCCTATGGGCGTCGAATTAAAAAACAATCTTAAATCATCTTGGTGGAAATCTATGATATATGAAAGGGATGATATTGAAGGTCTAGACGCCAGCATTCTTACTGGACGAGAGGTATTAAAATATTCTGGACATGAGGATACTTTTTCTGACCCTTTGGTAGATTGCAAATCCTGTAAGTCAAGATGGAAATCAGACCAATTAATTGATAAAAGTTGCCCAAACTGTAAATCAAAAGATCTAACTGATCCAAGACCTTTTAATCTAATGTTTAAAACCTCAATAGGACCTGTTGATGATGGAAGCAGTTTTGCCTATTTAAGACCAGAAACAGCTCAGCAAATTTTTACAAATTTTAAAAATGTTTTAGATTCTACTAGCAGAGTTCTTCCATTTGGAATTGCTCAAATTGGAAAAGCCTTTAGGAATGAAATAACCCCTAGAAATTTTATTTTTAGAGTAAGGGAATTTGAGCAAATGGAATTGGAGTTTTTTGTAGAACCCGGTTCTGATGAAAAATGGCATAAATACTGGATTGAATCAAGATATCATTGGTGGATAGAGCAGGGTATTAATAAAAATAGATTAGAACTTAATGAAGTGAATAAAAATGATTTGTCTCATTATTCTAAAGCCACTGTTGACATAATGTATAATTTTCCACACGGCAAAGAAGAATTAGAGGGGATAGCCAACAGAACTGATTTTGATTTAGCTTCACATACAAAAAATCAGAAAGATTTTAATATTTCATCTAAAGTTTTAAAAAATCTAAAATCAACAACTAAACTTGCAATCCAGAATCTTGAAGATAAAAAATGGTTTATTCCTTATGTCATTGAGCCATCGGCAGGCGTAGAAAGAGGATTTCTGGCATTATTAAATGAGGCATATACTGTTGATGATAAAAATTCTAGAATTGTATTAGCTTTAAAACCACATTTGTCTCCTATCAAGGCCGCAGTAATTCCACTAAAACGAAATAATGATAAGTTAGTTAATCAGGCAAAAAATATAAAAAATAATTTACAAAAACTTGGACTAGGAAGAGTTATGTTAGAAAATTCAGGAAATATTGGAAAAAATTATCGTCGACATGATGAGATAGGAACTCCACTATGTATAACTGTAGACTTTGAGACACTTGAAGATAAAAGCGTAACTATTAGGGACAGGGACACGATGAAGCAGCAGAGATTAAGTCCAGAACAGTTAAAAAATTATTATCAAAAATATTTTGATTAATAATAATTAAATGATATTACTTATTTAGTTTCAGACCATATTTATTCTTAATTCGTAAATTAAAAAATGCTTAATAGAATTGACGAAACCATATCTTGTCGTATGATATTTTTTATTGTTGCTTTTTATACAGGTCTATGGACAATTCGTATTCCTGATATTAAAGATCAAATTTCTACTGATTATTTGGGGGTAGGCTATATATTTTTTGGCTTTGCTTTAGGTTCGATCATTCTAATGACTATGGCAAATTTCATTATCAAAAAATATTCCTCAAGAATTGTAATATTAATTGCTGGTTACGGGCAGGGTATAACTTGGTTAATTGTACCATTTATAAATAATCTTTATGCATTTGTAGCCTTAGCATTTGTTGTAGGCTGTACCTACGGTATTTTTGAAGTTTCAATGAATTTTCAGGCCTCAAATATTGAAAAGAAAAAGAAAAAGTCAATGATGTCAGGCTTCCATGCATTTTTTAGCTTAGGTTTGTTAATTGGATCTCTTATTACTAGTATTATGGTTGAAATGAAAATAAGCTTATTTATTAATATTATTGTTGTTGTAGCTATATTATTTCCTATGACAGTATTTTTTTCTAGATTTTTAGGAGAGGACTCCAATGATTCTAATAAAGGCAATAAACAAAGTATTTTTTTTATATGGCCAATAATAATTTTTATTCTTGCTTTAATTACAATAGCAGATTCCTTTACTGAAGGTGCTGTTGATGCTTGGGCAGCATTATATATGAGAGATATTATCCTTGTTAGCGGATTTGCAATAGGCGCAGCAACATTAACTTTTAATTTTTTTATGGTATTGGGTCGATTAGTTGGAGATTGGATTAGAGATATATTAGGTACCTTTAATTTTTTAATATTACTCTTTATTCTATCATTTATTGGCTTGTTTATAGTAATGAACTACTCATCGCTTTATTCTGCTATTTTAGGTTTTGGAATACTTGGTATGGGGATATCTAGCATTGTACCCCTAGCATACAGTCTTGCAGGAAATATTAAGGAAGTTGATAGCGCTGTTGGAATCTCAATTATTTCAATATCTGCTTATGGTGTATTTATGATAGCGCCTGCAATTATGGGTTTTATTGCAGAACTATACGGTTTGCAAATGGTTTTCGTTCCAATGATTATTCTATTTTCTATTTGTTTAATATTTGTCATTATTTATAAAAAAGAATTTGCTATTAATAAACTTTAATTTTTCCACTTGTAGTTTTAAAAATCTTGACTAAACTCTTAGTATTTTGCACATATTCTAATTTTAACATTGCTAATCCAATATCTTTATTTACTGAAGTAACGTTTCCTATTCTTATATCATTGTAATACACTTCATCATCAGGTTTAACAAATCCATCAACAATCTTGACTTTTATCAAAGATTTTTTAATCAGAGCCCGATATTTCATTCTTGCAGTTAATTCCTGCCCAATGTAACATCCTTTATCCCAGTCTATAGCATTTAAGGAATCATAATTGTTTTCTAATAGAAGAGATTTATTAACTTTTAAATCTAAAGCAGAATCGGGAATATTGCATTCAATTCTTTTTTTTTCATAATCATTCATATCATATTTTTTTAATTTATAATGATCGCAAAATATTTTATACATATCAATTTTTACCGATGCTTTTAATCCCATATTACTATTTCTTGGATCTAAAAAAACAAAACCCCAATCAATCTTTTGCAAATCTCCGGCTAAAATTAATTTATCAAATATTTTATTTTGTTCATAAATCACGATTGACCTGTATGAGTTAATTTTATTAATATAAACATCTGATCTTAATTTATAAAAATTCATTTTTTTTATTAATTCATCGGTAAATTTTTTATGTGTTTCGAAAATTAGAGTTTTCCCTGAGTTTATTATAAAGAAATCTGCGATAAATTTACCTTGAGGGCTTAAAAAGGCAGAATAAATAGATTTATTTTCCGTGCATTTATTAATATCATTGGTTATTAATCCTTGTAAAAATGAATTTCTCTCACTTCCACCTATCTCAAAATAAGAACTATCATTTAGTTCAGCATACTTGTTAGTTGTCATTGTTTATAAATATATATATTCATTGTAATGTTGTAGATAATAAGGGCTGCTTGTGAGGATACTTTTCATTTCATCTAATTTAATTGGCGATTCAATCATATCTACGGGTATTCTATCATATTTATGTCAAAACAACAAAGATTCAAAAATAACAATAGTCACAGGACCAACAGCTAAAGAATTATTTGAAAATTATCCAAATGTAGAAAAAATTATTGTTGTAAAAAAAATGAAATATAATCTACATTGGATCAACCTTTGGATCCAATTAATAAAGAAAAAATGGAATCTTGTTATTGATTTACGCTCCTCTTTTATGGGCTATTTTATCTTATCGAAGGAACGAAAAATTTTTAGAAATACCAATGAATCAATTACTCAGGTTGAAAAATTATCGAATTTTTTAAATTTAAATCAAATATTAAGTCCTAAAATATATTGCAATAATCAGGATAGGAAAATTGCAAATTCTTTAATAAAAAATAAAATAGTTTTCGCAATAGCACCTGGCGGTAATTGGCCCCCAAAGATTTGGCCTGCTGAAAATTATAATAAATTAATTATTAGTTTACAAAAACTTTACCCTCAAAAAAGAATTCATTTTTTAATAACCGGATCCACTAATGAGAAGGATAAATATTTTGAAAAAGTTATTAAAAATATTTCTGAAGATTCAATAATAAATATTATGGGAAATAGTTTAAATATTACTTATGCTTGCTATGAATTATGTAAAGCGTTTATTGGAAATGATTCTGGATTAATGCATCTTTCTGCTGCTGCTGGAATAAATACTATTGGATTATTCGGACCAACTCGAGACGATTGGTATCGACCTTATGGTGAAAAATGTTATGTATTAAGGACAAAAGAAAGTTTTATTGAACTCAGAAAGGAATTAAAAGATTCTAGTAAAAGCTTAATGAGCTCCATCACAGTCGATCAAGTAATTGAATTAATAATGAAAAAAAATATAATTTAATGAGCAATACTTTTCAGATATCGATAACAAGGCCAGACGATTGGCACGTACATCTTAGAGAAAATAAAATGCTTGAAACAGTATATAAAGATTCTTCTAGAGTTTTTGGGAGATGTATCGCAATGCCAAACTTAAAAGTACCTATCACAAATTCGAGGGTTGCAATAGAATATAAAAAACAAATTCTTTTACTATCACAGCCACAGAAATTTGAAGTTTACGTCCCATGTTATTTAACCGATGAGATGGATCTCGAAGACTTTTTAATCGGCATTAAAAATAAATATTTTTTTGGAGCAAAATTATACCCAACAAACACAACTACAAATTCGGCTTATGGCGTTACGAAGATAGAGAAAATTTTTCCAGCATTAGAAATATTGGAAAATCATAATGCTCCGCTACTTATACATGGAGAAAGAACTGGAGACGCTATAGATATTTTTGATAGAGAAAAGTATTTTATAGATACTGAGCTTAAAAAAATTATAAACAAATTTCAGAATTTAAAGATTGTACTTGAACATGTATCCTCTGCCTACGGAGCTGAATTTATAGCTGATGGTAAAGATAATTTAGCAGCAACAGTCACATTGCATCATCTTATGCTTACGAAAGAAGATGTTTTTAATGGAGGCATAAATCCCCACCACTTTTGTATGCCTGTTGTAAAAAATAAAGAAGATTTGAAGATTTTACGCAAATATGCTTGTTCAGGAAATAGTAAGTTTTTTCTAGGTACGGATTCAGCTCCACATCCGATCACAGATAAAGAAAATGTAGATGATATTAAGCCAGGAATTTACTCCTCTCCAGTAGCTATAGAGCTTTATGCTTCAATTTTCGAAGAAGAAAGATCTTTAGAGAATTTGGAGAAATTTGCTTCTTTTAACGGATCAAATTTTTATAACCTTCCTTACAATGATGGTAAAATTACTCTTAGAAAGGAGGAATGGATTAATCCTGAATTTACTAGCAATAAAGATGTTAAAATCAAAAACTTTATGGGTGGACAAAAAATTAAATGGAAAGTAGTAAGTAATTAACGATAAATAAAATAGAATTTATGAATATTGGTACATTAATATACACTTGGCTAACTGGACAATATGTTGGAAAGGATAAGGATGGAAATAAGTATTATTCCAACAAAAGAAATTATAAATTAAAAAAATCTAAAAGATGGGTAATATTTAATGGCGAGGTTGAAGCATCCAGAATTCCGCCACATTGGCATGCTTGGCTCCATAAGATGACAGATGAGCCGCCTCTAAATTATGAACATAGTTATATATGGCAAAAAGACAATACAGGTAATCTTACTGGAACCTCTGAAGCATATTATCCAAGTTCTCACCCTTTGAGCAAATCTGATAAAAATCTTAAACCAAAACCAGATTATGAATCTTGGAAACCCAAATAGAATTAAGCTATTTATAATAATAATTTTTTTTAATTTTATTCCAATTTTCAGTCTTGCTGAAAATATTAACGGCAATACAGTTACAATTGGTGCTTTAGATAAAATTACAGCAAAATTCTCAGAATTTGATATTAATGTAGGAGATACAGGTACCTTCGGTTCATTAAGGATAGAAATCTTTCAATGTCAAAAAAGACCTCCAGAAGAATTGCCAGAGGATTTTGTCCTATTGCAAATATTTGACTATGTAGATGATCAGAAACCAAAAATTGTTTTTTCAGGTTGGATGCTGTCTTCAAGTCCGTCTTTATCTGCTTTAGAGCATCCGGTTTATGATATCTGGTTAGAAAACTGTTTTATAAATTAATATAATAAAAGATCTGACTATCTTATATCATTCATAAAATTAATATTATATTTTCCTGATACAAAATTATTTTCTTTTAGTATATCCTGATGAAGTTGAATCGTATTATCTACGCCCATAATCACATACTCCTCTAGAGCTCTTTTCATCCTTGAAATGCATTCTTCTCTGTCAGCACCGTGTGTAATTAATTTGGCAATCATACTGTCATAATGAGATGGAATTTTATAACCTTCGTATACTGCAGATTCTATCCTAACCCCTAATCCTCCAGGTTGGTGATATCTATTTATCATTCCTGGAGATGGAATAAATGTTTTAGGATTTTCCGCATTAATTCTACATTCAATTGCATGTCCGTTTATTTCAATTTCATTTTGTTGCATTTTCATTTTGTCCCCTGCGGCGATTCTTATTTGTTCTTTAACCAAATCAATATTAGTTATCATCTCTGTAACAGGATGCTCAACCTGTAGCCTTGTATTCATTTCCATAAAATAAAATTTATTATTTTCATATAAAAATTCTAAAGTTCCCAAACCTTCGTATTTAATAGCTCTTACTGCATTGACAGATGTCAAACCAATCTGCTCTCTTTCTTCCTTGGATAAAGTGACGCTAGGACTTTCTTCAATCAATTTTTGATGATTGCGTTGAACTGAACAGTCTCTTTCTCCCAAATGAACTACATTTCCGTATTGGTCAGCAATTATTTGGATCTCAATATGTTTTGGGTTAATAAGTAGTTTTTCTAAGTATACAGAATCATCTCCAAAAGCATTAAGAGATTCTTTTTTTGCTGAAGATATGCTGTCTTCAATCTCTTTTTCATCATAGATCTTTCTCATACCTTTGCCCCCACCTCCATTAACTGCCTTAATAATCAACGGATAACCATATTCCTTTCCAAAATCCTTAACTTGATTTATTGAACCTATTTCGTTTATTCCTGGTATTGATTGAACGCCGCTAGCCAACATAGTTTCTTTTGCTTTTATTTTATTTCCCATTAACTTAATATGTTCTGATTTTGGACCAATAAATTTGTACCCGTGCTCTTCAACTATTTCAGCAAACCTTGCATTTTCGCTTAAAAAACCATATCCAGGATGAATAGCGTCAGTGTTTGTAATAGTTGCAGCAGTTATTATTGAAGGAATGTTTAAATAACTTTGCGAAACTGGTGGCGGGCCTATACATACGCTTTCATCTGCAAGTTTAACGTGCATTGCTTCTGAATCAGCTTCAGAATGTATCGCAACTGTTTCAATTCCTAACTCTCTGCACGTTCTAAGTACTCTTAAAGCTACCTCACCTCTATTTGCTATAAGAACTTTCTTAAACATTACTCAATTACTATCAATTTTTCTCCAAATTCAACAGGTTTGTTATTGGATACTAATATATCTTTTATTACACCTGATCTTGGTGCTCTGATTTCATTAAATGTTTTCATTGCTTCAATAAGAAATAAAACCTGGCCCTGCTTGATATGGTCATCTATTTTTACAAATGGTGGTTTATCAGGACTCGAAGAAAGATAAACAACACCAACCATTGGCGACTTAATTAAATTTTGTTCCGGTATTTCTTCAATTTTTTTAATATTTTTATCTGCTTTATCATTATAATCTAAGTTTGATAATCTTTGACCCTTAAGTGATTTAATTTCATTTAAAATTTTAATTAAAAGATATCCAAATAGAATGAATATAATTATTCCTGCGACAGGTAGT
Organism: Pelagibacteraceae bacterium; assembly: GCA_002717485.1. Lineage (GTDB taxonomy): Bacteria > Pseudomonadota > Alphaproteobacteria > HIMB59. The sequence goes on along the minus strand of PBDW01000020.1, from coordinate 26,485 downwards.
AATACAGGAACTTCAATTACAGACATCATCTGATTGAGTTTTTTATAAGTTCGTTAATTGCTTCTATAGCTAAAATATAGCTATTTACTCCAAAACCTGAAATTATTCCGTGAACCCCTTCACTTGTTAGTGACTTTTTTCTATATTCTTCTCGATTGTATATGTTGGACAAATGTAGCTCTACTTTTGGTTTTTTTACTGATTTGAGAGAGTCCAAAATTGATATTGATGTATGCGTATATCCAGCTGGATTCATTATAAGACCGTCAAATTTTTCATTCACCTCATGTATCCAATTTATAATTTCACCCTCACTATTGGTTTGTCTAAAATCTATTTTTATTTTTAATAAATTTCCTTTTTCAATACTTTTATTTTTTATTTCCTCTAAATCAGTTTCACCATAAACATCTACTTCTCTTTTGCCGAGTAGGTTCAGATTTGGGCCATTAATTAACAATACTTCTTTCATTTATTATCTCATACCCTGAAGTGCTTACTTAGGGCAAGTCCTTGGTTCTGATAATTAGATTTTATACCTTCACCATATATTTTAGTTGGTTCTTCCGCAAGTTTTTCAAAAATTAATCTTGCAATAATCTGCCCATCTTCTACAGCAAACGGCACCTCATAGGTTTTAATTTCTAAAACTGCGTGACTTCCCTTCATTTCATTTCCGAAACCAGGGTCAAAAAAACCAGCGTAATGAGCTCTAAACTCTCCAATTTCTGAGTCATACGGGATCATTTCTGCCGCTAAATTTCTGGAGATTTTAATTTTTTCTTTGGACTTCAATATATAAAATTCATTAGGCTCTATTATAAGAGAGTTTTTTTTGGTTTTATTGATCGATACCCAGTAATCCTTTTTATTATGAAATCTTAACTTATTAAAAAATATTTCTGGAGAATCTTTTTTTGCCTTATATGCGATTGGTTCATCATCATTGAAAACAGCTGCTGTTATTTTTAATCCATTATTAATTAACGGTTTAATTGCTTTATGATTTTTATTATATAATAATGGACTTAACTTATGTAACCCTATTAACTCCCTATCATTTGTTGTAACAATATTATTTTTTCTTAATCTTAATTGGCTTAACTTATCACCTTCTGTAAAGACTATGTTAAATGTTTTGCTTGTAATTTCGAGGTAAATTTTTCCTTTGTAACCAGGCTTAATTACTTCATACTCTGAACTATAGTCAGAAATCACTCTACTTAAAATATCCAATCTTCCAGTAGAACTTTTTGGGTTGCATTTTCCAGATAGCTTAGAATCTAAGTTAAGACTTTCTTGCACTTCAACAATATAAATCTGATTTTTTTTAAATAAATGACCTTGAGATATGTCAATCTTATCAATGATAAAATTTTTTATTCTATCTTCTACAGTTTTGTTTATTGTTAAAAAACTTGATGACACTCTATATGCAAAATTACCTAGTCTTAAATCTATACTTGCAGGCTGAATTGATTCATCAGGTATTCTATTATTAGAATTAATAATATTATTTTCTATAAGAAATTTATAATTCTGATATGCCAAGGCTCCATTTTTTATCTCTTTCTTTTTCATTTATTTAATAAATCTAAATTTTTTTTAGATGATTCTGCCCTTTCTCTATTGTCGGTTATTTCTATAACATATTCAAAATATTTTTTTGCTAAATCTAGATTCCCTTTTTTTATTTCAATGTATGCTAGGGACTCGTAGAATAAATCCTCCTGATTTAGATATTCACTTATTTTTAATTGCAGGTTAAGTATTTCATTATTTTTCCATATATCCAATTTAAATTTACTAATTTGAATCATAATTTTTTCAGCATCATCTTCATTTTTAATATTTTTTGATAAATTCTTGATTAATTTTAGTCTTATGTAATCATTTGATTCATCAATATTTAATGATTTCTTAAAGAACTGATTTGATTCACTAACATAACCAAAGTTTAGAAGTATTTCACCTTTAGTTTCGTAAAAATACGGATTATTTGGAAATTTAATAATCAGATCGTTTATATTTTCTATAGATTTATTTATAAATCCATTCCTTGCATACGCAATTGAAAGAGCATATTTTTTTTCAACCGAATTATTTTTGCTATATATAGATTTAACATCTTCCAATTCATAAGTATAACCAATAATTTTGGCTTTAATAAATCTAAATCTTTCATGGATTTTTTTATTATAAAATGAACTATTGTGTTTTAAATTTCTTCGAAATTTTTTTATATAAGCAATTCTTTCAGATTTAAATGGGTGCGTTAAATTATTAAATTTATCAGCCTTTATGCCCTTTTTTTCATTTGCTATTTGCAAAGACTCTAATAAATCCAATAACCCCGATGTTGTAATCTGTGCTCTTTCTAGGTATTCTATAGCAATTTTGTCAGCTTCTCTTTCTTGGTTTTTTGAATACTGACTGATATTAGTTTTTATTAGTTGGCTTGAAGCTAGATTAGAACCTAGAAATATATCTGAATTTTTTGCTAAAACTGCCGCTGACAGAGATAAAACATTGGATATTTCAAACCACTCCTTTTTTTTATCAATATTTGAACGTCTTTTACTCACATGTCTGGCTGTTATATGAGCTATTTCATGCGCAATAACTCCGATAAGTGATTCTGGATTTTTTATAAAGGTAATTAATCCAGTATTAATAAACAACTGCTCTGTTTCATTTGTGTAAGCATTTGGGGTTTTATCTAAGGTAAGTAAAAAATACGGTTCTTTTAAATTTAAGTTAGATGAATTAACAATTGGATAAATTAATTCATTAATAAATTTTTCTATTTCATAATCATTTATTAAAATTGTTTGTTTCTTTTTTGAATATCCAAGCTTTGAGTAAATTAATATTATGAAAATTAATAAGACTATAAAATATTTTGTTACTTTTTTTATTATATTCACTTTATCTAATTATTCGTTTTTTCAATCTATATAACTGAATTTCAAATATTTTTTGATTATAATCTTATGTCTTGGCTTGTCCCTTCCTAATTTTAATTCTTTTCTTAATACTTTTCTTTTTCTTTGTTATTTTGTTTTGTTTTTCATTTTTACTCAAAGTATTGACTTTATTTTCACTCAATTCTAAAATCGATATTTGCGGTTCATTTATTAGAAAGTGACTATTAAATTCAAAGACTAACTTACATTCAAAGTCCTTCTCCATTTCAATAATAGCAGCTTTTTTCTTATTGAGAATATCGTCTGCTAATTTTGAATTGCATTTTATACTGATTGATTTACCTCTATTTGTATCGCAAAATTCCATCAGTACCTTAAATAATTGCTCAGTTAATGAATTTGTATTTCTTATTACACCACTTCCTCCACAAAGTTCACATTTTATAAAAGACTGTTCTACAAAGCTTGTTCTTAATCTTTGGCGCGATAATTCTAATAACCCAAAGGGACTAATTCTGCCTATTTGAATTCTAGCTCTATCAGTACTTGTTGCTTGGCGCAGACATTTTTCAACTTTAAAATTATTCCTATGATCCTCCATATCAATAAAATCAATTACTATTAACCCCGCTAAATCCCTCAATCTTAATTGTTTTGCTATCTCAGTTGCTGCCTCAAGGTTAGTATTTAAAGCTGTATTTTCAATATTTCTTTGTTGTGTTGCCTTTCCTGAATTAACGTCTATAGCAACTAGCGCCTCAGTAGAGTTAATTACAATTGAGCCACCTGAAGATAGCTTAATGTTAGATTTATATAATTCATCTATTTGTTTTTCCAATTTATATTTTGAAAATAGGTTTTCTTTTACATCTTTATGAATCTTTAACTTCCCTGTTTGGGTGGGAAGAAGTTCTTTCATATATTTTTTTGCAATATCATAACCTGTCTTGCCAGAAATAGTTATAGAGGATATTTCTTTATTGTATAAATCACGTATAGTTCTTTTAATGACGTTGCCTTCTTCATAAATTAAAGTAGGTGCATTAGATTTTAAGGTTAAATCTCTTATTTTATTCCATTGATTTATTAAAAAATCGAAATCTTTACCAATTTCTTTTTTAAGCTTTCCTACGCCAGCTGTTCTAATAATTACTGACATACCATTTGGAATACCTATTGATTCCAAAATATCCTTTAATTTTTTTCTTTCTGACTGATCTTGTATTTTTCTTGAAATCCCAACATTGCTATTATTATTAGGCATCAAAACACAATACCTGCCTGCTAATGAGAGATAAGTGGTTAAAGCTGCCCCTTTTAAACCTCTTTCTTCCTTGCTTATTTGCACTAAAATAACCTGATGAGGCTTAATAACTTCTTGTATTTTATATTTTCTAAAAAAATTTGAAAATAATCTTTTCTTATCTGGCAGTTTATCTTTGACTTGATTGCTGCCATTACTTTCACCGTTAGTTTTTTCATTATTAACTTCTTCTTCTGAATTTTGATCTGATTCTGAATCTCTATCAATATCCTGTTGTTCTATTGAAGCAATATCTTTAAGTTTTTTTTGATCAGAAACTGGAATTTTAAAATAATCAGGATGTATTTCAGTAAATGGAAGAAATCCGTGCCTATTACCTCCAAAATCTACAAAGGCTGCTTGTAAAGAAGCCTCAACCCTTGATATTTTTGCAAGATAAATATTGCTTTTTATTCTTTGAGAGTCAGTTTTTTCAATTTCATACTCTTCTAGGTCCTCATTGTTAATGAGTGCAATTCGTGTTTCGTTTTCAAGTGTTGAATCAATAAGAATTCTTTTAGACATAATGTTTTTACTCCAAATTGGTAACTGTTAAGGATTGTTTTAATGTTATTTGACTTTTGTATATTTAATAAAGTGTTTTTCACGTTTTTTGGTAAAATTTATAATATTTGTAGCTACTTAATGTCATATTTTTAACAATTTCACAACTTATGATGTAAAATAATTAGTAAATATGAAATTATCTAGACTTATTAACGGCCTTATTATTGTAATATTTTTGATCACAGTGTCTGGTGGCCTCTTTACATTCGCAATTTTTTGGAAATATTCGGCTTCTCTCCCGGATTATTCCACTTTAAAAAACTATGATCCACCGGTTATAACTAGAGTTTTTTCTTCTGATGGAAAATTACTTGATGAATTTTCAATCGAAGAAAGATTATTTATTCCAATAGAGCAAATTCCTCAAAAACTGATACATGCCTTTATTTCTGCAGAAGATAAGAACTTTTATAGTCATTTTGGCGTTGACCCATTCAGCATATTTAAAGCGGTTATTATTAATATAAATAATTTAATGAATAATAAAAGACCAGTAGGAGCTTCTACAATTACTCAACAAGTTGCAAAAAATTTCCTTTTAAGTAATGAATTTAGTTTAGAAAGAAAAATTAAAGAAGCGATACTGTCTCTCAGAATTGAAAGGTATTTAACAAAAAATCAGATATTAGAATTATATTTGAATGAAATATATTTAGGATTAGGGTCCTACGGAGTAGCATCTGCAAGTTTAAATTATTTTAATAAGTCTTTAGATGAATTAACCCTTACAGAATGTGCATACCTTGCAGCTTTGCCAAAAGCGCCGAATAATTATCATCCAATTAAAAATAAATCTCAGGCCATAGCAAGAAGAAATTGGGTTTTAAAAGAAATGAATGAAAATAATTACATATCATCTAATGAAAAAGAATTATCTCTTAATGCAGACTTGCTAACTAGAAGTAGAGATGAAAAAGAGTTTTATTTTGCAAAAGATTTTACTGAAGAAGTAAGAAAATTCTTATATAAACAGTATGGATATAATACATTATACAGCAGAGGGTTGAGTGTTAGGTCGACAATAGACACTTTTTACCAAGATGAGGCATATAAGGTTTTGAAATGGGGGCTTGAAAAATATGATAGTCGCCATGGATGGAGAGGCCCGATTGATAATATAAAAAATGATTTTGATAAATTTGATGAATATGAATACAATGGAAAATATCCTAAATCTTGGTCTCTTGCGCTTTTAGATCAGAAAAATATTGAAAACCTAAATCTAAGACTACGTGATAAAACTAAGATTAAAATTCCTATAAATGATAATAACAAGTGGATTTTTAAAGATAAAAAACTATCACCTCGCGAAGGTGACATTCTTTTTGTTGAAAAAGTAAATAATGATTATTTTATTAGGCAGATACCTGAAGTAAATGGAGGAATAGTTGCAATTGATCCATTTACAGGCAAAATACTGGCTTTGGTAGGAGGTTACAATTTTGGATTGAGCGAATTTAACCGAGTCACTCAAGCTTACAGGCAGCCCGGCTCAGCATTTAAACCTTTCGTGTACCTAGCAGCTTTAGAAGACGGATTTTCACCATCTACTGTAATCTTAGATGCCCCTTACGTTGTTGATCAGGGGCCTGGATTGCCGAAATGGAAACCATCAAATTACACAAAAGAATTTTACGGACTCAGCACTATGAGGTTGGGTATTGAAAAATCAAGGAACTTAATGACAGTCCGCTTAGCACAAAAATTGGGTATGGAAAAAATTATAAACGTAGCATCTAGATTTAAATTAGATAAAAATATTGATATGAATTTATCTATGGCTCTTGGAGCAGGAGAGGTCACACTTTTAGATCTTTCTAATGCTTACGCAATGTTAGCAAACAATGGTAAAAGAGTTAAGCCAGGATTTATTGATACAATTCAGGATAGAAATGGTAAAATTATTTTTAGACACGATGAAAGGATTTGTCTAAATTGTGATATGCGTCAAAATATTATAAATCAAAAACTTCCCGAGATAATTGATGACAGCGAAGAGGTAGTTGATCCTATAATAGCATACCAAATGGTCTCAATGCTGGAGGGAGTTGTTCTCAGAGGTACAGGTAGAAAAATTAAATCCCTAGAACGACCGCTTGCGGGAAAAACTGGAACAACGAATGATAGTAAAGATGCTTGGTTTGTTGGTTTTTCTCCTAATTTGGTGGTTGGTGTTTATGTAGGGTATGATAAGCCAAAATCTCTTGGCAACGGAGAAACCGGCTCTTCCGTCGCAGTCCCCATCTTTAAGGAATATATGAAAAGAATATTATCAAACAATCCAAAAACACCATTTAGAGTAGCTTCGGGAGTAAGTTTTGTAAAAATTGATCCAGATACAGGTCTAACAACTACTGGAGAAAATGGAATAGTTGAAGTTTTTAGGCAGGGAAGAGAGCCTTTTCAGAAGTTTATTTTAGATGATAAATCAAATATAATGAATGAAGATGATTTATCTGGTACTGGTGGACTTTTATTAAATTAAATATGCAACAAGATATTGAAAATAATATTAATCAGGCAAATCATAATATTGAATTGCTAAGGAGGAGTCTTTGACCTTTCTGAAATTAAGAAAGATTTGGGAGAGTTAAAGAAGAAAACTGAAAATCCGAGTTTATGGGAGAATCCAAACGAGGCACGAGCGTATCTCAAAAAAATATCTATTTTAGAGAAAAAAATTATTTCAGCAGAAAAACTTTATGATGACTTTGATTATTTAAAGGAAATATTCAATATGGCATCAATAGAATTGGATAATAAGATTCTAAAAGAAGTGTTAATAATGTCAAAAAAGATTTGTGATAAAAGCAAGCAGTTGCAAACTGAAAATTTATTATCAGAAGAAATAGATACTAATAATTGTTATATTGAAATTCATGCCGGTGCTGGAGGCACTGAGAGTCAAGACTGGGCACAAATGCTGGTTAGAATGTACCTAAGATGGTCTGAAAATCAAAATTTTAAGACAACCAATATTCAAGAGAATTATGGTGAAGAAGCAGGAATCAAATCTTCAACGATAAAAATTGATGGAGATTATTCATTTGGTTGGTTAAAATATGAAAGCGGTATTCATAGGCTAGTCAGAATATCACCATTTGATTCAAATAAACGAAGACATACTAGTTTTGCAAGTGTATGGGTATATCCAGAAGTTGATGAAAGAATTGAAATAGATTTTAAAGAATCTGAATTGAGAATAGATACTTACAGAGCTTCTGGAGCCGGGGGTCAGCATGTAAATAAAACAGATAGTGCTGTTAGAATAACTCATATTCCGTCTAAGATAGTTGTGCAATGTCAAAATAATCGATCGCAACATAAAAATAAAGCTACCGCTTTGAAAATGCTCCAATCAAAATTATATGAATTTGAAATAAGAAAAAAAGAAGAAGAAAAAAAATCGCAGCTTAGTAAGAAAAAGGATATTGGATGGGGAAATCAGATAAGATCTTACGTGCTTCATCCATATCAAATGGTTAAAGATTTGAGAACTGAGTTCACTTCTAGCGATGCTAATGGCGTATTAAACGGTAATCTAACATCGTTTTTAGAAAAATCTTTAGTTTATTATAAGTCTAAATCATGAAAAAATCTTATATAGCAACATTTATAGTATTGTTTTCAATCATACTCGTGATTGCCTTTTTTCATAATCAACTTATCAATTTAGCCCTTCCTTTAATTAAAGAAAGAATTTCAAGTCAGCTACAAATAACTGATAACGAGAATTCTATATTTAATATAAATGCTAATTTTAATGAAAAGAAAATAATATTAAGAATAACAAATCCAGTTTTTAAAAAAAATAAGTATATAAAAAAAGGATCAGCTAAAACATTAATTATAGAAAAAGAATTTAAGGATTTATTTAATAATAATTTTGAAAAACTTTTAATAAATAATTTTGACCTTACAATAAATAATCAAAATATTGATTTTACAAACAATCAATCGATAGATAAAATTATTCTAGGTCAGATTGAAAATTTAAAAAATTTTAAAAATTTTTCTATTACGGATTCCATAATAAATTTATCTGAAATTGCAGAAAATCACAGCATTATAGTTAATGAATTTAATATTAATAACCAAACTGGCATAATATCTTCCAAAGGATTTATCGAATATGGAAATAGCAAGAATATTTTTACAATAAATAATTACGACAATGAAATTATAAATATAAAAATTGATCTTGATAAATATGATGTTAGTTTTCTTAAAAATTATTCAAGTAATAGATATTTAGAAGTATTAAAAAATCTTTATAGCGGAACAGTTAAAATTTTCATTAAAGATGATTTTCGGAGTTATGATATTTTATATGATATTTTTTCAGCAAATCAAAAAATTAACATATCAGGTGGATATAATTCTCTTGAAGACGATCACGTATCAAAAATTAATTTATTAAACATAGAAGCTAACGAACTCTTGAAATATAATAATTTATTTTCTTATTTGAATTTAGTAAAAAATGATAAGTATAACGTAGAGATAAATCTATTAAATAATTTTAATAATATTGAATTTATGGTTAATAGCACAAACAACAAGACTGTTGTTAAGGGTGTAATGAGAAAAGATTCATTAGTTTCTCTTAATATAAAGGGCAAGGAATTAAGAGTAAATGATGAAATACTTAATAATGAATCAAGGTATAATTTTTTGCCTTTTTGGACAGTTTCTGAATTAATTAGGAAGAATAATTTTTCATTTGAAATAAATTATAAAAAAAATCAAGGAACTGATTTTCATCTAACTGATAAATTTGGAAATTTAATAAAAGGTAATTATGATATAATTAATAAAACTTTACAATCACTTAAAGTAAACTTTTTTAATTCAGAATCAAATTATCTTGATTTCGACGGAACAAAAAATCAAGTCAAAATAAAATTTGATAATCAGATGCAAAATTTCTTATTATCTAATTTTGATGCTGATATTTTTAAATTAAATGACAATATTGAAATAGATAGTTTTTCAAATATGGAATTATTATTGCAATTAAAAAAGATAAATTATAATGAATTTGAAAAAATTAAAAAGATTGAAGATTTTATAAAAATTTTTGATATCTCATTTAAAGATATAATTTTTAATAAAGATACAAATAAATATATTAATAGTGGATTTTTATCATTTACTGGTCCTATAGACTTTTCATACTCTAAAAATAATTTAACAAATAATAAATCGATATTAATTGATCTATCAAAAACCAAGATTGATATTGATAAAATAAAATATACAAAAGATGTTGGCATAAAGCAAAGCGTGTCATTTCAATACATCGAAAGTGATGAAAAAATTAAAATACTCGATAAACTCTCTATTGATGGTAACGGAGTTAAGATTGATGGAAAAGTAGAAATTCATAATGATTTTATAAAAAGAATTGATTTTGATAATATGTTAATTGGAAAAAATAACTTCTCAGGAAATCTTAATTTAAACTTGGATGAAAAAAATAACTTAAATAATGTTGATATAAATATATATGGAAAAAAATTAGATCTTTCTTTTTTAAATGTTAATGAAACAAAATCTTCTCTAAAGAATATGTTAATTAATGTAAATATAGATGTTGATAATCTAGATTACATAAACAATACGAAATTTATTAATACTAAATTGCAGGGTAATTTTAAGAATGTGTGGCAAAAATTAAATTTTAAGAGTTTTTTTGCTTCAGAAGGAGATATACAAATCACTATTTCACCTAATAAAGAAATGGGTAGAAATGTTAATATATTATCATCAAGTGCAGAGAACACATTATTAATTAAAAAAATATCAAAATCTATTAGAGGTGGCAGGCTTCATTTCAAAGGAAAATACCATAGCCTTGAAAATGACAATTCTTTTGATGCCGATCTAATATTAAAAGACTTTGCAATAAAAAAACAATCGAAGATATCTAACTTTATTAAAGTAATTAGAATTTTTGATATACAAAAACAATTAGCAGGAGATACAGAAGATTTTGAATATTCTTCTATGAAAATAAAGAAAAGAAATAAGTTATATAAAATTACTGAAGGTAAAACATATGGTGGTTTGATGGCTCTTTCATTAGAGGGAACTTTAGATAAAACAGATGATTCTATAAATCTTCAGGGACTTGTCGCTCCAACCCATGCTATTGATAGTTGGGTAGGAAATATTCCTATTCTTGGAGATATTTTAACTGGGATAGAAGGAGGAGGGGTTCTTGCAGCAAGTTACAGCGTTAAGGGTACTGTTAAGGAACCAAAATATTTTGTTAATCCCTTGTCCATTTTAACACCAGGAATATTTAAAGAATTTTGGAAAATTTTTGATTTAAAAAAAATAAATAACAATTAATTAATAACCTTTATAAGCCCAAAGCGCTTTTTTCCACATGCTATTCTCGCAACATCTTTATTTTTAAAATATGTTTCATTAACTATTAAGTTTATATCCTTTATTGTTGCATTATTAATTTTTACACCGCCACCTTTTATTAATCTTTTTGCTTCGCCTCTTGAATTGATTAAATTTAATTTTATCATTGCATCAACAATTGATATCTCATTATTTTTTAAACTTGATTTTTTTATTTTAAAAGTAGCCATTCTTTCGTCAGCAGCACCTTTTTCAAACGTATTTTTGGCCATTGATTCTGCTTTTTTTGCTTCATTATGACCTCTACATATTTTCGTGACCTCGAAAGCCAAGATTTTTTTAGCCTCGTTAATTTCGGAACCTTTTAATTTAGAAAGTTTTGAAATTTCATTTAAGTCCAAAAATGTAAAAAGTTTAAGAAATTTGCCCACATCAATATCATCGATATTTCTCCAGAATTGATAAAAATCATAACTTTTCAATTTTTCCTTATTGAGCCAAATAGCGCCGGAAGCAGTTTTTCCCATTTTTTCTCCTGAAGATGTAGTAATTAGAGGAGAGGTTATGCCATATACAGTTTTATTATTAATTTTACGAACCAGCTCAATACCATTAACAATATTTCCCCACTGGTCAGATCCCCCCATCTGCATTTCACAAGCGTAATTCTTATTTAAATGAAGAAAGTCATAAGATTGTAAAATCATATAATTAAATTCAAGAAAGCTTAGAGGCTGTTCTCTTGATAGTCTTGATTTTACTGAATCAAAATTTAACATTCTATTTATTGTCAGATGGCTTCCAACAGTTCTAATAAAATCAATGTAATTTTTTTTTGAGAGCCACTGATAGTTGTCTAGCATTAAAGCTTTATTATCATTAAAGGTAATAAATTTTTTAAAGATTTTTTTAATAGAATCCTTATTTTTACTTATTTCATTTATTTTCATTAAACGTCTAGATTCATCTTTTCCAGAAGGGTCTCCAACCATAGTTGTTCCACCTCCTATTAAAGCTATTGGTTTATTTTCAAAATGCTGGAACCAAGATAATAACATTAAAGGGATAAGGCTGCCAATATGTAGACTATCTGATGTTGCATCAAAGCCAATATAGGCAGTCATTTTCATTTTTGATAATTTTTTGTCAATAGCGGTTAAATCCGTTGATTGATGAATATAACCTCTAGAGTAAATTTCTCTTATGAAATCTGATTTATAATTAGACATATTTAGTTTATTAATAATATATTTTATTTGCTATGATTATGTCCACAAAAAATTATGTCTCATTAGGAATAATGAGTGGCACTTCTCAAGATGGCCTGGATCTTTCAATTGTTGAAACTGATGGAGAAGATAATTTAAAATTTTTAGGTGGTTATACAGTAGATTTTCCTGATACCTTGAAAATTTCACTTCGCTCAATTCTAGGATCTCATAAGAGAGACAGTGTTCTTAATATTATTGAAAAAGAATATACGGATTTTGTGATTAAAAAGCTAAAAAAAATTATTTGTTTAAACAAAAAAAAGATTGATTTAATTGGCTTTCACGGTCAAACAATCACACATTTGCCAAACAAAGGTTTTTCATGGCAAATAGGTAACGCTCAAAGAATCTTTTCAAGTTTAAAAATTCCTATTATTTATGACTTTAGAACTAATGACATAGTAAATGGCGGAAATGGGGCTCCTCTTACTCCCATCTTTCACAAATTAATTAAAACAAAATTTAATATGAAGAATGTTGCTTTTCTAAATTTAGGAGGAATATCAAATATTACAATACTAAGTGGTAGTAAAATGATAGCTTTTGATTGTGGACCTTGCTGTAATTTTTCAAATATTTTTGTTAGAAAAAAAATCAACAAAGAATTTGATAAAAATGGTCTTAACGCTCAAAAAGGAATAACAGATAAAAAGATACTTGCTAAATTATTAAAAAACCCATATTTTTCAAAAATTCCCCCTAAGTCTCTTGACAGACTAGATATTAAATTTGATGAAATTTTTAATCTCTCATTAAAAGATGGACTTTCAACTATAAATGATTTTATCACGGAAACTATTTATTTAGGAATTCGTAAATATATAAATAAATTGGACCAAATTATCCTTGTTGGCGGAGGTAGAAAAAATATTGATCTAATCCAAAAATTAAAAAGTAGAATTAAAATTAAAATTGATACATCGGAAAATCTAAAAATAGATGGAGATTTATTCGAAGCATCTGCTTTTGGATATTTAGCTGTAAGAAGTTTGAAGAAAAAAGCAATATCATATCCCCATACTACCGGTGTAGATCGACCCTTATCTGGAGGAAAATTATTAAAATAATTATGAGTTTACTTTTTTGTTTTCAGCAATATATTCATTAATTATTATTTTAAGGTTATCCATATGATTAACATAAAAATGATCAGCACCTTTAACAGTTTTAAATTCAATATTAATTTTTTTTTGTTTTTTTAATTTTTCACTTAATATTTTTGCTGTATCATAAGATGCTATTTCGTCTTTATCCCCATGGATAAATAAACCTGAAGAAGGACAAGGCGCAAGAAAACTAAAGTCCCTGCTATTTGCAGGAGGAGAAATACTTATAAAATAATCTAATTCAGGTCTTCTCATTAATAATTGCATTGCTATCCAAGATCCAAATGAAAAGCCTGCTACCCAACAAGATTTAGAATTTGGATTATGATTTTGAAGCCAGTCAAGTATTACTGCAGAATCTGATAACTCACCTTCACCGCCGTCAAAACTTCCTTCACTTTTTCCAACTCCCCTAAAGTTAAACCTTAACGTTGAAAAGCCATTTTCTACAAAGCATTGAAACACCTGGTAAACAACCTTGGTGTTCATTGTGCCACCCCTGCTTGGGTCAGGGTGAAGAATCAGTGCTACATTCGAATTATCTATACTTCCGTGCCTGTACCTTGCCTCAATTCTGCCTTCTGGTCCAGGAATTAATATTTCAGTCATTCGAAGAAGTATTTATCAATTTTATTTTAAATGTAAATAAATCATTTATATTAAATTATATGATAATAAATATAAGTAATTGTGTGCTTTTATGATAGATTTTGGAATTAACATAACCAATAAAAATGCGAAAATCGCTGTTGCAATGTCGGGAGGGGTCGATAGTTCGGTTGTTGCAGCTATGCTTAAAACAAATGGCTATAATGTAGTGGGATTAACTATGAGGCTTTATAATCAAGCTGATCAAGTTAACGCAAACAAAAGTTGCTGTGCCGGTAAGGATATAAACGATGCTAAGACTGTAGCTAGTCAGTTTAGCATTCCCCATTATACTCTAGATTTACAAGGAAAATTTTTTAATGGTGTAATAGATAATTTTACCGACACATACATAGATGGAAAAACTCCAATTCCATGTATTAGATGTAATCAAACAGTAAAATTTACTGATATGTTAAATGAAGCTAAGAAAATGAAAGCCGATGCTCTAGTTACAGGTCACTATGTTAGAAGAGTAGAGCGATCAAACCAAACAAGATTATATAAGGCAGTTGATGACTTAAAGGACCAAAGTTATTTTCTTTTTGCTACAACTAAATCACAATTAGAGTTTTTAAGATTCCCTCTTGGAAACTATACAAAGGATTATGTTAGAAAATTAGCAAGAGATTTGAATATTAAAGTTAAAAACAAACCAGACAGTCAGGATATATGTTTTATAACAGGAAACTCATATAGTGATTTTATATCAAAAATTAGACCCGATGCTTTTGCAGAGGGAGATATATTAGACATAAATGATAAGATTATAGGATCGCATAAAGGAATAATAAATTATACAGTCGGGCAAAGAAGAAAAATAGGCATAGGCGGAAGGACTGAACCCCTATACGTGGTAAGCATAAATCCTAAAAATAATACAATAACTGTTGGCAAAAGATCTGACTTAAAAAAAACAAAAATATTTGTTAATGACTTAAACTGGATATCCAATAGTATAAAAGAAAATACATCATATAAGGTAAAAATAAAATCTGATCAAACTCCTGTATCTGGAAAAATTCAAAAAATTAGAAAAAATGCGCTTGAATTTATATTTGAAGACGCACAATTTTCTGTCGCACCCGGTCAAGCTTGCGTATTTTACAAGGATGATGAAGTTCTTGGCGGGGGATGGATCAAAAAGAGTGAATTCATAGATTAGAATCAATTCTAAAAAAAGATATTAATATTTGAATTATATACTTTTATTTTCATTTAATTGCACTATACATACTATTATAAGGGTTTTTTAATGACTTCAAAAAGCAATATATCAAAAGTAGCGGAATACTCAGGTTCGGCCTATAAACATAGCTTTGTTACTGATCTTGAGACTGAGAGACCCAAAAAGGGACTTTCGAAAAGTACTATTGAATTTATATCTAAAAAAAAGAAGGAACCAGGATGGATGTTAGAATGGCGTTTAAAGGCATACGATATCTGGCAAAAAATGGAAGAGCCAACGTGGGCCAAGTTAGAGTTTGAAAAGATAGATTATCAAGATATTTATTACTTTTCTGCCCCAAAGGGATTTGATGAAAAACCTAAATCCCTAGACGAGATTGATCCCAAAATAATTGAGACTTATAATAAATTGGGAATACCCTTAAAGGAGCAGAAAATTCTTGCCGGCGTAGCCGTTGACGCTGTTTTTGACAGTGTTTCTGTTGCTACAACCTATAAAAAACAATTAGAAGAATTAGGAATAATATTTTGTTCTATAAGTGAGGCAACAAGAAACCATCCTGAACTCGTAAAAAAATATCTAGGTTCAGTTATTCCTATTACAGATCATTTTTTTTCAGCTCTTAACTCAGCTGTTTTCACTGATGGATCGTTTGTATATATTCCTGAAGGTGTCAGATGTCCTATGGAACTTTCAACTTATTTTAGAATCAATGCTGAGGAGACAGGTCAATTTGAGAGAACTTTGATAATTGCAGACAAAGGAAGCTACGTAAGCTACTTGGAAGGTTGTACGGCCCCTCAAAGAGACACCAATCAGCTTCATGCAGCGAATGTAGAATTGATTGCACTTGAGGGTGCTGAAATCAAATATTCAACAATCCAAAATTGGTATCCGGGTGACGAACATGGGAAAGGGGGGATTTATAATTTTGTGACAAAAAGAGGTCTATGTGAAGGAAATAATTCCAAAATTTCTTGGACACAAGTTGAAACTGGATCTGCCATAACCTGGAAGTATCCCAGCTGTATTTTAAAAGGAGATAATTCAGTCGGTGAATTTTATTCAGTGGCAATTACTAATAATTATCAACAAGCTGACACTGGCACAAAGATGATACATTTAGGCAAGAACACAAAAAGTAAGATTATTTCTAAAGGAATATCCTCAGGCAGTTCGCAAAATACCTATAGGGGACTTGTAAGATTCTCAAAAAAATCAAAAAACTCAAGAAACTATACCCAATGTGATTCATTGCTAATTGGGAATAAGTGCGGTGCAAGTACAATTCCATATATTGAATCATTTAATAATTCATCAATTGTTGAACATGAGGCATCAACATCAAAAATCAGCGAAGACCAACTCTTCTATTGCAGGCAAAGAGGCCTAAGTCAGGAAGAGTCAGTGTCGTTAATAGTAAATGGTTTTTGCAAACAGGTACTGCAGAAGTTACCAATGGAATTTGCAGTGGAAGCACAAAAACTAGTAGGAATATCACTTGAAGGAAGCGTAGGGTAAAAGTTGTTAAAAATAGAAAATTTATCCGTATCTGTTAATGAAAAAAAAATTATAAAAGATTTTTCCATTGATGTGAAAAGAGGTGAATTACATGCAATAATGGGTCCTAACGGATCAGGAAAAAGCACTTTGTCAAATTTTTTAAGCGGAAGGGAAGGATATCAATTAGTCCATGGAAAAGTCCTATTTAAGGATAAAAATCTTTTAGATCTAAACATCGACGAAAGAGCCCGGCTAGGGCTATTTTTAGCATTTCAATACCCAGTTGAATTGCCAGGTGTTAGCATTGTTCCTTTCCTTAAGACAGCAATAAACTCTAAATTGAGATCAAAAAACCTAAAAGAAATTGATGCATTGGAATTTACAAAAAAGATTAAAGAAATAGCAAGTTTTTTAAACATTACTGATGAAATGTTAAAAAGATCAGTAAACTATGAATTTTCTGGAGGTGAAAAGAAAAGATATGAAATTCTTCAAATGACACTTTTAGATCCAGATCTATCAATATTAGATGAAACGGATTCAGGATTAGATATAGATGCTCTAAAAATTGTGTCCAAAGGAGTAAATAGAGTTAGAAATAAAAATAATTCTATGATCGTTATAACACACTATCAAAGATTATTAGATTATATTATTCCTGATTATGTGCACATACTTGTTGATGGAAAAATAGTAAAAAGTGGCAACAAAGATCTAGCAATTGAATTGGAAAAGAAAGGATACGAAAGTTTTTTATAATGCCTGAAATAGAAAAACTTTATAATCAAAACAAGAAACATCTTATAGGCAGTGAAATTCCCTGGTTGAAAGAAATGAGGAATAATATCCTAAAAGAACTTGAATCAACAGGAATTCCCAGTAAAAAAAAAGAGACTTGGAAGTATAGCGATTTAAAACATGTAAGAAATGTTAAATATGTGTTTGATGAATCCGGTATTAAAAATGAAAGAAAAGATTATTTTGGTGATGTCAATTTTATTAATGGTAAACATATCTCAGAAATACAAGAAGATCATATAAAAAATATTTTTATTGAAAAACTAGAATCTAATATAATTAATTTTGAAAAATATTTTTCAATAAATAGTAATTTTCTTTCTCAGGATTTTATAACTGATTTAAATACAATTTTTTTAACTGACGGTTTGACATTATCAGTCCCGAATAATGTAAAAACTGATTTAAAAATTACTTATAGTAACAACTTAAATTCTATCTCAAGTTACATTCGAAATATTATTAAGGTTGGAAAAAACTCAGAATTTCAATTAATAGAAAATTTTAATAAAGATAATACTGAAGATAATTCATCTAATGTTTTTAATATTTTTTGGCTAGAGGAGGGCGCAAAGGTTGAGCATATTCTAATTCAAAATGCACAACAAAGTTCTAAAATAGCCTATTCCTCACTTATTTTTTGTTACGATAATTCAGATTTTGAACAGTTTTCATTTCAATGTGGCTCTGAATCAGTAAAAAATCAACATACTACCAATCTAATTGGTAGGAGGTCGTCAGTAAAGCATTACGGAGTATATTTTGCTAAAGATGCCCAGTTTGTTGATAATAAAACTACAGTAATTCATCATGAACAGGAATGCAAAAGTAATCAGATTTACAAAGGAGTGCTGAGCGACGAGTCTAATGGAGTTTATTTAAGTAATACTCTAGTAAAACCAGAGGCTCAAAAGACAGAAGGTTACCAGTTAAGCAGAGGGATGCTGCTGTCAGAAAAATCAGTTCTTAAAACAAAGCCAGAATTAAAAATTTATGCTGATGATGTTAAGTGTTCGCACGGTTCTACTGTTGGTGAAATTGATAGAGAGCAATTGTATTATCTTCAGTCTAGGGGAATAAATAAAAAAGAATCTGAAAAACTTCTTATTAAAGCTTTTACTAAGGATGTCTTAGAAAATATGAAAAATAAGGAATCTTTAAACAGAATCGATGAAATAATTGATGATTGGTTAACGGAATAAATATTATGAATAATAAATTTTCATTTGATGCAAACAATTTTAGAAAAGAATTTCCTATATTTAATAAAAAAATAAATGGAAAAGATTTAATATTTCTTGATACTGCAGCTTCAGCTCAAAAACCTCAATGTGTTATAGATTCAGTAAATAAATGCTATTCAGAAAATTATGCAAATATACACCGTGGAGTATATCATTTGAGTGCAAATCTGACTAGTCAGTACGAAAGAGTAAGGGAAAAAGTTGCAAAATTTATAAATGCAAAATCTAATAAAGAGATTATCTTCACTAAGAGTGCTACTGAGGCATTAAATTTAATTGCATCCTGTTTATATAAAGATTATCTAAAGGAAGATGATGAAATTTTATTAACATACCTAGAACACCATGCAAATATAGTTCCTTGGCAAATAAATAATATTGGAAAAAAAACCAAACTAGTAGTTGCTGATCTAAACGATGATACAACTTTAAACATAGAAGATTTGATAAAGAAAATATCTAAAAAAACCAAACTAATTTCTATTACTCATATGTCTAATTCGTTAGGTCATATCAATGATATTAAAAAAGTTTGCAATGAAGCTAAAAAAAGAAATATTCCCGTAGTTGTTGATGGGTGTCAATATATTGCTCATGGCAGAGTTAATGTTGCCGAAATAGGATGCGATTTTTACGTTTTTTCTGGTCATAAAATTTATGGACCTTCAGGAATTGGTGTTTTATACGGTAAACAATCTTGGTTGGAGAATTTGCCTCCATATCAAGGAGGCGGTGATATGATTGAAAGAGTAACTTTTGAAAAAACAACTTTTGCAGAGCTCCCGCAAAAATTTGAGGCAGGGACGCCCCCAATTGCTCAGGTTATAGGATTAGGTTCGGCAATAGATTATGTTAAAAAAATTAATGTTGATGAAATTTATTTATATCAAAAATATTTATATCAATATGCCTACGAATCATTGAGATCAATTCCAAGTTTAAATATTATTGGCCACTCTGATAATAAGGGTGGAATACTATCTTTTACTCTCGATTATGCTCATACCAATGATGTCGGAGTCATACTTGACCAGGAAGGAATTGCAATAAGAACAGGGCACCATTGCACGCAACCTTTAATGAAAAAATTAGGTATTGATTCGACCGCTAGAGCTTCTTTTGGCCTATATAACACAAAAAATGATATAGATCGTTTGAGCTCATCATTAAAAAGAATGAAGGAGTTTTTTAATGAATGACATTGAAATTGATAAAGATAAATTAAGTATTAATTTAAAAAAAATTGATGAAGGTGAATTTTATGAAAAATTTGATAATTTTGATAAAACTAAGAATATGAATAAAGATAATGTTGTTGAGGGCTTGAAGACGGTTTTTGATCCAGAAATTCCAGTCAACATATATGACCTTGGTCTAATCTACGAAATAAACTTAAGCAGCGATTTTGATATATATATAAAGATGACTTTGACAACTCCAAATTGTCCCGTCGCTCAGGATATGCCGTCGATGGTAGCAAATTCAATCAAGAAATTAGCCGGTTTTAATAGTTTAAAAATTAATTTAGTTTGGGACCCGCCCTGGAATCAAGGTATGATGTCTGAAGATGCAAAATTAGCTTTGGGCGTGACATAATTTGTAGTAAATTAGGATATATGAAGAATATACTTACAATATCGGAAAATGCTGCCTATCAGATAAAGAAAATTATTGGCCAGTCAAAGGATAAGTGTATAGGTGTAAAAGTGGGTGTAGATAAGACTGGGTGCTCAGGATACGCATATACAATGGACTATGTTTTTGGTGAAATAGGAAGTTATGATGTTGTTGAAGAAAAGGGAGTTAAGGTTTTTATAGAACCCTCTGCTTCTATGTTTTTAATTGGAAGCGAAATGGATTATAAAACAGATAAAATGGCTTCAAGATTTGTTTTCAATAATCCTAATGAAAAAAGCACCTGCGGGTGTGGCGAATCATTTACAGTATAATTAATTCAAGGCGGAGTAGCTCAGTTGGTTAGAGCAGAGGAATCATAATCCTTGTGTCGGGGGTTCAAATCCCTCCTCCGCTACCAAATTTTTATGAACTGATCTAAAATAGTTGCACAATAGTTGTAATTCATCTTCAGATTTAAATTAATTTAATATATAGATTTTTATTTTATCAATGAATAAAGAAATCTATTTAATTCGACATGGGCAATCAGAGGCAAATGTAGCTCTTGACTTAGATAATCCCAATTTTTATTATGACGCTAAACTAACTTCTTTTGGAAAAGAGCAAGCACGAAATGCTCAAATGAAATTAAATAATATAGATTTTGATTTAATGCTTTGTTCCCCTCTGACAAGAGCTTTGCAAACTTTTGGCTTAATATTTCCAAATTTAACTCAAGATGCGGTCATCTTGCCTTTCGTCAGAGAGCATTCGGTATGCTCAAGTGAAGTTGGTAGACAACCTTCTATTCTTGAAAAAGAGTTTCCTGATTTTAATTTTAATAACTTAAAAAATTTTTGGTGGAATAACGATTTACCCATAGATGAAAAAAAGATAATTTTTGAGTCTATTGAAGATTTAGACAAGCGTGTTTTGATATTTAAAAAGTGGATTCAAGAGAGATCAGAAAAAAGAATAGCTCTCGTTAGTCACGGTACTTTTATTTCTAGAATTATTAACTACCTTCTAGACAACTGTGAATTTCAAATATGGTATTCTGATAATGATTAGTGATATTTTATTGGCTCAAATCCCTGCTCTGCTAACAAATTTTGAAAGGACATTTGATTATAGTTATGATGAAATTAGTTTTATTTTTTAGGTTGAATATTTTTTTAATACCCCTATTTATATATTCACACGCAATGGCATACGAGGAATCACCTTTTAATATTGTCTATCAAACTGATGTTTATGAAATTCGCCATTATGTTGACCGATTGGCTGTTCAAGCAGCTTATACCAATCAAAATAGCAGTTTTCGAAATCTTTTTAATTATATTTCTGGAGCAAACACAGATTCAGAAAAAATAAAAATGACAACACCAGTTACACAATCTGAGGCAAGCTCAGAAATGGTAATGCAGTTTTATCTTCCTTCTAAATTTACAAAAAAAACAGCCCCTGTTCCTACCGATCCTAGAGTTAAGCTCATAACTATAGCAGAAGGTCACTATGCCGTTATTAAATACTCAGGCAGATTAACCGATAAGAACTTTAATAAACATAAGAGAATTTTGGAAAAAAATCTTATAGAGGATAAAATAGAAATTATAGGTCCTGCTATTAAAGCAACATACAATGGACCTTTTACCTTACCTATTCTCCGGCGCAATGAAGCTATGTTTCTGATAAATTGGAAAAAAAATTAGATATTAATTTAAGAAATTTTTGCTATTAAGTCTATTTCTACGGATGCTCCCACAGCTAATCCAGTTACTCCAATACATGTGCGCGCAGGAAGCTTATCTGAGTCAAAATAACTTTTATAAACAGCGTTCATCTTATCAAAATCTTGAAAGTTGACTAAATATATTCTAACGAAAACAACATTTTCCAATGAAGAGTTTGAAGATTCAAGAACACTTTTAAGATTTTTCATTACCTGATGAGTTTGTTTAGCAATATCTCCTTCAACTAATTTTGTCGGATCATTTGGTAATGTCGGCATTTGACCGGTTACAAATAAGAAATCTCCAGCTTTTACAGCATGGCTAAAGGGTCCAACACGTTTAGGACCTTTGTCAAAAATTAAATGTTCAATATTCAATAATTTAAATCCTTAATTAGTTACTAAGCTTAACATACATATATATAAACAGGAAAAGATTTATACCAATTGTATATCTGATTGTTTATTAGGTTTTGTAATTTATTGTTTAAATAGTTATTTATTGTGATAAAATTATGCAATGTTGCTATCTAATCAGCAAGAAAAACAAATAAATAAGAAGTGGAATTTTCATCCAAAACTACCTGTAGGATTTTATCCAATTTTTGACTGGCCTCCTTCACCAAAAAGATTGCTGAATTTTATATGGAGTTATTGGCTGCAAAAATCTGATAGGACAATTTTTCTTTTTCTTGCATTATTTACTTTTTATATTCTTATGCCACCTATGCAAGAAATGGCAACTTTGAAAATAGAATGGATATTGATGTTATCATTGAGAAATTATATATTAATTCTTATTGTCGCAGGAGGACTCCATTGGTGGTTTTTTGTACGTCAGGGTCAAGGTAATAAATTTCAATACGACACTATGACCAGGAATAATAAAAGCAGAATATTTACTTTTAATAATAATATATATGACAATATGTTTTGGACTCTTGCAACAGGACTTCCAATTTGGATTTTTTTTGAAGTTCTTCTCCTATGGTCTTTTGCATCTGGAAGAATAGAGGTATTCCAATTTAGTGACGGATGGATATGGTTTTGCTTATGGTTTCCTATTTTGCAAATATGGCAAAGTTTTCATTTTTATTGCTACCATCGCGTACTCCATATACCATTTTTCTATAAAATTGCCCATTCTGTTCATCATCGAAATGTAAATCCTGGTCCATGGTCGGGATATTCTATGCATCCAATTGAGCAAACTATTTATATAAGTTCATTATTAATTCATTTTGTAATCCCAAGTCATCCTTTGCACATACTCTATCATCTATATTGGCTTGTTCTCGGAACAGTTTCTACCCATGCAGGATATGAAAATATCTGGGTAAAAGATAAAAATCTTCTCACGGTTGGTTCTTTTTTTCATCATCTTCATCATAGATACTTTAATTGTAATTATGGAAATCCTGAAGTACCATTTGATCGTTGGTTCGGCACTTATCATGATGGAACGGAGGCTGCAACAAAGTCAATGAGAAATAAATCAGCAAATATGAAATAATAATGTCTTACGATAATGTTGTTGCTGCAATAATAAAAAAAGATAATTTATATTTTATTGCGCAACGTAATAGAAATAAGCACCTAGGTTTAAAATGGGAATTTCCTGGTGGAAAGGTGCATGCAAACGAGACATTTAAGGAAGCACTTATCAGGGAAATAAAGGAAGAATTAAATATTGAAGTAGATTTACATTCAAAGCTTACTGAAGAAAAATACAGAGATAATGAGATTAATATTATTTTACACTATTATATATGTTCAATAAAAAGTGGCATTATTAAACTCAACGAACATGAAAATTTTGCTTGGGTAGAAAGTAAAGATTTTAATAAATATGAATTTGCAGAAGGTGACGGCGACATTTTATCATTATTAAATTAAAATGAAAAATATTGTTGATACTAAATTGCATCCAATAAGTACTTCAATTGATTATATAAACGATTGTAAGAAAAAATTAGAAAGTAATTCGATTTTAAAATTAGATAACTTCTTATTGCCAAATATTCTACAAGATATTCAAAATGAAGCAAACTTGCTCCATACAAAAGCATATTATTGCTCTCAAAAGCATACAATCTTGTTAAATAAAAAGAGTGACAGTTTTGAAGTAAATGATCCTTGCAATATCGAACTAAAAAGCGATAAGGGTTGTGTACCACATGATTTGATACCCAAGAAGTCAGAGCTAAGAAAACTTTATGAATCTACTGAATTCGTTAGATTTATAGAAAATGTTTTGGGAATTAATAAAATTTATCCATACAAAGACACTCTTTCGTCAATTAACTATAATTATTATGAAAAAGGTCAAGAATTAGGATGGCATTTTGATAACGCATCATTCGCAGTAACTTTGATGATCCAATCTTCTGATTCAGGAGGAGTTTTTCAATATGTAAGCAAAGGTAGGGATTTTGATAGAAATATTGTCGATAAAGATTTAATCAGTTCTATCTTTAATGGAAGCTACCCTGTTAATAAATTATCAGCTAACCCAGGCACTTTAATTCTTTTTTATGGAAGAAATTATCTGCACCGCGTTACTCCTGTGACGTCAAAAAAATGCAGAATTCTTGTAACTTTAAACTATAACTTAGAAGAGGGAGTAGAACTCTCTGAAAACGCAAGACTTACATTTTTTGGAAGGCTAAAATAAAAAAACTTGTCTTTTTATTTTTTAGACATTAAAGGTTCTCTATTCCGCGGGGTGGAGCAGCCCGGTAGCTCGTCAGGCTCATAACCTGAAGGTCGTAGGTTCAAATCCTACCCCCGCAACCAATAAAGGTTTTTTAAGACTGAAACTGTTATAATTTATAAAATTATCCTTATAATATTATCAAGAATTTGTATATTATGAGAATCGTATTATTCATACAAACTATTAATAGGCTATTATTTGATTTAAAAATATGAAAAATAAAAAGTTTAATTTTGTTAATAAAAAACCCTTTTATGTATTCCACATACCAGATTTTTTAGAAAATGATCTTTATATGAGATTAAGTAAAGAATTCCCACAATTTGATGAAAATAAATTTAACAAACTAGGAGACGGTAAATTTTCATTTTACGCTAAAGGTGAGCATTATGAAAGCCTGTTAACCAAAAATCCTTCTATGCAAGAATTTCATAAAATTGTTTTTGATAAAAAATTTTTTTCATTTTTTTATAAGAGCCTATTTTCAAAAATTCTTTTCTCACAAAGAAATAATTTTATTCGTTTTTTTAAATACTTAAGACCTTCAGTAAGACATAATAAAGATAATTTTTTTGATTTTTTATTTTCTAAAATTAAAATCGAATTAACCTATTCATACATTAAGAATAATGGAGAAATAGTTCCTCATACTGACAATGTAAATAAATTTTTAAATTTAATGTTATATTTTCCTGATTTTGAGACAAATAATGATAATATTGAAAATTCAAAAAAAGAAGAACTTTATGGCACACAGTTTTGGTCTTCAAAAGAAAAGTTTACAGCAAGCGAGCAAAGTATTGATGATTATAATAGTAGCAATAAAAGTGTATTTAGGAATAGGAATCAAAAATTGTATAGGACACCGTTTGTTGGAAATAGATTATACGGATTTATAAGAAATGATTACTCTTGGCATTCAGTAGAACCAATCAATATTTCTAGTAATTACATAAGAAAATCAATTAATATCAAATTTATATACGTAAATTAGGGAAACAAAGACCGTGTCAGATAGTATTGGCTATGCTGCTTAGTTCCGGATTCTAGCTGAGATGGAGTTTGATATGTGAATCATTGTTAATAAATCAAGATTCTTGGGGAAAAATAATAATTTATTAAGGTTTGACAACGTTTTTCTTAACTAGTATAGCAACCTTTCCTTTTAAATAGGTATATTTCATTTAAATAGGTACGTTTCTTGCAAATTATATAATTATAATTGGCATGAGATAGTTTGCTCTTTGATAAGTAAATAAGAATATTAAAGAGATACGCAGGCAACAATTCGTAACTAATTTTCGGTCGTTTTGTGGAACGCGTATCTTAATTTTAAGATACAACTACTTGATAAAAGTAGTTGTTCCGCTTTTAACGGTCGTTCTGTAAATTCATAGGTTAATAACCTAGTTTTACATAACTTAAGAGTTTGATCATGGCTCAGAACGAACGCTGGCGGCATGCCTAACACATGCAAGTCGAACGA
>PBDW01000019.1 GCA_002717485.1 Pelagibacteraceae bacterium | reverse complement strand
CGGAATTGCTTTTTCAAAATTTGAAAAAGATTCAATAACTGCCTTATATCCTGCAAGATTTGCTTGGGAAGAAAGAACATCCATAGATTGTGCTCTAGTAATTCTTGGCAATAAATTTAATGCAAAAATATTAACTTTATTTTTTAAAAGATTTTTTTCTTTTTCAGCATTGTAATTTGAAATAATTAAATTTGAATTCTCTTTTATAAATTTAAAATCTTGATCTGATGGAAAATTTACCTTACATATTAAATCTGATTTAGAAAGTACTTCTTCTGCGTTACTTAAAATTTCTGTTCCTTTATCCTTATATTCTTGGTCGCTATATCCTAGATTTTCCCCATATCCTTTTTCTAATAAAACATTTAATCCTAAATTTTTTAAACTTTTAGAGGTATCAGGAGTGATGGATATTCTTTTCTCTGGACTTTTTTCTTTTGTTGACCCTACGTTCATTAAAAAATTAACCCTGTCGAGCTTTGAATTTAGGCTTTTTTTTATTAATAATATAGAGCTTCCCTCTTCTCTTAACTAGTTTTGAGTCAAGATCTCTTTTTTTCAATGATTTTAACGAGCTTGCAACTTTCATATTTTTATAAGCCTGGCAACGTCCTACTCTCCCATATCTTAAGACAAAGTACCATCGGCGCTGAAGGGCTTGACTTCCGAGTTCGGAATGGGATCGGGTATTACCCCTTCGCAATAATCGCCAGGCACGTCGTTATAATATTTATTTCTATTTTTGTAAAGTAAGAAAAAACTGGTGGGCGTGATAAGAATCGAACTTATGGCCTCTACGATGTCAACGTAGCGTTCTACCATTGAACTACACGCCCATCTTGCAATGTTTTTCAAATTAATTGTTTGATATAACACGTTTTTTGTGGAAAAGAATATAAAAACTGAATTAAATTAAAAAATGAAAAGCCTTAATTTAACTAAACCAAATATTCTAAATTTATTAGTTTGTCTTTTTCCCCTCACTTTTGTTTTAGGAAATTTATTCATAAATATATGGATACTTCTTGTAACGTTGTTGGGAATATTTTTTTATAGAGATAAACTTTTTACTTTTGCCAAAATTAATTTATTACTACTTATAAGTCTTTTTTTTTTAACACTCATTATATCTACTATTTTAGAAGATATTAGAAGTGACAATAACCATCTTACAAAATCAATCTTATATCTGCGCTACTTGCTTCTTTTAATAGTAATAAGATGCATGATTTTAAAAGGAGATCTAAATTTTAAACAATTTCTTTTATCCTGCTTAATACTCTCAACAATTATAGCTGCAGATGTTATTTTTCAGTACTTTGTGGGTGTAAATGTTTTGGGGTATGAGGCAACTGCTATGCATAGATCGGGGGTTTTTAAAACTGAAGCAGTCGCGGGAGGATACATTCAAAGGTTTTTGGTTTTGGGATTGTTTTCTATACCTTTGCTCTTTTATAAAAATAAAAATAAAATAATTTTATTTTTAGCTTTAACGGTTACGGTTGGTTTTTTGGGAATTATTTTTTCAGGCAATAGAATGCCAACAGTATTATTTGTTTTTTTCATTTTTTTGTCATCGTTGATTATTGGAACAAAAAAATTTAAGTCTATCAAAATAATTTTTTTACTTTTTATTATTTCGCTCTTCACCATGTTAATGGATAATAGCGAACGTATTAATAAAGCTTACTCGAGATTTTATGGGGGAGTATCAGAAATGGCAAAAATTATACCCGAGGTTAGAAAAAAATATCCTGAACTTGAAATATATAAAAATAGTGGAAAGCCATTTTATGAAACCGAGGGTTACAAGTATTGGCCAAACTACAATATGTTTGCAAGCCACACCGGACATGCTTTGATTTACATTACCTCTGTAGATCTTTTTAAAGATAGTCCTGTCATCGGAAGGGGTATTAAATCTTTTAGAAATACTTGTAGAGAAAAATGGCATCTACCCAACAGATTGTGTCAACTACATCCGCATCATTTCTATCTTGAAATACTTAATGATACAGGAATTGTTGGATTCTCTATAATTACAATTGCGTTAATTTTTTTATTTATTAAAAATTTTAATAAATATTATAAAAATAACAAAAAGAAGATAAAAAGTTTAAATTTAACTTTTTATGCAGTTTCTCTTGCAATAATAATAGAGTTTGTACCCTTCAGAAGTCACGGATCATTTTTTTCAACAACAAATGCTGCTTATGTATTTTTTCTTCTGGGTATTTTTGCGGGTTTGGCTGAATTAGAATTTAAAAAAATTTCTAAGAAAAAACTTGATTCTTAATTTAAAAAGTAAAAATTTCTGCTGATTTATATTAAAACCTTTTTCTTTAAGTTGTTTTTCATTTATTTTGAACCAATATTTTAGCTCATCTATATACGTTTTGATTTTTTTTGATGAATAATTTGATGAATGCACTCTGTAAGAAGCAATAGGTTCCTGTATGCTTGCAATTTCAAATATTTGACTGAGGATTATAAAAAAATCAAAGTCACCAATTATATTATAGGTGTTATTAAATTTAAATTTATCGAATATAGTTTTCTTCAATAAAACAGTTAAAACACCAAGCGAATAATGGTTTAATAGTTTTTGTGTTATTGAGCCTGAAGGAAGAGGGTTTTTGTGCTTTATATATTTTTTATTTTTCCTGTCTTCCAGTATGTAATAATTTGAATAAACGATTTTAAATTCTTTATTTTTTTTAAAAAAATCAATTTGTTTTTGAAGTTTATCTGTCGCCCATAAATCGTCGGTATCCAAAAAACCTATGTATTCACCTTTGGATTTTTCAATTGCAAGATTTCTTGCCTCATAAAGATTTGTAAATTTATTAGATTTAAAATATTTTATTCGTTCGTCTGAAAATTCTTGTAAAATTTTCTTACTGTTATCAGTAGAAAAATTGTCCCAAAATATTAATTCCCAATTTTGATATTTTTGAGATAGAACGCTTTTAATAGCTTCTTCTAGAAACTCCTGGCCATTATGACAATTCATAATAATGCTTACCAAAGGATAACTTGTATTTTCTTTCGTCATTATTAATTTTCTCAATAAAAGAAGATAAAATAACTTTTGCTAAAAAATTATTTTAATTTAATCCAAGGTGCTTTTTTCTTTTTCCATAATTTTTCCAGCAGATTTTTATCTCTCATTGTATCCATACACTGCCAGAAACCGTAATGCTTAAAGGCCATAAGGTTTCTGCTTTTTGTTAATTTTTGAAAAGGTTCTCTCTCTAGCATTATCTTGTCACCGGAAATAAAATTAAAAATTTTAGAATTGAATACAAAAAAACCACCGTTGATCCAATTGTTTTGTAATTGTGGCTTTTCTTTAAATGAACTAACTCTGTTCCGACTAATCTTTAATTCACCAAATCTTGCTGGTGGTTTTACTGAAGTAAGTGTTGCAATTTTATTTTTTCTTATATGAAAACTTACTAATTTATCTAAATTCTGGTTTGTAAGACCATCACCATAGGTCATTAAAAAATTTTCATTTTTTTTAAAAAATTTTTTTAACCTTAAAATACGCCCACCAGTTAAAGTATTTTTTCCAGTAAATACACATTTTACATTTTTATTGTTTTTATAATATTTCTCAATTACCTCTTTTTTATATCCGGTAGCCAATATAAAATCATTATAACCAAAACATTTATAGTAATTTATGATGTGTTGAACGATTGGAATTTTTCCAATTTTAACCATGGGTTTTGGAATTGACTTGGTTTCTTCTTCAAGTCTTGAGCCTATACCTCCACACAAAATAACTACTTTCATAATATTTTTTAGCCCCTTTTCTTTGATCCAACTGAGTAAGGTAATCTTTTATTTTGCATTGTAAATTTATTAAAAGAAAAAATTCTTATTAAATAAAATATCGGTATTGATAATATTTGTTTCCATCTAAGATGTTTAAAAGAATTTTTCCAAACCAATAATTCGCACTTCATGGGAAGAAAATTAAAATATATCTTCTTTTTAGGAAACATAAAATTATAATTATAATTTTTAATTATTTTTGATGTTAAAAATTGAAAAAATTCTAAATCTCTTTTAAAAAAATAATATTTATTAATATTAATTTTAAAATTTTTATTCACTCCTGAAATCCATCTTTTGCTAGCTTGATCGCCCCACCATTGTAATCCAAATTTGGTAGATGATTTAAGACATTTTTCATATTTTATTTTAAACATTTTACAAAATTCTCTCATTACATATTCATTTTCCCAATGTAATTTCTCATATTGCATTATGTAAACTTTTTTTAATTTCATTAAATCAAAGATTCCATTGAAAACTAAATCAAGTTGAAAATGCAAATCCTTAGGAAAAAAACTATCACCATTTTTAAAATTTAGCCAAGTTCTTATTGGAGAATTAATAGATGCTAAAGGGTGCCGAATAATATGAATTATTGAAGTATCTTTTGATTCTATTGTATTCACAAAATTTTTTGTCCAGCTAACTAAATGGGTGTGGATAAAAAGTATTTTTTTTTCACATTTTTTATCTCCTTTTGTAATTGAATATGCCATATGAAGATTTTTAATAATATTAATTTTGCTTTTTTTATCCTTGCTCATTAATTGTGAAAAGATCTTTATAAATTTTTTTTTATTAACTACATAAAATTTATTTTTTTTTTTACCCAAACGATCATGTCTCTCGAATCTTCCCCAAAAACCCTTTGAATTAAAATAGTGCGGATATAAGTTAATAAACCTTTTTGAAATTTGATCTGGATGTTTCAAACTTAACATGTTCTGAAAATCTTTGTTAATTCTCAAGTAACCAGGAAGTGTTAATACTTGTGAATGACCATCCAAGAGTCCCTGAAAAAAATCTGAACCTCCTCTTCCGCCTGCAACTAGTAGTAATATTTTCATTAAGAAAAAACAGATTTATAAATTTGATCTATTGAAAGTTTTGATCATTTTTTTTAGAAAAATAACAGTGTCCTTTGGATGTTTTCCTATAGCAGTTTCTGCTGCCAATACAAGTCCGGATGCTCCCATCTCCAAAGAATTAAATATATCATTTGCTTCTCCTCTTGTTGGATAGTTATTTTCAAGCATACTTTCTAATAAATTCGTAGCTACATAAATTTTTTTATTTTTGTATTTTTCTTTCAATTTAAATAAATTTCTCTGAACAATTGGTATATTTTCTATCTTAACATCCTTAGATAAGTCTCCTCTATCAATTAAAAAAAGATCTCCTTTCTTCAGGATCTTTTTAAAATTTTTGATTGCTCTTAAAGTTTCTATCTTAAATATTTTCTTTTTTCCTTTAAGCAATTCATTAAATTTTATAATGTCATTTGGAGAATTTGTAAAAGAAAGAGCATAATATTTTATTTTTAATTTTTTTCCTATTTCAATAGCTTTAAAATCTTTAGGTGTTAAGAAATCTAATTTGATATTTCTATTTTCTAAATGAACACCTTTGTTATTCTCAATCTTTCCAGGTGAAATAACTTTACATAAAGCATTATTATTTTTTTTTACAATTTTAATTAATAAATTACTGAAGCCTATATTTAGGATATCACCAATTTTTAGTTTATTAAAAACCTTTCTGGGATATAAACAAATATTACCTTTTTCTCTAGAAATTTTAAATTTTTGATTTGATTTAAAAAATTTTTCTTTTTTAACCTTAACTCTTATTTGTGCCCCTTCTGTATCAATACAAATGGGAATTTTTGAATTCTTTTTAACAAAATCAATAGTTTTTTTAAGTTTTTTTAAAGTTAAATGTGACATATTTAATCTTAATAAATCAATATTTTGATTTGAAAACTTTAAGAAATTTTTATTTAGACTGCTTGGACCCAGAGTACATATAATTTTTAATTTTTGCATTTTTATGAAACCAGATAATCTTTATTGATCCCAATTATAATTAAAGTCTTTATCAAATGGATCTTTTCTTACCATCTCTTTTTCATTGTGTGGAAGAGTTAAACAATTAGCTATGATTGATTCGGATTTATCTAATCCTTTAAAACCATTCCAAATATTGGGCGGTATAGTCACAAGAAAATAATCTTCTGGTGAAAGTATAATCTCTTGAAAATTACCTTTCGAAGAACTTTTTTCTCTGTTGTCAAACAATACAAGTTTTACCCTTCCTTTCAAACAAGCGTAATTAAGTGCTGACTCCTTATGTAAATGCCAACCCTTAATTGAATTTTCATAAATTGTGGAAAAATAAATTTCCCCAAATTTTTCAAAGATTTTATTATCATTTCTTAACATATGCATAACTTTACCTCTTTTATCAGATATTATTTTTAAAGGAGTAATTTTGACATCATTAATCATAGTTTTCTAATTTTTTTTATTTGATAGAAATATAGATCGAATTTTTCTCAAAACAAAATATAAAATTGAAAGCCAGGCATTAGGATAGAATAGGTTACTAAAAAAGTGTTTTCTAAAATTTATATAACCTAAGCCCATTTCTTTACCGTTAATCATAATTTTGAAAAAATAATTAAAAAAATTTCTTAAAGCATAATTTTTTGCCGTTATGTAACTAAAAAAATTCAATCCTTTACTCCTGTAATAATCTAAAGCTTCTGGAATTCTAACAATCTCTACTAACGGATATAAATTGCTCCACTCTCTTATACCATATAAACTTACACTTAAAGGTTTGGCGCATAGGTAAACGTTTGATCTTGAGAATGCTGCACAAAAAACTTTTATGAAAAAACATGTATTTTCAAAATTTGACCATGTTCTTGGGTCTTTAATTAAATTTTTATCAATAACATTTAAATTTTTATTCCACTTTTCTCTTTTAAATACACATACAAAAATACCTAGTAAGAAATCAAAAGATATTTTTTTATCGATCAAATCAAAAAATTTTAGTTTTTTGTTTATTTTTTGAGGAGAATGATTTCTCATTTTCTTAGGTAAAAATTTTGTATTAAACGGATAGGAATATTTTTCCAAATAGTCCTTACTTAGATAGCTTGTGTTTACATAAAAAAAATCACAATCTTTATTTCTCTTTATAAGTTTAGACAATGTCTCTATTCCTCTTTTTATTAATAAATCATCGTCACCGAGAAACCATATAAAATCACCTTTTGCCATAGTTGATACTTTAAGTAAATTTAATGCAAATCCCAAATTTTTTTTATTTCTATTAAAATTAATCTTGAGTTTTTTTTTAAAAGGTTTGATTAATTTTTTTATATCTTTTTTTGAACAATTGTCAGAAATACAGACTTCAAAGTTCTTTTTAGTTTGAAGACATAATGAATTTAAACAATTTATTAAACTTTTAGGCCTGTTGTAGGTTGGTATACAGATAGATATTAACACTTATTTAAAAAAAAATTGGTTTTGCAAGAATACTGAAATTTTTTGAAATAAAATCAATGTCTTTCAATGATAGGTTCGCATGGTTTGGCAAATATAAACCATATTTGTCTACAAATTTCGCATTAGACAATTTATGTTTATTTTTTTCTGCCTTCCTCCAAAATGGTTGCTGACCCATGTTTCCACAAATTAAGGGACGGGTTTGTATATTTTTTGACTTAAGGTATTTAAAAACATCCAATCTATTCTTTACAAAAGTAGCATAACCAAAACTGGAAACTAATTTTAAATTACTATCTTGTGACCAAAAATTTTTAAGATTAGACTTGTATCTATTAAAATTTCTATTTCTTATCTTTGATATACTTTTAATCTTTTTAATCTGTTCTACCCCAATGTTGGCGTTAAAGTCTGTTGATCTTATATTTAGACCCGAATAATAAAAGGTATAAAGTGACTTAAATTCATCTACCTTAAATTTTTTTTCCAATTTAAGTCTAAATGATTTCTCTACATCTCTCGCCCAACCATGAGATCTTATAGCTAAAGATATATTATAAAATTTTTTATCACTAGTAGACACCATTCCTCCTTCGATTGTTGAAATATGATGTCCAAAGTAAAAAGAATGTGATGATGCCAATCCAAAAGTACCCAAGTTTTTTTTATTTTTATGACTTCCTAAACTCTCACAATTATCCTCTATTAATTTAAAATTATATCTTTTTTTTAAAGATAGAATCTTTTGAAAATTATTTGCATGTCCTAAAACATTTACAATAGCAACAAGTCCTGGATTATATTTTTTACAAATTCTTTCTAGATCTTTGGGACATAATCCAAGATCTTTCGTATCACAGTCACAAAGTACAACTTTAAATCCAAGTTGCAAAAAAGGACTTACAGTTGTCGACCAAGAGACTGCGGGTAAAACAGCTATTTTATTTTTTAGATATTTACCTTCCAAAAGAGTTTGGGCAATAAGTAAATTTGCTGATGAGCCAGAGTTAACAAAAATAGAATATTTCGTTTTTAAAAAATTTGAGAAGTTTTTTTCAAATTTTTTAGTAATTTTTGATTGATTTAAATATTTCCTTTCTTTAAGAAAATTTATCATTTTCCTATAATCTTTGTTGTCTATAGTATTGTGGGCAAGTTTGTAATTTTTCATATATTGTTCTTACTAATTTTACGATCAAAAGTTTTTAAACAATTTAAAATATAATCAACCTTTTTATTTTCTAGGTCTGGAAAAAAAGGCAGGGAAACTATCTGCTTCCACACTCTCATAGTATTTTTAAGACTATTATTTTTATATTTTTTATAAATTTTATTATATGGCAATGGAACAAAATGTACTGCAGTACTTATATTTTTTATTTTAAGATAATTAATTAGTTCATCGCGAAATTTAGTTTTTACAGAGAAAAGCCAATAAGATGAATTTTTTAATTTATATGGATATGTAGGTTTTATGTTTTTTAGATCCTTTATTCCATTTAAATATCTTTTTAAAATTTTTTCTCTCTTGTAGTTAAAAGTTTTAATTTTTTTTAATTGTTCTAGTCCTAGTGCGGCCATAAGGTCATTCATATTATATTTGTATCCTAAAGTCTTAATTTCATATGCCCAGTGATTTGTAAAACGATTATTTTTTCCAAAGCTTTTGTTGTGTCTTTTCCATGGATCAGTATCCCATCCGTGGAAGCTTAAGGATTTTAATTTTTCATACTTCTTCTTGTCATTTAAGCAAATCATTCCTCCATCACCAGTGGTAATTATTTTTTTTTCTTCAAAGCTAAAACAAGAAATGTCAGACCAAGTTCCAATTTTTTTTCCTTTATAAATTGAGCCACAACTTTCTGCGCTATCCTCTATAAGAATTAATTTTTTTCTCTTTGCCCAAGGTCTAATTTTTTCCATTTGAGAGGGATGTCCCCCCATATGAACACAAATTAAAGCTACGCAGTCATTAGAGTATTTTTTTTTTAAATCATTAAAATCGATGGTTAAATCATCTTCTCTTACATCGACAAATTTTGGAATTAGCCCGCAGTATAAAACTGATGCTGCAGTCGCGCTAAATGTTATAGAAGGAACCAAAACTTTCTTTCCTTTTGGAAAGTTATTACATAAAAGTGACAAATGCAGTGCAGCGGTACCAGAGTTAACAGCTACTGCATATTTAGTACCGATAAATCCAGCAAATTTTTTTTCAAATTTATTAACTAAAGGTCCATAACCCAACCAAGACCTATTAAATACTTTTTTAATATTGTTCAATTCTTCTTTGCCAACGGATGGTTTAAAAAGTCTTATCTTTTTCATATTATTTAAACTTAAAAAATTTTTTTTTATAATTATCTATTTGTTTAAAGGTAAAATTTATAATTTTATTATTCCCTCTATTATTATAATAGAATTTATACCACTCAAAACTTAACTTGAGAGCTTCCTCTGGTTTTAAGTTAGTCTTCCATTTCAAATATTTTTTTGCTTTAGAACTATCGAGTGATAAATGTTGAGACTCATAGTATTTTTGTTTTGAAATTTTTATCTTCGAATTAGATTTTAAAAATCTTTTACCAAACTTTGCAACATCAATTACTTTTATATTGTTTTTAACATTTGGTCCAAAATTCCATGACCCAACAAATTTTTTACTAAAAAAAAGTTTTTCTGTAAGTTTTAAATATCCAAATATTGGTTCTATAACATGTTGCCAGGGTCTAGATGCTTTTGGGCTTCTAATTGTAATATTCTTATTAAATATAAATGACTCTGCACAATCTTTTACTATTCTGTCTTTGGTCCAATCTCCTCCGCCAATGCAATTTCCTGATCTCACGGTTGCTATTTTACAATTACTTTTTTGAAAAAAAGAATTTAAATAACTATGGGTTAAAACTTCACAAGATGCTTTGCTCCCACTATAAATATCGTAACCGCCTAGGTGATCAATCTCCTTAAATTTTTTTTTCTTTTCAAGATTTAGATATACTTTATCTGTTGTAACGATAACGGCTGCTTTAACACTATTGCATTTTTTTAAAGCTTCTAAAATGTTGACAGTTCCAATTATATTAGTTTTTATTGTATCTTCTGGATCTTTGTAGCTTACTAAGACGCTTGATTGAGCAGCCATATGAAAAATTATATCTGGTTTTATTTTATTTATAGTTCTATATAAATAGGTTGAATTTTGAATATTTGCTCTAATATCTTTTATTAAATATTGTTTTAAATTAGATCCGTCAAAAAAATTTGGTTTTGAAATTGGATCAAGAGCAAAACCATAAATTTTTGCTCCAAAACTATTTAAAATTAACGTTAACCAACTACCTTTAAAACCAGTATGGCCTGTAATAAGTACTTTCTTATTTTTCCAAAAGTTTATATTCATTTTTCTTATTTTTTTTCTCAATTAGTTTGATTGCTCTGAATTTATTCAAATTATTTGTTTTTTTTAAACTATCAAGATCCTTCATGTTATCGATGGAATGCCAAAATCCTTTGATACTTCCGAAATCAGATTTATATTTTTTGATTAACAAAGGATACAGCTCTTTCTCAAAATTAGAAAAATTCTTGAAACTATGATTCAAAACTTTTTTATTCATTATTGACATTCCTGAATAAACATATGCTTTAAAGTTTTTTCTTTTGGAAGAGCTTACTGAATTAAAATTCATTTCTCTTTCAAAACTAACTATTTTTTTATTTTTGAATCCAACAACACCATAGCTTAAAGGTGCATGGCAGCCAATAAATGTAATACCTGACTTCTTGTTTTGATGATCAAAAAAAAATTTTTTCAAATTAAATTCAAATATAGCATCACCATTTAACAAAAGGAAATCTTCTGAAATTACCTTTTTTTTTATTTTGTATATTCTATTTGAGATTGATGTATCACTTCCGGTTCTAATAATATCTATTTTGATTTTTTTACTAATAAAATTTTTACTAAAATATTTTTCTATCATTTTAGCTTTATATCCAACAGGTAAAATAAAGTGGTTAAATGAATTTCTAATCAAACCATTAATAATATACCAAATTATTGGATGGTTATTTACTTTTACTAAAGTTTTTGGCAATTTTTTTCCAAGTTGTCCCATTCTTGAACCCTTCCCTCCACACAAAATTATTGCTGTTTTATAATTCATAAAAAATTATTTTAATAAATTTTATTTAACGAAATCATTCTTATAAAAATTCATAGTCTTTTTTAAGCCCAAGTATAAAGGTGTTTGATATTTCCAATTTATTGTTTTCCAAGCTAATTTAGTACTAGGATAAACATATTTTAACTCATCTTTTCTCAATTTAATTTTTCCAAATAATGGATTCCCTCCCTTTAGTTTTCTTTTAATATAAAAGATAATCTTTTTTAATTGTTCGGGCTTACCTGTAGAAATGTTAAAAATTTTTCCTTTTGACTCCTTGTGTTTCAAACATTTCATTACAGCTCTTATTGCATCATCAATATATAAAAAATCTCTAAACTGACGCGCGTTCGAACATGGAAAATTCTTTTTTTTAAGGCAAGAATTAATTATTATTGGTATAAACCTATTCTCATCCTGTCCTGGTCCATAAACTTGATAAAATCTTAAAATAGTTACAGGAAACTTATTGTTTTTAAATTCTTTTAATAAAAATTTGGTAGCCTTGTATTTTGATTTTCCATAAATCATTTTTGGACTGCATTTTGAATTTTCGTGGTGAGGCGATTTTAAAGTTCCATATTCCGATGAACTTCCAATCTGTATAAAAGATTTAATATTTTTAGATTTGAATAAAGCAACTAAATTTTTGACTCCAATAAAATGAGTATTGAAAGTTCTTTTTATATTTATGTGATCAACATATCCACCAAAATTTACTACGTAATCAAAATTTTCTTTTAAAAGTGACATGAGTTTTTTTTTGTTAAAAATATCACAATACTTGTATTTAACACCACTAACATATCTATGCTTTTTAGGTTTTTTTTTAGAAATACTCCAAACATTCCAGTTGATATTGATACAGTGCTTAGACAAGCTATAACCTAGATATCCAGTACCACCAATAATTAAGATTTTTTTTTTCAATTTTGAACTTTATTTGAAATAATATTATTACATACATTAACAAAATTTTTTGAAAAATTTTGCTGATAAACTTCTTCTGAAATGAAATAGTCTCTTAAAGTTCTTTTATAAAAATTTTTATCTCTATTTATTTTTATCCTATTCTCATATTTAATTAAATCTTCAACAAAAAAGCTTTTTTGATTAAAATAGTTATTTGCAAAAAATTCTATTTGTAAATTTCGCATTCTATCAAACTCCTTATGTTTTATAATTAATACTGGCACATTTCTATATATTGCTTGAAATATAGCATCAGATCGATGACCGATAACTAGCTTCGAGTCATTGATTAATTTTTGAGTTTTCCCGTAAAAAATCTGACGATTAAAAATATTTTTATTATAAGTATATTTATTTGAACAAGCAATTATAACCTTTGTCTCAAATTTTTTTTCAACTTTTTCAAATAAATTTTTTAAGTCATCTAAATATAAATCTATATTTTTTATCTTTTTGTAATTTTTTCTTATTAAAAATTGATCTCTTGAAAAAAATAGATTTTCATCAACATAGACTATATGTTTTTTTAAATTTCTTTTTTTTGAACTAGAAAAGTCAATTTGTAGACTAGGACAGTTTATATATTTAGTGTTTTTTAGTTTTAATTTTTTAAATTCATTTTTTGCAACATTTCCACTACCAATTATATAATTGGGTTGGTATTTAATTTTCTCTCTAAGTTGAAATAATTTTTTCCTCATTAATATGTTAATTGCTCTTAATAAATGATTAAAAAAATTAAATTTAAAATTTGATTTTGGAGTTGGATAACAAAAATCATAGGAACCATAAAGCATAGAAATGGTATTTAAATTATATTTTTTAAATAAAGATAAATCATAACTTTGTCCCTTTGAAATTGTTGCACCCCTTTGAATTATTATTATAAAATCTTCTTCTTTTATCTTTTTCAAATAATTTTCAAATTCATTAAGGCTCTTAATTTCATTTAAATTTTTTGGAATATCTTTTTTATTAGAATTTTTGTAAAAGTTCCTTATTTCATCCCTGCTATAATTTAAATATGCCGTATTTAAAATTTTAATGTTGTATTTTAAATTTTTGATATTTTTTGGAAAAATTTTTTTAAAATGCACATTGCTAGTTGGTGAGTCTATATAGATGTGTAAAGATCCATTCTTTTTCATGATGAAATTAGGAAAAATTTTTTTGTACTATTTCTATGCTAACATTGATCTCAGTCTTTTTAAGTCATAGTTTGTATCAATGTCCAGAGACCTTCTGTATGGCATTAAGTAATATCCGGTTTCGCTTGAAAAAAAATTTTTTGTTTTTTTAAAAAAATCTAATTTAAAAATATAAATTGCACCGTTTAAAAAATGGTAATATTTTTTACTCTTTTTTGATAAAAAATCCTTTTTAACAAAATCCTTGCGATTTAAGCTTATATTAAATTTATTTTTTCTAGTTGATTTAGAGATAGATACCATTGATGTATATTTTTTTTTTATAAACTTCTCTAAAGCTTTATCAATGTCTGAAGTGGTTCTTAACGGTGAAGTAATTTGAAGCAAAATTATAATATTATATTTTTTTTTAATTTTTTTTAAAGCATGACTTATAACATCTTCGGATTTTGATTTATTACTTGCTAAATTTTTAGGCCTTTGAATACAATTATTAAAGCCTATCTTTTTACTTACATTTATAATTTTACTACTCTCACTAGACAATACAAAATCGTCTATATATTTAGAATTTATGATTGATTTAAAAGTATAATTTAAAAGCCTCATATTATTTTTTATTTTTATTAAACTTTTATTTTTTATTCTTTTACTCCCTAATCTTGCGGGAACAATTGCCAAAACTTCTTTTCCTTTAATCATTTATATCAAATCAATAAATTTTTTTTGTAAATTATATTTTTTAAAATTTTTTGTTTTAATAAATTTATATATTCTCTCAGATGGAATTATAGATTTGATCTTGTAAGGATTATGAATTTTTTTCAAATTTTTATTGAGCGCTCTTTCAATACACCTTTTTATTGATTTTGTTTTATGATCACAATTAATTACACTTTTTGAAAAGATTCTTCCTTTTTGTCTATCTCCAATATTAACCGTTGGTACATTAAGTGAAGGAACTTCAATTATACCACTTGATGAATTGCCAATAACACAGTTAGATATTTTAACTAATGATAAGTATTTTTCACTTCCAAGGTTTTTTACAAAAACAAAATTTTTTTTATCCTTAATAAAATTTTTAATTTTTTTTATTATTATTTCACCATAAGTATCTTGGTTTGGAAAAGTAAAAATTATTGTAAAATCCCTATAAAAATTTAATGCTTTTAAAAGATTTGTTATTGTAATTTTTGTGATTTTTGAATTTAGATTTATTGGA
The DNA here is from genome assembly GCA_002717485.1 of Pelagibacteraceae bacterium. Lineage (GTDB taxonomy): Bacteria > Pseudomonadota > Alphaproteobacteria > HIMB59. The sequence continues at coordinate 27,042 of PBDW01000019.1, read as the reverse complement.
TGTAAAGTTACTAATAGAAGTTTATTTTTAATTTTAATTTTTAGAATACTTTCTAATTTTTTTTTACTTAAAAAAGTTTTTTTATCAATATTTTCTATTCCAAATGCACCTGATAGAATAATATTTTCATTTTTTTCCCCCATTTGAATTATTCTTTTCTTATATTTCTTGTGACTTACGAAGTGAAAATCTGAAATTTTAGTAATTGAGTGCCTTGTTGCATCATCAATCACTCCTTCAGTTAATTCACCCCCGTGAATATGAATTTTTGGAATATTGTGAATTAGTCCAGCATAAGCTGCTGCAAGTATTTCATATCTGTCCCCCAAATATACCAGGCAATCTGGACTAAAGTTTTGATATGCCCTACTAAAACCTTTGATCGCCAATGAAAAAGAATTGCAAATATTGTTTGGCATATCGCCGTTTTGTACAATTCTAATTTCTTTATCTATTCGGACTCTGTCTCTAATTATATCTTTCTTTGTTGATCCATATTTTTTTGATAAATGAGTACCTGAAACTAGCAATTGTAATTTTAAATTTCTGCTATTTTTAATTTTTTTTATAAGGTTGCTTAACAGACCATATTCTGCACGCGAAGAGGTTATTATACATATTTTTTTTTTCATATAATATCTCCAGGCAAGTATCTCTTTTTTGCTTTCTTCCCAATCATTAAAAAAAATTTATCTGCTGATATTCCTGTGCCAGGTCTTAAAACTGTCAAATTTTCTCTTGAGAATTTTTCACCTTTGTCTATATTTTTTTTAGCAACGATTGATTTTCTAACGAATATCTTATTTTTTTTTTCACTTTTGCTTGGTTTTTTATTTTTTTTGCCTAATATCAATTCTGTATTTCTTATTAATTTAATTAAATTACCTAACTGTGCCAGACTTAGGCTAGAACTATGGTCAGGACCAATAAAATTTGGATTAATTGTAAAATGCTTTTCAATTATTTCAGCTCCTAAAGAAACAGCAGAAATTGATGCTTCAATTCCTGGAGTATGATCTGAATATCCAACAGAAATATTTAATTTTTTCTTAATTTCAACCATAGCTCTTAGGTTAACATCATTAAGTGGGGTCGGATATTCAGTATTACAATGGAGCACTGTTATATTTTTTTTTTTTGTTCCACTTTTGATTAACATTTTTACTGCATTTCTTATTTCTAAAAGAGAGGAAATTCCCGAAGATAAAATTACTTTTTTCTTTAATTTCCCAACTTCATTTAATAGAAGCATGTTATTAATTTCACCTGAGGGAATTTTTATTTCTTTAAGCCTAAGTTTCTTAACCCAAACTAAACTATCAATATCAAAAAAAGAAAGTAAAAATTTTATTTTATATTTTTTACAATAATTAAACAATATTTTGTAGTGTTTGTCTTTTAATTCTAATTTTTTTAACATTGTATACTGATTTTCATTTTCTCTTTTTTTATTTTTAATTTGATAATTTGCTTTTTTAGTATCTTTTTTAAGTAATTTGTCAGCCTTGAACGACTGAAATTTTATATAGTCAGCACCCAATTTTGCAGCTTGATAGATTAATTTTTTTGCCAAATTTAATTGGCCATTATGATTTACTCCAGCTTCAGCAATTATTTTAGTTTTTTTCATACCATTTTACAGTTTTATCAAGATTATAATTAAATGATGAATTAAACTTAAAACTAATATCTTTTAAAAGTCTTTTCATATCTGGAAGTCTTTTTTGAGGTGAATAGTTTTTCTCTTCTATGAAGTTTATTTTCTTATTTTTATTTAAAATTTTAAGGATTTTTTTCGCTAATTTTATTATTTTTATTTCAAATCTTGGATCTCCAATATTATATGTTTTTCCAACAGTTTTTTGAGTATTCATGATTTTTAGGATCATATTAATGGCATCATCTATATAACAAAAAGCCCTTTTATGATTTCCATTATTAACTGAAAAAACTTTTTTATGATTTTTTGCTTTTTTTGTTAATTCTGGAATTACATGAGACATTCCCATTCTTTCGCCAAAAATATTGTGAGGTCTTAGAATAGTAAAGGGTATGCTGGAAAAATGACACATAGCTTCACCATATATTTTCGAAAGCATATAGGTGCTTCTAGGATTATTTAATTCATCCAAGCATAAAAGGTTATTTTCGCTAGTTGGAAATTTTAAAAGTCCTTTTTTTAGTGATCCTCCATAAACCTCGCTTGTTGAGAAAAAAAGGAATCGCTTTAAATTCTTCTGTTTTTGAGCATATTCTAATACGTTTGATAGTAGACTAACATTGTTATTAATTACTTTATAAGGATTGTTAATGACATTTCTTACTCCTAAAATTGCAGCACAATGGAATATAAATTTGTAAGAAAATATTTTAATTTTAATTTTTTTTTTTAGATCTAGTTTGTAAAGTTTTATTTTTTTTGATTTAAGCAAGTTCCTTAAAGAATTATCGAGTACCCCCCTTGAAAGATTATCAATTAAATCAACGCTATATCCTTGTTTAGCCAATCTTGTGGCGAGATGAAAGCCCATAAAACCTGCACCTCCAGTTATTAAAACCCTAGTTTTATTTCTTTTTTTAGACATTAATTAGATCCTAAACAATAATATTTTGTTTTATTTTTCAGTAAGATTTTTTTTTGATTTTCAGTTAAGACTCTATTTAAATCAAATATGATCTGATTTTTTAAATTCTTTAAACGTAATTTTTTAAAATACTTATGAGCTACACAAAAAATAATTAGATTAAAATTTTTATTAAATTTATTGATCAGTTTCAAATTACTAAAGTTATTATTTTGAGAGAGCTGATAGGGATCGTAAACGTGAATTTTTCCTCCTAAAGATTTTATTCCACTAATCAAATCAAAAGTTGGGCTAAATCGTGTGTCAGAAGTATCATTCTTATATGACAAACCACATATTAAAATCTTTTTATTTTTTAAATTGTGAACTTTTGATTTTATATATTCAAGTGATGTATTGTACATTTTTTTATTTATATCTATTGATTTAGAAACTAATGGAAAATTAGAATTAACTTTAAAAAATTTTTTTGAGGAAATTTTTATAAAATTAGGATCCTTTGTTAAGCAATATCCGCCAACACCCAAACCTGGCCACATTAAATTAGAGTGTGTATTTCTTAATCTAATTGCCTCAATTATTTTGTTTAAATCTATTTTCAGATATTTGCTTATTTTCGTCCATTCATCTATTAAAGCTATATTTGTTGCCCTGTAGGAATTTTCAAGAATTTTTGCAGTTTCACAGTCAATAATATTTTTTAATTCTGAAAATTTGAATTTTTTATAATTAACAAATGTCATTAAAAATTTCTTACAAATATTTTTAGATTTTTTATTTACACCGGAATAACATCTAAAATTTGAAGTGACTGAATTTATGTAATTTTCTCCTGGCATCACTCTTTCGAATGAATAGCAAAAATAGATATCTTCGAATTTAATTTTTCTTTTTTTCAAGTTCTTTTTAAAAATTGGAATAATAATCTTATCACATGTCCCGGGAGGAAAAGTTGTCTCAAAAATTACTAATGTTTTTTTATTTATTTTTTTTGATAGTTTATCTGATAAATTAATTAAATCTTTAAAAGAGTTTCTTTTATTATCTTTAAATTCAAAATTTACGCTTACAATAATTATATTAGACTTTTTTACGCCTTCTAAATTATTGCTTATATAAGATTCTTTTCTCTTTTTTGCCTTAATAAATAAATTTTTGAATTTTTTATCTTCGGATTTTATCCAGCTTATACTTTTGCTATATTTTTCTTTAATTTCTCTTCCTTTAAAATTATCTTTTTCGATTCCTTCCACCTCGTATAAATATTTATTATTTTTTTTAATATTTGATAAAATTAAAAAAGTTGGGAAGCCAACAAAACCCAAACCTACAATTGAGACCTTTTTCATTATTTCTGAATTTTTCTCAAAATTTTAACTATTGTATCAATATTGTTTGAACTCAATTTTGCACCGGAAGGTAAGCAAATACTTCTTTTAAACAAATCATTTGCATTAAATATTTCAAATGCTTCAAATTTTTTAAAAGGAATTTGAAGGTGGTTTAATTTCCACAATGGTCTAGCCTCAATACCTTTTTTTAATAATTTTTTTAAAATATTTTTAAGATTATTTTTTCTACTTAATTTTTTTATTTGTAATATATTTATCCAATGGTTGCTATCATAAGGGCCTTCAATACTAAATAGGCTAAAATTTTTTAAATTTTCCAATTTTTTTTTATATAATCGATGTATTTTCTTTTTTAATTTGAGTTTTGTATTTATGTTATCTATTTCGGATATTCCTACTGCTGCTGGTATACTGGATAGTCTGTAGTTATATCCAATATCATTGTGAACAAAATTTAAGCTATCATTTTTTGCCGTTGTAGTTAAATAAAGCGCTTTTTTTGCTACATTTTTATTATTTGTAATAATCGCACCCCCGCCCCCAGTCGTAATGATTTTATTTGCATTGAATGATAAACAACCGGCAAAACCCTCAAGTCCTACATGATATTTTTTTCTTTTATTTATAATAAAACTTCCAAAGGCTTCCGCCGCATCCTCGATAATTTTGATATTTCTTTTATTACATTCTTTTTTCAAATTTTTTAAATTTATTGGGTTTCCCCATAAATGAACTGGAACTATAGCTTTAATTTTCTTTTTGGTCCTTTTATTAAAACAAAAACCATTTTTAAAATATGTTCTTTTTTTTAAAAACTTTAAAATTTTGTTAATATCAATATTATAATCATGATCACTATCGATAAATATTGGTGAGGCATTATTGTATATTATGCTGTTAATGGTCCCGACAAAAGTTAAAGTTGGAACTAAAACCTCATCCCCATTTTTAACCCCAGCTATTCTTAGAGCTACTTGTAGCGCTGCAGTTCCTGTATTACATGCAATAACATATTTAGCCTTTGTAAAATTTGAAATTTTTTGCTCAAAATTTTTTACAAATTTTCCACTTGTAGAAATCCAATTACTTCTTAGGCATTCGTTAACAAATTTTGAAGCATTTTTAATATTTATACTTGGGGGATGATTTTCTATTCTTTTCATTTTAAACTAAGATTTTTAATATTTATAAAATTAGAGAATTATTTTTTTTACTATTATCTTTTTGCTTGAATTATATTCATATAATCAAACCAGTTACCTGTGTCTTGCCAATCGGTATCTTTGATGGGGAAAACTCCTATTTTTTTCTTTTTCTTCTGTAAAATATTAATTAAATCATTCATGCCAAAATTTTTCTTTTTAGGTAGAAATTCCAAAACTTTTGGTTCACAAAAATAAAAACCAGTATTTGCTAGAACAAATTTAATCGGTTTTTCATCCATTTTGATTAGTTTACCACTTTTCTTATTTAATTCACAAACACCGTAAGGAATTGTAAATTTTTTAACTGAAGCAACCAATGTCAAAAAATTATTATTTTCATTGTGAAAATTGATTAAATCTTTTGGGTTTATTCTGAATAAATTATCACAATTAACAATAAAGAAAGCTTCCTTAATATTTTTAAGTTTTTTTAATGCACCCGCAGTACCAAGCGGGCTATTTTCTTGGATATAATTAAAATCATAAATTTTCTTAAGTTCATTTAAATACGATTTTAAAACATTATTTTTGCTGTTTATAGATATTGAAAAATTATTAAATCCATTTGATTTAAAAAGATTCATAATATGAATTAAAACGGGTTTGCCTTTTACAGGTATTAGAGGTTTTGGAAGTATGGATGTAAAAGGCTGTAGTCTTTTTCCTTGTCCACCAGCCATTATAATAACTCTGTTACCTTTAGATTTATCAATTGGCTTTATATTAAAATCTCCAAAAGGAATATAATAGTCGATAGGCTTAAAATCTTTGTTAATAATAGGTATCAATGGTATTCCTTTATCTTTTATTATTTTATCCGCTTTTGGTTTGTTAAAATTTTCTTTGTTAAAGAAAATACTATTAGTATTACAAATATTTATTATTTTTCTTGTAAAGTCTTTATTTTTCAAAATTTCATTTCTTATATCTCCATCAGTAATTGTTCCTAGATATTTTTTCTTTTTATCAACAACAATTAAACATTTTAAACCTGTGGCTCTCAACTTTTTAAGGGTGTTTGTTATTGAAGAACTAGACTGTATCAATATTTTTTTTAAGGGTTTCTTCATTATTATTTATTTTTTTTTACAAGAGAGTTTGCTTTTATAAATTTTGATTTTCCAACTCTCACATTATTCACAACAACAGAATTAGAACCAATAAAAGTATTTTTTTCTATAATACATTCACCATTTATTGTGACATTGGTAGAAATGTGTGAATTGTCTTTAATAACAGTATCATGCTCTATAATAGCGCCTGTATTAATTATTACATTTTTTCCAATTTTTGCATAAGAATTTATAATAGCTCTATGCATAACAACTGTACCTTCATCTATTTTTGCTAAATTTGATACATAAGCATTAGGAGATTTTATAACAGGAAGTTTATATCCAATTTTTTTTAGCATTCTGAATAATTTTAAACGTTTTGAATTACTTCGAATTTGACCCAGCCCTATCAAAGCAAATTTAACTTTCTTGAATATTTTTTTTAAATCCCTATCTTTGCCAATCACCATTTTATTACTTGAAAAATTATCAACAAATCCAGCAAATTTGAATTGTTTACTACAATTTATTAAATCTAAACAGGATCTAGCATGACCACCTGCTCCTACTATAATTATTTTTTTCATGATCTGTTATTAATTTTTTTATCTTCTTCGTTTTTTACCTTTAATAAAGTTTTAAAGTTTTGATTATTTTCTGAAAGTTCATTATAAGTGCCTATCCCATCTAATTTCCCATCTTTCAAAAAAATGATTTTATCAAATTTTTTAATCGTATCAATTCTGTGAGTTATCATTATGACTGTAATTTTATTCTTAAATCCAATTAGATAATTTAGTACTTCATTTTCTGTTAGAACATCTAATGCATTAGTCGCTTCATCTAAAACTATTACTTCTGGATCATTATATAGGGCTCTAGCGATACCTAATCTTTGTTGTTGGCCTCCTGAAAATCTTAGGCCTCTTTCTCCAACATCTGTATATTCTTTTTTTGGTAACGAATTTACAACATTTGATAGTTTGGTAATTTTTAATAACTTTTTAATTTTTTCATTATCAATATTGTTTTCGCTAATACCGAAGCCAATATTTTCTCGAATTGATTTCTCTGTTATAAAAACTGACTGTGGCACATAACCTAATAAATTTCGCCAACTGGAGATGTTTTTAAAACTTGTTAATTCTCCATTAATAATTACTTTTCCAGAAGTTTGTTTAATTAGACCCAAAAGTATATGAATTAGAGTAGTTTTTCCTGATCCACTTAATCCTGTGATCGCAATCTTTTCTCCTTTATTGATCTTAAAATTTAGGTCATCAATTGAAAAATAATCTTCATTTTTATATTTAAATTTCAAATTTTTAACCTCTAAACTTTCAAATTTTTTATTTTTTACATTTTTATTTTCATTTGCAATCTCAAAGTTAATTTTTTTGGAATTTATTAAATCTTCTGAAATTGCATCTACAGCAGGTAAATGATTTTTAACAATTGTTAAATGATAATATATCTGTTGCATAGCAGGAATAATTTTATATGCACAAACTAAAAAGAAAGAGATGCTTACAATTATTTCGTTAAAATTATAATTTAGATTATTTATAAGAAATATTACAAATAGAATTGCAGTTGTAAATGTAACTAATTCTAAAAAGTACCTTGGAAATTTTCCAATTACATCCCTTTTTACCTCAAGATTTACATATTCACCATAAAGTTTGTCGTATGATGATTTAAAAAAGTTAAATTTATTTAAAAGCTTAACTTCCTTTATACCGTTTAAACCTTGTTGAAGAGTTGAAAATTTTTTTTCACTAACACCAGTTTGTAAACGTCCAAGAAAAGTCATCTGTTCCTTAAAAATTCTGAAAATAATATAATATATGCCTATAAATAAAGCAGTTGTAATTAATGTAATTTTGGGTTTGTACAAAATTAATCCTGATAGAAGTGGAATCAAGAAAATAACTTTAGATAAAACAATCATCAGAGGGGTTAGAACAAAACTTGCAACTCTTTTTACTAGTTCAAAAATGTTATTCATTAATACAGAAGAGGTTGTATTCAAGTGAAACAAATAATCTCTCTTCATGTAATAAAGAAATAATTTACTTTCAATTTCTCCACCAGTTTTAAGAGAAAATTTATTTGTTAAATAAATTGTGAGTAAATTTGAAAAAACTCCTAAAAGGATTACAAAAATTAAAATAAAACTTAAATTCTCTAAAGTTAATAGATCATAATTAAGATTAAAAAAGTCCAATAGTTTGTTTATAACCCCCACGTTAATATATTCAGTACCTGAGCTTAAAAAACTAATATATTCAAATATAAAAATTATGGTTAATATCTCAAAAAAACTTGTTAAGATCATAGAAAAAAGCAAAACTAAAAATCTAGTTTTTTGATCTTTGCTTAATACCTTAAAAAGAAATAAAATCTGAGATAGCATAAAGTTTTAGTACAAATGTAATTTTTTAATAATTTAAAAATTTCTTATATCGTTCCGGATATCTCTTTTAATCTTTTTCTCAAAATGTTTGCAGCTTCATTTCCAGGAAACATTAAGAAGGATTTCTCTACACCTAATTGGGCAAAATATTCTTCATTTGTCATTGACAATATTTTAAGGACTCTTTCCTCAAAAAATTCATAGGACGGTTTTGTTAGGACACATATACTTTCTTGTGGAAATTTAATTCCAGGTCCTGAAAATGAAACATCAGGATGCCCAACAGTATTAAAAGATAAAAATTTTTTTTCGAGAGAGATTGCCTCTCTCAGCATAGTTGATATACAACCAATTGTTAGTCTACTTTGCATAATATTTAAGTATGAAGAATATGCTGCCATCTCTTTCGAAGAGTGAAATATTTCAAAATTATATTTTTTAAGATAATATTTATAAAAATGCATTGCAGTCCTTGCTCCGATTGTATCTTGTGGACCCTTACCAGAGAAAATGATGTTTAGATCATGTTTTTTACATAGCTTATAAGTGAACTCCGCAACTATTCCCATACTATCGGGTAGATTTTTAACATGAGGAAAATCTGAAGAGCCAATATCTGCAAACGGTTCGGCTATTAGGCATATATCATGCTTATTTGGATTTATTTTTAATTTTTGTGATTGTACATATTCATGGGTTAATGAGGAAGGCAATGATCCAACGATTTCAAAAGACCCTATAGTGGCTTTTTTTTTCTTATAAAATAATTCGTCATATTTGCTGAAACAAAAAAATGTTGGAATAAAAAATTTTTTTTCTCTTTTTCCAGGAAACATTTTATTAAATGCATTCGGTGAATATGTTTGGACGGCAATAAATTTTATTTTATCATTTAAAATTCTTCCAACAACGTGAAAGTCAAGTGAATCTGAAATATGAGTAATTACGATTCTTGGATTGATAGCATTGATCAGAGCAGCTAAATAAATTTGTTTTAGGCTACCTTTTAAGATATTTCTAAAAAAATAAACAATTATTCTTTTTGAAAAATAAATTTCATTAATTTTTTCTATTCTTGTAGAAATAGTTACATAATTTTTATTTGGTAAAATTTTTTTAATAAACTCTGAATTTTCACTATCAAAAATAGCAAATTCAAGATTTTTAGGATCCTTAAAAATAAACTTACATTTTAAATATAATGAAAAAAACGTTTTTATTTTTCTAAGAATTGCTGGGTTAAGAAGTTTATTTAAGAAATTAATTCGGAGTTTTTCAGATGATATGTAACCTTCATTTTGAAAACATTCCTCCATAAATCTAAAGCAAGTTATTTTTTTTTTTCCGTTTATAGAAACCATATTGATGATATCTTTATCCATAATATTTGGTTTTATTAATAAAGTTGAATGTTAAAGTGAGGTATATTTTTAGTAGGCTGTTTTAACCACAGCTCCGCACTTTGCAAAAAATCTTTTTACAATTAGCGTCATGATTATTTCTTTTTTTTAAAGAGGGTTATATAAAAGCTCGTTCTTTTTAATAGTAGTTTTTACATTACCCAATAAAATATTAATCTTATTTTTTTGAAAACCAACAATTTTAAAAATCATTTCTGCAAAAGGACCGGAGATAAATTTATATTTTGAATTCATATGTAACTCGAAGAAATTCTGTGTTAAATATCCTTTTTTATCTTCAGAGTCTTTGCACTTTTTTATAAATTTTTTAATTTCTTCTTGAGACTGAACAAAGCCACTCAAGATATATTTTAAGCCTTTAGTAAATTTTAAATTATTTAAAGTATCTGTATTTTTAAAATTTTTATGAAAACAAAATAAATAATCTCCAAGAAGATTAAATTCTTTATAAGTGCATTTGTTGTTTATATATTTTTGAAAAAAAAATTTTGGATTATAAATAATAAAATTATCTCCCAGTTTTTTCCTTAGCTCCTCTTTTAAAAATTCAAAGTTGTTTTTATCGAATTTTATAATTACCCACATTTTTACTTGTTATTTTTGTTATTTTTTAACTCTTCTCTCAACTCATCATATTCTTCCATTTTTCTTTTCATGAAGTTAATTGTGAGGTTTGTTTTTTCTGCGATCCCTTTAGGAGTCAGGAGGTATAAGTATCTAGATTTATTTGGGTTTTTTTTGAAATTTCGAATTTTAATTAAACCCTTTTTTTTAAGACCATTTAAAACAAAATTTAATTTTCCAAGGCTGATTTCTAATTCAGATGCAAGTTCTCTTTGATTCACAGATGGTTTTTTTGAGATTTTTCTTAAAACATCAAATTGTTCTTGATTAATTTTTTTCATGTATGTATTATTGTTCATAATTTGAACAATGTCAATAAATTTGTTCAATTTATGAACTCAAAACCTCAAATTTAAAAGAGAATTAATAAATAACCAAAAAATAATATTTTCTGACCGAATAGTTGGTGATGGATGATGAATTATTGGTTCGATCAAATTCTATCTCTTTATTAGAACACGATGCAAAAAGTATAGAATTTATTAAGATGAAGTAAGAAAAAAATTTTTTAATAAAATTTTTAAATTATTAAATGATAATTATAAAAAAAAATATTTAAGGTATTAAAATGAAAATATTGAAATTAAAATATCCTACTGAACCGTTTGAGAACTTTCTGGACTTTTAGGTTTGTTAATACTAAAATTTGCTTCTTTGGCTGCTTTTTTTGCAGCTAGTTCAGCTTTTTTATCAGCTAATCTTTTTTCTTTTCTCTTAAGATAATTATTGAAACTATCTAGGTTTTTATTTCCATTAACATTGATTTCAGGCTGCTGGGAAAATCTATCACCATCTCCTGTTACATTATTCTCCCAATTCTTTGTCCCTTCTATTGAGCTTTGATCTTTTTTATCTTTTAAAGTATCCTTTTTAACAGAAGCTATTTTACCGTTAAATCTAAATCCTCTGAATGTAACATCCTTAGTTTCATAAAGGTAATTTATACGATCCAAAACGCCATCTCTTTGTTTATTATAATAATTTTTCATCAATGTGCTGTTAGCCCAACGTAGACACTCATAAAATTCCTCGTCGGTAAGTTCTGTAAAGTTTGTACAAATTAGATCTGAGTTAAGATGTTTTCTCTCATAAAAATCTTCTGCAGGATTATCTTTATCCAACAAACCCATCTCGATCGCATCATAATAAAGTGGAGACCCGGGATAAGGAGTTACTGGTCTTATAGTTCTCGTTTGGGCAAAATCGTCATACTTAAGCAAAAAATCAACTGATTTTTTAATAGTCTCTTTATTATCCCCTTTGTTACCAAAAATAAAATTAAGGCCTGGGCTCATTCCAACCTTTAAAGTATCTTCTATCCCCCTTACTATCATATCTGGTCTCAAACCTTTCTTCATATTGTTTAAAACTTTTTGATCCATACTCTCTATTCCATAATTAATAAAAGTACACCCCGCATCTTTCATCAATTGGAGCAGTTCTTCGCTACAATAGTTTAATCTTCCATTACATTTCCATTTAATGGGTAAATTACGTTTAAGAAATTCACGACAAACTGACTCTGTGTGAGAAACAGATGACATGAGAAGATCATCTTCAAAAGCAAAATAGTTAATTCCATAGTCTTTGTACAACATTTCACATTCATCCAATAAATTTTCAGCGCTTCTACTTCTATAACCAGCATCCATTCGATAACAGAAAGTACACTTAAAAGAACATCCTCTTGCGGACATCATAGGCATACAAAAATCAGTGGGGCTACCTTTTTCCATTCTGTACATTCTATAAGTTTTCATATCAAAAAGCTCATATGGTGCCCAATCTAATGAGTCAAGATGAACTAAGGGTGCTCTAGGAGTTTGTTGAAGCTTGCCATTCTCTAGCCAAGCTATACCGGGAACATTTCTTAGTGAAGTTTTGTTTTCAACGGCTTCCATTAATTTTGCAACTGTCGTTTCTCCTTCTCCTAAACCCACAGCATCACAACCAGATTTTTTTAAAAAGAATTCGGGTTCTGGAGTAGGCCCATAACCACCCATCACATAAAATGGTCTGTTTTTAGATCTATTTAGTGCTTTAGATAAACTTTTCATTTTTTGATACTGATAATAACCAGCGATCAAACTCATGATAGCTACATCAAATTTATTTTTATCAAGGTATTCGGTTAAACTACTATCAGGATAATGGTGCAAATCCTGATTCCAAATTGTAATGTGATGACCATGTTTTTTAAGGACTGCAGCAATAGCTCCTATCCCCATTGGAAATTCATTATCAAAATGACCATTGTCATATGCGATGAAAACTACTTTTAAAGCCATAGTTTAGGATACCTAAATGTAATAAGAAAGCAAGTTTTTTGAACTATTTGAATAGGCATTTTTTATATTGCTCCTGATATTTCTTTTAATCTTTTTCTCAAAACATCAAATTGTTGTTGATTAACTTTTTGCATGTATATATTATTGTTCATAATTTGAACATTGTCAATAAATCTATTCAAAAATTGAGCATAAATTAAATGCATACTAACAATTAATAGAATGTTTTTTACCTTCATAATACAAGCAAGACTGGGGTCTAAAAGGTTTCCCAACAAAGTACTTAATAAAATAGATAATAAGACTGTTTTAGAGCATGTGATATCTAGATTAAAAAATGTAAGATTTAAAAATAGAGTAATAATTGCAACATCTAATAAAAAAAGAGACAAGAAGATTATAAAAATTGCAAAAAAAAATAATTGTTTATTTTACGCAGGCTCCGAAAATAATGTTCTAGAAAGATTTTACAAAGCAGCAAAAAAATATAAGGTTAAAAATCTCATTCGGGTTTCGGCTGACTCTCCATTTATCGATCCCAAGATTATTGAAAAAGCTGAAAAAATTTATAAAAAAAATAAATATGATTACGTTTCTAATATAATAAAACCTTCGTACCCCAAAGGTATGAGTGTTGAGTTTTGCAACTTTAAATCTATCAAAACAGCACACTATTTAACAGTTTCAAAATTTGATAAGGAACATGTAACATCATTTATATATAAAAGACCAGATATTTTTAGAATCAAAAATTTCAAATTAAAAAAATCTTTTAGAAAATATAGGTTTACAGTTGATTACAGAAAAGATCTTGTTTTATATGAAAAGCTCTATAAAAAAATATGTGAGTTAAAAATTAAAGATGTTTTTAGTATGAAAAATTTAATTTATTTGGTCAAAAATAATGATTATTAACTGGGCTAATTTATAAGTTTAATTTTTCATGTTCTAAACATAGTTGACAAACAGGGCTTGGTTTGTTGTTTAAAAATCCTTCTCTAATTTCCCGCATTTTTGTTCCCTGCCAAATATCACTGAGACTTTCATTTAAAATATTTCCGATAGGTAAATTTCGACCGACGGTATTACAACATGGGCCAACTGTACCATCAGAATGAATAGTAACTTGTCCCCAGGGCTCATTGCAATTATATTTCCTAAGTAATAACTTTTTCTTATCGAACTTTTTCTTCAAAAGATCATCATAAAAATCAATTGAGTTTTCTTTTTGAATCTCGACGCTGTCGACAATATCAATCCATTTTTCGATAAAAGGTTCAACCTCATGGGCGTTAGTTTGAAGAGCAACAAATGAAACGCGCACTAAAGGGATTTTTCTACCCAAAGAATTTCTTAAATTTATAAAATTTATAACGCTTTCCTCAACTTTTTTTAATCTATTTGTATTAAGGAGCTTTTTATTTACTGGTATCCTTACTTTGTCATAAGTTTCACTTGTTGCGGCATCCATTGAAACAAATAATCTGGTTAAAGAACTATTTAAAATTAGTTGACTATTTTTAGTATTTAATAAATTACCATTGGTAAATAAAAATTGATCCATGATTTTAGACTCTTGAGCCATTTTTAAAATCTCATCAAAGTGTTTATACAACAATGGTTCTGAAGAACTTAACAATAAAGCGTCAAGCTTACGTGTTTTAAATTCTAAAAACAATTTCTTTAGATCTTTAATTTCTAATGTGCTTTTTTTCGCATCATTTCTAAAACCCTGATAGCACATAGTGCATTCTAAATCACACCTATTAACAAGTTCTAAAATTACAGATATTGGAAAGTCCGGTAAGTATTTATGTTTTTCATCTTTTAAATAATTTTCGTATTTATCTCTATAATCAATAAATCTTTTCCCAAATTTTGGGTACAGATAATCGTACAAATCTTTTTCGGTATTGCCTTTAGAATTTTTTTTTACAACACTCATGGACAGTAATTTTCTTTTACTTTTCTCTGAGTGGCTATTTTTAATATTTTTGCTATCTGTTTGCATAGTTTTTGCTATACCATCGGTAATACTTTTCAAATCCTTTCTCAAGACTGAATTTTGGATTGTATTTTAACATCCTCTTTGCCTTTTTAATAGATAACGTTCCCCTTATTGCCATCAACTTATTTCGTGAAACAGATACAAATATTTGATTTTTAAACTTTTTCTTAGTCAATTTTCTTAAGTCATTTATTGATCTTGCTGAACCGTAAGTTAAATTAAATGTTCGATTAGAAGATTTTCTTTGATCCTTTACAATTTTAAATATACCACTACATAAATCATCAATATAAGTAAAATCAAGTTTTTCCCTTCCGTCACCTTTTATAAAAATTTTTTTCCTTTGAAATGCGTTTTCTAAAAATATCTGTATAACTCTGTTGCTAATACATCTTTCGCCATAAAGAGCAGAGGGTCTTACTATAGTATATTTGTTTCCAAAAACATTTGAATAAGATTTCACTAAAAGCTCACCAGACAGTTTTAGTGAACCATAAATTCCAATAGGATTGCATGTGTCCTGTTCGAAAGCCACTTTTTTTTTAAAATTTCCATAAACCATGCTAGAAGAAAAATAAATAAAATGTGAATTTTTTTTATCTTTTATTGACTCCAAAGAATTAAAGAGAGTTCTCTGACTATTTTCAAAAGCTTCTTCTGGATTTGTATTCGATCTGCTATCATGAGAAACAGCTGCCAAATGAATAACGATGTTAGGTTTAAAATTCTGGACTATTTTTAAAATTTTACTTTTTTTACTTACATCACAAATTTTAAGAGGTATTTTATTTTTTTTTAATAATTTCAATCTATCTTTTAAAAAAGATAAATATAGTTTTTTTTGATTTTTATTTTTAATATTTTTTTTTACGTGAGCAAGATTATTAATTTTTAAGTTATCAACCGTCCAAACATCAAATTTTCTTTTCTTTAAATAAATTGCAAGATTATGGCCGATGAAACCAGCACCTCCTATAATAAGAACTTTTTTATTTTTCATATATATTTTTTAATTTTAACCTTTTTATTTTTCATTAAGGAAATATCTGAACTTATTGAGGTAGACATTAAGTTAATTTCTTCCATAACATTTTTTTTATAATTTTTCTTTGTTTTTAAATTTTTTAAAAAGGCTGGCAATAAACAATCTTTTCCGTTGTATAGTTTTTTTACCATATGAATCTTGGCTGAAGAGGGGTCACGTCTGTTAAAAATTCTTGCACCCATATCATCATAAATAAATGTTTTTTTTGTTCCATAAACTTTCAAAACATGTTGGTGCTTATGAACACAGCCAAAATTAGAAGATATTTTTGCTATAGCTCCGCTCTTAAAAAAATAGTTGCTTTGTGTAAAATCTTTGAATTTAAATTTATTTTTACTGGTAACAATTTTATTTGAATAAGTCTCAACAAATTCTGGTAGCTGGCCAAAAAAATTTATCATTAAATCTATTAAATGAATACCCCCGCCTAATGTGACACTATAGTCTTTGTCAAGACCTCTCCAACCTTTGGTCAATTTTTTTAATCTGCCGTATAAATAATCTCCTTCAAAATAATAAATCTTACCAAATTCCCCATTTCTTATTTTTTTTTTTATTTTGTTAAAAATTTTTGAATCCCTCAAAACTAAATTTGAAGATAACAAATTTTTAAATTTATTTTTTTTTGCTATTTTATATATTTCATTCAATTGTTTGAAATTTCGACACATAGGTTTTTCGACAAAGATATGGTTATTATTTAGATATTTAATTATAAATTTTGAATGGTCTTTATCATAGTTGCTTATAGATAATAATTTTTTACCTTTGGTCTTATTAAATTTTATTAAGTTTTTATCATTAATTACTTTTGTATTAATTAACTTTTTGGTCTTTTTTATTTCAGATACGAAAATTTTTTCAATATAATTGTTTTTTATATAAAATCTCAAATGCTGTTTTCCAGTATTTCCTAAACCAACGATTCCTACTGCAATTTTATTTTTTTTAGATATCATTAAAATTTCAACCAATTAAATTTTTAATCTCTTCTGACATATGTTCAATATCTTGATTTTTAATATGAGGTGCTATTGAAAAAGAAATAGAATTATATGCTATTCTATTTGAGTTCCTAAAAGATTGAAATTTGTAATTATATTTTTTTCTATAATAATTTAATAATGGTACTGGGTGGGGGTAATAAATACTTGTTTGAATACCCTTTTCTTTAAGTTTAAGGACTAAACTATTTCTAAATTTTTTACTTTTAGATTTTAAAACTATTGTTAAAGCATAATAACTAGAGCTCATTTTTTTAGAGCTCCCGGTATCCAAAATAATGAAATTTTTGCACATTTTTATTTTTTGATAAAGAAGATGATAATTTTTTTTTCTAGTAGAAATTTTGTTTTTTATTTTTGAAAGTTCTGTTAATCCAATCGCAGCCTCAATTTCGCTTAGCCTATAATTTAAACCTAGGTAATTTATATTATAATTTCCTGGAATTTTTCTTTTTTGTGGGTCTGCAATATCATAACCAAATGATCTTAGTGATTTGATTAAATTATAAACCTTTTTGTTCTTTAATATCAAGGCCCCACCCTCTCCTGTAGTTATAATTTTTACAGGATGAAAAGAAAACGCTCCAGCATCACCAAAAGTTCCGCTATATTTTCCATTTATTTTAGAACCAATTGATAGAGCCGTATCTTCTACTACTTTTAAATTATATTTTTTTGCAATTTTTAAAATTTTAAACATGTTCGTAGGTTTGCCTAAAAAGTGGGTAACACATATACAAACTGTTTTTTTGTTTATCTTGTTTAAAATATCGTCAATATTTATATTTCCAGTTTCTAGTTCACAATCAACAAAAACTGGTTTGGCCCCACAAATTTCAACTGCATGAGCGGTTGCTACATGTGTTTGAGCTGACATAATCACTTCATCACCTTTTTTCAATCCAATAGAAATGTAATAGAGGTGTAGTGCTGATGTACACGACGCAGTTGATAAAATAGATTGTGTTTTTAATTTGAAAAAATTGGAAAGTTTTCTCTCAAAATTAAGAGTATTATAACCATGAACAAATATACCGGATTTAAAAATATTCTTTATCTTCCCCAAGGCACTTTTATCAACTGATGGTTTTGCAAATTTTATCATAATTTAAATTTTTATAATTTTTTTTGAGTCTACCTCTTTAAAAAACCCCCTTGTATCAAATATTTTTTTTGAATTTTTAAGAATTAAATTTTTTTTCAAGTCATCATGAGCTGTACCAATGATAACATAATCATATTTTTTTAATTTATTTAAAGGAGTTGAAAAAAGAGTTTTGTTTAATATTCTAATTTTTGGAATTTTACTATCGTTGTAGTCGATAGTATTATTATATTTTATTAATGATTTATAAATTTTTATTGATGGTGACTCCCTAGTATCATTAACATTTTCTTTATATGCCAGGCCAATTAGTAAAATCTTCTTTTTGTGCTTTTTGTTTTTAATTTTAGGAGCTTCTTTAAAGATTTGATTAATAACCCATTTAGTAATATTTAGATTTGTTGATCTGGCTAAGCTTATAAATTTTGAATCAATACCTTTCCCTTTTGCAATCCATTTAAAAAACATTGGATCAATCGGTATGCAGTGGCCACCTACTCCTGGCCCAGGATAAAATCGATTGAAACCAAAAGGTTTCGTCCCAGCTGTAGTAATTACATGGTTCACGTCTATCTTTAATTTATAGCATATAGTTTTTAATTCATTTGCTAGACCAATATTTACCGATCTGTATGAATTTTCTACTAACTTCGACATTTCTGCAATCTCTAAGCTTTTGGCCTTATAAACCGTTTGAAAAATTTTATTATATAATTGGTATATTTTATTTAGAGATTTCTCATTAATACCACTAATAACTTTAGGAGTATTTTCCAAAAAATACTTAAACTTTCTTATATCTGATTGTCCTGGGCTAATTCTTTCTGATGAATATCCTAAGAAAATATTTTTTCCTAAATTAAATTTTGCTGACAAATACTTAGAAAAAATCTTTCTAGTTGCTCCAGGATATACTGTACTTTCTAAAATAATTGTTTGATTTTTTTTTATATATTTTTTTAGTTTATTGAAAGCATTTATTATTATTGACATATCTGGTTGATTATTTTTTGTTAATGGAGTGGGTAAACAAATTATGATATAATTAACTTTGCTAACATTTTTAATCTCACTCATATTAAACAAGTTATTTTTCTTTAAAATTGTAAGATCTTTATTTCCAACATCTGAAATGTAAGAGATTCCTTTTTTTAAAGAATTAATTTTTTTCTGATCAATATCAAAGCCAAAACAAGCGATTTTCTTTTTGGTTAATAAGCGGAGCAGAGGAAGACCGACATAACCTAACCCAACAATTGCAACTTTTTTATCTATCGACAATTTGATTTATCCTTTGATTTTCTTTGCAATGAAAAATAGTGTGTCTGATCCTTTTTCTTTATCAAAAATTTTCTGAAATTCAGAAAATCTTTTTGTCATAATTCTCATCGCATTAGTATTTTGAAAGTATTTATTTTTTTGATTTAAGTAATTCATTATCATGTAAAAATCTAGACCATAATGCCATCTGAATAATACTTTGTAGCCATTCTGTTTGAGAAGAAATAACAAACTTTTTGAGGTGAAAGAACTTCTTTGACATGCATTTAGGTGTCTAATGGATTCTGAGGGAAATCCTCTTATCATTTCATGTGTAACTGAATTAAAATCAGGAAGATCAATCATAAGTATTCCACCTTTTTTTATGAGTCTATTTAAAATTTCCATTTCTTTATTTGGATCATTAACCATATCAAAATAACCAGTAGCTGAAGCTATATCGAATTTAATATTCTTTGAAACCGCATATTCATAAAATTCATTTATATTTTTTTGAAAAACATTTAAACCTTTGCTTCTAGCCAACTTTACATCCCTGGAATTTAAATCGAATCCATAAGGTTTGACTCCACTTTTTTTTGCAGAAAACAAAAATTCACCATTCCCACATCCTAGATCTAACCAATTTAAATTTTTTTTATTTTTGGCGTACCTAAGTATTAAATCAACTTTGGGTTTACTTAAAAAATTGCTTCTGTATTTCTGTTGGTTTGAATGCGAATGTACATTGATAATATCTCCCTTTTTTTTCCAAAATTTTTTTAAAAAATTATTATCATAATGGTGCTTATTAAATACATGTGCACATCTTTTACACTGCGCGAATTTTATACCTAAAACAGTTGTTGCTGGTTTAATTTTGTTACTTCTACAAATTATACATTTTTTTATTATTTTTTTATTTTTTGAATTGAGAAATTCTTTTGCAACTATTCTTGATATTTTATTTTGATTTTTGAAATCTATAAATTTTACTCCTTTTAAAGAACTAATACGACAGTCCTTACCAAATTGTGTTTGAATTTTCTTTATTTTGGCCATCTTTGCATTATTTTGCTAAAAAATTTGATAGAAACATTGACATTGTTCATAATATGAACAATGATAGCATTTTACATACTTATTAACAACAATTAATTAAATTGTTTAGAGCTATTTTGGAAGTCATTAGGTGAATATAAATAAGCCAAATAAAAATCAAAAAAAAATAAATAAGATTTTGGTTTTTTTTAATAATTTTCGAGGCTTAAAGCTTTCAGAGTACTTATCTTCCAAAGGATTTGATGTTTATAAGATTATTACTAAAAAATTTTTAAATAAAAAAATAATTTCAAAAATAAATAATAACAAATTTAAAATTATCAAAAATTTAGAAAGCAAAAAGCTGTATAATTTTATTAAAAAAGAAAAATTTGACCTGATTATCTCAGCTGGCTTTCCTCATATATTTAAAAAAAAGTTTTTTAATATATCTCATCACGGTATCATTAATCTTCACGCAGGAAAACTTCCAAAATACAGAGGTGGATCACCATTAGTTTGGCAAATTATAAATGGTGAAAAAAAAATTGGTCTAACCATTATTAAAATTGATAATAAAATTGACACTGGTCCCATTATTACTAAAGGTGAATTTAAAAATATAAAAAAAGATACAATTTTGGAAATACAAAAAAAATCTAATAAACTTTTTCTTAAACTAACATTAGATGCAATAAATTACCTTGCTAAAGGAAAAAAACTAAAAAAACAAATTCGATCTAAATCTTACTTTAAACAACGTAATGATAATGATGCTAAAATTAATTTTGATTTAAGTAATAACAAAATATATGATTTAGTAAGATCGCAGTCCTTTCCATACAAAGGAGCATATTTTTATAATTATGGAAAAAAATTTAGATTATTAAAATGCAAAATTAAAAATTATGAACCAAAAGTTTTGCCTGGAAATATATTTAAAATAAAAAATAAGAGTAGTTTTTTTATAAGATGTAGAAAAAAAAGTCTTCAGATTTTAAAAATAGTTCCAAAAACCTATTTTTTAAAAGGTGTGATAAAAATATGAAAATCTTCGGAAAAAACCTCAAAAAAGATATACTCTATATTGCTGAGATAGGAGTAAATCATGAAGGGAATTTAAAAAGATGTTTCAAGCTTATTAAAGATGCAAAAATTGCTGGAGCAGATGTAGTCAAATTTCAATGCTTTACTCCAACAAAATATATTTCAATTAATGAAAAAAAATTTAAAAAAATAAGTAAATTTTATTTTGACAAGTCTCAATTTAATAAAATAATTAAATTTTGTAAAAAATTAAAAATAAATTATCTATTCACTCCAGTTTCCCATGATTGGCTAAATTTTATTAGAAAAAATTCTAAAACTGTAAAAATAGCTAGCGGTGATCTCAACTTTCATTACTTATTAAAAAAAGCAACTAAATTTAACTTGAACATTTTTTTATCAACTGGGATTTCCGATTTAGAAGAAATTAAAGCTGCTGTTAGAATTATTAAAGATAAATATAGAAAAAAAATTAAACAAAAACTTGTATTGATGCACTGTGTTTCTAGCTATCCAGTGCCAGATGCATTTGCCAATACCATGAGCGTAAAATTTTTAAAAGACAAATTCAACTTTGTTACAGGTTATTCAAATCATGTAATTGGAATAAATGCTTGTTTAACATCCATTTGTTTGGGTGCAAGAGTAATTGAATTCCATCTTACTGATAATAAAAAAAGAAAATTTCGAGATCATCATTTGTCTTTAAATAAGTATGACGTTAAGAAACTAATTCACATGGGAAATAATTTTAATTTGTTGATTGGAAAATACGAAAAGGAAATCCCAAGAATTGTAAGAGCCAGCAAAAACATACTTTCTAAGGGAATTGTTGCAAAAAAAGATCTTAATAAAAATCACGTATTAACAATTGACGATTTAGATTATGCCAGGCCTGCAAAATATTACCATGCTAATCAAATAAAAAGCTTATTGAAAAAAAAACTAAAACAAAAAGTTAAATATGGAATGTTAATAAAAAGGAGTAACCTTTATTAGATTATGTGTGGGATAAGTGGATATATTGGAAAACAAAAACTAAGTAAATCTTTGATTGCAAAAACACTTGGTGCAATGAAAAATCGTGGTCCAGACCATCAGGGCTACAAAAAATTAAACTTTGGTGAAAATAATATCTACCTATTATCTTCCAGGCTCAAAATTGTTGACAGAAACGAAAGATCTAATCAGCCCATGACTATTGATAATCTAACAATTATTTTTAATGGAGAAATTTACAACATTGATGAAATAAAAAAGACTGTCCACTACTATGGTCTAAAATTAAAAACTAAATCAGATACTGAATTGATATTAAAGATGTATAAAATCTTTGGAACAAACTGTGTAAAATATTTTGAGGGTATGTGGGCTTTCTTAATATTTGATGAAAATAAACAGATCGTTTTTATATCAAGGGACAGAGTAGGAGAAAAACCTATATATTTTTTCAAAAATACAAGTAATTTTTTTTTTGGATCTGAAACTAAATTCGTTAGATTGCTGCTTAATGATTATAAAGTTTTAAATAATAAAAAAATTTATCAATATTTAAAGTACGGATATAAATCTATCGAACAATCTGAAGAGTCATTCTTCAAAAACATCTATAAAATAAGCGCAGGCTCAAATTTAATAATAAATAGAGATTTAGAAATAAAAAAATTTACATATTGGGAACCCAAAGTTCAGGAAAACAAATTTACAGAATCTAAATGTAAAGAATTAATAAAAGAAAACTTTGAAAAAAAAATAAAATTGATTTGTAATACTGATTTAAAAGTAGGTTTATCTTTAAGTGGAGGGATTGACTCGAATTTTATTCTGGGTTTTATAAAAAAAAAATTAAAAAAGAACATAAATACATATTCAATTATTGATACTAGCAGTGAAAGATATAACGAGGAAAGTCTAATTAACTACACGATAAAAAAATATGGAATTAAAAATAAAAAAATTTATCTTTCAAATAAGATAGATCACATGCCAGATCTAAAAAAATTAGTTCGGTATCACGATAAGCCAATCTCCACAATTAGTTTATTCTTACAATCGCTTATTTATAAACAAATGAAAAATGATAATGTGAAAATAAGTATAAACGGAAATGGTGCTGACGAATTATTTTCCGGTTATTATCACCATTATAATCTTTTTTATAACACTCTTAAAAAAAATAATGAAAAAAATTCTTTTTTAAAAGAATGGAATAAAAATATTTATCCAATTTTGAGAAATAAAGAATATAAAATAATTAACAAAAAAAATATTAAAAGTTACTTTACCCTTCTTGATGATAAATTTTTAAATTTAAAAAAATTTAAGCCTTACAATGATAAATTTTTTACTAAAAATCTTTTAAGGAATAAAATGTTAAATGAGCTATTATATCAAACGGTTCCCCTTGCACTAATTGATGATGATTTGAATGCTATGTATTATTCTATTGAGAACCGCTCTCCTTTTTTAAACAAGGATCTTGTTAATATATCTTTTAAAATGCCTTCAAAGTTATTTATGAAAAATGCATTCAATAAATACTTATTGAGGTTGAGCTCCAATAAAATTATCCATGACAAAATAAGACTCAATAGAGAAAAAAAAGGTTTTAATGCATCTTTTTCATCAATTTTTTCTTTTAATAACAAAAAATTTAATCAATGGTTTTTTGATACTGATAGCAGAAATCAAATATATGACTTCATTTCGAAAGATTTCTTTTTGAAAAAATATAAAAATAATTTTAAAAATGACTTTCCTGATATGTCTACACAAAGCTTATTTAATATTTGTAGTGCAAAAATCTTTTTGGAGGAGTTAGTCTCGTGATTATTATTGTAGACTATGGAATAAGTAACATTGGCTCTGTAAAAAACGCTTTAGATTTTCTCAAATACAAATCTAAAGTTTCTAATTCAACAAAAGAAATTGGAAAGGCAAAAAAAATAGTAATTCCAGGGAATGGAAATTTTGGAGAGGGTATGAGGCTTTTAAAAAATTTGGGTTTTATAAATGTTTTAAATGAACTAGTTTTAGAAAAAAAAATACCAATTTTAGGCATTTGTTTGGGATATCAACTTATGTTTCAAAAAAGTGAGGAGGATCCAAACTTTAATGGCTTGGGCTGGATAAAGGGAAAAGTGCTTAAGTTTAAAAAAACCAAAAACCATCCAGTACCACATGTTGGATGGAATAAAATTTCATTTAAAAATATGTCATTAATGAAGAATATACCTAATAATGCTCGTTTTTATTTTGATCATTCCTTTTTTACTGTTGTGAATGAAAGAAATTTTAACTACGGAGCAACAAATTATATTAAAAACTTTCAAAGTATTTATGAAAGAAAAAATATATTTGGATGTCAGCCGCACTTGGAAAAAAGTCAAAAATTTGGCTTACAAATGCTTAAAAACTTTTGTGATTTATGTTAGCTAAAAGAATAATTGCAGTTTTAACTTTTGAGGATGGAGAACTTACACGGACTCAAAATTTTTTAGCAGACTATACATATACAAAAAACTTTATTAACAATACTCTATTTGATGGAATAGTTTTAATTGACATAAGTAAGTCAGATAAAAAAAGGAAACTGTTTTATAAAGTTGTCGAAAACTTTGCAAAAAATTGTTTTGTTCCTATTTGTGTTGGTGGTAAAATTAAAACTATTTCTGAAGTAAGAAAATTTCAGGAATTAGGTGTTGACAAAATATTAATCAACTCTTCTTTTGTGAAAAAAGAGTTTTTGGTAAAACAAATTACAAAAATATTTGGTAATCAATTTCTTGTAATAGGTCTTGATTTAAAAAAAGATAAATCAAAATATCAATGCTATTATGAAAGAGGAAAAAAAAAGATAAATAAGACATTAAGTGAATGGGTAGATAAAATTAACAAATTTTGTCCAGGAGAAGTACTAGTACAATGCATAGATAGAGATGGGACATTCAGAGGATA
This sequence comes from Pelagibacteraceae bacterium, assembly GCA_002717485.1. GTDB lineage: Bacteria > Pseudomonadota > Alphaproteobacteria > HIMB59. The sequence continues at coordinate 1,629 of PBDW01000019.1, read as the reverse complement.
TGATTTAAAAATTTTGAAAGTTTTGAAAAAAAAATTATCTTGTCCAGTTATAGTCTGTGGTGGTGCAGGTAAATGGGAACACTTTGTTGATGCCTTTAAAAAAAGTAAAGTTGATGCGGTATGCACCAATAATATATTCCATTTAACACATCAAAGTATCTTAAATGCAAAAGAATATTGTTTAAAAAATTCTATAGAAATTAGATTGGAAAATTAAAATGATTAAATATTGCAAAAAATGTTTAATGCCATCTACAAGGCCAAGAATAATGTTTGATAAAACAGGAGTTTGTAATGCATGTCAGTATAAAAAAGAAAATATAAAAATAGACTATGAAAAAAGAGAAGAGGAATTAAGAAAAATTTTAAAGAAGAACAAAGTAAAAGGATCAAAATATGACTGTGTAGTTCCTTGGTCCGGGGGCAAAGACAGCAGCTATGTCGCTTATCAATTAAAATTTAAATATGGAGTGAATCCCCTATTGGTAACTTTTTCCCCATTAATACCTAGTCAAGTTGGTAAGCATAATAGAAAAGAAATGATAAAGCTTGGTTTCGATCACATTATTGTTACTCCTAATGAAAAAATTTCATCTTATTTATCAAAAAGATTTCTGATTGAAAGAGCTAATCCAAAAGTTGCATGGGATGCTGGTATAAATTCGATACCAATAAAAACGGCTATGGAAAAAAAAATAAAGCTTATTTTTTATGCAGAACATGGTGAAAGTCACTATGGCGGAAAAATTTTAAATAAAAATTCAGATAAAATTAGAGATATTAATGAGATTTTTGAGCACCAAATAGGAGATGACCCAAAAAACTGGATCGATAATATAGTAGCTGAGAAAGATATCGCTCCATATTGTTTGCCTGAAAAAAAAGAGTTCAATAAAAACAAGATGCAGGCATATTACTTTGCATATTTTGATAGTTGGGATGTAAATAGAAACTACGAATTCATAAAAAAAAAAATAAACTTTAAAACTCATGAAAAAAATAGGTCTCCTGGTACATTCACGGACTATGATAGTTTAGATGATCATATTGATTCTATTTACTATCACCTTCAATATATAAAATTTGGTTTTGGCAGATGTTGGAGAGATGCTTCAAGACATGTTCAGTTAAACAAACTTAAAAAAGATAAAGCAATAAAATTCATTAATGAGTACGATCACGAACTAGATGATAATGATCTTAGTAAAACTTTGGATTACCTTAAAATGTCAAGAATAGAATTTTTTAATATTATTGAAAAACATAGAAATAAGAAAATTTGGAAAAAAAGTGGAAATAAATATAAATTGATCAATGAACCAGAATAGTTAATCTCCACATTTTCAATATCTATTTAAAAATTTTTTTCAGTGCATAAATCAAGCCAATTGAGCTATTAGTACTGGTCAGCTACACGCGTCACCGCGCTTCCACATCCAGCCTATCAACGTAGTAGTCTACTACGGCTCTATGGGAAGAACTAGTTTTGAGGTGAGGTTCCCACTTAGATGCTTTCAGCGGTTATCTCTTACATACTTAGCTACCCGGCACTGCAGCTGGCGCTACAACCGGTCCACCAGTGGTACGTCCATCCCGGTCCTCTCGTACTAGGGACAGCTCCTCTCAATT
>PBDW01000018.1 GCA_002717485.1 Pelagibacteraceae bacterium | reverse complement strand
TATATATATATATATATGTCTAATATATTTATAATCTATTTAATAATAAATAGATTATAAATGATGAATCATAGTTTTATATATTTATTACATATTTTAGTGGCGGGTCCATTATTTGTATATGCTGGATATAAAGGTAAAAAATTATCAATAGAAGAAAATGATAAAAATTTTTTTGTATTTTTTATATTTATTGGATTATTAGTTATATTTTATCATAGTTATAAATTATATTTATTAAATAAATATTAATATATATATAAAATTAAAATATAATAATTTATATTATATATGAAATATGATGTAATTATAATTGGTGGAGGGATAACTGGTTTATCTATAGCATATAGATTTATAGATTCCTATAAAAAAGTATTATTAATAGAAAGTACAAATAGATTAGGAGGAAGAATTAAAAGTATAAAAGATAATAATAATAGTTTAATATATGAAGCAGGTGCTGCAAGAATTAGTGAAAATCATAGTAAAACTTTGAATTTAATAAAAGAATTAGGATTTATAGATAAATTAATTGAATTACCAAAAGATATAGAATATATAATTGATAATAAAAAAAGGGAAGATGATATATTTACATTAATAAATAATGTAATTAATAATTATAATAAAATAGAAAATACAATAAAAATAGAAGATATTAATTTTTTTCAACTATGCATAGATACAATTGGTTATGATAAAGCGGAATTACTTAAAAATATGTTTGGATATGATGCTGAATTTATGAAAATGAATGCAAAAATAACATTAGAATTATTTAAAAATGATTATGGAATTGATACTAGTTATTTTATTTTAGAAAATGGATTAAACCAAATAATAGATAAAATGGAAACATTAGTAAATAGGAAAAAATATATAACTATAAAAAAGAAAGAAAAATTACTTGAAATATATAATAATAATAGTATATTAACAGATAATAATACATATAATTATGACAATTTAATATTAGCAATTCCTCATAAAGAATTAATTAAAATTAATATATTTGCAGAATTAGATTTATTAAATGCTGTAGAAGAAGTACCATTATTAAGAATATATGCTAAATATCCTGTAAATGATGGTAAAGTATGGTTTAAAAATATTAAAAGAACAATAACAAATAATTATATTAGACACATAATACCTATAGATTATGAAAACGGATTAATAATGATTAGTTATATAGATTCAGAATATGCTGAAATGTGGAATGATTCAATTATATCAAATAATAAATCAGTAATAGATAGATTACATAAAGAAATTAAAATATTATTTAAAATAGAACCTCCTGAACCGGAATATATTAAATATTATTATTGGAATAATGGGTTACATGTATGGAAACCAGGGTATAATCCTCAAAAACTGTATAAAGAGATATTAAAACCATTTAAGGATGAATTAATATTTGTATGTGGTGAAAGTTTTTCATTACAACAAGGGTGGATAGAAGGGGCATTAGAAACTACTTATGATGTATTAGAAAAGATAAAATTAGAAGATATATCTTTTAATAGAAATATTAAAAAAGAAGAAAAAAATAAAGATACTAATATAAATAATATACAAAATATTAATAATTTATATAATATTTATGATGTAATTAAGGCTAAAACTTGGGTAGTTATAGAATTAGAAAAAAAATATATATATGATTTAAGTAATTGGATAGATAAACATCCAGGAGGGGAATGGGCTATAGAAAATATAATAGAAGCAAATAAATATTATATAAAAGAAGGAAAAGATAAAAAATATCGTATAAAACCAATTGAATTATTTAAAAATGGAAAGGGGTCTGATATACATAAATCAAAAGATGTATTAAATAGATATTTTAAAGAGGAAAATGAATATGTTAAAAAAGTCGGTATATTAATCTAATTTAATATATATAATATACATATAATGGATAATTTAAAATATTTAGAAAAGAAAGATTTAGTAGACAAATGTTCAGATGGAAGTATAAATGTTCATGATAATATTAAACTTAAAAACAAAGTCCAAAATACATTACATTATATTAGTTTTTTAGAACATTTATTATATTTATGTACATCTAAAAATACTAATTTATTAAAGATATTATTTAATATAAAAAAAAATATAGAAAAAAATGTAAATAAATATATAGATAATATATATTTTAACGAATGTATACAAAAAACTATAAATGAATGGAATTTAGAAATAGAACCAGAAGATATTTTTAATAATTCGGATAAAACTTATAATTATGATGATTTTATTGAAAATAATAAAAACTATAATGAATTATTATTTAATATAACTGGATTTGAAAGTATAATTCAAAAAAAAAATAATCAATTTGATGATGATATTAAAGATAGTGTAATAATAATATTAATAAATTGTAACGAATCAATTGATGAATTAAAAACAGAATTAAAAAAGGTAATGAATGTAATAACTAATTTAGAACCAGATTATAATTATTTATTAACTGATTTATCTACTAAAAGCAAAAAAATGTATATGGAATATATAAAAGAACAAAATAAAAATTCTTCAATTTTTGATAGTTTAATTACAAATAAAAATGATTCTGATATTCCAGATAATATAAATACAATTTTTTTAAATTATATTTTAATTATAAATATGATAAAAAAAGAATTACATTATATAATTACTATTTATAAATCTTTATTAATAAAATTAAATGAAAAATTTAATATATTAAATAAATTAAAAGAAAGTTTAAGTATTAAAGATAATGTTAATACAATTAAAAAAGAAGAATTAATAGATGATGAAGATCACATAGAAGATGAAGAAGATTTTTCTTTTTATTAAATTTGGCTTTATCCAGCCAGTTCATCTTCTATAATAGGTTCTTGATTTTCTTGAATTAATTCATCATTTTCAAGTTCTATTTCTATTTTTTCTTCTAAATCTTCTACAGATTCAAATGAATTCACTCTATTATCTTCTGATAATTTATTAATATTATTATTAGTATTTTTATCTTTTATTTCTGTTGTATCTTCAAAATCTTCTTCAGTTGATGTAGAATTATCTTCTATTTCTTCTTTAAATTCTAATTTTATTTCTTCTTTTTCTTCTTTTTCTTCTTTTTCTTCTTTTTCTTCTTTTTCTTCTTTTTCTTCTTTTTCATTAACAGTATTTAAATTACTTTTTATTTTTCTATCTTTTGTTATTTCAACTTTCTCATTATATTTTGTTTCATAATAAGATATAATTTTATTTAATTTTATAATATGTAATTTATATTTAATATTTTTATCTTCAAGTTGTTCATTAATCTTTTCTAAATTTTTTATTATTTGTGCATCTGTTAAATGTGCTATTGTACCACCAGCAACTGCTGATACAGCACTAATACATATATTACCTAAATATCTATTCATTTATTAATAATAATTATTCAATTTATGTTTAAATAATTATAATCCATAATTGATAGTTAATATATCGCTCTTATTATATTTTTGATCTATATCTGATATACTTCTAGCTTGATTAAATATACAAGGATAATAAAAATATTTAATTAATTTATGGTCAGAGTAATGTATATCAATATTTTTAGTTTTATCTATTAATAAACTCTGTAAAATTAAAAGAGCATCTTCTACATTTTTAATAAATAAAGAATGGGTAGTTAATATTTTAAATTTATCATACATGATATTATTTAATTGATTTTGTTTTATATTCATAATATTTACTTTCACTTTACCTATTTTAGAAACTTGGGGAGGAATTATCCAACCTCCTAAATAACAAGTATTATCAGGTGGTTTAGGTAAATTATTTTCTATAGTAGCATCTTCTTCTAATATAATATTATTAATAGAATTATTATTAATTATAGATAATAAAGTATTTCTGTGGGCACTGATACAACCTAAATGACCAATTCTCTTTTGCTCTTTTGTATTATATCTAGTATTTAATTTAGATAATAAATCTTGATTAGTTTCGTGTATTTGTAAGAATACAGCTGGGACCCAATAAAAAAAAGAGATTAATTTATTAAATTTAGAAAGCTCTTTTTTTTTAGATTCAAATATCTCTTCCGATTTACATATAATATAAATAGTGTATTTATCCATTATTAATAATAATTTATTTATTTTTTATTTTTATTAAATTTGAAATTTCGCCGTTTAAAAATACTTAAAAATAAAATATAATATATTATATAATATAAATGCCTAAAAAAATGCCGAAAAATACGGATACTAATTGGACTTGTAAAATTTGTAAAAAATATGAGAAAACGGGTTTTGGACCAGATAAAAAAAGTCATATAGAAAAACATTGTGAATCAGCTAAACATAAAAAGAATTGTCAAATTTTTAAAAATGAATTGGAAAAGTTATCATTACAGGATATAATTGATAAATATAATTACATTGAAAAATTTAATAAATTTATAAATAATATAGAAGTATCATATAAATATAAAAGAAAGACACAAAAAGGAATTATTAAAAAGTTTTACAAATCTAATGTAATATTAGATAATGATAAAAAAATCCTAAATAAAAATATTATAAATTTTGAAGATATAAAAAAAAATATAATTAATTTGATAATTGAATGTTTATCTTTATATAAAACAGTTAATAATATAAAAACAGAAATGACTAAATATAAACCATCTAATGAAATTGTTTGGGAATTAGAATCAAATGATAACGATAATTCAAAATATAAAGAACAATTTAGTAAATTACAAAAGGTAATCGATAATGTTCATCAATTTATGTTTGCAAATAATCAAATAAATGGTATTACAGCAATGAGAGATATGATGAAAGTATTACCTATAATTATATTAAAAGATTATTTTAATTCAGTTGATTTTAAGAAAGAAATAGATAAATTAGATAATTTAACAGATAATCGTAAAGAATTATATAAAAATTATTCAAGTAATATTAAATCATTTATTGAAGATGAAAATCCATTAAATAAATGGAAATTATATGTTAATAATTGTTTAAGTAAAATTCTTCCAGATATTTTTAAAGAAGGTGATGGAATTTTTGAATTTAATAAAAGCGGTGAAGGACATAAAACATTTACTTACATGATTCATCAATTTAATAATATAAAAGTAGATAATGATTTTAAAGATGCATTTGCTTGTTCTTGTGGTGATATTCATGAATTATTTAGAAAATATACTGGCGGAGAAGCAAAAGCTTTTGGTGGATTTAATACACCAAGACATACATTAAATATGATTTATAATTTTAATCAAATAAAAAAGTTAATCATTAAACGATTATCAGAAGAAACAAGTATTTTTGATCCTACAATGGGTACTGCAGGATTTTTAACAAGATTTTTCAATTTATATACTATGAATGCTGAATATATTTATGGATGTGAATTATCACCAGATACAATAAAGTTTGCTTTTGTAAGTTTATATTTAACATCAGGAAAAATTATTAAAAATTTAGAAAGTTGTAATAGTTTAAGTGAAAGTGAAAATATATTTAAAAAACATATTATTGGATTAGCAAATCCGCCATTTGGAACATCTATTAAATATAAAAAATATACAAAAGGCAAAGGCAAAAGCAAACAAACATTTGATGGAGAAATTGAAACATTTATTAAATTTCATTTGAAAGATAAATATGATACTGAAGAGGATAAAAAAGAAGATGAAGAAAAATATAAAAAATTATTCAAAGAAATTTATCCAATTGAAACAAATAATGGAGCATGTTTATTTACTCAACATTTTGTCTACAAACTTGAAGAGAATGGGTTAGGTATTATTATTTTACCAGATGGAGAAATATTTGATGGAAATTCACAATGGTCAAAGACTTTTAGAAAATGGTTATTAAACAATGTTAATCTTAAAATGATTATTAAAATGCCACAAGGAACATTTGAACACGTGACAGTTAAAACGAATGTTCTTGTATTTACTAAGAATGGTAAAACCAAAAATATTCAATATTTTGATACAACAAAAGAATGTAATGTAGTAAAAGAATTATTTACAATTACAGAAGAAGATTTAAAATCAACAAATTATTCCCTTAATATGTCTGTTTATCTTAAAGAAGAAAAAACATACTTTAAAGTTCCAGAAGTTGAATTAGATGATATATGTGAATTTAAAAATGGTTCATCATTAAAAAAATGTAATTATGTTATAGGTGATTATCCAGTAATAAATAGTGGCACTTCACCAACAGGTTATCATAACAAATATAATAGAAATGAAAATACTATATTATGTGCTAGTAGTGGAACAGCAGGATATATTAGTATGAATGATAAAAAAGTATGGGCAGGTGATTGTTTTTCAATTATTCCAAAGGATCTTAATATATGTAATAATGAATATTTATATAGATATCTAAAATCAATACAAAATAAGATATATAAATTACAATCAGGTGGAGGAAGACAACATGTATATTCAAGAGATCTAAAAAAATTAAAAATTGCATTACCATCAATAGAAAAGCAAAAAATTATAATTAATGAATTAAAAGAAAAGTGTGATAAAAAAAAAATTGAAACAAAACAAAAAATTGAAGATTTAAAAAATGAATTAATTAATTTAGATAGTAAAATTCCATTAAGTATAATTCATTCATATTGTTAATTAAATACTAAATACTAAATATTCACTTTGACTACCGCCATAAAATGACCATAGACAAGCATTCGGAATTTTAGTATCAATATTATTTAATATATATGATATTTCTTCATGATCTTCCATATATTCTAAATCTGTATTGGATTCCATTATTTCTTTTATTTTATTTATACAATCTATTTTATTATAAAATTTATGTTTTCTATATGTATCACACCAATTAAAATCAATCGGTAAAACATCTGGTAAATTCATAGATATATATTTTTCTCTATAATAATGATATTCTTTAATAGAATGAATATTATTATTTTTACAATAACGTACTAACTGATTTGTAGTATTCCAAACAGGAGGTCTTAACTTTATAGCATCCATTAATTTTGATTTTATAACTTTTTTACCTTCATAATTTTCTGAACTACTTGATGCCCCACCACCTGGTTTATAACTTTTATAAAGTATATCTTCCCAATCTAAACCAATATCATTTTGTAGATACTGAATTACATTAATAATACTATCAAAATTATCGGAATTGTCTTCATCAATATAATTTGGTATCATTAAATATAATTCTTTATCTGAATTTTTATCATTATCTCCCTTTTTATCAGACCTTAATCCTCTTCCTATACATTGTATTAAATCTGAATAACTCACTTTTTTATCAGTTAATGAAATGTAATCAATATTCTTAAAATCATAACCCATATCACACATTTTAACAACATAAGCAATACCCTTTTTACTCTCTTCATATGATTTAAACGAATGATAATTATAATCTAAATTAACATTACTTAACCTTTTATCTTTTTTAAATTCTTTTGATTCTCCTACTATTAAGTACGGTTTTATTACAGTTAATTTTTTGTCATATTCTTCATAGTGCTTGAGAAACATATTAAATGCATTCATACAACTTGTATGAAATGATAAACCCCAACTTCTATTATAATTTTTGAAATCAGTTAAAATAGTTTGTGAATAATCAACATCTTCTTTATCTGTTTCAAATATAAATGGTTTAATATTACATAAATATTGTAATTTAATTAATTCTTTTACAGTAATATCTTTGTATAATTTACCAAATATTCTTTCATTATTTTCTACAACTTCTGTATTTGGAGAAGCAGAAGTAAATATACGGTAATTTATATCCGGTGAATTAATTAAATAATCTTGTTCTTCATTTAATGGAGTTTTTAACCAACTTTCAATACCCCAGTGTGATTCATCAAACCATAATAAACTATTTTTATTATTATTTTTAATAATACCAATTAATTTTTTATAGCTATTCATACATCCAACAATAATTTTTTTACAATCTTTTTTCATAAATTTATCAATATCTTTATCTTCTGATAAATTAAAGACTTGATAATCAGAACCTAAAATAGACAAATATTTTTTACTAATATTTTGTTTATTAATTTTTAATCTTGGTGATAAACAGAATATAATATCTGGTGTAAAGTATTTTAATATATTAAATACAATGTAAGTTTTACCAGCACCTGTAGCCAATTCTAGATAAAATTTTCCAAATTCGCTTAGTTTTTCTAAGCCTAATTTAATAATTTCTGTTTGGTATTGTCTTTCAAGCCATATATTTTCATCTTTGATAGATTGTTTATCTCTCTTAATTTTTTTTTGTCTTTTTTCATTTCTTTTATTTATTTTTTTATTTAATTTACTCATATTTTCTTTTTTTTTCTGTTTCGCTTTTTCATATTTTATTGTATGTTCATTCAATATTCTATTAATTTCTTCTAGATCGCTTATAATTTCATTACTATAAGATTTGGATAGAGCTTCACTAATATCTTCTAATTTAAATCTTTTGTTAAACCATTCTGTTCCACCTGTATGATTTTCAAAATGCATCGTAGAATGTTTATAAAAATAACTTTGTAAATATTCTTCTATCTCTGCTTCCTCTTTATTGGAATTACATTTTACTAGATATTCAAAATTCATTCCATATTGAGAAAAACTAGTATTTAGTGATGATTCTCTACTTTTTAAATTTTCCGTTTTACCAATTTTTGTATGGTTTCCATCTCCCTGAGATTTATTCCATCCAAAGTAAACATATGACTCATTTTCTGTAATAGATTCTTGAACAAGTTCATCTTCTTCAGCTTCCATATCTATAAATATAAAGTTATTTACTAATTAAATATTTATTATATTTCAAATTAAATATTTCAAATTAAATATTTTAAAATTTGAAATATTTAAAAAAATGGATATAATATAATATATAAATAATGTCTGAATTTACTTGTAAAGAATGTGGCAAAAAATACAAAAGGGAATTCTATTACAAAAAACATCTAAAAGAAAAACATGGAATAGATATTGATGAAGAAGAAGAGAAAGATATCAGATATACAGTTGCAGACTTTTTCTGTGGAGCAGGTGGATTTAGTGAGGGATTTTATCAAGCTGGATTTGAAGTCGTTATTTCAGTTGATAATTGGAAACCGGCTATTGAAACACACGATTTAAATCATCCAAATTGTAATGCAATACTTATGAATATATTAGATTTAGATACGCCTGAAAAAATAGATCAATATATACCAGATACAGATATTATAATAGGTTCTCCTCCTTGTATATCTTTTTCAAATTCTAATAAATCAGGAAAAGCTGATAAAACTTTAGGAATTAAATTAATAAACCAATATCTAAAAATAGTTTTATGGAAATTAAATAAAGGAAAATGTAAATATTGGATAATGGAAAATGTTCCCAATAGTATTGATTATATAAAAGATAAATATACTTGGAAAGAACTTGGATTACCTGGATCTGGACCTGATTTAAAAGTACCAATAAAAGAAAAATTATTAGCATCTGATTATGGAGCTCCTCAAGACCGAATTAGGGCAGTATGTGGTAACTTTCCATTACCTGAAATAACTAAAAAAAAATTAAAAATAGTAGATATCTTTAATATGTTAGGACCTCCATTAAATAATACAAAAGATAAATTCATAGATATATTATACAATAAAGAAATAACAAATATAACAGATCATTTATATGATACAGAAATAAGGGAAATAGATTGGAAAAAATCAAAACAATTAAAAACAGACCATGGTTATATGGGAAAAATGTCTTTTCCGGATGATACAAATAGACCAAGTCGAACAGTTATGGCTACTATGTCTAGTTCTACAAGAGAATCTATTATATTTAATAAAGAAGAAGAAGATAATAAATATAGAACTCCAACTATTAGAGAATTATCATGTTTTATGGGATTTCCTCTCGAATACCAATTTAGTGGCAATAATGATACTACAAAGCATAAACAAATAGGAAATGCAGTTTGTCCTCCTTTAGCTAAAGCACTTGGTATATCTATATTAAAAAAAGATAATATAAATATAAAAAACCCACTAGAAAGGGATATAAAACAAGCAGATTATAATTTAAATGGAAGAAAATTAAAAATAAAAGAAATTAGTAAAAAATCTATATATAGTAAATATCATCTACACGTTCCATATTTAAAAATAAATCAATTTAGAGTTGAACTTGAAAATTTAAATAGTAATATATTTAAATATAAAAATATTACGGATATTCAAAAAGAATTAACTAATAATAATATTATATTTAATAAAAATGATAAAAAAGAATTTTTAACATACAAATTATTAGATATTATAGATAATCCATTTGAATGGAATGTATTAATACATAAAGGTTCGGGTAAAAAAGCAAAGAAATGTTATATTACATTTAATGATTTAGATAAATATTTAAAAGATATTAATTTAGATGAAATCAAAAATAAATTACCTTCTATCAAAATAGATCCATTACAATTTCAAAAAGCTAATTGTAGAATTGAAACAAATTATATTAATCCAGATAATTTATTAGAAAAAATTAAATTATTAGTAGAAGAATATTGCAATGATACTAATTTAACAGATATAATTGAATGTAAAGATTTATTTAATAATGATAATATAATTATACCAAAAAAAATTATATTAGCACAATATTTAATTGATTACTTTTTGAATAAAGATTAAAATTTAATTCTTAACATATTTCCTTGTTTAATTAGAAAATTTTTATTATATTTTTTTTCCAAATCTTTTCCGATGATTTCAGTTACAAATTTATTTTTTAATCCAAGTGCCCTTTGTTCAGAACCTTTTGATCCGTGTGGATGAACGTGTAAATATTTCTGACCTTTTTGAGATAATTCTTTTTTCTTATCTTTAGCCATATTAGTAATATAAGTCCAATCTTCATCAATATAGCTTTTATACACTTGATATAAATCAATATGCATTATATGAAGTATTTTAATATTCATTAATTCTTCGACACTTTTTATACTTTTATATTCTAAAGCAAATAATAAAATATTTGAACATTTATTTTTATAACAAGAATTTACAAAATTATCACAATTAGCTAAATTATATCTAGAAATATTTGTACATGTTAATCTTTCTTTTGCTCTATATTCTCCTGGATAATTCACATATTCTAATAAATGTGTTACTTTTAAATCCGGGATACACTCTTCTGACTGAATCATACCAGTGAAATCTGATTCTGATTTTGAATTGTTTTTAATACCATATAATAGGGTTTCAACTAATTTCCCGTGTAATCCTTTATCTGTTATTTTTTTATTAGAAATAATATCATCAATACTTGGTAAAAATGGATTAACTATTTTTGCTAATTTAAACGCATTTCCTAATGTTAAACCAATAAATTGGGTTGAGTACAATTTAAGTTCATCTGTAGTTTTCCATTTTGGTATATTACTTTCAATTTTAATAATTTTATCTCTAGGTGTTTTTGGTTCTTCCTCTTTCTTAATCTCCGTCTTTTTTTTATATATTTTCAGAAACTTAAACATTTCTGGTTTATTAGGACGTTTAAAATCAACATCTATTTCATAGAAGTATTCTATAAAATCTGGAATAATCTGGTTGGTTTGTTCTTCTGTCATAAAAACAGATTAAGGTGATTAATAGTATTTTTAATCTAAATTCAAATTATTTTTTTAAGAGCCCTTAATTGCTCTTAATAATTCCATTAATATAAAATAATGTTAAAATTTAATTAAATTTTAAACTCTCATTATAATATAATATATGATATAATATATCATATATTTATATAAATGTTTAATCTTAATTCTCATACAAAATTAACTTTATTAACTTTATATGGATCAGGAATATGTTTTATTACTAATTATTTATATTACAATAAACGAATTTCATCTAAAATTATAAAAATATTAAATATTAAAAATAAATTATATCTGAAAATAATATATTTAGCATTATTTGGTATTATATTTTATTTTATGGCAAAAATGATTAATATAGAAGGATTTAATATTGGTGCACAAGGGCTCGAAAGGCTCGAAGAGAAGCAGGATTTTTTGTGTGGGGAGGCGGAACAGGAGAAGGGTGCGCAGCTCACCCCGGAAGAGCGCCGACGGTGCAATTTGCTTGTGGGAAGTGGCGGGAGTAGTGGTTGCGTAAATCAAATGAATCAGTGCTGGAATGATCCTGAGTGCCTCCCCCACTCACTTATAAAAACTATACGTTGGGAATTTAGGGCGGGGGCAGCCGATCCCAACGACAATAGATGGGTGTACAAGGAATTACCTGAAGATCTCGGTTATTCTATGATTCGAGATATGGATAGGGAGTTTTTTAACTGGGGTGACGCCGACAACTGGTGGAATTGTATGCGCAGGCCTGAAGTTGTACGTGCTGACAGCAGTCCTCCAGATCACGGCACTGCCAACGACGATGAGCAGGTCCGGCATCAGGCGGAAGACTGCGTAAATGGGGATCAATGCACCATCGAGGTCGGCAGCCCGTGGATGATGCACGGGTCAGTGAACGGCACATGCTACGATGGTGTGTGCAAGGAGTGCACTCTGAATCAACAGTGCATCGCTCCCGGGGATCAGATCGAAGAGATAGTGACAGACAGTGATGGTAATGCTGCTTTGAGAACAGGCTGCAGACTTGTAGAGTGTGCACCAACCCACTTGTGCCATGAAACGTTCGCCGAAGATGGGACGGGATGCAACCTCATCCACGAAGACGAGACCGTCGACCATGGCCTTTGCAAGAATGGTGTGTGCAGCTTCGCGGAGTGGATAAAGGACCCCAATGGGATATTTAGAGAAAACTGGTGTGGGCGAGAGATGAATGACTGCATCACCGCCCACGATGAAGTAGCTAAAAATGCTTTGCCACCATCATGGGATACCTTGTTGGGCGGCGATCAAAATGAAAGAGAAAACTGTATGGACATATTAGAAAAATCTTTGCAGACCGAGCAAACGGAATTTGACCTTGACCCTGACAATGGCCGCCCAATTTTACCGTCTTTCTTAAGTAGGCCTCCAAATGAGATTGGAAGAATTATGGATTGCTACAATAGGTCCTTCCGGCCTGCTCGAAGGCAGGGTTGGGGACAAGTTCAGAGTGATACCCCTCCACCCAATTGGCCTCCTATTTGGAAAGAATGGGCGGAGAATCTTGCTGATATAAATAATGAAAAACAAACATGCTTGAATACTATTGAGACAAAATGTAATCCAAATCATGATTATACTCCGTACATTAAGTTACGTCGTTGCTTATCAGACCACTGTGATGATGAATGCTTGTACTGTGCAAGCGAGGAACAACATAATCTTAAAGAAGCTGGTTGCACAAACAGCGATATCCATACTTATTGCTCCACTGGCAACATTCCAGAAGTAGGATTTGAAGAAGTGAAAGAATCTTGTTGGATACACAGTAGGCAACTTAAGGTAGGTTATGAACTCTTATACTCAAACACGGAACCGTACGATGACCGCCAAAATAGCTGGGTAGTAGATGGGTTGGCTGATTCCAAAAACAATTATAATCTAGGTGGTCAAACCGCCCAGGAGCGCGCCTCGTCCTACATCGGGGAGCCAATGGGGTATGCAGCGGTGGACTACCAACCTGGATCGAGACGCCGCGAATATGAAAGTGATATGAATGGAGGCAAGAGAATATGTGAAAACGTTATAGAGGACGGTACGAATGTTCGAAGCAAGCGTTGCGCGAGAAATTGTAGCGGGTGTTATGCATATTATGATGGGAGTGAGGAATGGATTAAAGATAATAATGGTGAAACTGCTATTGGATATTATACTTGTAAAGATTATGAACCTCCTCCAGGTGCCGCGACTGATAGTAGAAGAGTGTGCGAAATTGATTTAAATCATTCCTGTTCCTGCTTGTCCTGGGTGGACGGAGTCGGTTGTTATGACCCACAATCCCACTGAAAAGAAGTTAGAAGAATGATAGTTGTTGTAGGTATAAGCTTAAATATATCTTTATTAATATATTCTATTATTATATTTATTTCATTTTGATTAAGTGTATGTGTAATATTTCTACATTTTTTTACATTGGTAATTGTCACACTTCATTAGTTTGATTATTCATTAGTTTAATTATTCATATATATTTTAATTTATTTCTATCTGTTAATACTCCTCCTACAAATATAGCTGGAACACCTGTAATTTTTGATTTATGTTCTGGATTAATATTATCAGAATATTTAATTTTTTTACAATTACATTTGTCTTTTTTATTTCTACTAAATTCTTGCCATTCTGGGTCAAAATCATCACAAAATGGACACCCATCTTTATAATAATATATTATTGTTATTTTATTACCACCCTTTTGATTAATTGTTTTCTTTTTAGTTTTTTTAATAGATTTCTTTTTTGTTTTAATTTGGATATTATATTTTTTAGAAATTTTATAATTTGGATAATTAATAATAGTAAAATCATAATCTAATTCATTAATTTTATTTTTAACTTTTGTTTTACAAATAGATAAATAATTATCTTTTATTTTTGGTTTATAAGTATCATATTTAGTTAATAATTTAACTATATATTGTTGTGATAAACTTAATTTTTTGTAAATATTATCATTAATTTTAATATCTCTAAATTTAATAGATTTAATATTATTTTTTTCATCTATTGGTAAAAATACATCATCTGTTGCACTTTTTTTAGTTCCCCATATTTCTGTATTTTCTAAGAAATATTCAGTTAATTTAGGGTATGCTATTAAACCCCAAATAATTAAATCATTAAATATTTCATATGTATAGGATACATTTTCATAATTAAAATTATCATATTCTCTAATAGCTAATGCTATTATAATATCGTGTTTATTTTTTTTACCTTTTTCATAACCAAATTTTTCTTTTTTAGATACAATTAAACCTTTTGATGGTTGTTTAAACCATGGTTTCGGATTAAATGCAGCCATATGAATACCAAACGAATTACAAGGATCTAATGACCAACTTTGGAACGCAAATTCTACATAATTCCAATTACCAGAATATCTTTTAGTTAAATAATTTTGTTCTGGAAAACAATATGAATCTTTTATAAATTCGGTTCCTATTGGATTTTCAAAATTAAAATCATAAAATCCTTTATGAAATTTATCTTCACCCATCCAAGTATTCAATGGTGAAGTTAATTCTTTTATCATATCATCATACTCTTTTTTATTTGGACTAATAACTAATAATCCAGCATTAACATCAGCACCACCTGGTTTATTAATATCAGTAAATAATTTTGGTATTTTTTGTCCGTGCTTTAAGAAATCACATCTATCCCAATTAAAAGATTCTAAATAAGGAAATTTTTTTCTATATTCAACCCACCCAGCTGGAGTATTTAACATAAATAATGAATCATAATAATTAAGAGGAACTAAATCTGAATCTACAAAACATACCTTTTTGTAAGGAAATAATTCAGGATTAAATATATGTAATTTAAAAAAAACATGTGAATACGGATGATTTTTTGTATAATTTTTACAATTTTTAAATATATCTTTATCCATCATTATTGTTTTAAATTCACCTTCACCTCCCATATCAAATGGAGATATATATGGAACTCTTATAACTTTATCAAAAACAACTTCTAATTTTTTAATATCATCTTCGTTAACATCATATGTTACAAAACATATTATATCTGCTAATGTTTTTTGTCTTTTTAAACCAAGTGCCCCTAATATACACCCATCTAAATAACTAGATTTACCTGTTTTTGGATTTGGAAATAATCCAAAAGCATAAGCATATTGTTTTTTATTATTTTTAATCATAGTTGATTTTTTTGGCATTTTAATAGACAAATTAGGATTACAAAATATAAACGAATTTAAATAATTCGTTAAAATACTTTCCTCTTTATTTTTCTTTTTAGCAATAATATCTGTTTTAATTTTATATTCTTTGTAATCTTTTGTATTTTTTACTATTTTAAATTTTAATATAGATGGTCTAACATAATCCCTAACATCAGAATTACTCATATAAATTATAATATATTTAAATTATTTATGAATAATGATTTAAAAAAGACAATTATATATATTATATTATGGAACTATCACAATTAAAAGAATATTTAAATGAATTAGATCATTTAAATTTATACGAAGAATATATTAAAAATAAAAATTTAAAAGATAACTTAACAAATATTAAATTATATTTTAATACTAATATATTTATTAGCATAGTTGATTTTAAAAATAAAACATATGATAATTTATATTCAAATGAAACAGATTTTAAAAAATATTTAAGCCAAAATCCAGGTAAAATATTAAATAAAAATTTAGTTAAACAAGAAAAAAAATATAGAATCTTTTTAAGATAAATTATTTATAATTAAATTTTTTTTTATAATTATCTATAGAAGCTTTTAAAGTTGGTTTATTCCATAATATCCATCTACTTAAAGCACCAGCAGTCATAGGAGAATTCCAATTTTCATTTTTTTTATGTCTATTTAAATATAATTTTTTTCTATCTTTATCTTTATGTTTTGTATAATCACTCATACCCGCTGCACCAAAATGTGTAGTTTTGATTTTTTTATCATCTTTATAAAAAATAGCCATATATTTTTTATTTTTATTTGTTGATTTTTTAAAAATTACTTTTTTTGTCATTATATATATATAATAATAAAAAATTAAAGAGCATTTAAGAAAAATAATTTAATACCATTTAAAAAATGGATGTATCACTATCTATTGATTGAAAATGAAGTTGGTTCTTTTTAAAATGATTAATTATATATTTAAGGTGTGATAATTTATTTAATGAATTAATTGGTAAAAAAAGTATATTATCTATGATATATTTTGAAACCTTACAATTATCATCTAAACATTTTAATTGTGATATTTTATTAATATAATGTATAGATGTATTATTTATTTTAATTGTTGAATGTAGATCTTTACATACAATTGGAAATAACCAAAAATTTAGAATAGTAGCTGATTTTCCAGGTATAATAAAATCATTTGATAAATTATTTACTATGTAATTTTCATTAATTGTTGAATTATCTTTATAATGATTTGTTCTATATAGAATATGATTAATTAATAATGAACACGGTTGATATCTAATGTTCTTAATTATATTTTTACTATTAATATTTCTAATTAGATTGATAAATAGTTTATTAATATCAATATTAATATAATTAAATATATATCTTACAAATATATTAATAAATTTATTATTTGTAATTAGTGAAATAAAGAAATATTTCATTATTTTTAAGATATATTTAATATTTGATTGATAAATATATTTAGATAAATTTTTCTTAAATATAATTAAATCATTTTTATTTTTAAGTATTGTTAATGACCCACCAAAACATGTACATTTTTTAATACTACCAAAACTAAAACAAATAATATCAGATCTTGGATTACCTGAATATTTATTTGAATAACATTCTGCACAATCTTCAATAAAATCAATATTATTTTTATTACAGATATCAAGTACCCAGTTAATATCATTTATTCTTCCAAATAAATGTGAGTATAAACAACATACAATATTTTCTTCTTTTAATTTATTCATAAGATCATTTTTATTCATATCTAATGTATTTATGTCCAGATCAATAGGAACTGCTTTTAAATTATGAAATTTAATAATATCAATCATAGTTGGAATATTAATTGATGTTATGAGTACTTTTGAATTTTTAGGATATTTTTTTATTGTAAAAAACATATCAATACTTGTTCGAACAGAATAAGTGATTATTTGATTATTTGAGATTTTATTTTTAAATATTAATGATTTAAATAAATCTAAAAAATTACAATCAATATATAATGGAGAATATGGAATAATCATATATATTAAATATTTTTATTTAAATAAAATATAAATTAAACGTAATATATATTTATAAAGAGCATTTTAGAAAAATAATTTGAAAATCACAATATAAATATTTTTTTTATCTAAATTTAAATATGTCTGAACCATTAGATAATGATAAGTATCTTGGACTTTATATTTCATATGATAATATACCAGGAGAATGGATGTTAGAAGTAATACATAAAATAAGTAATCTGTACTGTACTTTTGGAGAAATAACAATTAATTTACAAAATGGTATAGATGTAATCGAAACTCCTATACAACCAACTAATACTTATAAATTAGGAGAATATATGTCTACTTATATTATTAAATCATATCTCGATCTAGTACAATATATAATTGATGAAGAAGATGATTTTACTGTAGTGTCATATATATCACCTGTTAATATTGTATTAGAATCTGTAAAAATAAATGATGATAAAAAAATAATAATTGATTGGAATTGTTTAGAAAATATTAAAACAATATTAAATCATCCGTACTTTAGTAAATGTAAAAATTTAGATGATCTTAAATTCCAAATATCACAAATTCCTGATTTAAATAGAAGATATGAAAAATAAATATTAAAAATCTTCTTCTAATGTAAATATTTTTTTATTTTCTTTGTTATTTGGATTCGCCGCATTTGCATATTCTCCAACCCTTTTTTCAAAAAAATTAGTTTTACCTTGGATTGATATAGTCTCCATCCAATCAAATGGATTTGTTTTATTATAAACTGGGGTTTTCCCTAACATTTTTAATAATCTATCCGCAATATATTCAATATATTGTTTCATTAATTTAGCATTCATACCAATTAATTCACAAGATAAAGAATCTGTAATAAATTCTTTTTCGATTTCTACTGCTTCTTTAATTATTTTATAAACTGTTTCATCTGATGGTTTATTTTGTAAATATCTATTATGTAATAATACAGCAAAATCAGTATGTAATCCTTCATCTCTACTAATTAATTCATTACTAAAACATAAACCAGGCATTAATCCCCTTTTTTTCAACCAAAAAATAGAACAAAATGAACCAGAAAAGAAAATACCTTCAACAGCAGCAAAAGCAATTAATCTATTTCCAAAATCAGAATCTTTATCATTAATCCATTTAATAGCCCAATCTGCTTTTTTTTTAATACTTGGAATATTATCAACAGCATTCAATAATTTATTTTTATAATCTTCTTGTTTAATTAATGTATCAATTAAAAGTGAATAGGTTTCAGAATGAATATTTTCTATTGCAATTTGAAATCCATAAAAAAATTTGGCTTCTAGAATTTTTACTTCATTACAAAAACGATCTACTAAATTTTCATTAACTATTCCATCAGAAGCAGCAAAAAAAGCGAGAACATTATCTATAAAATATTTTTCATTTCTACTTAATTTTAAATAATCATCATAATCTTTAGTTAAATCAATTTCTTCAACAGTCCATATATTAGATATTGCTTTTTTATATTCTTTCCAAATATCATCATATTTTATTGGAAAAATTACATAACGAGTTTCTTCTTCTGATAGTAGTAATTCATTAGATTTATCCATAATATTTATATATATATATACATATTTTTTTAAGTAATTTTTATCTTATATTAAATTATAAATGATAATTTTAGTATTTGATTTAGATGATACATTATTAATGAGTAATGAATATACAAGTTATGAAACTATAAAATTTAATAGAGAATTATTAAACTTATTAAATTCATTAAATTATAAAAAAATAATATATACAAATGGGACATATGGGCACGCAAAAAATTCTGTACCTAAATTATTAGGAAGAAATATATTTAATGAAACATATGCTAGAGATACAATACCACATATGAAACCATTATTTAAGTCTTTCAATCATGTTAAAAATAGTATTTTTTATAATTTAAATGAACATCAATATAATAATGTCCAATTCATATTTTTTGATGATAATTTAGATAATATGAAAACAGCAAAAAATATAGATTGGGTATCAGTATGGATTCCTCATAGAAATTATAATAATAATATAAAAAACCAAAATTATCCTTTTGTAGATTATAAATATAATAATATTTATGAAGCATTAAAAGATATGAATACAATAATAAATGATTTAAATAAACCTAAATATATACCAGCAAATAATTTTCAAGGACAAAAAAAAGGTTATCATTTTAAAAAAGGAAATAATGGATTAGGATATTATTTAGAAAAAAATATTAAATAAGTATATATATATATATATATATTTATAAAATATGGACCCAATAACATTCACATTATTACTTTTTATAATGGGTACATGTGCTGTTTTTATAATAACAATACCACTAATAATAGTATTTAACAACTCATCGTCGTCGCTCTGCGACGGCGTCACGTGCCCGGCGGCGACCTCCGACTGCAAAGTCGCCGGCACGTGCCAAGACTTGGACGGTTCATGCTCGGCTGAGACGAACGCGCCCGACGGGACAGCGTGCAACGATGGTGATGCCGGTACCGATAATGACGTGTGTACGGCAGGCGTGTGCGCCGGGGTCACGCCGCCGCCGCCACCACCTGCTCCGCCACCGGCGCCGCTTTGTGAAGGCGTGGTGTGTCCCGACGCTTCGGACTCGTGCAAGGTCGCCGGTTCATGCCAAGAGTCGGACGGTTCGTGCAGCGCCGAGACGAACGCGGACGACGGAACCGCCTGCGACGACGGCGATGCCGGTACCGATAATGACGTGTGTACGGCAGGCGTTTGTGCCGGCGTCGCTCCGCCGCCACCACCAGCACCAACTCCTAGTATAACAGAACCGACATGGGTGCTAGGCGAACCGGGCGTAAATTGCTACATCGCGTGCGAGGCAGAGGGGGGGGTGTGCACAGGTCACGAAACAGATTGGGGAATAAATAACTCTAGCAGCTTCGAGGTGGCACTGACGGAGGCCTGCTTATCCCATCAGGTGGCATGCAACTTCTCGTCCCTATGTACAGCAGGAGTTGTAGGTGCGCCTCCTGCGCTGCCCTGGGACCAGAACCCATCTGTGAATATCACTACCAACATGTGCTATTATGGCACACCCACTGGCACAAATCTTTGCGACTATGGCCACGATGGGACCGACTCCAGCTATAAACGTCTTTGCCGCTGTGGGCCACCAACTACACAATCTCGATAATACCCAGGAACTACAAGATGAATGGCAAATTTGTGCCACTAAAAACAACTTAAATCATGAGTACATGATAGCGCATTGTCAGTACACCTGTGGTATCGCGCCTGGTGACATATATGACTCTATACCAACTCTAATACGGTGAGATTCAAATATAAAAATATATAAAAATATAATTTGATATTAATATAATTATTGTATTAAACTGATATATGTCGGTTCATATTATAACAGGTTGTATGTTTTCTGGAAAAACAAGTGAAATTATTAAAATAATTAATAGATTAAGTAAAATAGATAAAAAAATATTAATTATTAATTCTAATTTAGATGATAGATATGCTATAAATTCTATAGCATCACATGATAGACAAATGATAGAATGTACATCAATTAATAATGATAAATTATTAACTATTTATGAAATGGAACAATATAAAGAAAGTGAATATATAATAATAGACGAAGCACAATTTTTTAAAGATTTAGTTGATTTTGTTAAATATTCAACAGATATTTTAAATAAACATTTAATAGTTGTAGGATTAAATGGAGATTCAGATAGAAAAAATTTTGGAGAAATAAAAGATATATATCCTTTAGCAGATAAAATAACATTATTAACTGCATTATGTTTATCTTGTAAAGATGGAACAGAAGCAATTTTTTCAAAAAAAATTACAAATAAAAAAGAGCAAATAGATGTAGGAAATGAAGATACATACATTCCAGTTTGTAGAAAATGTTATTATAATAATAATTTATCAACTTTATAAATTAAAAATTTTATATAAATCATAGAATATTATAGCTGGAAGTAAATACCAGTGTATATTTTTATTTATAGAACTAATATGTAATATTTGTAAAAAATCATTAAATGGTTGATTTTCTTGATATTCACAATATTTATTTGTAATAACGGTTAATTCACATTTATGATTATTGGTAATCCAATATATTAAAACAATTGTACAAAATATTAAATGATAGAGGGGATTAAATAAAAATCCACCTAAATAGATATAACCAGATACAAAATGATGAAATAATAATAAACATTCACCAATATTAGTTGTACACGGATTTTGGTAACTATCAATTAAATATTGTGTTAAACTAAAAAAAATAAATAATGATATTTTTTTATTTCTGTTCATATATTATATGAAATGTTTTTTATTTTTAATATCATTAGGAATAATATATTATTTATATCAATCTAGATATCCTCAACCATTAATTAATCATATTTATATATTTGGATTTATAATAGTATCATTAATATTAATGTATTTAATGAATTATCAAAAAAAATTTATGTATAAAGTAGCTTCAAATATAAATAATGCGAATAGAACACCAGTATATTCGCTTATTCCAGATTTTAAGATAGATAGAGAAAATAATAATATAACATATTAATAATTTATAAATGTATCTAGTTTATATTTTAAAATCAGAAAATAAAAGTTATGTAGGTATGACTAATAATTTTTTAAAAAGAATTAGACAACATAATAAAGAAATAAAAGGAGGAGCAAGATATACATCTAAATCAGAAAATTGGTATCCAATATGTATTATAGATGGATTTAAAGATAGAAAATCAGCGTGTCAATGTGAATGGAGATTAAAACACGGTGGTACTGGAAAATTAAGAGGAGCTAATGGGAGAATAAATTATTTATCTAAATTTATATCTCAAAAATCTCTATTAGGAGATAAAAAATGGACACAAAAAAGTGAACTATTAAAAAATCAAAATTTATCATTTTATATAGATGATGAATTTATAAATATATTTTATAAATATAATCATTCTTACAAACATAAAGAATTATATTGGAAATAAAAATATTTAACATATATAATCACAACACCCTCCAAATATGCATCTTAATCTGTTATAAAAACTAACACGATTTATCATACTATAATTATCAGATTGTTCCCAAAATTGAGTAGATACTCTAAATTCTTCGATTTTACTATTTGAAAATAATAATATAAATATAAATATAATAATTAACCATACATTAAAGGTATTCATTATATTAATATTAAATATATAAATTATTCTTTAATTATTCTTTAATTATTCTAATATTATTATTTAAAGAGTATAAATATATATCTTTAAGTAATCTAGGTGATTTTCCAGATACATAAATTCCTTTATTTTTTAATTCTGTTTTCATATCATCATTACTTTTATCACTTATTTTAGATACAATTTCTTTTATCTTTTTATTTTTTTTAGGACTTTTAGTAGTATTTATAGTAACTGTAATATTTCTATTTTTATTTTCATTTTTAATTTTTTTTAAACTATTTTTAATCCTCTTTTTTTTTAAACTTTTATATACTTGTTTTGTAGATTTTAATCTATTTTTAATACTAGACGGCACAATATTTTGATTTTCTTTCTTTTTTAATTTCTTTTCTGGTTTCTTTTCTGGTTTCTTTTCTGATTTCTTTTCTGGTTTCTTTTCTGGTTTCTTTTCTGGT
>PBDW01000017.1 GCA_002717485.1 Pelagibacteraceae bacterium | reverse complement strand
TTCTTTTAAATATTTTTTTGAAAAACTATCAACTTCCCAGATCATTTTAAATTTATTTTCAGGATCTACCGATCCATTTTTAGAAGGTAAATCTCTTATATGACCATAGCTAGCCAAAACAGTATAATCAGAACCAAGATATTTATTTATTGTTTTTGCTTTTGATGGAGATTCTACAACAATTACATTCATAGTAACTTTATTTTGCTTTCTTTACCTTTAAACAATCTTTCAATGTTTTTTTTATGTTTTATTATTATTAAAATTGTAATGGTCAGGGGTATTACAATATTTGTATTATTGTCGTAAAGAAGAAATAAAAAAAGCATTGAAATCGTTGTTATAATTGATGATAAAGAAGAAAATTTAGTAATTATTGCAATAATTAGCCAAATAGTTAATAAAATTATAAAAAATATAGGATTTATAGCCAAAATAAATCCAAAAAGTGAAGCTATACCCTTACCTCCTTTAAACTTAATCCAGACAGGAAACATATGTCCAAGTATAGATAATGAACCACATAAAATTGCACTATGAACATCAAAATAATAGGAAAATACAATTGTTGGAAAAAAAGATTTAAAAAAATCTAAAAACAATACAATAATTGCAATTTTTTTATTACCCGTTCTGAGAACATTTGTAGCACCGATATTCCCTGATCCTAAATTTCTAATATCTCCAAATCCAAAAAAATAGGTTACTAATATTCCATAAGGTACTGATCCAGAGATGTAACCTATAATAATTGGAAAATATATTTCAAAATTAAAAATTGTAAGAATACTGTCCATATGCATTATCTATCTTTGTTATCTATTAGAATCTTTAAACAGGCCATTCTTAAAGCAACACCCATATTGACTTGCTTAAGAATTAAACTTCTATTTAAATCATCAGCAATATCATTGTCAATTTCGACACCTCTGTTAATAGGGCCCGGATGCATAATTAAAGCATCTTTTTTGGCAAATTTTAATTTATATATATCGAGACCATATTTATTAAAGTAATCCTTTTCAGAAGGAATTTGAATATTTAAAATCCTTTCTTTTTGAATTCTTAACATCATTATTATATCACAGTCTTTTAATCCACTTTTCATATCATAATGAATTGATACACCCAATTTGCTTAAGTATTTAGGAATTAAAAACTTTGGCCCTATAACATTTATTTTTACACCCATTTTTTTTAAGAGAAATATATTTGATTTAGCTACACGACTGTGAAGTATGTCACCACAAATTGCTATTTTTAAGTTCTTAAAACTTCCAAAAGTATTCTTGATAGTTAATGCATCAAGTAGAGCTTGAGTAGGATGTTCATTAGTTCCATCACCCGCATTAATAATGCAGCAATTTAATTTATTTGATAAGTATTCATTTATAAAAGATTCTGAATGTCTAATTACTATTAAATCTGGATTCATTGAATTTAAAGTAATAATTGTATCATAAAAAGTTTCACCTTTATTTATTGAGCTAATACCAGGAGAAATATTTATTATGTCTGCACTTAATCTCTTTGCAGCAATTTCAAAACTAGTTCTTGTCCTAGTAGAATTTTCAAAAAAAATATTAATTATTGTTTTTCCAAATAACATATCATTTTTTTTAATTATCTGATTATTGAGATCTATAAATTGTTGAGAATATTTTAATATATATTCAATGTTTGTTTTACTCATATTTTTTATACCCAATAGATTAGTTTTTTGGAAGTTATGTACTTGATTGTTTAATTTAGATACAAATCTATTTTCAGAATTTAATAAATTATATTTTTTAAAAGCAACTATTTTTGCCTCATCAATTAATTTACAACCTGTGCTTTCTCTAATGGCTTTTTTTCTTGGCGCTTTAATTTTCATTTGCCAGTAATCTGAATCTTTCCTTTTATAGATTCTTATGTGTCCATTATGTAATATTAAATTTTCCATTGTGTAGAATATGTACCATATATGTGTTAATTATATAAGTATTATTTTCTTTTAGAGTTATTCCTAGTATCTAAAAAGCCTTGTAAAATATAGGATGCTGAAGCGCTATCTATATATTTTTTAATTTTTTTATTTGAAAAAGAAGCTTTTTTCATTTCTTTTGATACTATGTCGCTAGAATATCTTTCATCTTGAAAATAAATTGGTTTATATAGAATATTTGCTATATTTTTGGCAAATTCTCTCGTTTTTTGTGTTCTTTGATTTTCACCCCCGTCTAAACTTAAAGGCAAACCTATAACAACGGCTCCAACATTATATTCATCAAAGATTTTTTTCAGAGATTCCATATCTTTTATACCACCTTTTCTTTTTATAATGGTTTTAGGACTTGCTACTACCAAACCCCTATCTGATATTGCCACACCAATAGTTTTATCACCAAGATCTAGACCAGACAATATTTGTCCTGTATTAAGGCTGGCAACCAATTCATTTATTGAATAAATAAACATTATTACTACTTTATTATGAAGATTGATAAAAATACAACATTAAAAATAGCAAGACTTGCTAGAATTAAAATAAATAATAACGAAATTGCTGATTATTCAAAACAATTAAGCAATATTATTGATTGGGTTCAACAACTAAATGAGGTAAATACTGATCAGATAGAGCCATTAAAAAAAATAGTAGAAATACCGGCTACTTTTAAAGGTGATGAGCCAGAGTTAAAAGATTATTCGCAAGATATTCTTGAAAATGCCCCAGAGAAAATTGAAAATTATTTTGTAGTTCCTAAGGTAGTAGAATAAATGGAAAATGAATTTTCATCAATTGACAAATTATTAAAGCTTCTTAAAGAAAATAAAATTTCAGTTACTGAAATCTCTAAACACTTTATAGATAAAATTAAAAAATCTGAAATTAAAGCATTTATTCATTTTAATGAAGATAATATTTTAGATAACGCTAAAAAATTGGATGATTTAAAATCTAAAGGTACCTTTAAGAGAATTCATGGAATACCAATTGGTGTTAAAGATTTATTTTGTACCAAAAACATAAGAACAACAGCTGGTTCAAAAATATTAAAAAATTTTATTCCTACATACGAATCAACTGTTACTTCAAACTTATTAAATGAGGGAGCATTATTTGTTGGAAAAACTAATTTAGATGAATTTGCTATGGGATCATCGACCACTACAAGTTATTTTGGTAGTACAATAAACCCTTGCTCAAAAGATAAGAACAAAAAACTCGTTGCTGGGGGATCTTCCGGAGGTTCAGCAGCTGCAGTTTCTGCTAATTTATGTCTTGGGGCAACAGGAACTGATACAGGCGGATCAATTCGTCAACCTGCAAGTTTTTGTGGTGTTATAGGTATAAAACCTACGTATGGACTTTGTTCAAGATGGGGAATTATAGCATTTGCATCTAGTCTAGATCAGGCTGGAGTTTTTTCTAATAATGTAAAGGACGCATCAATTTTATTAGAAATAATGGCCGGTTATGACAATAAAGATAGTACTAGTGCAAATATTAAGATTCCAGAATATTCAAAAAATCTCAGTTCAAATATTAAGGGTAAAAAAATTGGCATTCCAAAAGAATATGACACTGAGAATATTCCAGAAGATATAAAAATAAATTGGATGAATTCTAAAGATTATTTGCAAAAAAATGGTGCTGAAATAATTTCAATTTCTTTGCCACATACTAAATTTGCATTGCCCACATATTATATTTTAGCTCCAGCCGAAGCCTCCTCTAATTTGGCAAGATATGATGGTGTTAAATATGGGTTCAGATCAAAAATAAATGATAGTTTGGATGCAATGTATGAAGTAACTAGAAACGAAGGATTTGGAGCTGAAGTTAAGAGACGAATATTAATTGGAACATACGTCCTGTCAGCAGGTTATTACGAAGCATATTATTTGAAGGCTCAAAAAATTAGAAGTTTAATATCCAATGATTTTAAGGAAGCTTTTAATAAATGTGATGCTATTTTAACGCCTACATCACCTAGTGAAGCCTTTCCAATAGGGGAAAAAGAAGATGATCCAATAAAAATGTATTTAAATGATATATTCACTGTGCCGGCATCTTTAGCCGGTTTGCCAGGAATATCAATACCTTTTGGTAATTCTAACAACGGATTGCCTTTAGGTATTCAGATCATAGGAAGGCATTTTGATGAGCAAACCATTCTTAATATTTCAAATAATTTAGAAGAAACAATATGAATAATCTCATAGATGGTAAAACTGGTAAATGGGAAATTATTATTGGTCTAGAAATTCATGCACAAATTCTTTCAAATTCAAAACTTTTTAGTAACTCTTCGACTAAATTTGGATTGAAACCAAATACACAAGTTTCTCTCGTAGATGCGGCTATGCCAGGTATGTTACCCGTTATAAATGAGTTTTGTATAAAACAAGCTGTTAAAACAGGATTAGGATTAAAGGCAAAAATTAATAAATATTCCGTTTTTGACAGAAAAAATTATTTCTACGCGGACCTACCCCAAGGATATCAAATAAGTCAATACAAGAATCCTATAGTTGGAAGTGGAGAAATACAAATTGACTTACCTGAAGGAAAATCTAAAAGTATTGGTATAACAAGATTGCACTTGGAACAGGATGCTGGGAAAAGTTTACATGATCAGCATCCGGAAAAAACATATGTAGATCTTAACAGATCAGGAATAGCTTTAATGGAAATAGTATCAGAGCCTGATTTAAGAAGTTCTGATGAAGTAGCTTTATATATTCAAAAAATTAGATCTATTATGAGGTATTTAGGAACTTGTGATGGCAATATGCAAGAAGGGTCTTTGAGAGCTGATATAAATGTTTCAGTAAGAAAGCCAAACGAGCATTTGGGGACAAGATGTGAAATTAAAAATTTAAATTCAATCAAATTTATTAAACAAGCTATTGAGTTTGAATCAAGAAGACAGATAAAAATAATAGAAGAAGGAGGTCAAATTGAACAAAATACAATGCTTTTTGATAGCAATACAGGAACTACAAGACCTATGAGGAATAAAGAAGAGGCGCATGATTATAGATACTTTCCTGATCCAGATTTACAGCCAATTATTATTAATGAAGAGTTTATAAAAAATTTATCAGAATCTATGCCTGAGTTGCCTGATCAAAAAAAACAAAGGTATATTAACGAATATTCTTTATCTACATATGATGCAAGTTTAATTACTTCTGACTTTGATACAGCAGTTTTTTTTGAAAAAGTATTAAAAGTTAGTTCCCATAGTATGAAAAATCCAAAATTAGTTTGCAATTGGATTATTTCAGAGCTTTACGGTTATTTGAAGAAAAATGATATTAATATTCATAAATCTCCAATAACCCCAGATAATTTGTCAAAAATGATAGGATTGATAATTGAAGGTAAAATTTCAGGAAAAATAGCAAAAAATATTTTTGAAGAAATGTTTTATTCAAAAAAAGACCCAACTGATATTATTAAAGAAAAAAAACTTGAACAAATCTCGGATGAAGGATCTTTAAAAAATATTATAAATCAAGTTTTAGAAAAAAATACTGAAAAAGTTCTGCAGTACAAGTCTGGCAAAGATAGATTGCTAGGTTTTTTTGTAGGTGAAGTTATGAAGCTTACAGATGGGAAGGCAAACCCCTCTATAGTCAACAAGTTACTTAAAGAAAAGATTAATAAGTAAGTAATTTTTTAATATACTCCATCCAATCTAAAGAAAAAAAGTAAGAAAAAAGTACTTATGCAATTCATAGCTATATATATCTTTACTATTACTTTCCAGTATGAGGGGCCTTGGTAAAATTCTGCCGATCTCCATATTCCTACCGTTGAGTATATAACCCAGGCAGTAATAAGAATTTTAATTCTAAATGAAAAGTCTATGGGAAGAAGACTATAATCTGATAAAAGGCTTTCTTTAATAAATATAATTATTCTACCAATAATTATTCCACCAATACCTCCTACTAGCCAGAATGACTGCCAAAGTTTAACCCTCCCGTACCAAAAATTTTTTATGTATTTTTCAATAACCATATTTATAAAAAGACATATTATATATATAGTACCAATAATATAATTGGATAAGTTTTTTAAAAAGTCTATAACTGGAATATAATTATAACCAGGAGGGGTGGGTGAGTGGCTGAAACCAGTGGTTTGCTAAACCGCCGAAGGATGTAAATTCTTCCGAGGGTTCGAATCCCTCTCCCTCCGCCAGAATAGTAGGTAAATTTATGAATATAAAAGGAAGTATACCGGCATTAATTACCCCATTTAAGAATGGAAAGATAGATTTTTTATCTTTTTCTAAAATTATAGAATGGTCAATTAATGAAGGAAGTCATGGTTTTGTCCCATGTGGAACAACCGGGGAGTCACCAACATTGTCCCATAATGAGCATAAAAAGGTTATTGAAGAATGTATTAAGGTAGTAGATAAAAGGGTTCCAGTTATAGCAGGTACAGGATCAAACTCAACGGAAGAGGCTATAGATTTTACACTTCACGCAAAGGATGCAGGAGCTGATGCAGCCTTAGTGGTAACTCCATATTATAATAAGCCAACTCAATCAGGTTTATTTTTACATTTTAGTAAAATTGCTAATTCATCAAATATACCAATAATAATTTATAATATCCCAGGAAGATCAGTTGTTGATATGAATATTGACACAATGAAAGAATTATCAAAAATAGATAATATTGTAGGAGTAAAAGATGCGACAAATGACTTAATGAGACCTTTGCTATCAAGACAAACTTTCAAAAAGGAATTTATTTATTTGTCTGGCGAGGATGGCACCTCTGTAGCGTATTTGGCACAAGGTGGAGATGGATGTATTTCTGTTACGGCTAATATTGCCCCAAAGATATGTTCTCAGATTCAAAATTATTGGAAAGACGGTAATATTAAATTAGTCCAAAAATTAAACAATCAATTAGCCGAATTGCACTACGCTTTATTTATTGAAAGCAGCCCCGGTCCTGTAAAGTATGCTGCTAGTTTGTTAAATTTATGTGATGAGGAAACAAGACTGCCCTTATCGCCAATAAAAGAAAGCACAAAAAAGATAATTAAAGAAACAATGCAGAAATCAGGTATTATTAGTTAATATTTTTATGAAAAGAATAGCTTTTAATAAAAATGCAAATTTTAATTATATTTTTTCTGAAAAATTTGAGGTTGGTTTGGTTTTGACTGGAGATGAGGTAAAATCAATTAGAAACAATTCAGTTTCCATTAAAGAAAGCTATATTGGTGAAAAAAAATCTGAGTTTTGGTTATTTAATTGTCATATAGGTGAGTACAAATCATCATCTAGCAATTCATATAATCCCACAAGAGTGAGAAAAATTTTGATTAAAAGAAAAGAACAAAATAAAATTATTGGACCAGCAAACAAAGAAGGAAATTCTATCATACCAATATCACTTTATTTTAACAAAAGAGGATTTGCAAAAATGCTTGTTGGAATTGGTAAAGGAAAGAAAAAGTTTGATAAAAGACAATCTTTAAAGAAAAAAGAGTGGGATGTAAAAAAAAGAAGATTGCTAAAAAATTCTCATAGGTAACTATTAATATTTTTAAAAACTTTATTAAAATTTTTAACAGTCAATCTTTTGGTAAAAATATTATATTTAGAACAGTGATAACTATTAATTAAAACTATATTATCTATTTTATGTATTTTTCCATGGGCAAAGGTATATTTTGAATTTTGCAATTTAAAAACTTTTAATATTCCTAAATGTGCCACCCTTCCTAAACTTATTATAATTTTTAAATTTTTTAACATTTTTATTTCTTTAATTAGAAAGTTATTGCAATTATTAATTTCAGAACCCAACGGTTTATTTTGTGGAGGGACGCATTTTACTGCATTTGTTATTCTGCAGTTGTGTAATTTTAAATTATCCTTTCCTTCTTCATCAAAAAAACCACTTGCAAGATTGTTTTTAAGTAAGGTTTCATAAAGAATTTTTCCTGCATAATCACCTGTAAATGGTCTGCCAGTTTTATTTGCTCCCTGTAATCCTGGAGCCAGACCTACTATTAATATATTGCTTTCTTGAGAGCCAAAACTAGGAACTGGTTTATTAAACCAATCTGGAAATCTTATACGGTTATTTTTTCTAAAACTATATAATCTTTCACATAATTTACAGTTTTTATCAGGTTCTGAAGACTTCATAAAATTATTGTTGATTTTAATTTATAAAATATTATAAGAATTTTTAATCGTATATGGCAAGAGTTACAGTAGAAGATTGCATCCTTAAAGTGGAAAATAGATTTGAGTTGGTTTTATTAGCATCTCATAGGGCTAGAGTATTATATAATGGAGAAAAGTCACCTCTAGAAGCTAATAATGATAAACCTGCAGTTATTGCATTAAGAGAGATAGCCGAGGAAACAACTCCAATTTCAGAGTTTAAAGAAAATGTTATTAAATCATATCAGGTATATTCTGATAACGAAGAAAGCGAAACCTTTGAGGGTTCTGAAATAGCGGTCGACACTTCAGAAACTTCCAAAGAAAATAATAAAATTTTAGAAAATAACAATCCAGAAGAAGAAATAACTGAAAAAGATCAAGAAAATATAGAAGTAGAAAATTCTGAAAATACTGAGGATAATATTTTATTAGCAGAAAATGAAGATATAGAAAATATTAATTCTGGTGATCAAGATAAATAGTTGATATATTTTTATAAAATTTATTAGCATACAAAATATACCATTAAATTAAATAACTTTAGAAATGGTTAATGAAATAAACAGAATTATAAAAAATGTTAAATCTTACGATCCGTATGTCAATATCGATCAGATACTTAAAGCATATAAATTTAGCAAAAAAGCCCACGATAAACAAACTAGGGCCTCTGGAGCACCTTTTTTTGATCATCCAATTGAAGTAGCTAAACTTTTAACAGAAATTAAACTTGATGGACCATCTGTAGCTACAGGTCTTTTACATGATACTGTTGAAGATACTGAAACAGATTTATCTCAGATAGAGAATAATTTTGGTAAGGAAATTTCTTACTTAGTTGACGGATTAACAAAAATTAATCAAATTAGTCAAAAAACTAATTCAGCTGTTCACAAGGCTTCATCTTCAGTTAATTTTAGAAAACTTTTATTAGCATCGAGTGAAGATATTAGAGTAATTTTAATTAAACTTGCAGATCGACTTCACAATATGAGAACTTTACATTTTTTTCATGATAATAATAAAAAATATAGAATTGCTTATGAAACTCAGGAAATATACGCTCCACTAGCTCAGAGATTAGGAATAAAGGAGTGGCAAGATGAATTAGAGGACTCAGCTTTTGGAATTGTCAACCCTGATGCAAGAAAGTCTATTTTAGAAAGACTTAATTATTTAAATAAAAGAGACGAAAGTATTATAGATAATGTAAGAAAATCTTTACAAAAAACTTTAAGCAAGGAAGGGATAAAATCTAAAATTGATGGGAGGTTAAAAAATCCTTATTCTATCTGGCTAAAGATAAAAAGAAAAAATATTACCTTCGAACAACTTTCGGACATAATGGCTTTCAGAATAATAGTTAATTCATCTAGAAGTTGTTACCAAGTCCTGGGCTGCATTCATAGAAACTTTTCTATGATACCTGGTAGATTTAAGGATTATATATCAGTCCCAAAAGATAATGGATATAGGTCAATACATACAACAATTATTGGACCTAAAAATAAAAAAATAGAAATACAAATTCGGTCAAAAGCAATGCATGAAATTTCTGAATATGGCGTTGCAGCACACTGGAAGTATAAAAGTCCAAAAGCAGTTAAAACAAAAGATGCTAAAGAGTATCACTGGTTGCATGATTTAATAGAAATTATGGATCAAGTAAACTCAGCAGATGATATTGTAAAAGATACAAAAATCAGCTTATTTAAAGAAAATGTATATGCATTTTCACCAAAGGGAGATATTTTTGAATTACCAAAAGATTCTACACCAATTGATTTTGCTTACGCTGTTCATTCAGAAATTGGTGATACTTGTGTAGGATCTAAAATAAATGGCAAAATGCAACCGCTAACTATGAAACTAAATAATGGTGATCAGGTTGAAATTGTTACTTCAAATGAATCCTCTCCATCACCCTTATGGGAAAGATTTGCAGTTACCTCAAAAGTCAGATCTAGAATTAGAAAATTTGTTAGATCTCAAAAAAAAGATGAATATATTAAGTTCGGTAGGGATATTTTAATTAATCATTTTAGAAGTGAGGAAATAAACTTTAATGAAGATATGTTAAAACCAATATTAAAAAAATATAATTGTAAAAATATATATAATTTATATGAAATGATAGGTGCCGGTGTTTTTACAGCTTCTTCAATTATTAAAACAATATATCCTGAATTTAAATCTAAAAACAAGATAGATAATTTTTCAAGAAATATTAATCCTGTTAAACTTAAAGGTTTGACTCCAGGAATGGCTTATAATCTTTCTAGTTGCTGCACACCGATTAAAGGAGACAATATAGTTGGAATTATTACACCCGGAAGAGGAATCTCAGTACATACTATTGATTGCAAGGTACTAGAATCTTTTTCTGATATGTCTGATAGATGGTTAGATATTTCATGGGAACAAGATAGAAAAAACATTGAATTACATGTTGGAAGAATAAAAACAATTATAATTAACAAACCAGGTAGTCTTGGGGCTATATCTGCTCTAATTGCAAAGAATAATGGAAATATCTCAAATATTAATTTTGAAAATAGAAGTAATGATTTTTATGAATTAATTATAGATATTGAAGTAAGAGATAACAATCATTTAAATAATATTATTGCTGCATTGAGGTTGGAAAAAACTACTTCATCAGTTGAAAGAATAAGGGGCTAAGTTATTATGAGACTTGGAGTTAATATTGATCATATTGCTACGCTAAGAAATGCCAGAGGAAGCATCTATCCTTCTCCATTAGATGCTGCAAAAATTGTAGAATCATCAGGAGCTCATCAAATTACAATTCATTTAAGAGAAGATAGAAGGCACATTATGGATAATGATGTTATTGAAATTATTAAAAATGCTAAAATTGACGTTAACCTTGAAATTGGGGTCACCGATGAAATGATTGATATCGCGTTAGAGCATAAACCCAAATTTGTTTGTTTAGTTCCTGAAAATAGGAAGGAACGAACAACAGAAAGTGGACTTAGTTTAGATTCTATTAATTTACAGAATACAATTAATAGATTTCATAAACAAAATATTGAAGTAAGTTTATTTATTGATCCAAGCATAGATAATATAAAAAAAAGTAAAAAATTAAATGCTAATTTTATAGAACTTCATACTGGCAATTACTCAAATTCATCTTCTGATAAGATTGTTAAAGAATTAGATTTAATTAAAGAGTGTGCAAAATTTTCTAAGGAAATTGGTATAATTTGCAATGCTGGACACGGTTTAAATTTTGATAATGTTGAGAATATTGCAAAAATATATGAAATAAATGAACTAAACATAGGTCATTCTATAATCTGCGAAGCAGTATTTATAGGATTAGAAAGCAGTATTAAAAAGATGATTAAAATCATAAATAGATGTAGAAACTATTAATATGATTATTGGAATTGGCTCAGATATTGTCGATATCAGAAGGATTGATAAAACTATATCTAAATTTGGAAATAAATTCATAAAAAGATGCTTTACAGATACTGAAATAACAAAATCTGAAAGTGTTAATAAGAGAATTAATTCATATGCAAAAAGATTTGCAGCAAAAGAAGCTTTTTCAAAAGCTCTTGGAACTGGTTTTTCAAATGGTATTTATTGGAAAGATATTGGAGTAATTAATGATAAATATGGTAAACCGAAAATTAAGTTGACTGGAAAATCATTAAAAAAATTTAAAAAACTTATTCCAAAAAATAAAAAACATTCTATTAACCTAACCTTAAGTGATGAGAATCATATAGCACATGCTTTAGTAATAATTTCATCCCATTAATGAAAAAAAAAGAATCATTCTACGATAATATAAAAACAGTTTTTTGGGCTATTTTAATAGCTTTGATTATAAGAACATTTGTTGTTGAACCTTTCAATATTCCATCAGGATCAATGAAACCAAACTTATTAATAGGGGATTTTTTATTTGTAAAAAAATGGTCCTATGGATATTCAAAGCACTCTTTTCCATTTTCAATCCCTATAATAAATAATAGAATTTTTGAAAAAAACCCGAAAAGAGGAGATATAGTTGTTTTTAAAACACCAGAAGATAATAGGACAGATTACATTAAAAGGATTATAGGATTGCCAGGAGATAAAATAAAGATATCGAATGGAGTGGTTATTTTGAATAATTCACCACTTTCTCAAATAGAAATTAATAATTTTAATGATATCAATAATGATGGTACTTTAAAAAATATACAACAATTTGATGAAATTTTGCCGAATAAGAAATATAAAATAATTAATTTAATTAATAATAGTATTGCTGATGATACAATAACGTACAATGTTCCAGAAGATGAATATTTTGTAATGGGTGATAATAGAGATAATTCACAAGATAGCAGATTTTTAAATTCAGTAGGCTATATTCCAAAAGAAAATTTAGTTGGTAAAGCGTGGTTTATTTTTTTCTCTTTAGAAAATTCTAGATTTTATGAGATTTGGAAATGGCCTTACTCAATTCGATATTCAAGATTATTTAATAAAATAGAATGATATCTACCAATGAAATAAAAAAGATTGAAAAAATTATCGGCTATAATTTTAATGATAAAAAATTAATTACAAGTTGCTTTCAACATTCAAGTATAATTAAAAAAAGATTGAAAGGCCAACAGAGCAGTTTTGTTAGTGATTATGAACGTTTAGAGTTTTTGGGTGATAGGGTATTAGGATTAAATATAGCCCATATGATTTTTAATGAATTTCCAAATTATCCCGAAGGAAAGATGTCAGTTAAGTTCACATATTTAGTGCAAAAGAATTTCTTATCTAATATTGCAATTGAATTGAAATTATATGATTTTATTGAAACATCTAGAGATAAAAATATTAATATTAAAAATAATAAATCGATATTAGCAGATACTTTAGAAGCATTAATTGGTGCAATATTTATTGATGGTGGATATGTAAAATCTACAAAATTTATTAAAAAAATATGGAAAAAATTTATATTAGATGAAAGTCTTAAAGTTTATGATCCAAAAACAATTCTTCAGGAGCTTTCTCAAAAAAAATCAAAGAAACTTCCTACATACAACCTAATTGAAAAAAAAGGACCCCCGCATTCTCCAAGATTTACTGTTAGTGTATCTTGCCTAAACTTCAAAGAAATAATTGGAAATGGTTCTTCTAAAAGAGAGGCAGAAAGATCTGCTGCTAACAACTTTTTAAAATTATATAAAAATAATAATGAAAGATAGGATTATATCTTCATGCATCGTAGGCAATACTAATGCAGGGAAATCAACATTAATTAATGCATTAGTTGGTAAGAAAATATCTATAGTTAATAAAAAAAGAAACACTACTCAAGAATCAATAATAGGGATTTTAAATATTAAAAATACACAAATAATTATTTATGACAATCCAGGTTTATCTATAATTAAGAAAAATAGAAGTGAAAATAAAAATATTAAAAATTATTTTTGGAATTCAGTTTTATTAAGTGATGTAATTTTATACATTTTTGATGTTGCAAAATCCCATACTATAGATAATGATATTATAAAAAAATTATCAAAAGAAAAAAAAAAAATTATACTTTTATTAAACAAAATTGATTTAATTAAAAAAAATATTTTGTTAAAAATAATTGATGATATTAATAAGCAAGGTAATTTTAATTCAATAGTTCCAATATCCGCTAAATCTAAAACTAATCTGGATGTAATTGTTAAGTATCTTTGCGATAATTCTTATAATGGAAATTGGAAATATCAAAAAAATAAACAAACAGATAGAGATAATGAATTTATATCAGAAGAGATAACAAGAAATTCTATTTTGTTAAATATTAATGAGGAGATACCTTATAAAATATCAGTAATTAATACAAAATGGAAATTAATAAATAATAGTCAAATTGTAATTCACCAAAAAATAAAAACTGATAATATTAACCATAAAAAAATATTATTAGGTAAGGGTGGAAAAATGATAAAAAAAATTCGTGAATATAGCCAAAAAGAATT
The DNA here is from genome assembly GCA_002717485.1 of Pelagibacteraceae bacterium. Taxonomy (GTDB): domain Bacteria; phylum Pseudomonadota; class Alphaproteobacteria; order HIMB59. Next base: position 5,498 of record PBDW01000017.1, on the reverse strand, counting down.
GAATCACTATTTTAATAAAAAGATTCATTTATATTTAACAATTGATTTAACAAAATGAATACTTCTGACGAAGGCCTAATAATTTATACCAAAAATATTAAAGAAAAAAATCTTTACATTAAAATTTTGACACAAAAAAATGGCTTATGCACAGGCATTGTTTATGGTGGCAAATCTAAAAAAAATAATTCTATATACCAGGTAGGTAATTTTATAAATTTTAATTTACTTAAAAAAAATGAAAATCTTCCTCCTTCGATTTCAGGAGATATTATTTCTCCACTTTCTAGTTTTATTTATGATGATAAATATAAATTATATTTAATTTTAAGTTGTTGTTCTATTGTTAATTCAACAATAAAAGAAAATCAAATTTATACAGATATATATATTGAAACAAAAAAACTAATTTCAAATCTAAGTAAAAAGAAATGGTTTTATGAATTTTCAAATTGGATATTAATTTATCTATCAGAAATAGGTTATGGTATAGAAATTTCAAAAATTAATCAAAAAAAGAGATTTATTAATATAGATAATTTAACTATTTTTGACTTAAATGAATTTTCAAATTTAAAAAATAATGACTACATTGAATTTCCATTTGAATTAATTGTAAATAAAACTATTAATTATAAACAATGTAATCTACTTTTTAACTTTTTTGAATGCATTTTATTGAAACATATATATAACAACTCTAAATATAATATTCCTAATATGTATTTTGACTTTAAAAAAATTGTTCTTCAAAGATTAGATAACTAATATGTCTAAAATAATTAATGATGATATAAAAAATATAATCGGAGATAAGTATTTATCATATGCAATTTCAACGATTATTTCTAGATCTCTCCCAGATTTAAGGGATGGCCTAAAGCCAGTTCATCGTAGAATTATTTATTCAATGTATGAATTAAATCTTAAATCTACCTCACCATATAAAAAATGTGCAAGAATTGTAGGCGATGTGATGGGTAAATTTCATCCCCATGGAGATCAAGCTATCTATGACTCTTTAGTCAGGATGTCGCAAGATTTTTCAATCAGATATCCATTAATTGAAGGTCAGGGTAATTTTGGTAACATAGATGGAGATAATCCTGCTGCAATGCGATACACTGAAGCAAGGTTAGATTTAAATGCTAACGCATTGTTAGATGGCATTGATCAAAATGCTGTTGATTTTATAGATAATTACGATGGTCAAAATCGCGAACCAACTGTTCTTCCATCTTTAATACCAAATATTCTTTTAAATGGCTCTAGCGGTATTGCAGTAGGTATGGCAACTAATATTCCTTCGCATAACATTCAGGATGTTGTTAATTCATTAGTGGAACTTATTAAAAATCCTAATTTAACAATTAATAAATTGATAAAAATTATTAATGGACCAGATTTACCAACTGGTGGAGAAATATTAATTAGCAAAAATGAGTTATCAAACCTTTATAGCAAGGGAAGGGGAAGTTTTATTATCAAATCTAGATGGAAAAAAATTGAATTATCTAAAGGTCAATACAATATTGAAATTTATGAAATTCCTTTTCAAGTAAGTAAGACTAGAATCATAGAAAATATAGCTAATTTGGTCAAAAACAAAAAAATACCCCTAGACGATGTTTGGGATGAATCAGATGAAAAAATTAGAATAATATTAAAACCTAAAAATAGAAATATTCAGCCAAGTAAGTTAATGGAATTATTATTTAAAGTTACAGATTTATCAGTAAAATTTCATTGTAATTTTAACGTATTACTTGATGGCAAAATCCCTAAAACACTAGGATTAAAGGAAATTTTAAATAAATTTATAGAACACAGAAGAACAATAGTTAAAAGAGTTTCTAAACATAAGATTGATAAAATAAAAAGTAGAGTAGAGATTTTATTAGGATTCCTAACAGCATATAAAAATTTGCAAAAAATTATTAACATAATTAGAAAAAGTAAAGATCCTAAGAAAGAAATAATGAAAAAATTTAAGTTAAATGAAAGACAATCTATAGCAATATTAGAAATGAGATTAAGATCTTTGAGAATGATTGAAGAAAAATCAGTAAAAGATGAAATTAAAACTTTAAAAAATGAACATAAATTTTTATCAAGTCTTATAAATAATAAAAATAAACTTAATATTTATTTAATAGATCAATCTAAATCTTATTTGAATAATATTGATAAAAATAATCTTGAAAGAAGAAGTAAAATTATATTAGATGATAATTTCGAAAATAATACTACTTCTTTAGATGATTTTGAAGAAATAGAAAATTTAACTATAATCTGCTCAGTTAATGATAATCTTAAAATCTATAAAGGTCATTTATCAGAAACTGATACTGGATTTGATAAAAATGATAAAATTAAATTCATACTTAAAATTAAATCGAATGACAAATTATTATTTTTTACTAGTGATGGAAAAGTTTTTAATTTAAATCCAAGTATATTACCAGGAGGAAAAACTAAAGGATCAAAATTTAGTTTCTTTGTAAATTTAAATCATTCCTCAAAAATAATAAAAATAATTAAATATGAAAAAAACCTTTCATGTTTAATAGTTAGCCAATTTTCAAAAGGTTTTATTTATTTTATTGATGAAATTCCTTCTGTTAATAAAAATGGAAAACAAGTTTTTAATTTAAAGAATAATGATCAAATAATTAAAGTTTTATACCCAATTAAAGATAAGATAGCTCTAGTTTCTAATAATTCTAAGTTACTTATTTTTAATAGTAAAGAAATTCCAAAATTAAAAAGAAGTAGTGGTGTCTTGATGCAAAGAAATAAAAATAATAATTTATCTGATGTTATTACACTTAATAATAATGATGAATTAGAATGGTTTAATGGTAAGCATTTAAAAAAGCTTTCAAATTATGAATTTTGGTTAGGTAAGAGATCTCAGGTAGGTAAAAAAATTCCCAGAGGATTTAATAAAAACTTAAAATTTAATAATTAGTTATTCTGGAAATTTAATTATTTTTTCTGGATTTAATATATTATTTGGATCAAAATCCTTTTTAATTTTTTGCATCCATTCTATTAGGGTAGGATGTTCTAATTTTAGATATTCTTTTTTTCCAAAACCTATACCATGTTCACCGGTACATGTTCCTCCCATTTCAAGAGCTCTTTTAACTAATCTGTCATTTATTTTTTTTAACATATCCATTTCATTTTGATTATTTGGATCACATAGCATTAAAATGTGAAAATTACCGTCTCCTACATGGCCGACCATAGGGGCAATTACGTTGTTTTCTTTTAAATCTTTTTGTGATTCTATTATGCATTCTGCTAATTTAGAAATAGGCACACATACGTCTGTCGACATTGCTCTTTTGTTAGGTGCTATAGCTAATGCTGCATAATAAGCATCATGTCTTGCCTTCCAAAGTAGATTTCTTTCTTCAGTTTTTTGAGCCCATTTAAAGTTTTGCCCACCATTATTTTTAGAAATTTCTTCAGCAATTTGCGCTTGTTCTGTTGTTGAATTTTTTGTTCCATGAAACTCAAAAAACAATGTTGGTTTTATTTCTATGTCTTTTAATTTTGAATATTCAATACTTGCAGCCATTTGAACTTCGTCAATCAATTCAATTCTAGCTACAGATAAACCATATTGAACAATTTCTATCGAAGTATTAACAGCTCCTTCAAGGGTATCAAAATGACAAACTGCAGATGAAATAGATTCTGGTATACCAAACAGTTTTAATTGAATTTCAGTAATTATTCCCAATGTTCCTTCTGAACCTATAAATAATTTTGTCAGATCATATCCAGCTGAGGATTTTTTTGCTCTTCCTCCTGTATTTATTATTGATCCATCAGCCATTACTACCGTTAAACCTAAAACATTATTTTTCATAGTGCCATACCTTACAGCATTTGTTCCTGAAGCATTTGTAGCAGTCATTCCCCCTATACTTGCTTCACTAGCACCAGGATCAACTGGAAAAAATAAACCTTTATCTTTTAAATTGTCATTTAATAATATTCTATTAACTCCAGATTCAACTCTACAATCTAAATCATCAGCATTTACTTCTAGAATTTTTTTCATATTAGAAAGATCTATTGTTATTCCTCCTTTTGAAGGAAGGACGTGTCCTTCAAGAGAAGTCCCGCTTCCAAAAGCAGTAACAGGAGTTTTATTTTTTGCACATATTTTTATTACTTCTTGTATATCTGATGTTGTATTGGCAAAGAATACTGCATCTGGTAATTTAGGTAAATAATAATCCTCTCCTCTTGAATGTTGTTCTAAAATATTATGGTTGGTTGATAATTGATTATCTTTTAATGACTTGATTTCATTAATTGTTAACTCTATATTCATATTATTAATGATCATAATAATAACAAAGAATGTCAATGTCAAAAAATAATATTTTAAATTTAAACACACAATCTGTTCTTTCTATGCGTAGTTCTGGTTATTATTCTGAAAAAACTATCGGAGCAAAAATTGCTATAGATGCTACAAAAATATTAATGAAAAAAGCAATTAATGAAATTCCAAAAATGAAAATTTTAAGAATGGCTGATTTTGGAAGTGCTGATGGTGGAACTAGCCAAGAAATGTGGTTTAAATTAATAAATAATATTAGAAAAAAAAAAGATTTTAGACAAATTGAAATATTATATACAGATCTTGCTTCAAATGATTTTTCGACATTATTTAGAATCATGCAAGGAATGCAGGGTAATCCAAAATTATCATTTCAAAAAAAATTTTCTAATATTTTTGTTCATGGTTCTGGAACAGGTTTTCATCAGCAATTGATGTCTGATAATTCATTATCTCTAGGTTTTTCCGCTACAGCTATGCATTATGTTTCAGAGAAACCATGCCAAATAACTAATCATGTTCATATGGTAGGAGCAAATCATTCAGAAAGGTTAAAATTTGAAAAACAAGCACTTAAAGATTGGGAATCTATTTTATTAAGTAGATCAAAAGAATTAGTTAAAGGAGGTAGATTTATATGTTTAAATTTTGGAATTGATGAATCTGGTCGTTATCTAGGAAATACTGGAGGATATTCAATGTTTGATAGATTTGAATATCATTGGAAATCATTACTAAATAATGGAATCATTACAGAAGATGAATATAAGTCTGCAACATTTACTCAACATTATAGAACTATATCAGAATTTAGAAAACCTTTTGATAATCAAAATTCTAAAGTATACAAATCTGGCTTAAGACTTAAATCAATTAAAACTCGACTAACTAAATGTCCATACAAAGAAAGCTATAAAAAAAATATTAAAACAATGACTAAAAATGATTTTGCAGAAAATTTAATTCCTACAATGCGCAGTTGGTCAGAGACAGTATTCAGAACAGCACTTTTAAATCGTAAAGAAAAAGAAATTAACCAAATTGTTAATAAATTTTATAATTCATACCAAAAAGAAATAGTAAAGAATCCTGAAGGGCATTCTATGGATTATATTCATATTATTATGGATAT
>PBDW01000016.1 GCA_002717485.1 Pelagibacteraceae bacterium | reverse complement strand
TTAAATTATAAATTTTTAATATAAGTTTTTATTAATATCTGTTATCCAATTTTTGCATATTTATTATTACTGAGATATTATAGTTTTTTTTGGGTGCGTAGCTCAGCGGTAGAGCACTGCCTCGACACGGCAGGGGTCACAGGTTCAAATCCTGTCGCACCCACCATATTTATTACTATTAAATTAAAAAGCCCATTCATATGCATGGAGTGAAGCCGCACCACCGGTATGAATAAATAGTAATTTATCTGTGTCTTTGAAATATTTTTTTAAAATTAAGTCTTGAAGCCCATTAAAACATTTGCCAGAGTATACCGGATCTAAGAGAATTCCTTCTTTAGTAGCCATTAATTTTACTGCTTCTTTCATTCCTTCAGTTGGAACTCCATAACCGCTTCCTACATAACCATCAAATACCAATACGTCTTCTCTTTGAGGCGGCTCACATTTAATATACTTACAAGCTGATTGCGCTAGTTTAAAAACTTTTTCTTCTTGAATATTTTTTTCATCTTTCACACTAATTCCAACAATTTTTACATTGCTTTTGAAATATGTTTTACCTACTACAGTCCCTGAATGTGTTCCGCCACTCCCTGTTGCCAGTACAATATGAGTAAATAAATTATCTTTATCATATTGAATTATTTCCCTCATACATTCAACGTATCCAAGTTCACCAATATGATTACTTCCTCCAACAGGAATATAATAAGGATTAGCACCTTTGTTTTTTCTTTCAATCATTATTTCTTCAGCGTATTCTTTAACATCTTTTTTATTTGGGCAAAAAATAATTTCAGCACCAAAAAGCTTATCTAAGAAAACATTACCTGAAGTCATATAAGCATTTGGAGCATCAGCTAATCTTTGTTCTAAAACTATTAGACATTTTAACCCAAGTACTGCACAGGCAGCAGCAGTTTGGCGGGTATGATTTGATTGAATAGCACCTACAGTTACGATAAGGTCAGCTTTATTTTTAATTGCATCAGGCATTAAAAATTCGAGTTTTCTTGTTTTATTACCTCCTGTTCCTAGGCCCGTACAATCATCTCTTTTTATGTAAATTTTTGGACCATTAAGATGTTTGGTAATATTTTGAAGATATTCAATTGGCGTTGGAAAATGCCCTAAGCTTATTCTATCAAACTTTAAATTCATTATTATTAATCTTTTATCCTGTATTTTTCATAGCTGCTGCAATTCCAGCTATGGTTACCATCATTGCATCCATAAGATCATTCTTTTGCTTTTTATTAAAATTTTCATTATTAATTTTTTTCATAATATCAGCTTGTATTAAATTTAATGTTTCCGCATATGTGTTTCTTATTTTAACAGATTCCCTGTAACCTTTTCTTTGATTTAAAATATTTTTTGAAATAAGTTTTTTGTTAAGATATATAAGTTTTGTAAGTTGTTCTCTTAATTTTTTCCCAGTATTCTTTAACACTTTATCAGCTAAATGTTCCTCATAGTTAATTATAACTCTTTGATCTGTTTTAGTTAGGACCATATCCAGCATATCCATCATCTCATAAAAAAAAGGCCATTTGTTTAACATTTCCTTTAACACTTTAATGTTTTTTTTATTTTCCGCATATTCAAAAGCTTCCAGAGTTCCCAGCCAGGCAGGTAAAATAAATCTGATTTGAGTCCATGCAAACACCCACGGTATTGCCCTCAAATTTTTAATGTCATTTGATTTTTTTCTTTTGACTGGTCTTGAGCTAATAAACAATTGCCCTATAATTTTTTGAGGAGTTATGGTTTTATAGTATTTTAAAAAATTTTGATCTTCCATTAAATATTTTCTATATGAATTGTTTGCTATCTCACTCATTTTATCCATTAATTTAACCCACTCTTTTTTTGGCTTAATTGGTGGTGCTAGTGTAGCTTCTAATACTGAGCCAATATATGTTCCAAGACTATATTCTGCTAAAGATTCAGTACTGAACTTCTGTTGAATAACCTCACCTTGCTCTGTTACTCTTGTGCTTCCGCTTACGGTACCAGGAGGTTGAGATAACAGTGCTGCATAAACAGGGCCTCCGCCGCGTCCAACTGATCCTCCTCTGCCATGAAATAAGGTTAATATTATTCCAAATTTTTTTGAAACATTCTTTAATTTTTCTTGAGCGCAATATTGTGCCCAGCTTGCTGCAAATTTACCTGCATCCTTCCCAGAATCTGAATATCCAATCATTACTTCTTGGTTTTTGTTTAAACCTTTCAAGTACCACTTAACTTTATAAAGATTGTTAATAGTATTGTGAGAATTTTGCAGATCAGAAAGAGTTTCAAATAATGGAACTACACTAAGATAATCCTTAATTCCTGCTTCTTTTTGTAATAGCATAACTGATAAGATATCTGAAACATTTGATGCCATAGATACAACATATCCCCCGAGACATTCTCTAGGTAACTTTGCTATCATTTTAAAAGTAGACCATACTTCATTATCTTCATTATCAAGTTTTATGTTTTTTTGAATGAGCTTCTTTTTTGATTTAAATTTACTCGATATGAAAGATATTTTTTTTGTCTCACTCCAACTGTCATAATTTTTATAACCATTAATATTACAGATTGAGTTTAATAATTTGGTATGCCTGGAAGATTCTTGCCGAATATCTATTTTAGCTAAATTTAAACCAAAAGCAAAGGCTCGTCGTAATAAATTTAAAACTGAGCCATTTGCAACAACATCACATTTTATACTACATAAAGAATTATAAACTACATTTAATGGAAGAATGACCTCATTAATTGATTGAACCAATGCATTTTGATCTAAAGGTTTTTTTTCATTCAAGTATAACTCAATAGCCTTCTGAGTGGTTTTCATTTTATTTCTTATTGGTCTAAGGTAGACTCTGTATGGTTCACTACTCCCTTTAACTTTTCTTAAAATTGTATTAGAACATTCATGCATAGAAAGATCTTGAATCAATTTAGTTAATTCTTTTTCATACAAATTAGCAGCCATCCACCTAGATAATAAAACAACTTCTTCTGTTGTTTTAGCTGTAACAAATGGGTTGCCATCTCTATCACCACCCATCCAGGATCCGAATGTGATTGGAGAATAGTTAATTGGCAATTTTTTCCCCGTAAATTGAAATATTATATCATCAAATCGGGAACAAATTTTAGGAACAGCGCTCCAAAGACTGTCTTCTATAACTGCAAGTCCCCACTTTGCCTCTTCAACAGGTGTTGGTCTAGATCGTTTTATTTCATCTGTTTTCCATATTGAAGTCATTTCCTGATATAAATTTTGTTTTAAGTATTTTATTGATGAATTATTTTTATTAGAGTTAAAATCTTCTATTATATTATTTATTTTTGCATATTTTTGAATAACAGTCCTTCTTTTTACTTCTGTTGGATGAGCAGTTAAAACCAAATTTATTTTAAGTTTTTTAGCAATATTAAAGAAACTATTCTTAGAAATAGATTTATTTTTTATAAGGTTATTTATTATTTCTTCCAATATTATAAATTCTTGTGTAACTCCAGGATTCTTAATTTTATTTTCATTTAATTTGTATACACTGTAAAGTGATTCAGCTAAGTTAGCAAAATTTAAAAATTGACTAAATGATCTAGCAATGATTAATGATTCTTTTGCATTTAATTTAGATATATTTAATTTTAACTTATTAAAATTTTTTTTAATTTCTTGATAATTTTTATTACCTCTGCTAGACTTTGATAATAGACGTATTTTTTCAACTTTGTCATAATACTGCTTTCCCTCGTGTTTTTTAATTACTAGCCCCAAAACCTCACCTAGCAAATGAACAATTTTAGATAATTCTGGAATTGATAGTTTATTATATTGTAAATTCATATACTAGAACTAGCCTCTTTAATATTATTTTGAATTATTATTAGTATTAATTAATAACATTACAATTTACTAAAAAAAATATTTAATATACAAAACATATATAAACATTATGAAAAGATTAAATATCACAAACATTCAAGATTTAAAAAATAAAAGACCTATAGTTTGCTTAACCTCTTATACTGCCTCTTTTGCCAAAACTATAGAAAGTTATATAGATATTTTATTAGTAGGAGATTCTCTCGGTACTGTGATTTATGGAATGAAAAACACTCAAAATGTGACGCTTGAATTAATGAAAAAACATGGCAGGGCTGTTATTAAATCAACTCAAAGGCCCTTCACGATAATTGATATGCCTTTTCAATCCTTCAGAAATAAAAAAGATGCTTATAATAATGCCAAACAGTTATTAGCCTTTACAAGTTGCCAATCAATCAAAATTGAAGCTGGTCAGAGAGATATCAATATAATTGAATATCTTGCTAAGAAAAAAATTAATGTTATTTCTCATATTGGTGTACGGCCGCAGTCATTTAGAGATTTCTCGAAAATAAAAATATTAGGTCGGAATAGCTATGAAAGGAAAAGATTAATAAATCTAGCATTAAAATTGCAAGATGCGGGTTCAAGTTTAATTTTTCTTGAATGCATAGTCGAAGATGTAGCTAAAGAAATTTCCAGCATAATTGACATTCCTACTATAGGAATCGGCTCAGGGGTTAATTGCGACGGCCAGGTTTTAGTTATAAATGATTTATTGGGATTTAACTCGGATTTTTCCAGACCAAAATTTGTAAAGACATATTTAAATATGCCATCTCAAATCAAAAAAGCAGTTAAAAAATTTTCACAAGAAGTTCGAATGAAAAAATTTCCTTCAAAAAAATATTCTTATAAATAATATTTTAGAGATAATTAAATGAATAATTTAACAGATAAACAAAAAGGAAAAATGTTAGCATTAATAGGAATATTATTTATTACTCCTGACTCCCTTTTTATACGTATGGTAGGATTGAATTCCTGGGATTTAGTATTCTATAGAGGATTCTTGCCATTCATTTTTTTATTAATTGGACTGTTATGGTATTATAAAAAAAATTTTTTAAAGTCATTATTTGCTATTGGTATTGCAGGTATTGTAAATGCCTTAATAGTAGCTTTTACAAACATCACTTTTATTGTATCTCTTGAAAACACCAATGTTGCTAATACCCTTATAATGCTAAGCTTGTCACCATTTATGGCTGCAATTCTTAGTGGAATTTTTTTAAAAGAATTACCAGAAAAAAGAACTTGGATTGCAATAATTCTTTGTATTTTCTTTACGATATACATATTTTATGATTCATACACAGCAGGAAGATTTATTGGCGACTTATTTGGTTTTATTACAGCTCTGCTTGTAGCTGCAAGTCAAGTTGTTCTCAGATACGGTAAATTGGTAAACTTTTTACCATCTTTGCTAATAGCAAAATTATTTACCGCGATATTTGTAATATATTTTGTAAAAGATTTTACCTTAATAGGTAACGATATTTTTCTGATACCAATTATGTGTTTATTTTGCGTTACAATACCCTTAGCTTTAATAACATTGGCTCCAAGATATATCCCTGCACATGAGGTTGCACTTTTTTTTCTTTTAGAAACTACACTTGGACCATTATGGGTTTGGATATTTATCAATGAAGCGCCAAGTATTAAGGCACTTATAGGAGGAGGGTTAATTATTATAACAATTATTGTACATAGTTATTTTGATTTATTAAAAAATAAAAATCAATCCAGTTGATCTATTAAGTAGAATATAAGAAGTTTTAATTTTGGCCATTTATGTAAATAATATTCATTTGATTTAATAAATTCTGAGCTAATCTTTTTACAAAATATATTAAGCTTTTTACTGTTCAAATGTTTTAAAATCGTACTTTTCTTTTGTTTTGCATCTTTGCCAGGGGTTTTGCCAATAGAAGATTTATTTCCGTATACATCCATAAAATCATCCACTATTTGGAAAATCAATCCAAAAAATTGACCATAGCGTTTAGCGAAATCTATCTCTTTTTTATTAGCTTTTGATATAATAAAAGGGCCCGTGCAACAAAAATTAAATAGAGCCCCGGTTTTCATTTCATACATTTTTTTTATCTTACTAATTGGTGCATTTTTATTTTCAAAAAGCAAATCTAAAGATTGTCCGCCAGCTAAGCCTGCCGCGCCAAGACTTTTTGATAATTGGTATACTAAATTTGATCGAATCAATGGATTTTTATTCATTTTTTGATCGGAAAGTATCTCGAATGCTAAATCATGTAAGCTGTCACCAGCAAGTATTGCCTGAGCTTCATTGTATTTATAGTGAACACTAGGCTTTCCTCTTCTAAAATTATCATTGTCCATACTTGGCAAATCATCGTGTATCAAAGAATAAGAGTGTATAATTTCTACACTCGCAGCTAGTCTTAAATAGCTTTTTGATTTAACGTTTTTTAACAAAGAAAATTGCTTTATCAGGTAGGGTCTTATTCTTTTTCCGCCATTTAAAGTGCCATAAAGCATCACTTTATCTAAATAGCTTTTATTAAGTTTTTTCGACAATAACACTTTGAAATAATTGTCAAAAATTTGTTTTTCTATAATAATTTCTTTATCAATGATCTTATTCATATTTATCACTATTGGATTATCATTTTGATATAGAATTATCCACAAAAGATCGAAATTTTTTAAAGCAATGATGCAAATTATATTTTATTAAAAAGTATGAGAATTGAAGAAGAAATAAAATTAGACTATTCAGATGTATTATTCAGACCGAAAAGAAGCACCCTAAAAAGTAGAAAGGAAGTAAACCTAGAGAGGACCTATAAATTTAAATACAGCAATTTTGAATGGACTGGCATACCCATCATAGCAAGTAATATGGACGGTGTTGGAGAATTAAATGTTGCACAAATAATGTCAGAATACAAAATGATAACTGCACTTACTAAACAACATAAATTAGATAACATAAAAAAATTTCCAAGTATTAAGAAAATCTACCCTTTTGTTTCAATTAGCTGCGGTACTGATGAAAAAGCATATAAGATAGTTCAAAATACACTTAAGGAGTTAAATTTTTTTCAATTTCTATGTATTGATGTCGCTAACGGTTACTCTGACCATTTTAGTAAGTTTATATCATCAGTAAGAAATGATTTCCCTAATAAAACTATAATAGCTGGGAATGTTGTTACTGCAGATATGACACAGGAATTGATTTTAAGTGGTGCGGATATTGTAAAAGTTGGAATAGGACCGGGCAGCGTCTGTACTACAAGGATACAAACCGGTGTAGGATATCCCCAACTAAGTGCTGTGATTGAATGTTCAGATGCAGCGCATGGACTAGGAGCTCACATCATTGCTGACGGAGGATGCACATGCCCTGGAGATATATCAAAGGCTTTTGGTGGAGGAGCTGATTTTGTAATGCTGGGCGGTATGTTGGCAGGACACGATGAAGGCGGTGGAAAACTAATAAAAAAAGATAATAACAAATATATTGAATTCTACGGCTCAAGTTCAGAGACAGCAATAGATAAGCATTACGGAGGTTTGTTAGATTACAGAAGCAGTGAAGGTAAAGTAGTTAAGATAGAATACAAAGGTCCACTCAAAGAAACAATACAGGATATACTTGGTGGAATAAGAAGCAGTTGCACATATGTAGGCGCACCAAGCCTTAAACAGTTAAGTAAGTGCACAACTTTTGTTAGAGTAGGTCGGCAATATAATAATGTTTTTGATGAATAACCTATAGCCCTATAGCACACCCATCTTTTCTGGAATCTGAACCGCCGATCAAAAGCCCTTTGTCTTTGTCGATTAATATTACTTGTCCACCACCAATTGGACTTTGAGAATTTACTGTTTTATGACCCAATACTCTTAGTTGCTCTTTAATATTTTCACTAATGCCTTCTTCTAAATTGTATTGATTGTTAAAATAAAAACCTCTTGGAAAGTCTATTGCTCCCTGAATATCCATTTTATAATCAATTATGTTATTCAATAAATGTGTTTGACCAACAGGTTGGAATTGACCTCCCATAACGCCATATGAAATATTTACTTCATTATTGTTATCCATTACCATACCCGGAATTATTGTATGTAAAGGTCTTTTTAGTGAATCTATACAGTTTGGATGGTCTTTTTCTATACGAAAATTTGTTCCACGATTTTGCAGCAAAACCCCTGTTTTATTTGTCGTTATTCCACTTCCAAACGCAAAACAAATCGAGTTTATAAAGGATACAGTATTTAAATCCCTATCAACAACAGTTAAATAAACAGTTTCAGGATGCGCAGGAATATTTAATTCACCAATATTGTAACATTCTTTAATTGATATTTTTTTTATTAGATCCTCAATTGTTTTTGGAGATAAAATTTCATCAATGTCAATTTGTTTAAAATTTGGATCACCAATATTTTTCTCTCTTAATTGATATGCTAACTTTGTAGCCTCTGCCTCCAGATGAAATCGTTCTACGCTCATTTTATCATATTGGGAAATTTCAAATGCCTCCATTATTTTCATCATAATTAATACTGTAATTCCTGGCCCGTTTGGGGGGCATTGATGAATTTTTAGATTTTTGTAGTTACAAAAAATTGTTTTATCTACTATCGTTTTTTGCTTATAAAAATCCTCAAGCGTATGGTTTCCACCAATTTCATTTAAACTTTCTACAATATCATTTGCAATGTCACCCTCGTAGAATGCTCTAGCACCCTTTTTCGAAACAATTTTTAATGTTTGTGATAATGCTTCGTTACAATGCTTTTCAGCAAAATTAAAACTCTTTCCATTTTTTAAAAAAATTTTTTTTGAATTTTTATTATTACTAAGTTTTTTTATATTATTTTGCCATTCTGAAGATACAACTTCTGTGACGTAGAAACCTTCTTCAGCATATTTTATAGCTGTTATGAATAATTTCTCAAAATCCATTTTTCCATAATTTTTATGCATACATGACCAAGCATCTAAAGCTCCAGGTATCGTTACAGAATGAGGACTTTCAAGATCAATTTTATTTATATTATTTTTTTTAAAAAATTCAAAAGTTGATTTTTCTGATGCAATACCCGATCCATTAAAAGATACTGGATTTTTTCCCTCAGGAGCAATAATGGCGAAGCAGTCTCCACCAATTCCCGTAGCATTTGGCTCAACTACGGAAAGAACTGCAGATGCAGCAATTGCAGCATCAATAGCATTCCCCCCATTTTTAAGAACTGATATGGCTTCTAAGGAGGCTAGCGGATGGGAAGTTGCCGCAATTCCCTTTTCGCTTAATATATTTGATCTTCCTGGAAGTTGAAAATTTCTCATAGTTAGTTTTAGTTAATCTAATTGACAAAAGAAAGCATTCAATTTAGTAAATTAAAAATTTATAAGAAAATGAAAGTAAGACACTCAATAAAATCGGCTAAAAATAGAGATAAAGATAATAAAGTCGTTAGACGAAAGGGTAGAATTTATATAATTAATAAAAAAAACCCTAGAATGAAGGCTCGTCAAGGCTAGGTATTTTTTGCCAAATATTTTTCTGCTTCAATAGCTGCCATACATCCCATGCCTGCTGCAGTAATAGCTTGTCTGTATGTTTTATCTTGAACATCTCCAGCTGCATAAACTCCTTCAATGCTGGTTAAGGTGCTGTCTGATTTTGTAATTATATAATTATCTTCATCCATATCAATTTGACCTTTAAACAAGTTAGTAGAAGGATCATGGCCTATTGCAACAAAAACACCGTCAACTTTAAGTTCTGATAAATCATTAGAATTTACATCCTTTAAAATTATTTTATCTAAAGATTTATCATTTTCTTTTCCCACAAACTCGTTGACAGTTTTATTCCAAATAAAATTAATTTTTGAATTTTTAAATAATCTATCCTGAAGTATTTTTTCAGACCTTAAACTATCTCGTCTGTGAACAATAGTTACTTTTGATGCAAACTTTGTTAAAAATAATGCTTCTTCGGCGGCAGTATTCCCGCCGCCAATTACTGCGACATCTTTGTCTTTAAAGAAAAAGCCATCACAAGTAGCGCATGCTGAAATACCATATCCAATAAATTTCTTTTCACTTTTTATATTAAGGAACCTTGCTTGCGCCCCAGTAGAAATTATAATTGAATCTGCTAAATATTCTGTTCCACTGTCTCCAATAGCTTTAAAAGGTTTTTTTGATAAATCAATTTTATTAATAATGTCATTTTGAAATGACATACCCACTTTTTCTGCCTGAATCTTCATTTGATCCATCAACCAAGGTCCTTGGATAACATCTCCAAAACCAGGATAGTTTTCAACATCTGTAGTAATTGTCATTTGGCCCCCTGGCTGTAATCCTGCAACTAAAACAGGATTAAGATTTGCTCTTGCTGAATAAATTGCAGCAGTATAGCCAGCCGGCCCTGATCCAATAATTAATAATTTTGTTTTAATATTTTTCATAGTAATTAATTTTTAAACTATTTTTCAACTGGCCAATCCGTATTAAATTTTACATAATTTAGCTGTATGCATCTTCTTTCTTTAATTATTTTCTTTTTCTCTAAGCCATGCCAAGTATCATTACCAGAGGAAAAAAAATATCCAGTATTATTTATATATTGTGCTGTTTTTACTAATTTAAAGTCCTGATCATAAAAATCTGTACCAAGATTTCTAGATTCATCATACATATTAACCCAAATCATCATTGTCATTACTTTTTCTTGAATATCCTTATGAGGCTTCAGCCAAAAACCTATCTTATCAGCAATAATCTCCAGTCTAACAAATGAATTTGATAAATCCTTTTGAATACATTCGGAAACAATTTTTTGACATTCTTTAGATTGAAGTATTCTTAACAATGTTGTTAAATTAGGATATTTTTGAGAGTTAGCCTTATCAATAAATAGTCTAAGCTTTCCATCAACTCCACCCCCTGTATAATCTGCTGCACGTGTGCCATCATATTTATGTTCTCCTTCTGGCACAGAAGCTAAATTAATTTCATTTATAGTTTCTTGATTTAAGGGATGTTTTATCTCCCAATGTTTGAATGGATTATTAAAGCCTTTGCGACTTTTTAATGAATTTAAAAATTCAATCATTTATTCTATTTAATATTCTTGTATTCAATATTCCAGCGATTCTTTTAGATTCATTAAGGGGTTCATAGGATATTGGGTATAAATTGTTGTCAAAGGGCATTGTAATTCCTCTATCCCTAAATTCCCTGTGAAAACTCTCAAATCTTGCGCTTTTTCTTTTATATGGCAAATGAAAAATAAAAATTGGCTTTCCAGTTGAAGAAGCTTCTGAAATCATTGAGATTGTATCTGAGGTCAATATAAAAAAGTCTGCAATTTTAATGGCATATAAATATGGATTTGGGTCATTGTTATCCCAAACGTAAAATTCACCCTCACAATATTGATGAATTAGCTGAACGCAATATTTCGGAGTTCTTCTTGATGATATAAAAAGAAAATAATAGATTCTTTCTTTTTTATTTAAATTATTTATTCTATTTATTAAATCTATCAGAATTTCCTTACTAAAACTATAGTGATTATTTTCACCTCCTAATAATACCGCGACAATTTTTTTTTCTTTAGGAACATCAAACATTTTATTTGCCGTTTTAACAGATTCATTTGTAATATGATTTAAAGCCCCAACAGAACATAAAACATTTTCTCCTGAAATATCATCGTGGTTTGGAGTTATAACAAAGTCAAAATTTGATGTTTTTATTTTAGGATTCTGTATATGAATAGATATTAGATCCTTTTTTAATATTTTTTTAAGATATAAAGATGCGTAGACACTTTTTCTCCCACAACTAACGACGATTTCTGGAGGGTAATTATCTAGAAAATCAGAATTAAATATTTTATTACTAAATGGAGGCAAGATACCAGGTTGCAGTTTTGACCATGGCCATTTAACCTCTATTTTTTTTTGGCTAATATTATTTGATAGGTATTTAGAAAGTCCAATAACTTGACTAATCATACCACTTGATCCATCTGTTATTGCCCATAAGTTTTTTTTATTAATCAATTTAATTTATTTGTATTGTACAGATTTGATACTGTATGTTTTAATTCCTTTGGGACTCTTGAATTCAACCATACTTCCCTTTTCCCTGCCTATAAGTGCTCTTGCTAGAGGGCTAGAGATTGATAATTTGTTATTTTGTATGTCTGATTCACTTTCACCTACTATCTGATAGGTTGATTTCTGACCACTTTCTTCCTCTATAACAGATACTGTAGCTCCAAATTTTATTTCTTTTCCTGATAATTTAGAAACATCTATCACTTCCGCCTGTGCGATTATAGATTCAAGTTCTGCAATTTTACCCTCAATAAAACTTTGTTTTTCTTTTGCAGAGTGATACTCGGCGTTTTCTGATAAGTCACCATGGCTTCTTGCTTCTGCAATTGCTTTAATTATATTTGGACGCTCTTCATGTATTAACTGTTTTAATTCAGACTGAAGCATTTCAAAACCTTCTGAAGTCAGTGGAAACTTTGTCATTTTTTCTCCAATATATTCCTTAGAAATAATAATAATTAAAAAAGGTTTTTAATCAACAAATTAATGAATAGATTGTAGGCTTCTAACCTTCATATTTAGATTTTTTAGAACCTCTATAGATTCCACTGCCGCATTTGCACCCACGATTGTCGTATAATAAGGAGTATTTGTCATTAATGTAGTTCTTCTCATAATATAGCTATCTCCCATAGATTTTTTACCATAGGTTGTATTTATTACTAAGCTAATTTTATTTTCATTTAGAAAGTCCACAATGTGAGGACTGCCTTCGCTTATTTTATTAACTCTTTTTATTTTTATGTTATTCTTTCTAAGAAATGTAGTTGTACCTACTGTTCCTAAAAGCTTAAATCCTAATTTAATTAATTTTGTTGCGATAGGTATCAGCTCATACTTATCTTTATCTTTAACAGATAAAAAAACATTACCTTGTTTAGGAAGATTTATTCCTGCAGCAATTTGACTTTTTGCAAATGCGCTAAGAAAGCTTATGTCCATACCCATAACTTCTCCTGTTGACTTCATTTCAGGTCCTAAAATTAAATCAGATCTGTCAAATTTATTAAAGGGAAAAACTGGTGCCTTTACACTAAAATTTAAAGTTTCTTTTTTACTGTATTTTACAATAAGTTTTTTAAGAGATTCTCCGGCCATAACTTTTGCTGCAATTTTAGCTATGGGAATTCCAGTAGCTTTTGCTACGAATGGAACTGTTCTGCTAGCCCTTGGATTTACTTCTAGGATGTATAAATTATCTTTTTTTTCTAATATTGTTCTTTCATATTTTAATGCTAATTGGCAGTTCATAAGACCTACAACTTTTAATTGATGTGCAATTTTAGTAACCCATAACTTAATTTTTTCAATTATATCATCATTCAATGAATATGGTGGCAAGGAACACGTACTATCTCCAGAATGTATACCTGCTTCTTCTATATGTTCCATTATCCCTGCGATAAAAATATTTCCAAAGTTATCACGAATAAGATCTACATCAATTTCTTTTGCATTCTCTAAAAATTGATCAATTAAAATTGGATTATTCTCAGATACTTTAATAGCATTAATTGTAACTTCCTTTAAAGATCTCTCATCATATACAATTTCCATTGCCCTTCCCCCCAGTACATATGAGGGCCTTATAAGTACGGGATAGGAAATTTTTTCAGCAATTTTTTTTGCTTGATTTATATTTTTTGCAACCCCGTTTCTAGGTTGTTGTATTTTTAAAAAATTAAGAAGTTTTGTAAAACTATTTCTATCTTCTGCTAAATTAATTGATTCGTTTGACGTGCCTATTATTTTTATATTTTCTTTTATTAATTCATTCGCAATTTTAAGCGGTGTTTGTCCACCAAATTGAACTATTACCCCCAGAATTTTACCCCTTTCAGATTCACGATTGTAAATTTCAACTATGCTTTCTGTAGTCACAGGTTCAAAATATAATCTATCTGATGTGTCATAATCTGTTGAAACAGTCTCTGGATTGCAATTTACCATTATCGTCTCAATTCCAAGTTCTTTAATTGCGTAAGCTGCATGAACACAACAATAATCGAACTCAATACCTTGCCCTATTCGATTAGGGCCACCACCCAATATTATTATTTTTTTATTTTTTGTGGGACTTGATTCACAAAACCTAGGATTATCGTCATTATAATCGTAAGTTGAATAAAGATAAGGTGTTTTTGAAGGAAATTCACCAGCACATGTGTCTATAAGTCGATAGACGGGTCTAATTCCAAGTTTTTGTCTCAACTTTCTTATTTGGATTTCAGATTTATTTGTTAGTTGTGATATTTTCTTATCTGAAAATCCATTTTTTTTAAAATATAATATATCTTCTTTATTTAAATTTTTATTTTTTAAAATCTTTTTTTCAATTGAAATAATATTATTTATTTGATTTATAAACCATAAATCATATTTACTAATTTTATTTATTAATTTATTATCTACCCTTAACCTTATTGCTTCACCTATAGTAAGTAGATTTTGTGAAGATTGAATCTTAAGTTTTTTTAAAATTTCTTTTCTATTTAATTTTAGATCGCTAGGGGAATCTAATCCAATAAAACCGTACTCCAAAGAAGAAAAACCTTTTTGTAAAGATTCTCTAAAATTTCTTCCAATACTCATTGCTTCACCAACTGATTTCATAGAAGTTGTAAGGTTAGAACTGCTTCCAGTAAATTTTTCAAAAGTAAATCTTGGAATTTTAGTAACAATATAATCTATTGATGGCTCAAAGCTTGCCGGTGTAGTCTTAGTTATATCATTTTTTAATTCATTAAGTGTAAATCCAACCGCTAATTTAGCCGCAATTTTTGCTATGGGAAACCCAGTCGCCTTAGATGCGAGTGCTGATGACCTGCTCACTCTTGGATTCATTTCAATAATATTAACTTCACCATTTTTAGGATTTACAGCGAATTGAACGTTTGAGCCACCGGTATCAACACCAATTTTTCTTAAAACATTTATACTGGCAGTTCTTAAAAATTGATATTCTTTGTCAGTTAGAGTTAATGCTGGTGCGACAGTTATGCTATCTCCAGTATGTATGCCCATTGGATCTACGTTCTCTATTGAACAAACAATTATACAATTATCTTCCTTATCTCTTACTACTTCCATCTCATACTCTTTCCATCCCGCAACAGATTTTTCAATAAGTATTTGATTTGATGGACTTGCATTTATACCTCTTTTACAAAGCTCTAAAAATTCATTATGGTTATAAGCCACTCCACCACCAGTACCTCCCAGTGTAAAACTAGGCCTGATAACAAGCGGCAGACCGAACATTTTTTTTACCTTTAGTGCGTTTGTTATATTGCTGACCATTTTACTTTTTGGTGATTTTAGATTTATTTCTCCCATTGCTTTATTAAAAAGCTTTCTGTTTTCAGCTAGTTCAATTGATTTTGGTTTTGCTCCTATCATTTCAACTTTAAACTCATGAAGAATTCCAAGTTTGTGCAACTCAATTGCTACGTTTATTCCGGTTTGTCCACCCATAGTGGGCAGCAATGCATCAGGTCTTTCAATTTTAATTATTTTTTTAATAAATTCTGCAGTTATTGGTTCCACATAAGTTTTATCTGCTATATCCGGATCCGTCATAATTGTAGCGGGATTTGAATTAACTAAAATAACTTTATAACCTTCTTCCCTCAAAGCCTTGCACGCCTGTGCTCCTGAATAATCAAACTCACAAGCCTGACCTATTACGATTGGCCCTGCGCCAATAATTAATATTTTTTTAATGTCTTTTCTTTTGGGCATATTTTTGTACATTTTTATAAAATTGATCAAATAAATATTGACTATCATTCGGTCCAGGACTTGCTTCTGGATGATATTGAACGCTAAAAACTGGCAACTTAAGGTGCTTTATTCCTTCATTAGTATTATCGAAGAGCGATACATGAGTTTCTACAACTTCTTTTGGCAATGTATTTCTAATAACTTCAAATCCATGATTTTGGGTTGTGATTTCCACTTTATTAGTAAATAAATTTTTTACTGGATGATTTGCTCCCCTATGCCCTAAATACATTTTTTTAGTTTTTGCCCCAAGCGCTAAGCATATAATTTGATGTCCTAAACAAATTCCAAATATTGGAATTTTTGAAAATATTAATTTTTTTATTATGTTTACAGCATACTTTCCTGTTGCTTTAGGATCACCAGGTCCATTTGATAAAAAAATTCCATTTGGATGATGACTAATAATATCCTCATAAGATGTTAGAGCTGGCAATATTGTAATATCTAAGTTTCTACTAACTAAAGAACGAGAAATATTTCTTTTTGTTCCATAGTCAATGCATACTATTTTTGGGAGATTGTTTCTATTTTTTAAGATTAAATATTTATTATTTTCATCATCCCACTTTCCTAACATACTTTTGTAAGGTTTTTTTGTTGAAACCACGCTAGCTAAATCCATATTATCTAATCCGTTCCATTTATTGACTAATTTTTTTATTTTACTAATATTAATTTTTCCTTTTTTATAATTAATTAATGCTGCTTTTAAGGCCCCCTTATTTGATAATATTTTTGTTAGCTGTCTTGTATCAACATTAGTAATACAAGGAATGTTATATTTTATTAACCAATTACTTAACTTCTGTTTTGATCTCCAGTTAGAAGGGTTATTTATTTCCTGTGAAAGTACACATCCATATGCAAAAGGTTTAGATGATTCCTTATCATTATCATTTGTTCCTACAATCCCAATGTGGGGAAATGTAAATGTGATGATTTGCTTAGCATATGAAGGATCTGTTAAAATTTCTTGATAGCCGGTCATTGAAGTATTAAAGCACAATTCAGCAATTACAGTTTTGTCTAAACCGAGACTTTGTCCCCAGAATATTTTGCCATCTTCAAGGATTAGCGCTGCTGAATAGGTAGTTTTTTTTCTAGCAAAATCTTTACTTTTATTCATAAATTGCCATAATTAGGCGCAGAGATAATACTCTATTATTTTTTTTATAAAATATAGTCATTACGTAGTTATTTTACTAATTTATGAATATATGACTATAATATGAATTTTTTTCGATTCGATAAAAGTATATGAACAAATATTGAGTAAGGTGTTAGATGAGCAATTTAAGGACAAAAATTGAAGAAAAGTATATAGACGCACTAAAGGCTAAGGATGAAATTAGCATAAAAACCCTAAGGCTTATAAAATCAGCAATTAAGGACAAGGATATTTTAGAAAGAGATGGTGATGCTTCAAAATTATTGTCAGATCAGGGCATTATCTCACTTTTGCAGACTTTAATAAAACAAAGAAAAGAGTCCATTGAAATGTTTAAAAAAGGAAATAGGCAAAATTTAGTAAATTCTGAACTAAAAGAAATTGAAATAATCCAACTTTTTTTACCTGAACAAATGAGTGAAGCTGAGACTAAAAAGCAAGTTGAAAAAGTTATAAAAGATTTAAACCTGTCTTCAATAAAGGAAATGGGGAAATTAATGGCTGAATTAAGAAAACAATTTTCTGGAAAACTAGATTTTTCTATTGCGGGAAAAATAGCTAAAGAATTCTTAAAATAAATATGGATTCATTTAGAAATCAAATTGATCTAATTAAACAAAGAATCAAATTAAGTGATGAGTTGTCCAAGCATATAAATTTAATTTCAAAAGGGAATGATTTATGGTGTTTATGTTTTTTCCATAATGAAAAAACCCCCTCAATGAAAATAAATGATGATACATCTTCTTATTACTGCTTTGGATGTGGTGCTAAGGGGGATACATTTTCATTTTATACTGACTATTTAAATTATTCATTTAAAGATGCAGTAATTGAGCTTGGCAAAAAAGCAGGTGTCAACATTGATATTAGAAGTCAAAATAAAGATAACTTTAAAATATATAGAAAATATGAAATTCTAGAATCTGCATCAAGTTGGTACCACAATAATTTATTATTAGATGAAAATAATATAAGTTTCAAATATTTAAAAGATAGAAAAATATCGAAAGATACAATAATAGAATTTAAATTAGGTTATACTGAAAACAAGAACATAAATTTATATCAATATCTTTTAGAAAAAGCATACACAGAAAAAGATTTAATTGAAAGTAATTTATTTAAGAAAAATGAAGATGGAAAAATAAGAAATTTTTTTTATAAAAGGTTAATATTCCCAATTTATGATTATGATTCTAAAATAGTTGGTTTTGGGGCAAGATCTCTTGATGGAAGAGAGCCAAAATATCTAAACTCACCCGAAAGTGAAATTTTTAAAAAGGGTAGAATACTATTTAACTTTCATAAGGCAAAATCAATTGCAAGAAAAAAACAAAATATTCTAGTTTCAGAAGGTTATATGGATGTTATATCTTTATTTGATAAAGGAATAAAAAGTGTAGTTGCCCCCTTAGGAACTTCTATTACATATGAGCAATTAATGTTGGTATGGAAGGTTTGCAAATTACCTACTTTAATTTTTGATGGAGATAAAGCGGGCAAAAAAGCATCAATTAAGGCAGCACTACTAGCATTAAAACATTTAAAACCGAGTTACTCTTTAAAATTTTTAGAATTACCTGACGATCATGATCCAGATAGTTTTATAAATTCTACAAACAAAAGTGAGGCAAGCACATTCTTTAAAAGAACCAAAGATTTGTCAAACTTCATATTTGATTATGCAAAAATGTCTTTCGTATACGAAACCCCTGATCAAAAAATTGTTTTTGATAAATATTTTGACGATATAACCAATCTTATTGATGATAAGAAAGTTAAGTTTTTTTATAAAAAGGATTTTAGAAATAAACTGTTTTATTTTTTTAATAAAAATATAAGTAAAGTTGGAAAAAATAACTTTAAATTTGAGAATCAGATTAGCAGTCTTGAAAAAAAAGAATATTTATCTTTTTTGGCTGGTTTTATAAACCATCCATCAATAAGACCTGACTTAATTGAAGATTTAATAAAATTTGATTTTAAGGATTTTGACATATCAAAATGCTTCTCAGAGATTTCAAAGGAAAAAAATATGGATATGGACCCAAAGACACTTATAGGTACAATTGAGGATAAAAATATATTAAAAACTATCAGTAAGTCTCTAAATATTGAGATTTACCAGCTTTTTCCTTATTCATCACCCAACTGCGAGTCAAAAGATGTCCTAAATTATATTAAAGAATCTATCAAAATTATTGAGACTAGGCTTTCAAATTCTTTAAAAATAGATAAAAGCCTTAAAGAGTTTAAGTCAGATTCTTCAGCGTTAAAGTGGAACGAATTTAAAAATCTAAGTTATGATTATATAGATAAGATTGATGTATAACTTAAGGGGTTTGAATGGTGTTAAGAAAGAAAAAGAAAAATAAACAAAAAACTAAAAAAAATAAAAATAAAAAAAGATTTGTAACTAAAG
The DNA here is from genome assembly GCA_002717485.1 of Pelagibacteraceae bacterium. GTDB lineage: Bacteria > Pseudomonadota > Alphaproteobacteria > HIMB59. The sequence goes on along the minus strand of PBDW01000016.1, from coordinate 45,922 downwards.
CAAACAAAAGAAGTCTGTCAGAAATTAAGAAAAAAAAGAAACACACAAAACGTATTAAAAGAAAAAAACTAGCAGAGAAGCTTAAGAAAAAAAAGCTTGCTGAACGCATCAAAAGAAGAAAACTTGCTGAAAAAATCAAGAAAAGAAAACTTGCAGAACGCATCAAAAGAAGAAAACTTGCTGAAAAAGTTAAGAAAAGAAAGCAGCTAGAAATTGTAAAAAAAAGAAAAGAAAGAATAAAATTAAGAGAGTTTAAAAAGTTAGAATTAGAAAGAAAAAAAAGAGAAATATTAGAAGAAAGAGTTAAAAAATCACTAAATGATTTATTAAGCAAGGGTAAAAAAGAAGGTTATGTACTTAACAAAGAAATAGAAAAAATAATACCCAAGAAAATTAGAACTCCAGAAAAAATTGAAGAAATAAAACAACAAATTATTAAACTCGAAATTTCTGTCGTAAATAAAAAAGAAGAACACGCTGCGGATGTAGAAGATTTTGATAATTCTTTGGTTTCAGATAGTCTTGGTGCGGACAAAAAATCAGAAGTTGGAAAAACGAATGATCCAGTAAGATTATATTTGCGCGATATGGGTGGTGTGGATCTGCTTAGTCGTGAAGGAGAAATTGCTATAGCAAAGAGAATAGAAGCTGGTAGAGAAATGATGATTGGCGCTATTTGCGAAAGCCCTTTAACAATCAGATCAATTATTAGCTGGAAAGACTCAATTAAAGATGGGACAATGTTATTAAGAGATATAGTTGATCTTGAAGCAACTTATGATGTTTCTGATTTTAGTGCTAATAATATCAACGATCCAATAAGTATTATTGAATCAGGAAAAGAAGCCAAAAAAGAAGAAGTCATTAAAAAAAATGATGAAGATGTTAATGAAGAAGAAAACCAGGATAATGAAGAGGATGAGGAGTTAAATAATTTAAATGTTTCTCTTGCAGCAATGGAGGAAAAACTAAAACCCGCCGTTCTTAAGGACTTTGATGATATTGCAAAAACTTTCAAAAAACTTCAAAAATCTCAATTGGAGTTACAAAAAATCAATATTGAATCAAACGAAAAAAAATACCGCTCTGCTGAAAGAAAATATAAGAAAATCCAGCGTGAAATGATTGAATTGATGAAGGGGGTACATCTAAATTCACCAACTATCGAAGCGTTAATGGATCATTTATACGAATTGAATAAAAAGTTACTAATGCGTGAAGGGAAACTATTAAGACTTGCAAATGATAGCGGTATAAAACGGGAAGAGTTTATAGCAAATTATTTAGGCAATGAAGGAGATGAAAAATGGTTATCTTCTTTAGAAAAATTTAAAGATAAAAATTGGAATATTTTTTATAGCAAAAACGACATTATAGTTAAAAAAATATTTGTTGATATCAAGGAAATAGAAAAAGCTGCAGAAATATCAGTAACTGAATTTAGAAGAATTGTAGGCACAGTCCAACAGGGGGAAAGAGCAGCAAGTAGGGCAAAAAAGGAAATGGTAGAAGCAAACTTAAGATTAGTTATATCTATTGCAAAAAAATATACCAATAGAGGTCTTCAATTTCTAGACTTGATCCAGGAAGGTAATATTGGATTGATGAAAGCAGTGGATAAGTTTGAATATAGAAGAGGGTATAAATTTTCTACATATGCAACATGGTGGATTAGGCAGGCAATTACACGCTCAATTGCCGATCAGGCTCGAACTATTCGCATACCTGTTCATATGATTGAAACGATAAATAAGATTGTAAGAACGTCTAGGCAAATTCTTCATGAGATTGGCAGAGAGCCAACACCAGATGAATTGGCAAAAAGATTGCATATGCCTCTAGAAAAAGTTCGTAAAGTTCTTAAAATAGCAAAAGAACCAATAAGTTTAGAAACTCCAGTTGGAGACGAAGAAGATAGTTCTCTTGGTGATTTTATCGAAGATAAAAGTGTTGTTGTTCCAATTGATGCTGCAGTGAAAAGTTCTTTAAGGGAAACTACTACAAGAATTCTATCTTCACTTACTCCCAGAGAAGAAAGAGTGTTAAGAATGCGTTTTGGTATCGGAATGAATAGCGACCACACACTTGAAGAGGTTGGTCAACAATTTAGCGTAACGAGAGAGAGAATACGTCAGATTGAAGCAAAGGCACTAAGGAAATTAAAACATCCAACAAGAGCAAGAAAACTCAAAACTTTTTTAGATAATTAATGATACTAACTTTGTTAGGAACCGGTTGTCCTTCGGTTAACGCAATAAGATATGGTCCTTCTCAGTTAATCCAAAGTGAAAATACAACGATCCTTATTGATTGTGGATCGGGGATTACTCAAAGAATGCTTCAAGTTGGGAAAAATGGTACAGATATTGACTATCTTCTCTTGACACATCTTCATTCAGACCACGTTATAGATTTTTACCAACTAATTATTTCAAGCTGGCATCAGTACAGAAAAGATAAATGGAAAATTATTGGACCCATTGGAACTAAAAATTTTTTAAATTCATTTATGTCTCTTTGGAATGAAGAAAGACAAATGAGGATAAATTACGAAAAAAGAAATTCAATTGAAGCATTTAATTTAGATATTACAGAAATTAATGAAGATGGAAAAATAAATATAGGGGATATTGAAGTCGAGTTCTTTAAAGTAGATCATAGGCCTATAAACTATGCTTTTGGTTATAACTTTAAGAATAAAGGAAAAAAAATTACTATAAGCGGAGATACCAAACCTTGTGATAACCTTGAAAAATTTGGAATGAATACCGACTTACTACTCCATGAGGTTTTTATTGATTATGAAATTAAGCCAATACATGGAATGAGAAGCTTAGAAACTATTAATAACGTAAAGTCATACCATACACTTTCTAATGAAGTAGGAAAAATAGCAAAAAAGGTTAATGCAGGAAGTCTTATTTTAACACATTTTGTTCCCCCTGATTTTGATAAAAAACTACTAATTCAGAATATTTCAAAAGATTATAAAAAGAAGATAATAGTAGGCGAGGACTTAATGACAGTTGATATTCAAGGAAATATACTAAAACAAAAAATTAATATATAGATTTTTAAAATTTTTATTTGCACAACTAAATATAATTTTAAATAAATAATTAATAAATACCTTATTTTTTTGCTATACAATAATATAAAATAGATATAGTAAATTTTTAGCATTTACATTCCTAATGCTTGGGCCTGTAGCTCAGTTGGTTAGAGCGCGCCGCTCATAACGGCGTGGTCCCTGGTTCGAATCCAGGCGGGCCCACCAAATATTGAGTAGTCTTTTTAATACATATTATTTTATAAAATCCGATTTTATAGATTTTATAAATCTATAGGTGTGGTATAAATCTTTAACTTGTAAGATCGCTCTAATGAGGATGAAGTGGCAGATATTAAAATAGATAAAGTAAATAAATTTTTTGGTGAAAATCACGTTATAAACGATGTTTCACTAGATATTAAAAGCCAGTCTTTTACTGTTCTTGTAGGTCCTAGTGGTTGTGGTAAATCCACTATGCTAAGAATGATAGCTGGATTAGAAAATATAAATTCAGGAACTATTTCGATTGACGGCAAGGTTGTAAATGATCTTCCGCCAAAGGAAAGAAATATTGCTATGGTGTTTCAGTCCTACGCTCTATATCCACATATGACAGTTTTTGATAATATGGCCTTTGGCCTAAAATTAGAAAAAAGACCAAAGGATGAGATAAGCGAAAGAGTTCAAGAGGTTGCAAAAATTCTACAAATTGAAGACTATTTAAAACGTAAACCAAAACAATTGTCTGGAGGTCAAAGACAGCGTGTAGCAATTGGAAGAGCTATAACCAGAAAACCGAAAGTTTTTTTGTTTGATGAACCTTTGTCAAATTTAGATGCCGCACTTAGAGTTCAAATGCGTGTCGAATTAGCCAGACTTCATGATGAATTAAATGCAACAATGGTATATGTAACCCATGATCAAATAGAAGCGATGACATTGGCAGATAACATAGTTGTTTTAAACGAGGGCCAGGTTTCACAAGAAGGATCCCCGTTAGACTTATATAACACTCCAAGAAACTTATTTGTTGCTGGATTTATTGGATCCCCGAAAATGAATTTTATTAAAACAAGTGTATTAAGTGCAAATAGTAATAATATTGAAGTTGAAATTATGGGTTCTGGAAGAATAGTAGTTCAAAATGAATCAGAATCCTTTCAAAGTGGGGATAAGGTTACTTTGGGAGTTAGACCTGAACATCTTACAATTAATCAAAATAATGATGCAGTTTGGGAAGGTAAAGTATTTGTTATTGAAAAACTTGGATCAGGTACTTATTTATATTTTGAGAAAGATAATGAACCACTAGTTGTCGCTACAGAAGGTGATACCGATATAAAAGTAGGTGATATTGTAAAAATCGGGTTTCCTTCAAATCTTTGCCACTTGTTTAAAAGTGGCTAAATTTAAATTTAAAATTAATAATTATATAATTAATACTTATTTTTTAAGCAAATCTTTATTTTTGAATTATAAATATCACCTTTTTTTAATATGATACTAGGAAAATTATTTATATTAATTGCGTTAGGATATTTTTGCGGCTCAAAGCATAAACCATAATGAACACCATAATATTTCCCTTTTTTCCCTTTATATTTGGATTTCATATTATTGCCCGAATAAAATTGAACACCCGGTTGGTTAGAATATATTGTCATACCCATTTTTGTTAAGGGGCTATATACTTCTGCAATTTTACTAATTTGATTATTTTTTTTATTTTGTATAAAATAATTATCTATCCCAGAACTTTTGAGCACTTTTGGATTAATTTTTTTAAAACTATTAAAGTTTAATTTAGTTCCCTTCACTTTAATAATTCTACCGGTAGGTAATAATTTTTTATTTATTTCACAATATTTATCAGCTTTAATTAAAGCTAAATGATTGTAAATATTGCCATAGTGTTTGTTATGACCATTAAAATTCCAATAGTTATGATTTGTTAAATTAACTAAGGTATTTTTATCTGAAATTGCTTTATAATTTATTATAATTTGATTATTATTGTTTAGTTGATATTCCACAAAACATTTTAAATTTCCTGGATAACCCTCTTCCAAATCAGCCGAATTATAATACATAAGACAACTAATTGAATTAGAATTTTTCACTATTTTAATAATTTCCCATATTTTTTTATTAAATCCTCTAGTACCCCCATGAATATGATTTTTTTTGTCATTGTTTGATAGTAAATATTTTTTTTTATTTAAGATAAAAAAAGAATTAGAAATTCTACCTGCTACTCTTCCAATAACTGAATTAAAGTATGATTTATCATTTATAATATCTTTTAGATTTTCATATCCTATAATTACATCTTCTGATTTTTTTAAATCTGGATAAGGTATTATAATACTTTGAATATAACAACCAAAATTCAAAAATTTTATCTTAAAACCATTATCATTTTCAAATTCGATAGAATATATTTTTTGATTATCATTTTTTATTAATTTTTTTTTAATTTTCATTAATTAAATTTTAATTATAATAAAAATTGTTTTTTATTGTAAATTTTTGACATATTTGTTTTCCATTTCTTGTGTTTATTAATATTTACAAGAGATACTACAAAGCCGCCAAAACCACCTCCAGTTAATCTGGAACCGATGGAACCGCTTAGAATGGACCTTTTAACCATTAAATCAATCTCTTTGTTTGATGCCTCAAAATCTTTTGAGTAAGAAGAGTGACTTTTGTTCATCAATTTTCCAAAATAATTTAACTCATTATCTTTTAAAGCTTTCCTTGCCTGTAAAACTCTTATGTTTTCTGTAATTACGTGCCTAGCTCTTTTTTTTATTAAGTCATCAAAGTTATTTTTATTTAAATCTGCTAATGAAGATTCAAATAATTTTTTAGGTTTTAAAAATTTTTCAGCCTTTTTTAATTCTTTATATCTTTGATTATAGGAACTTGCTCTCAAATTTCTCTCTATTTTTGTATCTATTAAGTTGAATATGTAATCTTTTGGAATATCTATCAATTCATATTCTAAAGTTCTGCAATTTAAAAAAAATGCTTTGTTTAATATTCCTATCGAAGAAACCATCTGATCCATTATTCCACATTTAACTCCTATATATTGTTTTTCGACTTTTTGTGCTAATAGTGCAATTTCTTTATCTGTTATAATTAAATCGTAGTAATTTCTAATAGCTTTTAGCAACGCTACGCAAATTGCAGCTGAAGATGAAATACCTTTATTAATAGGTATGTTGCTAAATATTAAGATATTAAAAAAATCATTTTTTAAATATTTATTTATTTTTAAAATTGCTAAACATCCTTTTATATAGTCAATCCAATGGCTATTTGAAGATTTAGCCAAATTATTAAAACTTACTTTTTCATCAAAATATTGTGAATAAACATTGTGTTTATTTTTGCTAAGTGAAATGTAAACTTCAGTTTTTTGTCTTAATAAGGTGGGCAACACATATCCCTCTGTATAATCGGTGTGTTCACCAATTAAATTTACTCTAGCATGGGCCTTAGCCCTTGCTATAAAATTTTCATTGAATATTTTATAAAATTTATTCATAAAATTTAAATTTTAATTTAAATTATTAAAAATATAATGTAATCATTATTATTAATTATCTTATAAATATTAATTGTCATTAAAACCAGTTTATTTAAATTGATGGTAGAATCTAAAAGGTTATAATTAGATGAAAAAAATTTATAAAAGATCATTTGTAAGAAACGATAAAAAAAATATTTTACTTTTTGGGTATAAAAAACATACGGAACAAGCTGAAAAAGAATTAGCTATTTCAGCTGATTCTAAACCGCATATGAGGTGGCATCCTTTTAGAAATGAGTGGATTACATACTCTCCTGGTAGAAAAAATAGAACAGCATTTCCTTCAAAAAAATATTGCCCACTTTGCCCTTCAAAAAAAATTCAATATCCGACTGAAATACCATTTAAAAAATTTGAAATTGCTGTTTTTCCAAACAGGTGGGCTAGTTTTAATTTTCATAAAAAAAATTTTAAATTAAAAAAAATAAGAACTAAGATTTCAAAAGGGAGTTCTGAGGTTATTATTTATTCCGACAAACATAATGAGACTATTGCTGATATGTCAATTGAGCGTTTAGAATTATTAGTTTACACATGGATAGATAGGTATCGCGAGCTTTTAAAAGTAAAAGATATTAAATATGTAATGCCTTTTGAGAATAGAGGTAAAGAATGTGGAGTTACCCTTCATCACCCTCATGGACAAATATATGCCTATCCATTTATTCCACCAGTTATACAAAATGAAGAAAAAATTTTTAATAAGAAAAATTATCTAGGTGAAATAATGCAAGAGCTTGATAAAAAATATTGGGTATACAAAAATGATGATATGATTGCTGCTGTTCCTCCTTTTGCAAGATATTCTTACGAAGTTTGGATTATTCCTAGAAAAAAGGTTGCTGGTCCCTGGAATTTTAATGATAAACAAATAAAATCTTACGCAAGATCTCTAAAAAAAGTAGTTAAAGGATATGATTTATTTCTAGGAAAAAAATGTCCATACATAATGGGTCTTCACGCAGCGCCTCAGTTAAATAATAATAAATTTCATTTTCATACAGAGTTTTACCCTCCATTAAGATCTAAAAATAGGCCTAAAATACTGGCAGGGTCAGAGTCAATGGCGGGCACATTTGTAATGGATGTCGTACCAGAAGATTCAGCAAGAATACTTAGAAAGTTTATGAGATAGTTTCAGGAAATATACAATTGACAATAGATAAATATTATAAAAAAGAGTTATTAATAAAAAAAAATTTAAATTCTTTAAAAATTTCAATTAATCTAAAAGATATAAAAAAATACTATATACCATTATTAAATATAATTAATTTTTATAATTCAAAAAAAGTTCTTAATGTAGGGATTTCTGGAGCCCAAGGTTCTGGGAAAACAAGATTATCTAAAATATTAAAGGTGTTAGTTGAAAATATTTTGAAAAAAAAAGTTTTAATACTTAGTATTGATGATTTTTACCATACAAAAAGTGATAGACAATGCCTGGCCAATAACATCCATCCATTATTAAAAACTAGAGGAGTTCCAGGAACACATGATATAGAATTATTAAATCAAACTATTAATGATGTTCAGAACAAAGCATATAAAAATTTAGAAATACCAGTTTTTAGTAAGTTTTTTGATGAGAGAATGCAGAAAAGAATTAAAATTTCATTTATTCCTGATATAGTATTGTTAGAGGGATGGTGCGTAAAAGCCTCGCCAGTTCCTAAAAAAATATTAATAAATCCAATTAATGAATTGGAGAAAAATTTTGATAAAGATTATGTTTGGAGGAATTATTACAATAATCAATTAAAAAATAATTATAAGGAACTGTTTAGCAAGATTGACCTCAATATTTTTTTAAAAGTCCCTAATTTTCGGAGGGTTTTTGACTGGAGAAAGCTTCAAGAAATTGAGTCTCCAAATAGTGATTATAAAAAAAATGAAAAAGTTAATGATAAAAAACTTAAATATTTTATTATGCATTATGAAAAAATTACTAAATGGATGCTCAAAGATATGCAAAAAAAATCTGATATATGTATAATGATAGACAATAAACATAGGTTTTCAAATATAAAATTTAATAGGAGATTTAAGAAGATATATGAAGATTAAAAGAATTGGAATCTTAACTAGTGGTGGCGATTGTGGTGGATTAAATGCAGTAGTTAGGGCCGTTACATATAGAGCTATAGAAAAGTATGGATGGGAAGTATTCGGAATACGCGATGGAACAACTGGATTAATGCAAAGACCTTTGCAATACGAGAAATTGACACTCAAAAGGTTTACTGGAAATTTGATTCGTCAAGGCGGCACCTTTTTAGGAACAACAAGTTCAGGCAACCCATTTCGTTTTAAGATGGAAAATGGTAAATATGAAGATAAATCCCAAGATATTATAAATGGTTATAAAAAATTAAGATTAGACGCATTTATTGGTATTGGTGGTGATGGATCAATGAAGATTCTAAAAAAACTTTCAGATCAAGGAGGTTTAAACTTTGTAGGTATCCCAAAAACAATAGATAATGATGTAAACTCAACCGAAATATCAGTTGGATATGATACAGCAGTTGAAGTTGCTACTAGTGCTTTGGATATGCTTCAACCAACAGCAGCTAGTCATAAAAGATTAATGGTGTTAGAAGTAATGGGACGTGACGCAGGACACATAGCACTTAATGCGGGAATAGCAGGTGGAGCAGATATAATTTTAATTCCTGAAATAAATTACAATCTAATAAAAATTGCTAAACATATAAAAGAAATTCGCCAACAAGGAAGAAACCACGCTCTTATGGTTGTTGCTGAGGCAGTTAAGAAAGAAGATGGAACTAAAGCTACAGTTAAACATACAGGTGGCCAAATAAGATTAGGGGGGATAGGGTCATACTTAGCTCATAAAATATCACAATTAACTGATACTGAAACAAGAGTTACAGTATTAGGCCACGTTCAAAGAGGTTCGCAGCCAAGCTCAAGAGATCGACTTGTTGGAAGTGCGTTTGGAGTTCATGCTGTCGATATGATCGCAAACAATAAGTTTAACCGTATTGCGGTATGGCAAAATCGAGGTGTAACTGATGTTAGTCTGCATGAAATCATTAATAAATCTAGAAAAGTAAATCCAAATGGTCGACTGGTAAGAACTGCTAGAGGATTGGGAATATATTTGGGCGATTAAGTGTATGAGCTATAAAAAGTTATCTAGGAGAAATTTTTTTTATGGAATTTTTTGTTCAACGTGTTCCGCACTAATATTACCAAGTTGTGCTGAAGTTCCCATAACCAAAAGAAAACAATTAAATTTTTACAGGTATAACCTTCCTATTATCATACCAACTGGCGGTGGAATTCCTCAAATATATAGAAATGAAGAACATTTAAATCAAGTTATTGAAAAACAATATGCAAAATTCATTAACGATGCCAGGTCAAGAAATATTTTAATTGAAAATACAGATGAATCTAGAGAATTAAAAGAAATAGGCTATCATTTATCAAATTCAATAAATAAATATTACAATCAATTGTCCGAACCTAGCCCAGTTAAAAATTTTAATTGGGAATTTTCACTTATTGACGCTAAGGATAATAATGGAAACCCAATAAAAAATGCTTGGTGTATGCCGGGAGGGAAAATAGCCTTTTATTCTGGAATAATGCCAATAGCAAAAAATTCTGACGGTATTGCATCAATAATGGGTCATGAAATAGCACATGCATTTGCGAGACATACGGTTGAAAAATTGACCCAACATTCTGTTGTTTCACTAGGTACACAAGGTATCTTAAAAACAGATTATGGAAATATTATTGCTCAAAATCCAAATATTTATAACAGAATACTTAAATTTGGCATAATGCTTCCATTTTCAAGAGCTATGGAAAGTGAGGCAGATTATATGGGGTTGGCTTTTATGAAAATGTCAGGATTTAATTTGAATGAATCTGCTGAAGTTTGGAAAAGAATGATGAAAAATTCTGAAAGTGGACCTTCGCTAGAATTTATGAGCTCTCATCCTTCTTCCAAAAATAGGATAAACAACATAAATAATTGGATTCAAGAAATTGAAAAAGATTATTACACAGTTTAAATAAATATAATTATGATGGACATAGAAGAAAAAATTTTAAATTATAAAAAAGAACTAGATTTCTTTGACGAACCTATTGATAAATATAAATACTTGCTTGATCAAGGTAGAAAATCTAGAGACTTTCCTGAAAAATATAAGCAAGAAGTCTTTCTTGTCAAAGGATGCCAAGCTCAGGTTTGGTTGGTTCCGAATTATAATAAAGGTACCATAAGTTTTTTAGGGGATTCAGATGCTTTTATTACAAAGGGTATGATTTCTATTATAATAGATATCTATGGGGACAGATCTCCAAAAGAAATAATTGAATCTGATTTTGGGAAATTAAATATGCTAGGTCTTGATAATATTCTGACACCAAGCAGAAGAAACGGTGTTTATTCTATGCTGGAATATGTAAAAAATTATGCCAAAGGTTATTTAGAAGTCTAATTAACTAGATTATTATAACTCTCAATATTTTGCTTTTTTAGGAGCATATTTAATTCTGCTAAGTTATTATCAACTTTCTTTAAAAGTGATTTAAATTCATCTTTTTTAGTATAAACAAGTGATATATCTGCGACTATTAAATCAATAACATAAAACCTAGTTTTAGATTCTTTAATTCTCCATGTTACCATTGTTTTTTGATCATTTTGTCTAATTTCCATATCAATTAGGTAAACTCCTTCATTTTTATCGTTTCTTGAATCGGTAAGTTCGTATTCTTGATTTGAATATCCTTGCATTAATGAACCTATAGTTAGGTATAGGTGCTCTTTGAACAATATTACGAATTCATCTTGTAACTCTTTTGATGAGATTTTCCAAGCTTCACCAGCAACATATCTAGCGATTCCTGTTCCTGCAAAACTATTATTTATAGCACTTTCTATAGCATCTAGCTTAGTTATAGTATCAATGTCATCATTTCTATACATATCAATAATTTTTTTTATTTCATTATTTAGCCAATTTTTCGCATTATCTTTATTTGCGTTAGCATATTGTGTATTAAATATTATAAATAGAGATATAAAATATAATAAAACTTTTCTCATTTAATTATTCAAACTCCACAGAAATAACTGGTATTGGCGTTAACTGATCATCATCTCTATCTCTAATTGCCGCATAGCGATTCTGATGGTATGCACTTTTAACTGCAGAATAGTAATCTACAGAGTTTTCCCTTAATGTATTTACTTCATCGATAATTCTTGCCCTTTGATTTACAGCATTACCTGTTGTTCTATAAACAATCCACTCTCCTTCACCTTGATCAGCTAAATAAACATTTACAGGATCAGTTGCTGAACTTACAACCAGTCCTGCCGCATCTCTTAAATTAGAAGGTCCAAAAATCGGAAGAACAAGATAAGGCCCATCTCCAACTCCCCATGTAGCTAATGTTTGACCAAAATCTTCTTCTTGTTGTTCTAACCCAAATTTTTCGGCAACATCTACTAAACCTCCAAGACCTACTGTGCTATTTATTACAAGCCTTCCGGCTGATCCTGCGGCGTTTCCAAATTGTCCCTGTAAAAATTGATTAAATATAACTAAAGGTAATTTTAAATTATTAAAAAAGTTACCGACTCCAGTTTGAACTGGGGCAGGAAGCTTTCTGTATCCTTTTGAAACTGGTTCAAGTACTATTTTGTCAGCAACATTGTTAAATTTAAAAATAACTCTATTTACTGGCTCAAACGGATCATAAATTTCTTCATTGTACATAGATTTTTCGTAATCTGAAGATTCATTTTCTATGCTCTCGATTCCATTATCATCAGCTTTTGCCGGTCCCAAAATGGTTATAAATAACAATATTGTAAAAATAATCTTGGATAAAATAGACATCTTTTGATAGCTGTATTTATCAGTTTTTATTATCATTATATATGTATAATTATTTAATTTAATGTTTTATTTATGATTAATATCGAAAAAAATCTAGGTTTTTTAAATAATCAACAATTATTAGCTGTGAAAAAAACCAAGCAAAGTTGCCTTGTTTTAGCCGGAGCCGGAAGCGGAAAAACAAGAGTTTTAACAATGAGAATATATTATATTTTAGCTTCGAAGCTAGCTCTTCCAAATCAAATCCTGTCAGTAACATTTACCAACAAGGCGGCAAACGAGATGCGGTCACGGGTAGGAGATATGTTTAATAGATCTTTAGAAGGTTGGTGGGTTGGAACTTTTCATTCAATTTGTGCAAAAATTTTAAGATCTTATGCACAAGAGGTAGGTTTAAAAAATGATTTTGTAATTATTGATAAAGAAGACCAAATAAAATTAATAAAAAATATTTGTGAGATTGAAAAAATTAATACTTCTGAAAAAAATCCAAATTATTTTTTAAGTTTTATCGACAGATTTAAAAATGAATCGTTAACGGCTAATGATATTAATAATATGAAAGAAAAAAAATATGAAAAAAATGTTATAAAAATATATAACATATACGAGAAAGAGCTATTAAGATTAAATTGTTGTGATTTTGGAAATTTAATACTTCATTGCATAAGTATTTTTAGAAATAACAAAAATATTCTTAAAAGATATCAAAATCAATTTAAATATATACTGGTCGATGAATATCAAGATATAAATTTTGCACAACAAAAATGGCTAAAATATCTTTATGAAGGACATAAAAATATATGTTGCGTAGGAGACGATGACCAATCTATTTATTCGTGGAGAGGTGCTGAAGTAAAAAACATATTAAATTTTGAAAAATTTTTTTATACAAATACAATCATTCGACTAGAACAAAATTATAGATCTACAAAAAAAATATTAAATTGCGCATCTCATTTAATTAGTCATAATAAGGGCAGATATGGTAAAAAGCTTTGGAGTGAAGGAAATATAGGTGATAAAATTGAAGTGAAGGGGCACTGGGAAACAAAAGAAGAAGCTCAAAGTATATCAAGCCAAATTGAATTATTAATTAAAGACAATATCTCTCTGAATGAAATAGCTATATTGATGCGTATTGCCGCACATACCAGAGCATTAGAGGAAAGATTTCTGAATATAGGCCTTCCTTACAGAATTGTTGGTGGATTAAGATTTTATGAAAGAAAAGAAATTAAAGATGCAATTGCTTATCTTAGAATATCAAATAATCTTTCTGATGACTTAGCGCTAGCAAGAATCATAAATGTTCCCAGGAGGGGCATAGGCCAAATTACTATAAAAAAGATATCTCTAATATCTAGAGAAAAACAAATATCTATGTTTGATGCGACTAGAGAATATCTTAGATCTGCAAAAAATTCTAAAGGGAAGATAGAAATAAATGATTTAATATCAAAGATATTAAAATGGAATAAGCTTAAGGATGATATGAATCATATTGAACTTTCTGAATTAATATTAGAGGATTCGGGATATATGAAGCTTGTTAGGAATGAAAACAATCAACAAAATAACATAAATAATTTCGATAAATTAGATAATTTATATGAATTTATAAATAGCTTAAAAGAATTTCAAAATCTCGGCAGTTTTTTAGAACATATAAGTCTAGTATCTGAAAATGAAAATTCATCTAAAGATAATAAGATTAATTTAATGACAATACATAGCGCAAAGGGTTTGGAATTTGACCATGTATTTCTTATAGGATGGGAAGAAGGAGTCTTTCCTAGTAAAAGGTCCATAGAAGAAAGAGGCAAGGAAGGCTTGGAGGAAGAAAGAAGATTAGCCTACGTTGCTATTACAAGAGCAAGAAAAACGGTATCTATTTCATTTGTTAATCAAAACCGGTACTCTTATGCTTCCCATGATTTTAATAGACCTTCAAGATTTATTAATGAGCTTCCAAAAGAAGATTTAGAAATTTTTAACTCAGAGGTTTATAATCAAGAAAGTAGTTTTGAAGAACTTAATCAAATTGAAGAACAGGATTTTGACAATATAACTCCTGGAAAAAAAAGATTAATATCTTATAATAACAATAAAGTATTTGATGAATGGGATTTCAATCAAGATTTCGAAAATACAAATTTGTTTAACGAAGGCGATAAAGTATTGCACAAAAAATTTGGTAATGGGAATATTTTAAAAATTGAAGGGGAAACAGCTCAAGTTCAATTTGACAAATTTGGTACTAAAATGATTTTTTTAAGGTATATTAATAAAAAATTTGATTAAATCATTGAAAGCCATTTTTTCTCACTGAGAGTAGATATTTTTAATTCTTTAGCCTTATTTAATTTTGAGCCTGCATTTTCACCATAAATGAGGTAGTCTGTATTCTTTGATATTGAACTTGCAATTTTTGCACCCAAATCTAAAGCTCTTTTTTTTGCCTCTTCCCTGGACATTTCATTTAACTTGCCAGTAAAAATTACTGTCTTATTGTTAAAAATACTTTTTGTAAATTTTTCTTTTCTTTTAATAACCTGACAATTTGAGGCAATTTTTCTTATCTCATCAATATTATCTTTATTATCTATAAATTCTGATATCGATTTTATAACTTTCGGTCCTAAACCATCAATATCCTCCAATTCTTTTATATTTTTTGCACTTTTAATTAATGATTCAATTGAATCAAAATATTTTGAAAGAATTTGTGATGTTGTTTCTCCTACAAATCTAATTCCAAGAGCATAAATAAATTTTTCAATATTTATAGATTTACTTTTTTCAATATTATTAATTAAGTTATTATATGAAAGCTTACCCCAACCTTCGAGCTCAATTATCTCATTTTTAAATTTATCTATATTAAATATATCGGATGCATTTTTTATAAATTTTCGATTCCAAAATAATTTTATCTGCTGTTCTCCCATACCATCAATATTAAAAGCCTTCTTAGATACAAAGTGAATTAATCTCTCAATAATTTGAGCCTTGCATTTATAGTAATTTAGACATCTATAAATAACCCCATCTTCATCTTTTATAAGAATAGAGTCGCATATTGGACAATTTACAGGATGTTTATAGGCTTTATTTCTTTTTGATAATTTTTTTGATACTCTAAGAATTTGAGGAATAACGTCTCCAGCTCTTTGAATTTCAACTATATCATTTTCTCTAATATCCTTGTTATTTATCTCATCAAAATTATGCAAAGTTGCATTTGAGACAACAACACCTCCAATATTTACCGGTTCAAGTCTTGCTACAGGAGTAATTGCTCCTGTTCTGCCTATTTGCAAATCAATAGAATTAATTTTAGTAAAAGCCTTAACTGATTCAAACTTGTAAGCAATTGCCCAACGTGGGTTTTTTCCAACGAAGCCAAGTCTTTTTTGCAATTCTATATCATTTAATTTAAAAACTATTCCATCAATATCATAATTTATTAAAGACCTTTTTAAATTTAAATCACTGTGATATCTCAGCATTTCCTTAAGTTTTGTTGAAAACTTAAGGTATTTACTTGGTGCAAAACCCCATAAAGACATATCATTATATAATTTTTTTAAACTTAAATACTCTTTTGAAATAAATCCAACTCCATGAGTAACAAATTTAAGCGGTCTTGCTTTAGTTATGTTTATGTCTAGTTGACGTATGCTGCCAGCTGCAGCATTTCTAGGATTAGAGAATTTTTCTTTATCATCAAGTTTAGAATTTAATAATATAAAATCTTTTTTTTCAAGAAAAATTTCTCCTCTTATCTCAATTAGACTGGGAAAATTATTAGTATTAATTTTTTGAGGTATGTTTTTAATAGTTTTAATATTTTCAGTGACATTTTCACCTATTAATCCGTCACCCCTGGTTGCCGCAGAGATTAGAACACCCTCTTTATACGTTAAATTTATTGATAAACCATCTATTTTTGGCTCACATGAAAATTCTAAAATTATTTTTTCATTTTTTAAAAATTTTTTTATCCGCTTAATAAATTCAATTAAATCATTTTCATTAAAGGCATTTCCCAATGAAAGCATAGGAAGTTTGTGATTAATTTTGCTAAATTTGTTTAAAACCTTGGATCCAACATATTCATTAGGACTTGTTTTTAATCTAAGATATGGAAATTTTTTTTCTAATTCATTATTTTTTTTTATTAATTCATCAAATTTATGATCAGAAATTATTGGCTTATCATATTTATGATACGCATCATTGTATTTTTTTATTTGAATAGAGAGTGATTTTAATTCATTTAGCGCTTTTTTTTCTGAATTGGATAACTGAATTTTTTTTTTCATATATTTAGAATACTTTTTTAAGCAATTTTTTTGCCCAATTAAGATCTTCATAGATAACTGTTTCTGTGTCACCTACTATTTTATAACTTCTTTTATACCAAATATTTTCTGGATAATTGTGACCAAGAACCGCGGCAACTTTTTTAGCATCATCATTCATACCCAATATATAGTAAATCTCTACAATTCTATACAAAGCTTCAGGGGTATAACGATTAGTTTCATAATTACTTATAACTTTTTTATACCTATTTAGTGAGGCAAGATACTTTTTTTTATTCAAATAATACATTGCAATATGCATATCCTTACCTGCTAGAACTGTATTAATTAAAATAATTTTTTGTCTTCCATCTTTTGCATATTTACTATCAGGAAACCTTCTTATTAATTCTTCAAAATACCCTAAAGATTTTTGAGTAAATGAAGTATCTAGCGCTGGATTCTTAATTTGTTCGTAAGCTATAAGTGCTCTTATATAATATGCATAATCTATGTCTTTATAATCTGGATATTTTGAGATGAATCTCTCAACCTTCACTGCCGCTTCATCATATTCAAGTTGTGAATAGTGAATAAATATTATCATTAATTTTGACCTAATTGCCCAATTAGATAAAGGGTACTTTCTATCTATATTATTAAAAGCCGTCTTTGCTTCTTCGAAATTATTGTTATCTAGTAATAATTTAGCTTCTATATAGTCGATTTCAGGAAGACTATCTGCAACTTCTGTTTTATCGTCAGAAATTTCATTTTTTGCACATCCGAAGATAAACAATATTAATATGACTATTAGAAGTACTTTTTTTGGAAAAAACATAGTATTTAATTATTTAAATTTATTATATATCAATCATAATAATTTTTGAATGAAATTTATAACCAAATATAAATCAGAAAATTACGACATAAGAGTTGGAGAGATAAAATTTATAATTCTTCACTATACTGCGATGAAATCCCTAGATGAAACAATAAAACATCTTTGCGAGCCTTCTTCAAAAGTAAGTTGTCATTATCTGGTGACAAAAAATGGTGAAATCTACCAATTTATAAGTAGCGAAAAAAGGGCTTGGCACGCTGGAGATAGTTATTGGAAAGCAATTAAAGATATCAATTCTCTTTCAATCGGTATTGAGTTGGAGAATTCCGGACATCATATAGATTTTGAAGAATACACATCTAATCAGATTTACGCTCTAATGGACCTAATTAAAGATTTAAAAATTCAATATAATATAAAAAAAACTAATATTCTTGGTCATTCTGATGTGGCTCCTTTAAGAAAAATGGATCCAGGTGAGAAGTTTCCATGGCATATATTGGAAAAAAATAATCTCGTATATTTACCTAAAATTAATAAATTTATTTTGAATAATTCACCAAATCAAGATGATATTGAGAAATATAAAATAAACTTGAAAAATATTGGCTATAAGTTGCCAAAAAATGATCATAATTCAGATTATTTTATTAAAACAAATAGAGCTTTCCAAATGCATTTTCAGCAAGATTTTATAAGCAATTTACCAAACTTTAACACAATAATGTTAGCTCAAAAATATGTAGAAGAGATAATTGACTAGCAAATGATTTTACATTATTAGCGATTGAAGTAGATAGTGCGATGGTTGCTTAATCAAGTATTAAGAGGAAAGTCCGGGCTCCATTGGAGCGCAAAACCAGGCAATACCTGGCAAAGGTGACTTTAGGGATAGTGCAACAGAAAATAAACCGCCTATTTAATATAGGTAAGGGTGAAAAGGTGAGGTAAGAGCTCACCGCTTGTGTGGTAACATACAAGGCATTGCAAACCCTTTTGGGAGCAAGGCCAAATAGGAATAATTAAAACCAGGTTCCAGGTTATGTTATTCGGGTAGGCTGCTTGAGGTAAATGGCGACATTTATCCTAGATGAATGACCATCAAATTTCATTTAAATTGAAATTACAGAACCCGGCTTATACGCTATCTACTTTAAAAAAATAAGAACAAAATACGAACAAATATTATATCCCATTGACGCCCATAATTTCCCATGATAACCCATCTATATTGGTGGGAGCTATAGATGAAATTATTTCTATCAACTTATGTTTTTAAAATAGACAAAAAGGGAAGAATATCTTTACCTTCAAGTTATAGAGCAATCTTGACGGAAAAAAACAAGATTGAGTTGATTCTATTTAAATCATTTAAATATAAATCAATTGAAGCTTGCGGTTATAATAGAATAGAGAATATTGCAAAGACTATAGACCAGCTTGATATCTTTTCTGACGATCAAGATAATTTTACAACATCAATATTCTCGGAATTAAGATCGGTAAATATAGACTCAGAGGGAAGATTTCTTATTCCTGAAGACTTAAAAAAATATGCTCAAATAAGAAATGAAGCAACTTTTATAGGTCAAGGAAACTCATTCCAAATATGGAATCCAGATATGGCCGCATCAAGACAAGAATCATCAAGAAAGAAATTAATTGAAGAAAAGAAAACGCTTAAATCTTTAACAAGCTTAATAAAAAATGAATAACTTAGAAAAAATAAATATTCACAAACCAGTTTTACTTGATGAAGCAATTAAGTTTATTCCAAAAAAGAATAAGTTAAATATTATCGATGCCACATATGGAGGCGGAGGTTATTCAAAAAAGATTTTAAAATTAAAAAATCTTAATCAACTTATAGCAATCGATAGAGATCCTGAAGTTAATTATTTTGCTAAATTAAATAATTATAAAAAATTTAAATTTATAGAAGGAAATTTTAGTCAAATTGATAAAATTATTAAAAGTTATCAATTGAAAAAAAAATTATTAGGTTTTGATGCAATAATATTTGATTTAGGTATTTCTTCAAATCAACTCAACGATTCAAGAAGAGGTTTTTCATTTGATATAGAAGGTCCCTTAGATATGAGAATGAATCAAAAATTAGGAATTTCAGCATATGATTTAGTGAACACATTTAATGAGAAAGAAATTGCAAATATAATTTTTAAATATGGCGAAGAAAGATTCGCAAAAAAAATTGCCAAAGAAATAGTTAATTACAGAAAAAAATCACTTATTAAAACTACTTACGAATTAGCTTCAATAATTAAGTCCAAAATTAATAAATTATCAAAAAAAAATCCAGCGACTAAGACTTTTCAGGCGTTAAGGATATTTGTAAATAACGAACTAAATGACTTTAAAGAAGCTTTAACAAAATCGGAAAAATTATTACTTCCAGGTGGAAGAATCATAGTAGTTTCTTTCCATAGTCTTGAAGACAGGCTTGTGAAAGATTTCTTTAACCACAAAAGTGGTAAAAGATGGCGTTCCTCCCGCCATTTCCCGGAGTATGCTGATACTGGTTCAAGTACTTTAAAATTAATCACCAAGAAAGTTATTAGACCAGATGAGAAAGAGTTATCCACCAATCCTCGATCTCGATCAGCAAAACTCCGGGTTGCCGAAAAATTAGGAAAATTAAATGAAAACTAATTTAATTGGTTCTTTATTCCTTTTTTTATCATTAATTTTATTAATTTGTTGTTTTCAAATTTTTCATGAAAGTAGACAATTAGAAAAAAAAATTAATTTAATTAATAAAAAAATATTTATAACCCAGGAAACAAATCAGGTTTTGCTTTCAGAATATGCCGCGCATACTAATCCAAATTATATAAGTCAAATATCAAATATATATTTAGACTATGAACAAAACAATAAAGAAAGAATTCTTATTTATAGTAAAAATACTTTTATTAATAAAATAAATTCTTTAAATTCTTTCATACCTGTAGTTTCAAAAAATGATAAAAAAAGAATTTCTTTTACTCAAGATAATTAAAAAAAATTATTTTTTATTTAGATATGGTTTATAAAAGAAAAATAATTTTTAGATTATTTGACAATGAATCTTTAAATCAAGTTCACAAAAGAGTATTTTTTGCATGCTCAATATTTATTATAATTTATATTTTTATTTTGTTTAAATTAACTGATGTTATGATAATTTCTAACACAGAAAATATTGCTTCAGTTGCAATTAAAGAAAAAGTATTAATAGACTTAAACAATAAAAGAGGATCAATATATGATAGAAACGGTGTGCTTCTAGCTGCAAGTGTAAGATCTTACTCTTTGTCAGCAAATTCAAAAATCATAAAGAATAAGATTAATTTATCAAAGCAACTCTCAGATATACTTAATATTGAACAAAAAAAATTACTATCAAAATTAAATCAAAATAAAAAATTTTTTTGGATTAAGAGAGATATATCGCCAATTGAACACATTAAGATAAATAATATAGGTGAGATCGGATTGCAGGTTCATAAAGAGCAAATGCGCATATACCCTCAAGGAAATCTTACCTCTCATATAGTTGGGTATACAGATATAGATGAAGATGGTTTAGCAGGTATAGAAAAAGGTCTTAATAAATCATTGAAAAAAAACAATGATATTACATTAAGTTTAGATTTAAGGTTGCAGAATGTTGTTAGAGAAGAGCTAAAAATTACATTAGATAAATTCGATGCGCTTGGAGGGGTCGGTATTATATTAGATATTAATAACGGTCAAATACTAGCAGCTTCAAGTATGCCAGATTTTAATCCAAATAATTTAAACCTATCACCATTAGAAAATAGATTTAATTCAGCAACACAAGGTGTATTTGAAATGGGATCAACATTTAAACCTATAACTATGGCAATTGGATATGATAGTGATACAATTAATGACAAAAGCCTTTTTCAAGTTAACAAACCCCTTAAGGTTGACAAGTTTGTTGTAAATGATCATCGTCCTATGAAGGGACCTTTCAATATTAGGGAAATTATTGTTAACTCATCGAATATTGGAACTGCACAGGTAGCAAAAAAAATTGGAAAAAAAATTCATAAAAAATATTTAAAAGAATTTGGTTTATTAAATAGATATAGTTTAGAAATTCCAGAAATTGGCACACCCATTGTTCCAAATCCATGGTTGCCAATTAATACTATGACAATAGGTTATGGTTATGGCCTTTCCATTACACCAATACATCTATGCACTATATATGGAGCATTAGTTAATGATGGAAAAATAATTAATCCAACTTTTATAAAAAAACCATCAGCTGATTATACATCAAAAGTAATCACTAACGAAACTTCAGCTAAAATTAGACAACTTTTAAGGGCTGTTATTCTAGAAACAGAATGGACTGGCCCAAGAGCAAAAGTTATTGGATATGAGGTTGGGGGAAAGACAGGAACAGCCGAAATGGTTGAAAATAATAGCTATCTTAAAAAAGCCAACTTATCATCATTTATTGGAGTTTTTCCGATGTCTAAACCTGAATATGCAATATTAATAATGATTAAAAACCCAAAAGGAATAGATGAAACATACAATAATACAACTGGTGCGTGGGTTGCGGCACCTGCAGTTTCAAATGTGATTAAAAGGATGGTACACATACTAGGAATACCACCTTTTGAAATAGAAGAATTTTATGAAGCTCAAGCAAAATTAAAGAAAAATAAGGAATTCTCTAGTGCAACTTTTTGATTTTTTAACAAAAATAAATATAACAACAAAATTTGAATATAAATTTAATAAAAAAATAAAGAATATTACTCAAAATTCAAAAGAAATTAAAAAAGGTGATATATTTATTTCCTTAAAGAGTAAAAAAATTAAATCAACTAAGTTTATTATGGAAGCAATTAACAAAGGCTGTATTGCAATAATAAGTGATAAAAAAATTCCAAAAATAAATACAAAAATTCCAATAATTTACAACAAAGAATTAAAAAAAAATTTACATTTTTTCTTAAAAAATTTATATAAAAAAACACCTCATAACATTATTGCTATTACTGGAACAAATGGAAAAACATCTGTATGTTGGTATTTATATCAAATTTTGAAACTTAATAATTCTAATGTTTCTTACATAGGCACCATTGGGGAGTATTATAATAATTTAAAAATATCTAATACGAGTCTAACCACCCCAGATATCTGTTCATTATATAGATTAGCAGATCTGCATGCAAAAAAAGGATCCAGAAATTTTATTTTTGAAGCTTCTAGTCATGGAATTTCTCAGAAAAGAATTTTCGGATTTCCATTAACAATTGCAGCTATAACAAATATTACTAAAGATCATTTAGATTATCATAAAAGTTTAGCAGAATATAGGAAAGTAAAGCTTAGTCTTTTTACAGATTATTTAAACAATAATGGATTAGCTATAGTTAATTCCACAATTAATCTTAAAAGAAATTTTATTAGCAAATTAAAAAGTAAAAAAATTAAATTATTAAGTTATGGAAGCTTAAAGGATAAAATATATATTCAATTTAAAAAAGGAGCTTATTTTATTAAAATATATAATGAAAGATTTATTTTACCTATAGATTTTGCATATGATTTTGATTTAAGAAATTTAGAATGTGCAATTGCTATAGCATTGCATTTAGGACTAAGTATTGAAAATACATTTAATTCTATTGCAAATATTGCTAGACCTCCAGGTAGAATGCAACTTTGCTACCCTTTGCATAATAGGTCAAAGGTTTATATTGATTATGCCCATACCCCTGATGCTTTAAAAAATATACTCATTTCTGTAAGAAAATTGCAGAATATAAAACCTTCAGTTGTTTTTGGTTGTGGAGGCGATAGGGATAAATCAAAAAGAATTTTAATGGGAAAAATAGCAAACCGAAATGCCAATAAAGTTTATATTACTGATGATAACCCAAGGAGTGAAAAATCTGCAAATATTTTATTATCAATAGCAAAAGGTTGTTCAAGAGCAATATTAATTAATAAAAGGGAAAATGCGATCAGAAAAGCTGTACAAGATTTAAAAGAAAATGAAATCTTAATTATTGCTGGTAGGGGGCATGAAAAATTTCAATTAATTAAAAATAAAAAGATTCCCTTTGATGACTTAAAAATAACAAATTCTATAATTAAAAAAATAAATAATGATCAAAGAAAAAAATAATTCAAATAAGTATATTAATCTTTTAAAAAAAGTTATTAAAGGACGGGGAAAGATTAAAATTGATAGTAGAGATATTACGCCAGGTGATATTTTTATTGCATTAAAAGGACCAAATGGACATGGGGTAAATTATATACAAGACGCAATAAAAAGAAAAGCCAGCTACATAATTTCTGATAAAAAAGTAAAAAATATAAATAATAATAAAATAATATTTGTCGATAATTGTTTGAGAGCCTTAAAATTTTTAGCAAAAAATAAAAGGTCAATGTATAAAGGAAAAGTTATTGGCATTACAGGTAGCGTGGGCAAAACTAGCACAAAGGAGCAATTAAGTTTTTTTTTAAACTTTAAATTAAAAACAAACTCATCAATCAAAAGTTATAATAATAATCTTGGGGTATGCTTGACTCTAGCTAATCTAGATTTAGATAGTAAAGTTTTAATAATTGAAATAGGAACAAATAATTTTGGAGAAATAAAAAAACTTGCTCTTCTGGCTAGGCCCAATATAGCTATAATAACAAATATAGGACCGACACATTTAAAAAATTTTAAAAATCTAAATAATATTATTAAAGAAAAATCAGAAATCTTTAATAATAAATTTAATCCAAATATTAAATCAATAGTCATCCCCTACAGCATTAAAGACAATAGCTATATAAAAAAAATAATAAAAAAAAATAAAACATTAAAAGTTCTTACATTTGGAGATTCAAGAAAAGCTAATGTTTTTAGCAATAAAATAATATATAGTAGAAACAAAATTTTTATTGTGAAAGTTAATATATTAGATGAAACTTTAAATTACAAAATATCAGCAAACGGAAAGCATCAGGTACAAAATAACTTAATAGTATTATCAATCTTTTACTTATTAAAGTTAAATTATAACTATGTGAAGAATAATGCCACATCATTGCCAGAATTAAGTGGTAGAGGTAAATTTTATAAAATTAAACTAAGAAATAAAAAATTTGTTCTTATTGATGAAAGTTATAATTCAAGTCCTTTATCGTTAAAGGCGACTATTGATTATTTTAATGAATTTCATTTGCCAAGAGCTAGTAGAAAATTTCTTATTATAGGAGATATGTTAGAACTGGGCGCTAAATCACAAAATTTCCACTTAGAAATTTCAAAATATCTTAATCCTAGCAATTTTTATCAAATTTTAACTTGTGGTAATTTAGTTAAAATTCTAAATAAACATTTTATAAATGAAAATAATTTTTATTATTTTAAAGATATTAATAAACTAAATAATCACTTTTTAAAAAATATAAGAAATCGTGATATGGTCTTAGTTAAGTGTTCAAATAATACTATTGTAAACAAGTTTGTTGAAAAATTAAAAATAAAAAGGATATTTTCTTAAAGGTTTTGTATGTTAGTTTTAATAACAGAAATATTTATTAATAAATTAAGTTTTTTAAATTTATTCAATTACATTACTTTCCGTGCTGGTGGAGCTACACTAACAGCTCTATTTTTTTCTCTTATTGTTGGAGAAATATTTATTAGAAGGTTGAAAAATGTTCAGCCAAAGGGTCAGCCTATTCGTGAAGATGGACCTTCAGATCATATAATAAAAAAATCTGGAACGCCTACTATGGGTGGATTATTGATATTAAGTAGCATATTATTAGCAACCCTGCTGTGGTCAGATCTCAAAAATATATATGTTTGGATTATTTTATTATCAGCATTTTCTTTTGGAACTTTAGGTTTTATTGATGATTATATCAAGATTGCTAATAATTCTAGTCAAGGTTTAAAAGTAAGTACACGAATCATATCTCAAATTATTATGTCATTTTTTATTATTCTTTTAATTGTAAATTCCTTACCCCCTGAGTATTCAACAATTATCAATTTTCCTTTTTTTAAAAATTTTTATTTAGATTTAGGATGGCTATTTTTTCCAATCGGTATTTTTATAATAATAGGGTCAGCAAACTCTGTTAACATTACGGACGGTCTGGACGGATTAGCAATTGTGCCTGTTATGATTGTCGGCTTTTCATTTGCATTTATTGCCTACATAGTTGGAAATACTATTTTTGCAGAATATCTTCAGATTAACTATATTCCTGGATCTGGTGAGCTAGTAATTATATGCGGAGCACTGGTTGGAGCATCTTTAGGATTCTTGTGGTATAATGCACCGCCCGCTATGGTTTTTATGGGAGATACTGGTTCGCTTTCAATGGGAGGCATACTTGGGTCTTTGGCCATAATTGTTAAGCACGAAATTGTTTTGGCAATTATAGGAGGCTTATTTGTTTTTGAAACAGTTTCAGTAATTGTGCAAATCTTAAGTTATAAATTAACTGGAAAGAGAGTTTTTCAAATGGCCCCTCTTCATCATCATTTTGAAAAGAAGGGCTGGAAAGAACCAACTATAGTAATACGTTTTTGGATTATAGCTATAGTATTAGCTCTTTTGGGCCTAGCCACTCTTAAAATACGTTAGAAGAATTGTGCAAAAAAATAATAAGAAATTTATTGTTGTTTTTGGAATAGGTTTAAGCGGAGAATCTACATTAAGATACTTAATTCATAAGAAATTTGAGGTATTAGTTTGGGATGACGACCGCCATTTGAGAGAATTTATAAAAAAAAAATATCCTAAAGTATTAATTAAAGAATTAAAAAAAATTGATTGGAAAAATGCAGCTATGATTATAGTGAGTCCAGGTATTGCATTAAATCATACCAAGCTTAAAGAACCTCTGAAATTTAAAATACCAATTTACAGAGATTTAGAAATTTTTATTAGAGATGTTGATAAGAAAAAAGTTATAGCTGTAACTGGTACAAATGGAAAATCTACAACGGTATCGTTAATTGGACATTTATTAAGAAAAAATCAGAAAAAAAATATATTTGTTGGTGGAAATATAGGAAAACCTCTTTTAGATTCTTTACAAAAAATTACATACGAAAAATATGTTGTTGAATTAAGTTCATATCAGTTAGAGTCAGCACCAAACTTTGAATCATACATTTCAATATTACTTAATATAAGAGAAGATCACTTAGATAGATATAAGTTTTTAAATAATTATGTAAAATATAAAAAAAGAATTTTTCAAAATATTGGATTGAATCAGTTTGCAATTATTGGCATAGATGATTCTTCCAGTCTTAAAATTTATAATGAATTAAAAATTAGTGTAAAAAATTTAATTCCAATTTCAACAACAAAAAAATTAAAAAAAGGTATTTCTTTTATAAATAATAAAATTATTGATAATTATTTTACAAATAAAATAATTGATTTATCAGATAATCGACTTAAAGTTGATATTATAAATAGGCAAAATGTAACGGCCACTTACGCAGTTTCAAAAATATTAAACTATAAAAAAAATCATTTTTTTGACTGTGTAAAGACCTACAAGCCATTAAAACATAGGAATCAAAAAATATATTTTAAAGGCAATCTTTTAATTATTAATGATAGCAAGGCTACAAACTTATCAGCTACTCTAGAAACAATAAAATCAAATTCAAATATTTTTTTAATTATGGGTGGTAGGTTAAAACATAATAGCTTTAAAGATTTGATAAATTTTAAAGATAAGTTAAAAAAAATATATTTAATTGGAGAATCTAAAGAATTTATTTTTAATGAATTAAATTTAACTATCAAATGCATTAAATGTAAGAATTTAAATAACGCAGTATTAAAATCATTATATGATGCAAAGAATAACATTGAAGAATCAACAATATTATTATCACCTGCCTGTTCATCATTCGATCAATATAAAAATTTTGAGGAAAGAGGAAATCATTTTATAAACCTAATTAACAAAAACTTGGATTTGTTGTGATTAGAAAATTTTCAAATTGGTGGAAAGAAGTTGATCAAGTAATATATATTTCATCAATCATACTCATTTTGATTGGAATTATTCTATCGCTTACAGGAACTACTGAGATTCGTAAATTAGACTATACATTTTTTATAAGAAGACAGGTAGTATTTGCAATATTATCAATTTTTCTTATAACTTTTTTATCATTCCAGAATCAAAAATTTATAAGAAGAATTTCTGCACTCGGTTTGATCGCATCTTTATTATTAATGTGTTTAATTTTTATTTTGGGATATGAAATTAATGGTTCAAAAAGATGGTTACCAATTTATGGCTTTTCTATTCAACCTTCTGAATTTTTAAAACCTTTCTTTGTAGTTATAAGCGCATGGTTTTTAACTAAAAAATTAGAAGGTAGAGATATTGGGTTGAAAATAATATTTATATTATTTATTTTTTCTTCTTGCTTGCTGATCTTACAACCTGATTTTGGTATGACAATGTTATTTATGGCAGTTTTCTTTGCACAATTGTTTATCGCTGGTTTATCAATGATGTTAGTTTTTGTTTTATTGCTAATATTGATTCTTGTTGGATTATTATCTTATTATTATATAGACAATGTTAGAAGACGAATTGATATTTTCTTTGATCCTTCTTCAGGAGATACATATCAAATAGATCAAAGCATAAAAGCATTTAAATCCGGTGGAATTTTTGGAAAAGGACTTGGCCAAGGAACTTTAAAAGAATATATTCCCGATGCACATACCGATTTTATTTTTTCAATTGCCGGTGAAGAGTTGGGATACATTTTTTGTAGCTTAATCATTATAATTTTTTTGCTGATAATTATTAGGGGCTTGTTATCTATTCTTAAAAAAAGAGAGCTTTATAGTTTAATAGTAGTAGTTGGCTTATTAAGTATATTTGGCTTGCAGGCCTTTATTAATATAGCTAGTTCAATTGGAGCATCTCCAACAAAAGGTATGACTTTGCCATTAATAAGCTACGGAGGTTCGTCAATGATCTCTAGTTCTATTTTAATAGGAGTTCTTTTAAGTCATACTAGGGGTATAAAAAATAGAAGATTAGTCAGATTAAAAAATGAATAAAAAATATGATATATTTATTGTTACTGGTGGTACCGGGGGCCATATTTTTCCAGCTTTAAGTTTTTCAGATTCCTTAAATACAAATAATATAAAAAATTTAATTATTACTGATCAAAGAGGGATAAAGTACTTTAATGCAAATAAATATGAAACAAAAAAAATATTATCTTCACATTTAGACAAGAATTTTTTTAAAAAAATAATTGCATTTTTATATTTAATAACTGGCTTTATTCAATTTACAATTTTATTTATTAAACAAAGACCTAAATATATAATAACTTTTGGAAGTTATGCCTCGTTTTCAGCAATTTTGTGCTCAGTTTTATTTAAAAGAATATTTAGTACAAAATTATATTTTCATGAACAAAACTCTATTATAGGAAAAGTACATAAATTATTTTTATTTTCAGCAGAATATATTTTTACTACTTATCCTGAAACAATTGGTATTAATAAAAAATATGAGCATAAAATATTATATACAGGAATTCCTTTAAGAAGAGAAATTAAAAAATTTCAGGAAAAAAAAGTAAAAACTATAAATAAAATGAACAAGATAAATATTTTAATTTTTGGAGGGAGTCAGGGATCATCTAATTTATCAAAATTAATGATAAATCTTCTTTTTAAATTAACGAATAATTATCAAAATCAAATAAGTTTAATTATTCAGTCACCTCAAAAAGATTTAAAAGTTATTACAAGTCAATTAAATAAAACCAACATAGAGTATAAAATTAGTGATTTTTTTGAGGATATTTTTCTTCAGATTTCTAGGGCAGATCTTTGCATTTGCAGATCAGGATCTTTGACTGTAAATGAACTAATCGCATTATCAGCGCCATCAATATTAGTACCTTTGCCCACTTCAAGCCATAATCATCAGTACTATAACGCCAGATTTCTTAGCGATAAAAAAGGTTCTATTATTATTGAGGAAAAAGATTTAATGAATGATAAGACTCTTAAAATTTTGGAAAATATATTATTAAATCCTAATACATTAAATTCAATGATATCTAATTTAAATAAAATGAAGAAAATGGATCCAAATCCAGTGATAAAAAAAATAATATTTAAAAATGTAAATTAATGAAAAAAGAGCCAAAAAAATTAGGAAGAATACATTTTGTTGGCATAGGTGGAATAGGTATGTCTGGCATTGCAGAATTAATGCATAAATCTGGTTACTTTGTTCAGGGCAGCGATATCAATATCAACTCCAATGTTAGAAGACTGAAATCTAAGGGAGTTAAAATTTTCTATAAACACAATAATAAAAATATCAGTAACGCAACCGTGGTTGTTTTTTCTTCGGCAATTAAAAAAAATAATCCTGAAATTGTAGAGGCATTAAAAAGAAGAATACCACTTGTATCAAGAGCTGAGATGTTAGGTGAGCTAATGAAATTTAAAAGAGGTATAGCAATAGCGGGATCACATGGAAAAACAACTACGACAAGCATCTTAGGCGGCATTTTAGAAGAGGCAAGTCTGGATCCTACAATTGTAAATGGCGGAATAATTAATTCTCTACACAGCAATTCTAGAATGGGAAAAGGAGAGTGGATGGTTGTAGAGGCTGATGAAAGTGACGGATCTTTTTTATATTTACCTAATGAAATAAATATTATTACAAATATAGATTTTGAACATCTTGATTATTACAATAAATTTGAAAATCTATATGATTCATTTAAAAAATTTTCTTCACAAATACCCTTCTATGGTTCCACAATAATTTGTTTAGAAGATAAAAATACAAAAAAATTATCAACAGAGATTAATAGACGTGAGGTAATTACCTATGGAATTAAAAAAAAGGAATCGGATCTAAATATTAAATCAATATTATTAAATAAAAAGCAATCAATATTTGAAATCTCTTTATCAAAAAAATTTCAGAGTAAAAATAAAAAAAGAATTACCTTTAATTTAAATCTTTTAGGTAATCATAATGTATTAAATGCAACAGCAGCGATTGCAGCCTCTCTCAAGATTGGTATAAAAATATCTATCATAAAAAAAGCGCTTTTAAATTTTAAAGGGGTTAACAGAAGATTTACCCATATTGCAAACGTGTACAATACTCCAGTTTATGATGATTATGCTCACCATCCAAAAGAGATCGAGGCAACCTTAAATATTGCTAAAAATATATGTAAAGGTAAGATTATTGTAATATTTCAACCACACCGATTTACTCGTACAAAGATTTTATATGGAGATTTTGTTAAAGTTTTGAAGAGTGCAGATGTTTTAATTTTAAGTAATATTTTTTCTGCAGGAGAGAGTGTGATTAAAGGGTTAAATGATAAGTTTTATAGGGATTTAAGAAATAATTCTAAGGGCATAGTTTATAGAATTAAAAGTGAAAATGAAATTTATAATATAACAAAATCATTTTTTAATGAAAAAAATATAATTATTTTTATGGGTGCAGGCTCTATAACTAACTGGGCTAATAACTTTGTAAAAAAAAATAGAAAATAAAAACTTGAAATACAACTTACCTAATAACCTAAAAAGCAAAATTTATGAAGATTTCAACATCTCTAAATTAACTTGGTTTCAAACAGGCGGCAATGTAGATATTTTTTGCGTTGTCGAAAATATTTACGATCTTAAGGTCATTTTAAGTTACCTGCCTAAAGATGTAAAAATTTTTATTTTAGGATCTGGATCAAATATTTTAGTCAGAGATGGTGGCTTTAATGGAGTTGTTTTTAAATTAGGAAAAGGTTTTAAAAATTTAAGTATTAATAATGACTCTGTAATTTCCGGTTCTGCAGTTATGGATGCAACGCTTGCAAATTTTGCTTTAAAAAATTCAGTTTTAGGTTTGGAATTTTACGTTGGAATTCCTGGATCTGTAGGCGGGGCTATTCAAATGAATTCTGGATGTTATGGAAGTGAAACAAAAGATGTAGTTAAAGAAGTATGCGTGATTGATAGGTTTGGAGAAGAGAAAATTATTAGCTTAAATGAATTAAATTTTAGATATCGAGGTTCATCGATAGAAAAATATGGAATAGTCAAGGAGGTATATTTTAAGAAAAATATAGGAAATGTAGCCGATATAAAATCTAAAATGAATGAAATAATTAACAAAAGAAGATTTTCTCAACCCTTAGGAAAAAAAACTGGAGGGAGTACTTTTAAAAATCCAGAAGGTATGTTTGCTGCCAAGTTAATAGAAGAATCAGATTGTAAGGGTTTGCAGTCTGGTAGGGCTATAATTAGCGATAAACATTCTAATTTTATAATTAATCAGGGTGATGCAACATCATCGGATATAGAAATTTTAGGGAGAAAGGTTCAGGAAAAAGTTTATAAAAAATTTAATGTAAAGCTAGAATGGGAAATAAGAATAATTGGAGATCATAAAAAATGAATCCCAAAAAAATTTTAGTATTACAAGGTGGAAATAATGAGGAACATGAAATATCAATTGCCACTGCAAAAGAGGTAAACATAGCTTTAAAAAAACTTGGTTACTTTACAGAACTTCTTACTGTCAACCCTAATAGTTTTATAGAAGATATTAAAAATTATAATCCAGATTGTTGTTTTAATGCACTGCATGGAACTTTTGGAGAAGATGGACAGATTCAAAAAATACTTTTTAATTTAAAAATACCTTATACACATTCAGGAATAAGAGCTTCATATTTAGGTTTTAATAAAGAAAGTACAAAAAAAGAGGCAATAAAAATTGGTATATTGACGCCAGAGTATGAAGTCTTGGATAAAAACGATTTGAATTATAATAGATTATTTAAACTTTTTAAAAAATTTGGTTCTTTTGTTATTAAACCCCTAAAGAGTGGTTCTAGTTTTGGGGTTAGAATAATTGAAAAAGAGGAAGAGATAAGAAAAATTATTAATAATTTAGAATATAGTGAACTAATAATTGAAAAACTTATTTATGGTCAAGAATTAACAGTTAGTGTTTTGACAGAGAATAATAATACTACAGCCATAGAGGTTACTGAAATAAAAAGTAATAATAAATTTTTTGATTATTCAGCTAAATACACTAAAGGCAAATCTCAACATATTTTACCTGCCTCAGTTCCAAAAGATATTTACAATCAGTGTTTAGAGAATGCCCGAAATATTCATATAAGTTTAGATTGTAACGGTGTTACGAGATCAGATTTTATTTATGATAAGATTAATAATAAATTAAATTTTATAGAAATTAATACACAACCTGGTTTAACACCCATTTCTCTTGTTCCGGAACAACTTAAATATAGAGGTAAAGACTTTACGAATCTAATTCAAGTATTAGTAGATCAAGCAAGATGTCAAGAATAGAGAATAGAGAAAAATTTATATTTTCTAAATATAAATTTTTCATAATTTTAATATTTTTTATTTTTTGCTTCTTAACATTTTTTATTGTTAAAAATTATTTTAAAACTTTTTTTTATGATTTTATTCAAGAAAATTCTTTAAAATATAATTTTGTTTTAAAGGATATTAATATATCTGGAATAAACAGATTAGATAAGAAAAATATTAATAATATAATTGCAAAAAATATTGGTAATTCAATTCTATTAATTCCATTAAATAAAATTAGAAAAGATATTAAAAAAATTGTATGGGTAGAAGATTTTGTTTTAAAATTAGATTACCCCTCATCAATTAATATAGAAATTAAAGAAAAAATACCAGTTGCAATATATGAAGAAAATGGAAATTATTATTTTATTGATGAATTTGGAGAGGCAATTGATTTAGTTAAAAATCCCTCATATGAAGATTTGATATTAATATCTGGGGAATCGAGCAAATTACAAATCAATGAACTATTAAAATTATTAAATTTATATAAAGATCTTCAAGTGAAATACGCGTATTATGTTGGATCAAGACGTTGGGATATAATTACAATAAATAATTTAAAGATTAAGTTGCCCGAAAAAGAATACAGCAAAGCCTTAAAAAATCTTAATGAAGTTTTTGTAAAAATAGGGAATATTGATTATAATCTTATTGAATTTATTGATTTGCGCGTTCCAAATAAAGCAATAATAAGATTTTATGATGAAGAAAATGTTGATTTAATGAATGATTTATAGCAGAAAACTATGAAAAAAATTAAGTTTTCAAAATCTAGTAAAATTAGAGCCGCCTTAGATATAGGATCATCTAAAATAGTTTGTGCAGTTGGTAAAAAAGATCAAGAAGGCGGTTTTTTTCTTTTGGGTTATGAATCCAGGATTACAAAAAGTATTAAGAAGGGTATTGTTGTTGACCCCGTAAAAGTAGGGGAAGAAATAAATTATGTAATTAATGAAGTATCAAAAAAAACACAAACTGAAATATCTAATGTAGTTATTAATGCTAATGTTACAAATTCAAAGTCAAATTTTTTAAAAGGAAAATTAAACTTGGATGGTGAAAAAATTGATGAATTTCATATCAAATCGGCAATTAATAATTCTAATTTGTATAAATCCGATAAGGATTTTGAAAGTCTTCACGAATTAATTACCGATTTTGATGTTGATGATCAAAAAAAGATTATTGACCCAAAAGGACTTTTTGCTAATCAATTATCAGCAAATATATATCAGGTGCAAATTAGGAAAAATTATTTAAAATCGCTAGAGGATATTCTATTAAAACTAAATTTAAATATTGAAGAAATTGTTGCGTCACCATTTGCTTCTAGTTTAAGTACTTTGATTGATGATGAAAAAGAACTTGGAACCATATGTATTGATTTAGGATTTGGAGTAACATCAGTCTGTTTAATTGAATCTAATAAATTAATTTTTACAGATTCAGTCCCTGTCGGAGCAAATAATATAACTTATGATCTGGCATCAGGATTATCTACATCTATTGAAAGTGCAGAAAGATTGAAAACTCTATATGGGTCAGTATTTTCAAATCCAAGTGATGAGCATGAATTAATCGATATTTCAACTATTGGCAACACAGATAAACAATTTAATCAAACCAATATAAGTACGGTAAACTCATATATTAAACCTAGGGTTGAAGAAACTTTGGAACTGGTTAGGCAAAAATTAAAAGAGTACAATTTGAACCCAAAGCAATATCGAAGAGTAGTTTTGACTGGAGGTGGAGCTTTACTTGAAGGGATAGGGGAATACGCAAAAATAATATTTGATAGCCAGGCTAGGGTAGCTTACCCCATTTTTAAAGGTCTTGATGAGGGTATTAAAAAACCCCAATTTTCGACAGTTATAGGTTTATTGCTATATTCTGAAGATTTTGGAGCAATAAAGGATTTTTCATCCCAAAAATCGCAAAAAAACCAAGAAAAAGGCATATTTTCAAAATTTTCTAGTTGGCTAGATAACTATATTTAGATAGTATATATCAATATTTAGTAGTTTTTATTGACGATCTCGATCTAGGATTGTTAATAACTCATAAAAAACGGCGGAGTAACAAATGACAATTAATATTTCATTACCTGAAGAGGGTAGCAATTTACGTCCACGACTAACAGTTATTGGAGTTGGCGGAGCAGGCGGAAACGCAGTAAACAATATGATTAATTCAAATTTAGAAGGGGTTGATTTTCTAGTAACAAATACTGATGCTCAAGCACTTGAAAATTCAGTTTGTAAACAAAGAGTTCAATTAGGTTTAAACAGTACAAAAGGCTTAGGGGCTGGAATGCGACCTGAAATCGGAAAAACAGCAGCAGAAGAATCT
This sequence comes from Pelagibacteraceae bacterium, assembly GCA_002717485.1. GTDB lineage: Bacteria > Pseudomonadota > Alphaproteobacteria > HIMB59. The sequence continues at coordinate 10,381 of PBDW01000016.1, read as the reverse complement.
GCAGAAGATATACAATCAAAACTTGGCGGAACCAATATGGCTTTTATAGCAGCAGGTATGGGAGGAGGAACTGGAACAGGAGCAGCGCCTGTAATTGCAAAAATTGCTCGAGAACACGGTATCCTTACAGTTGGTGTCGTAACCAAACCATTTCATTTTGAGGGTATACAAAGAATGAAACTTGCGGAGGAAGGTGTCAAGCAATTAGAACAATACGTAGACACTTTGATAATAATTCCAAATCAAAATCTTTTTAGAATTGCAAATGAAAAAACTACCTTTTCTGATGCTTTCAAAATGGCTGATGATGTTTTATATGCCGGAGTTAGAGGTGTAACAGATCTTATGGTGATGCCTGGTCTAATAAATCTAGATTTTTCTGATGTTAAAACTGTTATGAGCGAAATGGGAAAGGCAATGATGGGGACAGGTGAGGCACAAGGCGAAAATAGAGCTGTAGCTGCTGCTGAGGCTGCCATAGCCAATCCTTTGATTGATGATGTATCTTTGAAGGGAGCAAAAGGTTTAATAATTAATATTACAGGCGGCAAAGACTTAACACTTTATGAAGTTGATGAAGCTGCCAATAGAATAAGAGAAGAAGTTGACGTAGACGCTAATATAATTTTTGGCTCTACCTGCGATAGTAGATTAGAAGGAGTTATGAGGGTTAGCATAGTAGCGACTGGAATTGAGCTTAAATCTGAAATAAATCCGTCAAACTTTCAAAAAAGTGAGATAAAAATTGATAATTCAGTATATCAAAAACAAACTCCTCAGGTTTTGAATGCTTTTTCAAATCCAATAAGTTTGGAAAAAACAGAAAATAAATTGAACGGCGAAGGTTATAATCATTCAGAATTAAAAGAAGATGAGAATATTGATAGTTCAAAAAATCAATTATCTAGTAATAATGAGGAAGACCAGAGTATTTCAGTGATCAATGGGGATTTGTCCGAAGAAGAGACTATAGAGGTAGAAGAATATCAAAATAACCAAAATGGCCATGAAGAGACAAGTCATTCTAGTTCTGAGAATCAGGTAGAGAATATAAGCCTTAGTGAAGAAACACCCGGAACTGCTGATCACGATGAATCGCAAGTTAGGAGAATAAGTTTGTTCGATCATGTAGAAACAAGTAATTCAGAAAAATTTAGTGAAGCAGAAGATAAAAAAGAACCAGTAATTAGTTTTATGGAAAATCAAAATGTTGATAATTTAGTAAATCACGATATTGATAGCAATTATGGAGAATCCGCTGATTCGCTTGATGTTAATCAAGAGAAAAATGATGCTGCTGAAGATATTGATGATAATATTAATCAAGAAGAAGAATTGCTTGATATTCCTACTTTTTTGCGTCGACAGGCCAATTAATTTATTGGTTCGTTAAGGTAATACTCTGTAATAATCGGTGAATTGAGAATATTCAAAATTGTTGTTATTCTTTATGGCGTACAAAGTAATTTTGTAGGTCTCGTGAAGCGCATATGATAACAGAAAAGAAAATATCTAATAAACAGAAAACACTAAAACAAAGCTTTAATTTTGAAGGAATTGGTCTTCATTCTGGCATCACATCAAAAGTAACAGTTTATCCAGAGAGAGATGATTATGGAATAGTTTTTATTAGAAAAAATTTAAGTAAAAATAATGAAATTAGAGCGCATTGGTCAAATGTAACTTCTACGAAACTTTGTACAACAATTTCTAATAACTCCGGAGCATCGGTTCAAACAATTGAGCATCTTATGAGCGCATTGTCAGGGATGCACATAGATAATGCTAAAATTGAAGTAGAAGGTCCTGAAATACCTATTATGGATGGAAGTGCAGAACCTTTTGTTAAGCTTATAGAAAAAGTTGGAGTAATTGATCAATCTAAAGATAGAAAATATATTAGAGTATTAAAAGAAGTGATAGTTGAGGGTGAGGATGATTTTGTTAAAATTAGACCCCACAATAAATTTTCTGTAGAGTTTGAAATTGACTTTCCCAGCAATGTTATTAGCAATCAATCGTGCCATTTACAGATGATTAATGGAAACTACAAAGAAGATATTTCCAAAGCTAGAACTTTTGGTTTCATTGAAGAAGTTGACAAACTTAGAAGCTTAGGGTTTGCACTAGGCGGAAGTCTAGATAATGCAATTGTAATAGACAAGGATAATATATTAAATAAAGAAGGATTAAGATATGCAGATGAATTTGTTAGACATAAAATTTTAGATAGTATCGGAGATCTTTATTTGGCCGGTTCACCTGTTATTGGTTATTTTGAGGCAAGAAAATCAGGACATAAATTAAATAATAAATTACTCGAAAAATTGTTAAGTAAAAAATCTAACTGGACTTACGTCTAAGATATTTTTTTAAATCATTTTAGAAGGATCAACCAACTTGTCGAAGTCTTTTGAATTTATCAATTTTAATTTATTTGCAGCCTCTTTAAGCGATGTGTTCTCTTTGTAAGCTTTTTTAACTATTTTAGTAGCATTATCATAGCCAATTGTTGGTGTTAAAATTGTAATTAACATCAATGAATTCTTTAAATTATTATTTATAATTTTCTTATTTGCTTTTAATTTTTTTAGACATTTATGATTAAAGCTTGCTATTGATGAACTAAGCAGGTTAATTGATTGTATTAAGTTGTAAATGATCACGGGTTTAAAAGCATTTAATTGAAAATGTCCTTGCGAACCTGCGATAGTGGTAGAAGTATGATTTCCAATAACCTTCGCACAAACCATCGTCAGCGCTTCAATCTGAGTTGGATTATTTTTTCCTGGCATTATCGACGATCCTGGTTCATTTTCTGGAAGAATAATTTCACACAGGCCTGAACGAGGTCCTGATGAAAGCATCCTTAGATCATTTCCAATTTTTAACAATGATACAGCTATGTTGTTTAGAGAGGCAGATAAATTAACTAGGGAATCATGTGAAGATATTGACTCAAATTTATTTTTTGCAGGATAAAAGTTTGTTTTTGTTATTTTTGATAAATTCTTACAGAATAATTTATCGAAGTTTTTTGGCGCATTAATTCCTGTTCCAACTGCTGTGCCTCCTTGAGCGATATAATGAATTTCATTTAACGCTATTATTAACCGATCCTTGTTCTTTTTAATTTGCTCGCGGTATCCAGAAAATTCTTGTCCTAATGAGATAGGCGTGGCGTCCTGAGCGTGCGTTCTTCCAATTTTTATTAATTTCCTAAATTGTTTTTCTTTTTGCTCAAGCATTTCTCTTAGCTCCTCTAAAGCTGGAATAAGTTTATTCTTTACACCGAATACGCATGCAATATGCATTACTGTAGGAAATACATCGTTTGACGATTGGCTCATATTTATATGATCATTTGGGTGAATTGGCGTTTTGCTTCCCAATTTTCCTCTCAGCATCTGTATTGCTCTATTAGATATTACTTCATTTGCATTCATATTTGTTTGTGTCCCAGATCCAGTTTGCCATACAGAAAGAGGGAAATGATCAATGAGTTTAAGGCTGATTATTTCATCACATGATTTAATTATTTTTTCCGCTATTTCTTTACTTATCTTTTTTAACTGTAAATTAGTCATAGCAGCAGCTTTTTTTTGATAGCCTAAGGCAATAATAACTTCATTTGGCATTTTTTCCTCACCAATCTTGAAATTTTCAAAAGATCTTTGAGTCTGAGCTCCCCAAAGCTTGTCATTCTTAACTTTTTTGGCCCCAAGCCCGTCATTTTCAATTCTATAATTTTTTGTCATAATTAATGTATATTACGAAATAAAATTCATTTATAAACTGAATATTTAAATATTTCATTAATGAATTATCTTATTCTTTTACGACATGGGCAAAGTCAATGGAACTTTGAAAATAGATTTACAGGATGTACTGATGTTGAATTGACAGAAAGCGGTATTTCTGAGGCCGAGGAGGCGGGAAAGTTAATAGATAAGTTAGAAATTCATATAGATAGGGTCTATACAAGTAACTTGAATCGAGCGATAAAAACCGCAATAATAGCTATGAAACAAACTAAACAGACACATCTTTACAAAGAAGAAAATCTTATATTTGAAAAAAATGAAGCTTTAAATGAAAGAGATTATGGAAATTTAGTAGGACTAAATAAAAATGAAACTAAGAAAAAATTTGGAGCAGATCAGGTGCATCTTTGGAGACGCTCCTTTAGCATTAGACCACCGGACGGAGAAAGCCTAGAGGATGTGGTGACGAGAGTCACGCCTTACTTTCAGAATAAAATTAATAATGATATATTACAAAATAAAAATATTCTTATTTCAGCTCATGGAAATTCTTTGAGAGCGTTGTTTTTTATTTTGGGAATGTATGATAAAGATAAAATATCAACCGTTGAAATTCCAACTGGCAAACCACTTTTATTAAAATTTGAAAGAGGAAAACTTAAGGATTACAATTATATAAATTAATTTTTTCTAAATTCATCTAAATTTATAACATCACCTTTAATTTTATTAGTCGCACTAACTGTATCTTTTTTTGATAATTTAAGACCAAAATTAGCAGAAGGATCAGCAAATGAAATAACCGAGTGAAATGGAATAGAAAGGAAAGCTTTTGTATTATTAAAAGATAAAATAACACTAAATTTTTCTTTGGATACTTTTAGATCCCAGAATTCGTGCTGAATTATTATTGTCATTTCTTTGGAATATTGGCTTTTAAGCCATTTTGGTATTTCTACACCTTTTATATTTGTCTTAAAGGTTATATACAAATGATTATTATTGCTTAATCCATTTTTTGAAATTATCTCTAGGACCTCTTTCAGTATGTTTTCTAAGTTTCTTTTAAAGATTTTTTTATAATTTATTTTCATTATTTAATTTATTTTATCTTTATTTTTGATTTTTACCAATGTAAATTAGAATTAATATAATGATTAAAAAATTATCGTATTTAATATACAAGTTTTTAATAGCAATAAATTATTTATTTAATAAAATAACAAATAGAAATTTTATATACTATCTTGCAGAATATCTTAGAAATTCATCATTTTCAGAGTTAGAAATTAATAATCGAAGAATTAAATTTTTTACACCATCTAATGTAGCAAAATGGCGAATTGATACCTTTTTTGATAAGGAACCTGAAACATTAGAATGGATAGATAATTTTAATAATGAAAATAATATTATTTTTTGGGATATAGGTGCTAATATTGGTCTTTACTCAATATATGCAGCAACTAAGTATGAAAATATAAAAGTCATCGCATTTGAACCCTCTTCATCAAATATAGATATTTTAACACGCAATATTAGTTTAAATAAGCTTCATGAAAAAGTTCTAATAAGCCAATATCCTCTTACTAAAGATGCAAACCAATATCTTACAATGAAACAAGCTTCTTTTGAAGAAGGAAGCGCACTTAATGCTTTTGGTGTTGACTATGATTTTGAAGGAAAAAAATTTAAAGATATATTTAAGTACAAAATATTTGGAAATTCAGTAAATAATATAATTTCAAACAATATATTAGAAATGCCTAATTATATTAAGATAGATGTTGATGGCATAGAACATCTAATCTTAGAAGGATCAGACCAATATCTTCAGGATAGAAAAATTAAAAGTATTTCAGTTGAAATAAATGAAAATTTTAAAGATCAATATTCAAGGGTAAATAATATACTACAAAAATCGAATTTTATTTTTAAAAGTAAAAAACATTCTATTATGACCGAACAAAACGAAGAATTTTCTAAAACTTATAATTATATTTTTGAAAAAATTTAAGTATTTATGAATGATAGACGTCCATAAAATCATTATTGTAATTAAAAACTATTGGCCTCAAGAAGCTGCAATTTGATCGAATATAAGCCTCATTTGAATTATTAATACTAATAATTTTTGAACAAAAGCCGTTTAGCTCATATTTTTCATCATTTAAATAAAAAATGATTTTTTTTGAACTAGGATTAACAAAGAATAATTCTGTTTTCTCGAAATCTTTAAAACTATTTTGAATTCTATATCTATTTGTACAAAAAAAAGTTTTTTTGATAAAATCTGAATATGTTCCTTCACCGTCAATATTCTTTGACATTGTATAAGTATTACCATGAACAAAAGATGGCAGCTTACTATTTGACGAAAAGCCTAAGTAACATCTATTGCTTAGAATTGTCATATTATCTAATTTTAAATTTTGTTTTTTATGAAATATATGAAATATACCGTAATCTTCCTTATTATTTAAGAATTTTTTATCAATTATTATTTCATTAGATAGTTCTATATTTTCTAATTTTAATTCCTTTATTAAATTATAGTTTTTATCATAAAATGATAAGTCAATATCTGAATTTTTAATGTTGTAAAATAACCGAAAAATATCTGAAAATCTAAAAATTGTTTTGTAGCTACCATCAGTTCGCCAAATAAAACCATCAGATATTGAGGTACTGTGTCTTATTTTTGAAAAATCAATTTTATCTACATTAATATTTAATATTTTTTTTGCCCTATATGCGATACCTCTGGATATTCTTTTAACTGACAAATTCATTAACTTGCTCCTTAAGCTTGCTTATTGTTAAAAATCTGTCTGAACTGATAATATATTCATGAGGAGGGTGTGTATGCTCACAAGAAAGATGATTATTTTTTGAAGATATAAAGACCGGCACTCCCAAATAATTTTTAGTAAAAAGATATATGCTCTTATCAATTAAGTGATTTTCTATATCAATTTCATTAACTGAATTCGAATATATTTCTTTTTCATCAAGAATTTTCTTTTCAACTATATCCACAAAATAAATTTTAAATCTTTCTTTTAATGGTTGGTGAAATATATTCGTTATGAATACCTTGTTATAATCAGCATCTCTGTTTAATAATGGACTCATAGGACTAAGTATGCTTCCATTTTTGGTTGACATCGAGAATGGATATTCGGATTGATAAGAAGAAAATCCTCCAACAGAATTATATATTCTCATATTAGATCTAAAGGCAGGAACTGTGTCAGTAAAATTGTTAATATTTATTAATCTTTTTGCGCTATCATCTATAAAATTTTCAATTTCAGGATTAGTTGCTAATAAAAAAAAAGAATTTTGATCAATATTTTGATTTTCAATATAATAAAAATATTCATCTTGGTCGCAGTTTAGATTGCCAATATCCCAGTTTTCATTTTTATTTGGTCCGAATCTAAATAACTTATATGTTTTACTTGTTTTAGTATGATTTTGAAATTTCGGAACAGTTATCTTGCACTTAATTTCATTATTATTTATTCCAAAAAAGAAATTCATATTAACCGAGTTAGAAACTAATATAGAAGTTATAATCTTATTTACTTGAACAAGTCATATCTTGTCCACAACAAGTTGGTGATTTTATTTTACCATGTTCATTTGGACATTTTGAAACTTGTACTTCTGATTCGTCCTCTAACTTTATAACGTCGTTGACTAGAGGTGAATCACATTTTGCGCAGGTTGCATTAACAGACATTCCGCATTTGGAACATTCATAAGTTGTCATTTTGCACACTTCCTTTCTTTATGAGCAATTACTGCCCAGTACCTTGAACTTTTTATCATCATTATATTGAAAAAGAAAGAATAAGCTTTTGAAATTAATATTATAAGTTATATTAATATTATATTTAATAATATGAATGAGGCTCAAAATTTAAAAGGAAGTTGTGTATGCGGGCAGGTGGAATATACAATTATTGACAAACCACTTTTTACCCAAGCTTGTCATTGTAAAAATTGTAAAAAATCAACCGGATCATCCTTCGTAATTCATACGATGGTCTTTGAGCATGATTTTGTCGTAAAAGGGGAAGTTTCATCATCAGATCTGCCTACGGGTAGCGGTAAGGGCTATAGAGTGTTTTTTTGCGTCAATTGCGGCGTCTACTTATATTGTAAGTACAAGGTATCACCGGGAAGAATTGCCGTAAGAACAGTGACTTTAGAAAATCCAATAACTCCACAAGCTCACATCTTTTTAAAAGACAAAGATCCGTGGATAGAAGTTACAAATAAAGAAATTTGTTTTGATATATACTATGACAGAGATAAAATTTGGCCCAAAGAAAGTCTTAAAAGATTAAAGCAAAAAAGAAAGACGTAGAGTTTCTAAGTAATTTATTTTTACTTATATTACTAAAAAAATTATTAATTTATTTTATATTCAAAATTTTGAGTTGTTGGATTGATTTTAATTAATTTAGCGCCATTTCTTATATGATAATGAGTTGCCATCGGTGTTAAGGGGGATAACGTCATAACACTATCAATTTTATTTTTATTTTTCATATATTTCAAAAGTTCTTTCATTATTTTTTTGCCGGCCCCCTTTTTAAAAGACCATAAAGTGTATGCAATTGCGATTTTACCATTTTTTTCATAGGTGCTCATAAGCTCTAACTCCTTTACTGTAACTGGAATATCAGTGGTAAATGCTATGCAAACAACACCTTCTATTTCTTCATTGTACTTTAAACCAAAAATCTTTCTACCTTCAGAAGTTCTGAATTCATTAGAAAGTTCTGGCCTTATAGGATCATCATCGGTATTTATCTCATTGAGCTCTACTAATTCAGATTTTTTAATCCAATTAAAAAAATTAAAATTATATTTGTATTTTTGAAGATTCATAATTTGCTATATAGTAAATATAATTTAAAATACAATAATTAAAGAAATATGAATGTTGCAAAAATATCTTAATTAATCAAAAATTTGCTCATATATAAATCAGGACAATTAGGAATATTATGTTTGTAATAATCATCATTATTATAATCTAAAAATAAAGATCCTGATACTTTATTCATAATATCACCATCGCTATCAGTTACATGTAATGATTCTTCAGGGTTTATATTTTTGCCACATTTAAATGGAACGCCAAGCGTGTGAAGCATTTCATGAAGTATTGTTTGTTCACTTTCACCAAATACTTCTATATTTGAATTTTTAATATTATCTTTAGTGCAACTTTTTAACTTTTTATTTCTCCCATTAGTATAAAAAATAGCGACTTTTCCATTATATCGTGACCTTCCACAAACTTTATTTGTTATTGATATTCTCTTTTCCCATCCTTCAAAAAATATGATAAATTTTTTATTTTCAAAATTATTAAAAAGATTTTGATTAGATAATATTATTTTTTCAATTTTTGAACTCGTATCTTTATTATGATTTTCTAGTGTATTAAACTTTGTAAACCATTTAATGCTTTTATTTACTCTAATAAAGGTAACATCAATTAAATTATTGGAAGTTGTATCAAAGCTTATAATTTGACTTTTTGTTTTATCTAAAAACCAATTATTTATTGACTGAATTGAGGAATGAATGTTTCCATTAATGTCAAATTTTCTATCTTCCCCATCACATGGTAGAAAATATACTGCATGGATTGTTGGTGAGCTGGAAATGTCAGGTCGGTCTTTGTATGATCTTTTGTTTGATATTTCTCTATTTTGTTTAATAATTTTTGCTGTATTCTCATCATCACATATATCAGGTAAAATTTTTTCTTTGTACGTTTCTGTTTTGGTATCAAAATTATCTGGTATAAATGTCCATTTCCAATCAACGTAAAAATACTGTGAGTATATTACTAATAGAAAAATAATTAAAAAAATAATAATTGCTGGAATTAAAAAATATCTATGCATACGAATAATTAATATACATTAAATAGTTTCAATAAAATTATTAATATGGCGTTCTATTGTCTGGCACACAAACCAACATTTTTATATTACAAAAATTAATTTTTTTTGATATTACCACTTCAAGAATTGAAACATTTAAAATTTTTAATTTTCAAAATAACCATATTATAAATAACACTATGGGAATGATTATCAGGATGCACATTACATAAGCAAATGCTTTTCCTTTTAATCTATATTTATCTTTATAAAATTCTATCATTCTTTCGTAACAGCATTATATCATAATTCACAAAAAAAGGGCGTTCTGTTGCCCGGTGCGCCAAACCATTTTAAGTAAAGTAAAAAATTAAATATTAACTGAACTTAATTCCCACAATTGAATACTTTCAATACATTCATCCCAAATAGGTTTTGCTATCGGATTATTACCTGAAGCCAATTCTTTTAAACCTTCTTCGTTATGAACGGAGAGTTTAAACATAATGTAACTTTTGTCTGGTGCTACTGCGGGAATTGTTTTTTCAACATGAGCGATACTTTTTCTTACACCCATTCCTTCATCAGACTGCATCCATCCCATAAATTTTTCAAACACTCCGTCTTCAGATTTAAACTTTAACAGTGCAAGCATTTCTTTTTCCATAATTCTATCCTTTCTTGTAATTCTAAAAAGTTATA
>PBDW01000015.1 GCA_002717485.1 Pelagibacteraceae bacterium | reverse complement strand
TAGACACGGTAGACTCAAAATCTACTCGGTGCAAGCCGGTGGAGGTTCAAATCCTCTCACGCCTACCATAATTGCAAATGAAATATATTAATTCTTTATACTTTTGGACTATAAAATACTCGGGTCACAAGAATGCATCTTGGTTCTTAGCTTTTGTGTCATTCATTGAAAGCTCTATCTTTCCTATTCCACCAGATATTATTATGATACCAATGATTTTAAGCAATAGGCGAAAGGCGTTCATATATGCGTTAATTTGTACCATAAGTTCAGTTCTAGGTGGAATTCTTGCTTATTTTATAGGTTTTTTTCTTTTTGATACAATTGGGAAATTTATTTTAGAAACATACAATCTAAATGAAGGATTCAATGGTTTTAGGGACTACTACGATCAATATGGAATTTGGATTGTTCTTGGTGGAGGGTTTACTCCATTTCCTTTTAAACTAATAACTTTGGCAAGTGGTTTTTTTGCATTAAATTTTCCACTATTTGTCATAATGTCAATTATTTCTAGAGGAGGAAGATTTTTTTTGATCGCTATACTTCTCTGGTTTTATGGCGATGCAATAAGAGAGTTTATCGAAAAAAACCTAGGGAAATTAACAATTATATTTTTCCTCTTGTTAGTAGGGGGATTTACTTTAATTAAATTATTTTAATTATTATGCTTAAAAACTGGAGAGTCTCTATTCTTGGTATTGCGATAGTCGCAAGCTTAACCGCTTTAATCGCTCAATACATTTTCAATGTTTCGCCTTGTAAGTTTTGCATATACCAAAGATATCCTTATTATGCACTTATTCTTTTGTCAGCAATTTTTTTATTATTAAAGATTAATCAGAATAAACTTTTTTATATACTAATTGAATTAGTGCTAATTGGAGGAATAATAGTCACAATATGGCATTTGGGAATTGAAAATAATTTAATTAAAGGACCCGAAGGTTGTTCAAATTCTTTTGATAATATTTTAAGCGTAGAAAGTTTAAAAAGTAAAATCTTAGAAGGTCCTGTAGTAGCCTGCGACCAGGTTAATTGGACTTTTCTAGGAATTTCTATGGTTTTTTATAATCTATTATTACAACTTTTATTATTTACATTAAACTCTATATTATTATTTAAGAAAGTATGATTAATAAAAAATCAAAAAACCTATCAAATAAAAAAATGATTGAAGAAATAATTCGTGTAGATCATGCAGGTGAATATGGTGCTACAAAAATTTATGCTGGCCAACTTGCAATTTTTGGCGAAGAATCAGAGACTGGTAAACAAATAAAAAATATGGCCGATCAAGAGCAGGAGCATATTGAAACCTTTAATAGGCTTATGGTTGAAAAAAGAGTAAGGCCTACAGCTTTAATGCCCGTTTGGAATATTGCAGGGTATTTGCTGGGAGTGTCAACAGCATTAATGGGTAAAAAAGCTGCTATGGCATGCACAGTAGCAGTAGAGGATGTAATCGGAAAACATTATGAAAAGCAGGCAAAAGCGTTGGGGAGAAAAGACCCGAAGCTAAAAAAAATAATATTGAAATTTAGAGATGATGAATTGGAACATCACGATATAGGAATAGAAAATGATGCTGAGAAAGCAATCGGCTATACTTTACTTTCTAAAATAATTAAATCAGGTTGCAAAACAGCAATAGCTATATCAAAAAAAATCTAAGATTCTAATTCACTATCCCAGTATAAATAGTCTCTCCAACTTTTGTGTAAGTAATTTGGGGGAAATTTTCTTCCATTTTTTTGAAGCTCTGATGCAGCAGGCTTTCCTGGATATTTGACAAGATTCATATCCGCCTCACTCAAAACACGGTTTCCCTTCTTTAAATTGCAAATTGTACATGCTGAAACAACATTCTGCCATGTTGTCTTGCCGTTTCTACTTTTAGGAATTAAATGATCAAAGGTCAGTTGTTTAACTGGATAGCGTTTTAAGCAATATTGACAAGTAAAATTATCTCTTAAAAAAACATTAAAACGTGTAAAGGCTGGACTTCTTTGATGTGGTACATACTCTTTTAATGAAATTACGCTTGGCAACTTAATGCTCATAGAGGGTGAATGAACTTCAGTATCATATTCTGAAATAATATTTACCCTATTAAGAAATACTGCCTTAACAGCATCTTGCCAACTCCACAACGAAAGAGGAAAATAACTAAGAGGTTGAAAATCAGCATTTAAAACAAGAGCTGGGCTACCTACAATATTCATAGTTTAATACTATTACAAAGGATATATTATTAAAAGATATAAAGCTCTATAGTTACAATATCTCTACAGTTTAATATCAATTATCGATAGTATTTTATAAAATTTTTTGATATTTCCATAACTTTTTCATCTATAGAGTGGCCCATAGTTTTAATAAGATGTGTTTCAATATTAAAATTAGATTTTTTTAGAATATCACAAGTTTCATAAAAACGATGTGTTGGAATAATTTCATCTTCTTCACCGTGCACCACTAAGATTGGTGTTTTTTTCCTTTCTACTTTCGCAAAATCTTCAGAATAAATTCGACCTGAAAGTGAAAGTATACCGGCTATAGATTTTTGAAGCTGTGTTCCTATCTCTAAACTCATCATAGAACCCTGAGAAAATCCCAAAATAAAAAGTTTGTTGAAAGTTAAACTATTTTTTTTGAGCAAATAATTAATATGCTCCTTAACTGCTTTAATACTTAATTGTAATTGATCTTTAACCATATTTTTTACCTGATCAGACGCTTTATCAACCGGGATTCCATCAGGGTAAACCTCAAACCATTTAAAACCGTAAGGCAGTGCATCGAATGTAAAGGGAGCGTTAGGAGCTGAAAAATATATATTAGGAAAATCTTTTTCCCAATTTTTAGCAATTTGAATAAGATCGCTTCCATTTGATCCGTATCCATGAAGCATTAAAACTATGTTTTGAACTCTTTTAGAGGAATCAGCTAATGTTGAAGGCCCTTCTAAAAAATTATTTTTTTCCATTTTTTCTAATCAATAATTAATTTACTAGAATTTCTCAAGATAATTCTATAAAATGGTTGTGTCAGAGGTTAAAGATGGGCATTCATTACAATTACAAGTCCAAAGCAGGTGATAGGGCTATGCAAAAAGAAGAAAAAAGGAAATTGCGTTTGGAGAAAAAAAGACTTAAGCGTGAGGAGAAAGAAGCAAGCAAGCTAGCTGAACTTGAAGAACTTACAAGACCCGATAAGTTGCCAGAAAGTGAAAATTCCGATTCTTAATATTTAATTTTGAGGAGGATGATTTTTTCTAATAAATTTTTTTAAAATTGAAAGAGATTTTCCCGCTTCTTCAAGCAATATCATATGTCCACAATTTTCAATAACTTCTACCTCCGAATTTTCAATAACTTCTGCCAATTTCTTCCCCTCTTTTACAGGACACATCCTATCTTTATCTCCTAATATATTGATCGTTGGACACTTAATTTTTTTAGCTGCCTCGAATCCATTTTTATAATTATCACATGCTCTGAAATCTACCCCAAGATTATCTTTAATTGAACCATTGATTACAATTGAGCCTCCAAGATTTATATGGTGCAATCCTGGAACGGGATGACCTCCGAAGTGCCCAGACGGACCATGTGCCCAATCCATCATAAGATCCACTGCTTTTGGATCCCCCTTCTCGGCTAATTCTAAAAGTTCAGGATTCATTGGAATAGCGCCTGCTCCTCCCATTAAACCTAAAGATATTATTTTGTCAGGAAACTGTTGTGCGCATTCCATTGATATTAAACAACCTTGTGAGTGTCCAACAAGTGATGCCTCCTTCATGCCTACTGCATCTATAACGTCTGCTATCCATTTACCTTGTTCTTCAATTGATGTTATTGAAGGACCTTCTGAATAACCGTGGCCAGGAAGATCAATAGCTAAAACACTGTATCCATGAAAAGCAAAATATCGAGTTTGAAGAACCCAAGTTATGTGGCTTAAACCACTTCCGTGTACAAATACAATAAGTGGTTTTTGTTTATCAAAAGGTCTTCCTCCTGTAGAAGCAAAAACTTCTTTATTATTGACTATAAATTTCACTGATTGGCTACTAATTTTGGTTTACGAGCGGCTCTAAAGCCATTCTCAAAATCATTTTTTATATCATCAATATCTTCTATTCCAACTGAAAGTCTAATCATATCCTGAGACATATTAGCTAACTTTAGAGTTTTTTCATCCATTTGAGAATGGGTTGCTGAAGCCGGATGTATAACTAATGTTCTCGTATCTCCAACATTAGCTAAATGCGAAGATAATTTAACATTATTAATAAAAGCTGCCCCAGCTTCTTTTCCTCCCTTAATGCCAAACGCGATCATTGATCCGGTACCTTTAGGTAGAAGTTTTTTTGCTAACTCATAATCAGGATTATCACGAGCGCTCGGATGAGAAACCCATGCAACACTTTCGTGATTCATCAGGTATTCAACCATTTTTAAAGCGTTAGAACAATGTTTTTCCATCCTTACTGATAGAGTCTCAATTCCTTGCAAAACATTCCAAGCATTTTGAGGACTTAGGCAAGGACCCATATCTCTCATACCTTCTGCCCTTGCTTTCATAGTAAAGGCAACAGGTCCGAATTCTTCTGCAAAAGACAACCCGTGGTAACCTTCGTATGGTTTTGTCATAGATGGAAATTTATCATTTTGCATCCAATCAAACTTTCCACCCTCTACCAAAATTCCTGCCATAGAAGAACCGTGCCCACACATCCATTTAGTAAGAGAGTGAACAACAATGTCAGCACCATATTCAAAAGGCCTGCATAAATAAGGGGTTTGATAAGTGCTATCAATTACTAAGGGTATTCCTGCATCATGTGCGATTTTTGCTATCTCAGGCATATTCATTAATTCATTACCTGGATTGCCAACAAGTTCTCCAAAAATACATTTTGTATTTTTTTGAATGGCTTTCTTAAAACCTTCTGTATCTCTAGGTTTAACAAATGTTGCGTTAATTCCAAACTTTGGAAGTGTTAAACGAAATAAATTTACTGTTCCCCCATATAATTGCGATGACACAACAACATGATCCCCTGTTTCGCAAAGTGTCATAATTGCTAAAAAAATTGCGCTCATTCCTGAGGAAGTGGCCAAGGCTGCTGTTCCTCCTTCTAAAGCCGATACACGCTCTTCTAAAACCGCAACTGTAGGATTAGAAATTCTGCTATAAATATGACCGCCCTGCTCTAAATTAAATAACGCGGCTGCATGATCAACATCATCAAATAAATATGATGTAGTTTGATATATAGGAACCTGCCTTGATCCTGCGTTTTTATCAGGCATATAACCAGCATGTAAACTTAGTGTGTCAAATTTATAAGTTTTTGAGTCCATTATTTCTCCTTTGCTTTTTTTCTTAATTCAAACTTTTGGATCTTTCCCGTTGAAGTCTTTGGTAATTCCCCAAAGATAACATGTTTTGGCCTCTTAAATCCAGCCATATTTTCTTTACAGTATTGAATAATTTCTTCTTCAGTGGCTTTTTTTCCATCTTTTAATTCTATAAATGCACAAGGGGTTTCTCCCCATTTTTCATCAGGTTTTGCAACAACTGCAACTAATGAAACTGCATTATGCTTTGCAATGATATTTTCAACCTCTACTGAAGAAATATTTTCACCGCCAGAAATTATTATATCCTTTGATCGGTCTTTTATCTGAATATAGCCATTGGGATGCATAACGGCCAAATCACCAGAATGAAACCATCCGTTTTTCATTGCATTATCGCTAGCTTCCTTGTTTTTATAATATCCTTTCATAACGATGTTTCCTCTGATCATTATTTCTCCTATGGTTTTGCCGTCAAGGGGAACATGTTTATATGTTTCAGGGAACATTACCGCGACCTCTTCAGTGTTGGGATAACGAACTCCTTGTTGTGCTTTGATTTCTGATTTTTCATCATCAGATAAACTATCCCATGATGAATTCCAGGCACAATGGAGCATATGTCCATAAGTTTCTGTCAAACCATAAACATGAGTAACTTCAAAACCTAATTTTTCCATTTTCCCTAGAATTACGCTTGTCGGGGGAGCACCAGCTGTCATTGCATAAACTTTATGTTTTATTATTTTTTTATCCTCTTCTTTAGCATTAGCAATTAAGTTTAAAACAATAGGGGCGCCACCAAAATGAGTCACGCTATGCTTGTCAATTAAATTATAAATATCTTTAGCAACTATATATCTGCAGCAAATAACCTTTGCATTAAGCAAAGCAGTTGTCCAAGGATATCCCCATCCATTACAATGAAACATCGGTACGGTATATAAGTAAGTCAAACGATTTGGCATATTCCAAGCAACAACACTTCCCATAGACATTAAGTAAGAGCCTCGATGATGATAAACTACTCCCTTTGGTTTGCCAGTTGTACCTGAAGTATAACTCAAAGAAATGGCCTGCCATTCATCTTTAGGCCTTTTCCATTCGTAATTTTTATTACCGCTGGATAAAAATTCTTCATATGTCCAACTGCCCAGTCTTTCACCTTCATCGCCTTTTAATTGAGCTTGATCATCAACAATGTCTATTACAGGAATTTTCTTATTCAATTGCTTTAACGCCTCTTTAATTACCGGTGAGAATTGCGTATCAACAATAAAAAGTTTCGCATCACTGTGTTCTAAAATATATGAAATAGTTTGAGGATCTAAGCGAATATTTATAGTGTTAATTACTGCTCCAGTCATAGGTATTGAGTAGTGCGCCTCAAACAATTCAGGAGTATTGGCTGCCAATATTGATACGGTATCACTCACTCCAATTCCTTGCTTTTCTAGCGCACTAGCAAATCTAGTGCATCTTTCATAAGTCTGCTTCCATGTATATGTTCTTTTACCATAAATGACAGATTCATAATCAGGATAGACATCTTTGACTCTTTCCAAAAAAGTTATTGGGGACAACGGGATAAAGTTGGATGAATTCTTATCTAGATTTTGATCAAAATTGCTCAATATTTCCTCTTAATAAAATTTTTGATATTATTACAAGAAAAGTGTTTAATTTACTAATGGTTTTCCTGTCTCTAAAGTATGTTTAATGCGTTCTTGAGTTTTTGGCATTTGAACAAGATTCATAAATGCTTCTAATTCTAGATCATATAGATCATCTTCACTTAGTTCTTTATCAATAGATGTATTTCCTCCGCTTAATACAAAGGCTAATTGCTTTCCAACCTCAAGCCCATGGTCTAATATTTTTGTATCTTTATATAAATTTTCTAGTATTTCATGCATTTTATCCCTAACGGCTGAGCCAGGCAATTTAAATACGGGTTGTTTTGGAGGCTTATAATCTTTATGAATTTCTTCTAATAATTTTTCTGATTCATAAAGTAATCTATCTCTATTGATAACAACTTTATCCTTTTCTAATAAAAATTTATGAGGTAGCGCTTCATTTGGTGAGGTAGCTGTTTTAGCGTAGCCAATTAAATCAAATACTTTCAGAGGAGCAAAATTAGGATCACTGTTTGACTCTTCTGATTGCATCCAACGCCACAACATCTCCTTACAGCCTCCACCTGCCGGAATTAATCCTACTAATGTTTCAACTAAACCCAAAACTACATTGGCATGCGAGACTACATAATCACTTTGACATACGACTTCAAATCCCCCTCCAATAGCCAAACCAGATGGAGCTGAAATGACCGGAAACTCAGAGTATTTTAAATTTTTACATGTTTGTTGAAAATTAAAAATAAATTTTTCAATCTCTCCCCATTTGCCATCTTTTGCATATTCCATTACATAGTTTAAATTCACTCCAGCAGAAAATTGCATTGCTCCATTAATAATAATTAAATTATTTATAGAGGCTTCAGATAGAATGTGCATTGAATTATCATCTAATGTGTTTGCTTTTGTTGTAAACTCTACAATTGAAGTATTATTACCAAGATTATAAATTTTTGCAGAATCTTTTGATTCCTTACCCATAATATTCGTAATTCTTCTAAATGTGTTTAAATTTTCATCTAAATACAGTTGTGTTACACCATACCATTCTTTATTTTGACCATGATATTTTTCTCGAATAAACTTATTTAATTTCGTATTTTGATCTTTTTCAACAAAAAATTTTACACTTATTGCATCTAGAATTTCAAAAGGTCCCATTGTCCAATTGAATCCCAATCTTATTGCCTCATCAATATTATTGTGTTCACTTGTAACATCTGGAATTAATGATGAAGCATACAAAATAATTTTAGATAAAACTGACCACGCATATTCACCGTATTTATCATTTCGGGAAATGAGATTTTTAATATTTACCTTATCATCAATTCTTAAATCTATTTTTTTTGCAGGCAAATATTCCCCAGTTTTTAAATTTACAGATTCAAGAGTTCTTTTTTCACCTTCTTTATTCATACGGTAAAACCCGCCCCGACCTTTTCTTCCTGTATAGCCATCTTCAATCATTTTTGTAATAAATGGATTTTCTAGCGCCACTTCATGAAATGGATCTTCGGTAGGAAGCTCTTTAATAAAACTTTTTAAAACATCTGCCATAAGATCTATGCCTATTAGATCATACAACCCAAATACTCCTGTTTTAGGAATACCCATTGGTCTTCCAAATACTGCATCAGCTTCTTCTATTGTTAATCCCATTTTAAAAGCTTCTGTCATAGCCACTTGCATTGCATAAACTCCAACACGGTTTCCTAAAAAGCCTGGGGTATCCTTACAAATAATTACGCCCTTACCGAGTTGCTCATCGCAAAAAGATTTTAATAAATCAATATTCTCTTTATCGTTAATTGGTTCTATTACGATTTCTAACAAACCCATATAACGAACGGGGTTAAAAAAATGCGTGATGCAAAAATTTTTTTTCATATCATCAGACATCTTTTCTGATAAAACTTTAAGCGGTATGGTTGAGGTATTTGATGAAATAATTGAGTTTGGCTTTCGTGCTTTTTCTATTTTATTGTAAATTTTATGTTTAATTTCTATTCTTTCAACAACCGCTTCAACAACCCAATCAGCATCGCTAATCAGATGAAAATCATCTTCAATATTTCCAGAAGAAATTAAATCTATTTTATTTTTTTCGACTAAAAGTGGTGGTCGTGATTTTATAATCTTTTCCTTTGCGCTCTCAGCTATTTTATTTCTAGAACCAGTTGTTGACGGCAAGTCCAATAACAGAACAGGAATACCAGCGTTTGCAACTTGAGCAGCTATCCCGCTACCCATAGTACCGGAACCAATAACTGCTATTTTTTTTATTTTCATATGTTAAATCCTGAATAGACTCTGATAAAATTGGAAGACATAACTAAATCATTTGTTTTGTCTCGTAAATACCGAGTTTTACATATTTAAGCTAGAAATTAAACCAAATTTCCAATAATAGGCTGAGTAATGATTAAAATAATTAGCTTAATTATAATAACTTTGGCGCTAACATATTGCGGAACAACTGGTCCTCTTGTTCTCCCAGAGGGGGTCGAGGATAAGTCATTATACACCTATCCGCCAAAAAAAAATGATGGATGCGAGGAAAGTTCTGAGGAAATCTGCGAGGAACAGCAATAAATTATGAATTCACATTATATCAAAAATAATTTAGCAATAGAAAATGTTCTAATTAAAGATCTTGTAAAAAAATTTAAGACTCCTCTTTATGTTTATTCATTAAGCACAATTAAAAAAAATTATGTAACTCTAAAAAAAAAAAATTAGGCCATAATATTTATTATTCGGTAAAGGCCAACTCTAATCAATCTATAATTAAGATTTTATCAAAATTGGGTTCAGGTATAGACGTTGTATCGGGTGAAGAATTAATGAGGGCTCTTGCAGCTAAGGTTGCCCCTAAAAAAATAATATTTGAGGGCGTGGGTAAAACTAAAAATGATTTAATTCTAGCAATAAAAAAAGGAATAAAACAAATCAATGTTGAGTCAATTGAAGAATTATTACTTATAAATAAAACTGCAAAATCTTTAGGCAAAATTGCAAATGTTGGAATCAGGATTAATCCAAATATTGATGCAAAATCGCTTAAGAAAATTTCAACTGGAAATAAAAAGGATAAGTTTGGCATTCCCACAACAGATCTTAATCAAGTTGTAATAATTGCTAAAAAATCAAAAAATATAAATCTGAAAGGAATTTCTTGCCATGTGGGTAGTCAAATTTTTTCATTATCCGTATATGAAAAGGTTTTTAAAAAAATAAAAGAAACAGCAAGATTTTTTATAAACAATAATATCAATATAAAGAATTTGAATTTAGGCGGAGGAATGGGTTTTGACAAAACAAAAAATAAAAAATTCCAAATAAAAGGATTTAAAAAGCTTGTTGATAAACATTTTAGAAATCTTCCTTATGAAATATCTTTTGAACCAGGCAGATACATAGTTGCTGAATCAGGAACTTTAATTGCAAAAATTATAACTACCAAAAAGTCCGGACAATCTAACTTTATTATACTGGATGCTGGTATGAATATATTTTTAAGACCAGCCTTATATGGAGCTCATCATAACATTGTCTCAATAATAAAAAGGAGAGCCTCAATTAACTATAATGTTGCGGGCCCAATTTGTGAAAGTTCTGACATATTTGGTAAGAATGTGTTTTTACCAAAACAATACACTGGTGATTATGTTGCCAT
Organism: Pelagibacteraceae bacterium; assembly: GCA_002717485.1. Taxonomy (GTDB): domain Bacteria; phylum Pseudomonadota; class Alphaproteobacteria; order HIMB59. The sequence goes on along the minus strand of PBDW01000015.1, from coordinate 40,395 downwards.
ACAAGATGTTGGTGCGTATGGCTCGGTGATGTCATCTAATTACAATTCAAAAGAACTGGCCGCAGAAATCTTAATATATAAAAATCGATTTACAATTATAAGGAAGCGTCAAAAAATAAAAGACTTAATTTCCAAGGATATTATTCCAAGATGGTTAGGTGATTTTCATTAACCTAAAATTTTTTTTATATTTACAACGAGAGAATCAATAAAAATATTAAGATTAATAATCATCTCTTCTAAATAAAACATAAATAAAAAGATTATACTTTTGTCAGCATTTTTAAGAAAATAATATAAAAAAACTAGCAAAATGATAAATGCTATCGTCAAAAAAGAATTTGTGATGCTGACGTCATTTTCTTGAACATATGTTGAAGGTAGTTTTTTTTCATAATCATCTTTATTAATTTTTTCTTGAGATAAAGAATCATTGCCCTCTTTATTCAAATTGGCATCATTAAACCATTCATAAGAACATATTGTACAGTGTACAATTCTACCTTTTGGTTGTAAATCAGCAGAATTAACCAAATAACGAGAATTGCAAGAAGGACAATTTACTATCATAAGTGTATAACTAATAATAAATTATATAATTAATACAATGATCAAATCGATAATTTTTTTCTTTTTTTTATGTTTGTGGACAATCTTTGCAGGATTGGCATTTTCTCCCTTCTTGTTATTCCCAAAAGAGAGGCTTTATGGCCCTATTTATATATGGATAAAAGGTATTCTGCTAATGTTAAAAATATTTTGTGGAGTATCATACACAATTAATGGAAAAGAACATGTTATAAATAATAATTCTAAAATCATTGCTTCGAAACATCAATCAACATTTGAAACTTTAATTCTATTTTATTTAATAAAAAAACCAATATTTATTCATAAATACGAATTATTCTTTATACCTATATTTGGTTTATATCTAAAAAAATTAGATATGATTTCAATAGACAGAGCTTTTGGGATAAGATCATTAAAAAAAGTAATTTCAAAATCAAAATCTAAAATTTCAGATGGTTTTAATCTAATAATTTTTCCTGAAGGAACTAGAAAAAAACCCAACGAACCAACAGATTACAAATCAGGTATTGCTGGTATCTATAAAGAAATAGATACGGATGTTATACCTGTTGCATTGAATTCAGGTTTATTTTGGCCTAAACATACCTTTAAAATAAAGCCTGGTAATATTGTTATGGAGTTTCTGCCTCCTATAAATAGAGGTTTATCTAAAACTGATTTTCTTAAAACTTTAGAAAGTCGGATTGAAAATAAAACAAAGTCCCTAATGTCATAACTTGTTTTTTTCTCTTGGATCAAAAGTTCCAGCCTGACCTGCTTTTTCAATCTCGTTACGAATATCTTTTGTAGCTTTAAATACCTTTTCTAAAAAATTTTTATCATTATTTCTAATTGCCTTTTGAAGGCTAGAAAGATCTTCTGAAAATCTTCCTAACATTTCTAATACTGGTTCCTTGTTTAAAAGATAAACATCTCTCCACATTATAGGATCACTACCCGCTAAACGTGTAAAATCTCTGAAACCTGATGCAGAATATTTAATTATCTCTTCCTTTACTTTTTCTTCTAGTTCTGTGGCGGTAGCAACTATAGAATAAGCAATAAGTTGGGGGATATGAGAGGTCATTGCCAAAACCCTATCATGATGCACCGGATTCATAAATTCGATTTTCATTCCTAGTTTTTCCCACATTTTAGATATTTTTCTTACTCCAGGCGATTCTTGGTTTTCTGGAGTTAATATACAATAACGATTCTTGAATAAATCTTCAAAACCATACTCTGGACCACTTTTTTCCAACCCTGCAATAGGGTGACCTGGAACAAATTCAATTAATTTATTATTTACATATTTATTAAATTCCTTAACAACACTTAATTTTGTAGATCCAACATCGGTAATGATACATTCTTTTTTTATGTATGGTACAATTTCAGACAATATCTCCTTATATGAGCCTAGCGGTGAACATAAAATTATTAAATTAAAATCATCTAATTTATCAAAATTATTAATTATTTTATCAACTATTTTAAGTTTATTGCATTTAGATTGAACAATCTTATCAATATCAAATCCAAAAATGAAATCTGAAATATTTTTGTTCTTTAAGCCTCTGGCTAAAGAAGATCCTATTAAACCCACTCCGATTATTAATGTTTTTTGAAAAATAGCTTTAGACATTCTTTTTCTTAAACTCCTTAAGATTTTTTAATAAATTTTGTAATTCATTTTTTGTCCCCAAAGTGATTCTAATTGCATCACTAAGACCGTAGCTTAATAGGTGCCTAACTGCAATTCCCTTAGATAACAAATAATCATATACTAAACTTGCACTTTGTCCTGATTTTTTTGGTATAATGACAAATACAAAATTTGACTGAGTAGGGTAAGCCTTAAAATCAAGATTATTAATTTCATTAATGAACCAGCTCTTTACATTGCTGTTATGTTTTACAACTTTATTTAGATGAGCTGTATCCTGTAACGCTGCAATTCCTGCAGCAATTGCGCCCGGTGTTATATTAAATGGCGGTCTCATTTTTCTTAATACCTCAATTAGCGACCTACTTCCATATCCCCAACCTAGACGTAGCCCAGCAAGAGAATAAGCTTTGGAAAATGTTCTTGTGATTAAAACGTTATCAAATTTATCTGCTAAATTAAAGGTTTTGTCATAATCTTTAGAATCTGCAAATTCTGCATACGCTGTGTCAATTACAACAATAATATTTTTAGGAATCTTTTTTATAAAGGTTTTTAATTCAGACTTATTCAAATATGTGCTTGTTGGATTGTTTGGGTTTGCAATGAAAATTACCTTTGTGGATTCATTTAAATTCTTCAAAATTGAATTTGTATCAATTTTATAATTGTTTTCAGATGCTAACACTGATTCGGCTCCTGCATATTTTGTTATAATTGGATACATTTCAAACCCGTGCTTAGCATGAATAATCTCATCACCTGGCGAACAAAAAGCAAGCGCGGCAAAAATTAATACTTCATCTGATCCAGTGCCGCATACAATCTGATCTGGATTAAGATTAAATTTTTCTGCAATTTTTTTTTGCAAAGACTCTGCTGTTAATTCCGGATATCTCGATAATTGTGACGTTGTAGCTTTATAAGCCTTTAAAGCTTTTGGGCTTGGCCCAAAAGGACTTTCGTTAGATGATAGTTTTATTATTTTTTTTCTTCCAGATATTTTGGAAGTACCTCCTTTGTAAAGCTTAATTGAATTTAATTCTCTTTTTGGATAAAAAGTTTTTCTTGTTTTTAATTGTACTTTTGCAGATGCATAAAATATTTCACGCCATATTCTAATTATGCTATCTTTTGGAAATCTTCCACTATGTAATTTTATTAGTTTGTTTAAGACTTTGCTTTCACGACCCTTATCAATTATATCCTTATTTGAATTTTTTATTTTACCAATTTTTTCAACTACAAGAGAACGCTTTATTATCAACCTAAGAATTGATAAATCAATATCATCTATGATTTTTCTTAATTTGTTAATTTTTTCTTTATTCATAATTTATTTATATATTTTTCGGTATTTACTAAGTATCTCTTATTAAATCAAAGAAAACATTAACTTTGCACTAAATATAATGCCCATATTATAAAGAATTATTGACCTATAATGGCTATTAATATAGTAAACGGCTGCGCCGATTTGATCTCAGCTTGCGGGCGCAAAGATATTATCCAGCTAAAGCGATTTTTTTACCGCTCTAGCTAGAGTGGTTTTTTTTTGGGTTTATAAAATGGAAAAAAAAATAGAATTAAAAAAAGACATTATTTATCCATGCGATGTGGTTAAGTTTGTAAATTTTAAACTTAAATTAGAATCAGGAAATTCAATAAATAATTTTCAAATTAAATATAAGACTTATGGCAAATTAAATAGTGAAAAGTCGAATGCAATATTAATTTGTCATGCGTTAACTGCTGATCAATTTGTAGGAGACCCTAATCCTGTAACAAAAAAACCTGGCTGGTGGAATCATATGGTAGGTCCTTATAAGCCAATAGATACGGAAAAATATTTTGTCATTTGTAGCAATGTTATTGGCGGTTGTATGGGGTCAACAGGTCCGAAAGAGATAAATGAGGAAAATAATCTACCATACGCGCTTAATTTTCCAACAGTTACAATAAAAGATATGGTTGCGGCACAAAAAATGCTTGTTGACGCTTTGGGAATAAAAAAATTATTTTCTGTTATTGGGGCGTCAATGGGAGCTATGCAGGTTCTGCAGTGGGTAATTGATTACCCAAAAAGCGTTAACAGTGTAATTCACATTGCTGGTGCACTAAAACATTCTACACAAAATATCGCTTTCCATGAGGTTGGTCGTCAAGCCATTATGTCAGATCCTAATTGGAACAAAGGAAACTATTTGGAAGATCAAAAACCAGAAAGAGGCCTGGCCGTTGCAAGAATGATAGCACATATTACTTATCTTTCAGAAAAAGCTTTGTATAGAAAATTTGGGAGGAAATTGCAATCAAGAGATATAATTTCTTTTGGATTTGATGCAGATTTCCAAGTTGAAAGTTATTTAAGGTATCAGGGAAAAACATTTGTTGATAGATTTGATGCAAATAGTTATCTCTATATGACGCGAGCAATGGATTACTTTGATGTTACAAATATTTTACCAAAAGTAATGAAATTTAACTCTGAAGATAACAATCATATTCATTACTTTATAATTTCATTTACATCAGACTGGTTGTTTCCAACCAATGAAAATAAAGAAATAATAAAGATTTTAAACAAAGCTGGTAAAAAAGTAAGTTTTACAGAAATTGTAACAGATAAAGGACACGATAGTTTTCTTTTGGATGAGCCAGAATTTATTGATGTAGTTGCAGGTTTTCTAGAAAGTAATTTCAAAATTATAAAAGGCTCATAATGGATAAAAGTGCAAAAAGTGTAAGAAAAGACTGGTTATTAATTCAAAAACTGATTGAAAAAAACAGAAAAGTTTTAGATATTGGATGTGGCGAAGGAGAATTGATTGAAAATCTTAATAAAAATAAACAATCAGATACGAAAGGGCTAGAGATTAACGGGGAATATGTAAGAAAGGCTATTTCAAAGGGCTTGGTAGTCATTCAGGGAGATGCTGAAAAGGATCTGTATCAATATGATGATGAAAGTTTTGATTATGTAATATTGAGCCAAACTCTTCAGGCAATGTACAGTCCTAAAAGTGTTTTGTTAGAAATGCTTAGGATTGGGGGCAAGGTAATTGTTTCCTTTCCTAATTTTGGCCATTGGAAAATAAGACTTAAACTTTTAGCTACAGGCAGAATGCCGATAACAGAAAAACTGCCTTATAGCTGGTATGAAACACCTAATATACATTTCTTTACTATAAAGGATTTCCAAGAAATGTGTATGGATTCAAACATATTTATAGAGAAAAGCATTGGAATAAGTGAATCGGGAAGGCAATTCGAAATAAATGAAAAAAGCTTGCTTTCAAATTTAATCGTAAACGAAGCAATTTTCTTATTAAGCAAGAGCGGGATTGAACCAATAAAAATTAAATCAAAAACATTAGTTTCTAGTGGCTCTCAGGCCATTCAGGTATAAAACAAGATATGAATGCTAAGGTAGAGATTGTAAAACAATTGGTTGATAATTATTCTTATATTATTTATGAAAAAAAAAATTGTTTAGGAATAATAGTTGATCCCTCAGAAGAAGAACCTATAATTCAATTTTTAGAAAAAAATTATATTAAGCCTGTCGCAATTCTAGCCACACATCACCACACAGATCATATTTCAGGAATTAAAGGAATTAAGAAAAAATTTTCTCTTCAAGTATTTAGTCCAAGTAAAAGTATATCTGGAACAACAAATGTTGTAACGGAAGGTCAAAAAATAAATTTTAATTTTGTTAACTTCGAAGTAATTGCTACACCTGGACATACGCTTGATCATATAGTTTATTATTCTAAAAAAGACAAAATTTTACTTAGTGGCGATACTATATTTTCATATGGCTGTGGGAGAGTCTTTGAAGGAACAAATGAACAAATGCTTAATAGTTTAAATAAAATAAAAAATTTACCTGATGATACTATGGTTTATTGTGGACACGAATATACATATAAAAATTTAGAATTTGTTTTAGATGAAATTATTTACAGGGAAGATAAAAAAATAGTAAAACAAAAATGTAAGGAAATGATAAGCAAAAAAGGTTCATCAATGCCATTTGATCTTGGACATCAAAAACACTGGAATCCCTTCCTAAATTGTAATGATATTTATTATAGACAAGAAATTTCAGACTTTCATAAAAATAAAGGGGAAATTGCCTCAGATGCAAGTGAATTAGAATTTTTTACATACATAAGAGAAAAAAGGAACGGTTTTTAAAGCCAAAATTATTATAATTCGGTTGACATAGGATCTACTTCTATATATTTCACCTAATTTTCAAGGAAAAAGCAATGTTTGCAGTAATCAAAACAGGTGGGAAACAGTACTCGGTTGAATCGGGCAAAACTCTAAAAGTAGAGAGGATAGATGGTGAAAAGGGAAAATCTCTTTTTTTTGATAAAGTTTTGGCAATCAGTGACTCTTCAAAACATGTTTTTGGAACTCCGCTGATTGAGGGTGCCGCAGTCCAAGCAACAATCATAAGTCAAGTTAGAGACAAAAAGGTTATAGTATTTAAAAAAAATAGAAGAAAAAATTACAGAAAAACAAGGGGTCATAGACAATATTTGACTATAGTAAAAATTGACAAAATTATTGAAAACAAAAATAAATCAAGGGTAGATACAAAAACAAAGATAGATGCAAAAAAAGTAGATACAAAAAAGGTAAAAAAAGCTGGTAAAGCAAAAACGAGTGCTAAAGTCAAAAAAAGCACCCCTGTTAAACCAAAATTAAAAAATGTAAAAAAGAAAGTTGTAAAAAAAACAAAAAAGGGTAATTAAGAATAATGGCAACAAAAAAAGCAGGTGGTAGTTCTAGAAATGGTCGCGACTCGGCAGGAAGAAGGCTTGGGGTAAAAAAATTTGGTGGCCAAATAGTCTTGCCTGGCAATATTATTGTTAGACAAAGAGGCACCAAGGTACATCCTGGAGCAAATGTTGGAATAGGAAAAGACCACACAATATTTTCAAAAGTTAATGGCAAGGTTTCATTTAAAAAAAATAAAATAAAAACTATTGTCTCAGTTATTCCATCCTAATAAATTAATCATAATCAATAACAAAACTTTTTAAAGTGAAAGCTTATAAAGTACGATAATTAAAATGAAATTCTTGGATCAAGCAAAAATTCATATATCATCTGGAAAAGGGGGCGACGGATGCGTTAGTTTTAGGCGCGAAAAATATATTGAATTTGGTGGACCTGATGGAGGAAATGGCGGCAAGGGCGGAGATATAATATTTGAAACAAGTGAAAGTCTAAATACTCTAATTGACTTTAGATACCAACAACATTTTAAAGCTAAAACTGGAGGACAGGGCAAGGGCAAAAATATGACTGGCGCAAAAGCAAAAGACTTAAATATTAAAGTTCCTCCCGGTACTCAAATATTGTCAGAAGATAAATCATATTTATTACAAGAAATGTTAATAGATAAAGAAAAGTTTATTTTAGCAAGGGGCGGAAAAGGTGGTCTTGGAAACAATCACTTTAAATCTTCAACAAATAGAGCGCCAAGAGAATCAACTAGGGGTGAGTCTGGAACAGAGATGTGGATTTGGTTATCTCTTAAATTATTAGCTGATGTGGGAATAATTGGACTTCCTAATGCTGGAAAAAGTACGCTTTTATCAAATATATCTTCTGCTCAGCCAAAGATAGCCGATTATCCATTTACTACACTTCATCCAATACTCGGCGTAGTAAGAGGTGATAGTTTTGAATTTGTTGTGGCAGACATACCTGGTTTAATTAAAGGTGCTCATGAAGGTAGGGGATTGGGAGACAAGTTCTTAGCTCATATAGAGAGGTGCAAAATCTTATTACATTTAGTGGATATAAATAGTGATGATTCTTTGAAAGATTATGCAACTATTAGGTCTGAATTAAAAAAATATAACAAAGATTTGACTAATAAGAAAGAGATAGTGGCCTTAAGCAAATGTGATCACAATAATAAAAATTATGAAGAAGTTGAGAAAGCATTTTCAAAAAAAACCAAATGTAAGATTTTAAAAATATCAAATAGAAAAAAAAATGATCTAAAACAATTAATCTATACGCTTAAAAAAGAATTACATAATATCTAAAATGAAAATATTAGAAAAATATAATAAGATTGTTATAAAAGTTGGATCTTCTATTCTTGTTGACAAAGTGAACAATAAAATAAAGGATAGGTGGCTTGACTCGTTGTGTCAAGATATTAAAGAATTAAAAAAAATTGGAAAAAAAATTATTGTTGTATCATCTGGGGCTGTAGCTTTAGGAAAAAAATACATTTCACAGCATAAAAGTATTAAAAAACTTGAGGACAAGCAGGCTGCAGCTGCAATGGGCCAAATTGAATTAATTCAAATATGGCAAAAAAATTTAAACAGACACAAGATTAGCACTGCACAACTTTTGCTAACATTAGATGACAGTGAGCAACGTAAGAGATATTTAAATGCCCGCAAAACAATTAATTCTTTACTACAAAAAGACATAGTCCCGGTTGTTAATGAGAATGACACTGTGGGGACTGAGGAGATCCGATTTGGTGATAATGATCGCTTAGCGGCAAGGGTTGCACAAATGATGGAGGCTGAGTTGCTTATTATACTTTCTGAAACAGATGGTTTTTATCAAAAAAATCCTACAAAATACCCAAATGCAAAAAAAATAAACAGAATTAGATCTATAAATAAAAGGATAGAAGTCGCCGCAGATAATAAATCTTCAGTTTTAGGTTCTGGGGGAATGAAAACAAAAATTATTGCTGCAAAAATATGCACATCATCAGGTTGCTCTATGGTAGTAGCAAGTGGGCTAAAAACAAATCCTATCAAAAGCATTGATTTAAGAAATTCGAGCTGGTTTTTATCTAAAAAAATTCATAAATCTGCCAGAAAGCAATGGATAATTAATCACCTAAACACACTTGGGGAGATTCAAATCGATGATGGGGCAGTAGTTGCAATAAAGAGGAATAAAAGTCTTTTACCAGCGGGAATCGTAAAAATTTATGGTAAATTTAATGAAGGTGATGCGGTTGAAATTATAGATAAAAAGGGGAAAAAGATCGCAATTGGTTTGTCCAATTATAATTACAATGATAGTTTAAAAATAATTGGCAAAAAAAGCCAGCAAATAAAAAAGGTTTTAGGAAATAAAATTAAAGAAGAGTTTATACACAAAGATGACCTGGTAATAAAATGAAACTACAAGAACAGATTTATTTAATCGGCAAACAGGCAAAAGAGGCATCAAAAAAACTTGCTGTGGCAGATTCAAAAGTTAAAATTGATTCACTAAAAGAGGCTGCAAAAGAAATAAATTCTAATTATAAATCTATAATAAATGCTAATGATCTTGATATAGAAAATGCTATGAATAAGAATATGAGTAGTGCATTTATTGAAAGGCTTAAATTAAATAAAGACCGCATTGATGGAATGGCAGAAAGTTTAAGAGATATTGCTGATCTCCCAGAACCAGTAGGTAAAGTTTTATCAGAATGGGAAAGACCCAATGGTTTAAAAATTCAAAAAATATCTGTACCAATTGGTGTAATTGGTATTATTTATGAATCAAGGCCTAATGTAACAGCTGATGCATCAGCGTTAGGAATCAAATCTGGAAATGCAATAATCTTGAGAGGGGGGAGTGATTCATTTAATAGTTCTTCAAAAATATTTGAAATTATTAATAAATCATTTACTCATAAAGGCTTGCCAAATCATAGCGTGCAAATGATACCCGTTAGTGAAAGAGAGGGTGTGGATATTATGCTTGGACTCAAAGATTTTATCAATATTATTATTCCAAGAGGGGGGATAAGTTTAATAAAAAAAATTAGCGAGATTAGTAAAATTCCTGTTATTAAACACTTGGATGGTATTTGTCATGTATATATTGACGGTGATGCAAATATAAAAATAGCTAAAGATGTTATATTAAATAGTAAAATGAGAAGGCCTGGAATATGTGGGGCAGCAGAAACACTTCTGATTGACAAGAGGTTATCAAATAATTTACCAGAATTATTGGATGAATTAAAAGAATCAAAATGTGAAATCCGAGGTGATGATGAAATTTGTGCATTAGATGAATCTTTTATCAAAGCGACTGAAGAAGATTGGGACACCGAATATCTTGACAAGATAATATCTGTTAAAACTGTCAGCGGTGTTGACGAGGCCATTGATCACATTACAAAACATTCATCAAATCATACTGAGTCAATAGTTACAGAAAATGAAAGTGTATGTAAAAAATTCTTTAATAATATAGATAGCGCTATTCTTCTTCAAAATGCGTCAACACAGTTTGCCGATGGTGGCGAATTTGGATTTGGAGCAGAAATAGGAATTTCAACCGATAAACTCCATGTAAGGGGACCTGTTGGCGCTGAACACCTGACTAGCTTCAAATATATAGTTAGAGGCAGTGGACAGGTAAGGCCTTGAATGAAAAAAGTGGGTTTATTAGGAGGGTCTTTTGATCCACCTCATAAGGGACATATATACATTTCTCTTGAAGCAAAAAAGGTCTTTTGTTTGGATGAAGTATGGTGGATAGTATCTCCACAAAACCCCTTAAAAATCAACAAGCCTGCATCTTACGAAGAAAGATTAAAAAACTGTCATAAACTTGTAAAAAATTTTCCGATAAATATTAAAGAGTATGAAAAAAAAATTAACTCTCCCTACTCATACAAAACAATTAAATATTTAAAAAATAAATATGATTCAATAAAATTTTTTTGGTTAATGGGTGCTGACAACCTTGTTGGATTTAACAAATGGCAAAATTGGCAAGAAATATTTAATGAGGTTTCTGTTGTAGTCTTCAAAAGACACGGGTATAACAGTAATGCGTTGAAAAGTATTACAAACAAAAAATTCTTAAACTATAGAATCAATATAAACTCTTTAAAAAATTTTACTTTCCAAAAACTACCCGTATGGCATATTGTAGAAAATAAAGAAGTTAGAATATCATCTACTCAAATTCGCAATCAGAGAAATCAATTAAGAAAGGGTTAGCAATTAATAATAATTCTGAAAAGATAGTCGATATTGCTATAAAAGTTCTTGAGAATTCAAAAGCAGAAGATATAAGTTGCTTAAATATCAAAGACAAATCTTCATATGCAGATTTTATGATTATAGCAACGTGCCGGTCTAGTAGGCATGTAAATTTTGTTACAGAAGATTTGATAATAAATTTGAAAAAAAAGGGGATACATAGCAGACAACCAGAAGGAAAGCCAAAATGTGACTGGACAATAGTTGATACTGGCTCAATAGTTTTTCACCTTTTTCGTCCAGAAATAAGAAATCACTACAATCTTGAAAAGCTTTGGGGTACAAATTTTGAAGCTCTTAATAGAGAATTAATATAAATGGAGAGATTAATGAAAAATACTAATAAAAAGATAAAAAAAGTTTTTAATTGTTTATTGTTAGTTGTCTTTATTATATTTCCAACAAATATTAATGCTGACAGCCCCGACACATCAAGATTATTGGATCTTTTTGGCTCGGTTTTTAAGAAAGTACACTCAAATTACGTTGAAGAAATAACCGAGCAAGAATTAATTGAAAAAGCTATTAATGGAATGCTTTTCGGCCTGGATCCTCATTCTAGATACATGAATGAAGAAACTTATAGAGAGATGCAAATTGACACTTCTGGAAAGTTTGGCGGCCTGGGAATACAAATTACTATGCAAGATGGTATGGTTAAGATAATATCTCCCATTGACGATACTCCAGCTTTTTTTGCTGGACTTGAAGCAGGTGATTTAATAACCCAGATAAATTCTTTATCAGTTGTAGGTATGACGCTAAACGAAGCTGTAGATCTGATGAGGGGTGAACCGGGGTCTAAGATTACTCTGACTATTGCAAGAGAAGGCAAGGAATTATTTGATGTTGAATTAATAAGAGACATAATAAAAATACAATCAGTTAAATATGAAATATTAGACGATGTAGGATACATCAGAATTACCTCCTTTACTGAACAAACTAGTGATGGTTTGAAAAAAGCAATAAGAGAAATTAAAAATGGTTTAGACAATCAAAACTCTGGTTATATATTAGATCTTCGATCAAACCCCGGCGGATTATTGGGCCAAGCTGTAAAAGTTTCCAGTATTTTTTTAGAAAGAGGGGATATAGTTTCAACTAGAGGAAGAGGCGAAAAACAAATTAAAGTTTACAGGGCTAGGCCAGGAGATATTACGAATGGCAAACCCTTAGTAATAATAATTAACGGAGGTTCAGCTTCTGCTTCAGAAATAGTGGCAGGAGCACTGCAAGATCATAAAAGAGCAATTATTATTGGAACTAATTCATTTGGAAAGGGCTCGGTTCAAAGTATTATTCCAATTATGGATTACAAAAGAAAAAATCAAGGGGCTATGAGTCTTACTACTGCAAAATACTATACCCCAAAAGGAAGATCAATACAGGCAAAAGGAATTGAACCCGATATTTATGTGGAGCAAGGAAAGTTCGAGGCAGACAAATTTAAATATTACTCTGAATCGAATCTTAAGGGTTCTTTAGACAATGATGGCGAATCCTCAACATTAGAAAATGGAGGGTTTGATAAAGAAAAATTGCCTGGTGAAGATTATCAACTTGCTAGGGCCTTAGACATAATCAAGGCCTTGTTAATTCTTGAAAAATAAAAAAGTTATGAGTTCAGTAAATTATCGAAAATGCGTTGGAATGATGATTATAAATAAAGAAAAAAATATTCTAGTTGGTAAAAGAATTGATCATCCCTCTGGATTCTGGCAAATGCCGCAAGGCGGAATTGATGATGATGAAGTTCCAGAAGAAGCTGTATGGAGGGAAATGATGGAAGAAATTGGAACCAACAAAGCAGAACTTATCAGAGTATCTAAACAATGGATTGAGTACGATATACCTAAGGAAACTTTGAAGACGCTTCCTTGGGGACATAAATATCTTGGACAAACACAAAAATGGTTTGCATTTAATTTTATAGGAAATAATCATGATATTAACGTTGGAACAAAAAATCCTGAATTTAGCAAATGGAAATGGTCTCATCATAACTTGCTTATAGAAAATATTGTACCTTTTAAAAAAGATGTTTATTCAAAAATTTTAAAAGAGTTTAGCGATATCTTTAAATAAAAAATTATATCTTTTCATAATAAGATGCGTTTAAGGCATCAAATTTTGCCTGCGCAATTATAATATATTTTTTTGCTTCCTCAGATTCATCTAGCTGCAATTTACGGATTTCACTATCAATTGCTTCCTTGTCAAGATTATTAAGATCATCAACATTTTCAGCTAATAAAATACATTTTTCAGGATTTATTTCAACAAAGCCGCCTGCAACAAAATATGATTTTAATAATTTTTTTTCTTCACCATAAACCATAACCCTACCCGGCCTAAGAGAAGATAATAACTTAGTATGCCCTGGAAGCACACCTATATCGCCATCCTTACCAGGGATAATTACCATCCCTACTTGATCGCTAAAAATTAAGCTTTCAGGAGAAACTAAATCAAATGAAATTTTTGCCATTATGCAGCTTCGGCCTCAAGCTTCTTTGCCTTTTCAATGGCCTCTTCAATGCCGCCTACCATATAAAAAGCTGCTTCGGGCATATGATCATATTCACCTTTAACTAGGCCATCAAAGCTTTTTATTGTGTCCTCTAAGTCGACGTATTTTCCTGGAGATCCTGTAAACACTTCAGCAACAAAAAATGGTTGAGATAAAAACTTTTCTATTTTTCTAGCTCTAGCAACTGTTAGCTTGTCTTCTTCTGAAAGTTCATCCATACCTAATATTGCAATGATATCTTGCAGGCTTTTATAAGTTTGAAGAACTCTTTGAACCTCACGAGCAACTCTATAATGATCCTCTCCTACAACCTGAGGATCTAAAATTCTTGAAGTTGAATCAAGCGGATCTACGGCAGGATAAATACCTTTTTCTGAAATTGCCCTGTTCAACACCGTTGTGGCATCTAGGTGAGAAAATGATGTAGCAGGCGCAGGATCTGTTAAGTCATCTGCAGGAACATAAATCGCTTGAACGGACGTGATGGACCCTTTATTAGTTGTTGTAATTCTTTCCTGCAATGCCCCCATATCAGTTGCTAATGTAGGTTGATATCCTACCGCGGATGGAATCCTACCTAGAAGAGCAGATACTTCTGAACCTGCTTGGGTAAATCGAAAAATATTATCAACAAAGAATAAAACATCCTGACCCTCCTCGTCACGAAAATACTCAGCCTGTGTTAATCCTGATAATGCGACTCTTGCTCTTGCCCCCGGGGGCTCGTTCATTTGACCATAAACTAGAGCAACTTTAGACTTATCTCCTTTAAGATCAATAATGCCTGATTCTATCATTTCATGATAAAGATCATTTCCCTCTCTTGTTCTTTCCCCGACTCCAGCAAAAACCGAATAACCGCCATGGGCTTTGGCAATATTGTTTATTAATTCCATTATTAAAACTGTCTTACCAACTCCGGCTCCTCCAAAAAGGCCAATTTTTCCCCCGCGTGCGTATGGCGCTAAAAGATCAACAACCTTAATCCCGGTAACCAATACTTCTGTCTCTGTCGATTGGTCTACAAATTCTGGTGCAGGACGATGAATTGGATAACTTTGAGTAGCTCCGATATCCCCTCTTTCATCAACTGGTTCTCCTATAACGTTCATTATACGCCCAAGCGTTTGGGGACCTACTGGCATTGAAATAGGCGATCCGGTATCTTTAGCTGTTTGACCTCTAATAAGACCGTCTGTTGTATCCATAGCAATTGTTCTTACAGATTTTTCACCAAGATGTTGTGCAACCTCTAAAACAAGCTTATTCCCATTATTATCGACTTCTAACGCATTAAGAATTGATGGCAGCTCTCCATCAAATTCAACATCTACAACTGCTCCTAGTACTTGAGATATTTTTCCAGATAAATTATTTGCCATATACCCTCCCTTTATACTGATTCTGCTCCTGAAATAATTTCAATTAATTCTTTTGTAATAAATGCCTGTCGAGTGCGGTTAAATTTAAGCGTCAAGCTATCAATCATCTCACCTGCGTTTCTTGTAGCATTATCCATAGCGGCCATTCGCGCTCCTTGCTCGCCCGCATTACTTTCCAACAAAATCTTAAAGACTTGAATTGAAACATTCTTTGGAAGCAAATCTTTTAATATAGTTTGTTCGTCAGGTTCATAAATATAGATTGCGTTTTCTTTTTCTTTTTTTTCATCTTTCTGTTCATTTTTTTCTTCCTGACTACCAATATCTAAAGGTATTAACTGCTGATGCGATACTTCCTGTGTAATTGCGGATATAAATTTATTATATATAAAAACACAAACGTCAAATTTATCATCAAAATAAAGATTTTGAATCTTATTTGAAATTTGTGAAGCTGTGTCATATCCTGCTCCGGCAGTTCCAAGATCAACAAAGCTTTCAATAATTTTTTCTTTCATAATACGTTTAAAAAAATCCCGACTTTTTTTACCTATAGTAATAATGTTGCATTTTTTACCTTGATTTTCTATTGCGTTTATATACTTATATGCATCGCGGTTAATGCTGCTGTTGAAACCGCCGCATAGTCCTCTGTCAGCAGTAACCGGAACAACTAAATAGCGATCATTTTTTCCATTTCCCTTCAAAAGACTGACAACTCCTTCGCCCGAGATGTTTGAGGACGCAAGCGATGCTAGCATTTCCTCTAATCGTAAAGAGTATGGTCTTGCTGCTTCAGCTCTTTCTTGAGATCGACGTAATTTGCTTGCGGCTACCATTTTCATCGCTGAAGTAATTTTTTTTGTCGAACCAACGGATTTAATTTGAACCTTTAGATCTTTTAAGCTGGGCATATTATTTATTAAATTTTGTTAAAAAATCATCAAAGAATGACTTTAATTTGTTAGCATTTTCTTCAGAAAGTTCTTTTTCTTTTCCAATTGATTCAAGAAGTTCTGGAAGTTTAGATTTGACTTCAGCAATAGCTTCACTCTCAAATTGGCCAACCTGTGTAATGGAAATCTCATCAAGATATCCGTTCACTCCACTATATATTGAAACAACTTGTTCAGGAACAGTCAGGGGCGAATATTGACCCTGTTTCAATAATTCTGTCAATCTAGCGCCTCTGTCCAACAATTTTCGTGTCGATGCGTCTAAATCAGATGCAAACTGTGCAAAAGCCGCCATTTCTCTATATTGAGCAAGCTCTAACTTTATTGAACCAGCAATTTTTTTCATTGCCTTTGTTTGAGCGGCCGATCCAACACGGCTTACTGAAAGACCTACATTAATAGCTGGTCGGATACCGGCAAAAAACAAATTCGTTTCCAAGAAAATTTGTCCGTCAGTAATAGAGATAACGTTGGTTGGAATATAGGCTGACAGATCACCTGCTTGAGTTTCAATTACAGGAAGTGCGGTTAAGCTGCCGCCCCCGTGTTCTTCGCTCATTTTTGCAGCTCTTTCTAACAAACGGCTATGAATATAAAATACATCCCCTGGATAAGCTTCTCTGCCTGGAGGTCTTCTTAGTAATAAAGACATTTGTCTATAGGCAACGGCTTGCTTTGACAAATCATCATATACAATTAATGCGTGCATGCCATTATCACGAAAATACTCCCCCATAGTACAGCCTGTATATGCCGCTAAAAATTGCAATGGAGCTGGCTCAGATGCTGTTGCACTAACTACAATAGTATATTCTAAGGCACCATTGTCTTCTAACGTTTTGACAATTTGTGCCACCGTTGATCTTTTTTGTCCTATTGCAACATATATACAGTAAAGTTTCTCCTTTTCATTGTTGCCCTGATTGATATCTTTTTGATTAAGAATCGTATCAATTGCTACGGCCGTCTTTCCAGTCTGACGATCGCCAATAATTAATTCTCTTTGTCCCCTACCAATAGGCACTAAGGCATCAAGGGCCTTGATTCCAGTTTGCATTGGCTCTTTAACGCTTTGTCGTGGTATGATTCCTGGAGCTTTTAATTCTATTCTTCTTTTTTCTTTAGATTTAATTGCCCCCTTTCCATCTATTGGGTTTCCGAGGCCATCAACCACTCTTCCTAAAAGTTCTTTTCCAACAGGAACATCAACGATGTCTCCCGTTCGCTTAACGGTATCTCCTTCTTTAATGCCTGTATCGTCTCCAAAAATACTAACTCCAACATTATCTTTTTCAAGATTTAAAACCATTCCCTTAACGTTTCCTGGGAATTCAACCATTTCACCCGCTTGAACTTTATCTAATCCATATATACGTGCTATTCCATCACCTACACTTAAAACCGTACCGACTTCGGCTACGTCTGCAAGTGATTCAAAGTTCTCAATCTGCTCTTTAATGACTGAAGATATTTCTGAAGCCTTAATGCTCATAGTGCACCTTTCATTGCTAATTTAAGTTTATTAATTTTTGTATTTAAAGAAGTGTCAATCATTTTTGATCCTATCTTTATTATCAATCCTCCAATGATCTTTTCATCAATTTTATATTTTAAAAGAATACTATTTCCAATTGAATTGTGTAATTTTTTTTCAATATCTTTTTTTTGAGAATCTTTCAATTCTTCAGAGGAAATAACCTCAGCAACTATTTCCCCTCTTTTTTCACTGTTTATTTCTTCAAAACGAGATATTATATTGCTCAAGAAAGTAAATCGCTTATTTTTATTAACAACTTTCATAAAGTTAATTGTTAAAGAATGACTTTTTATCTTTTGAAGCAATTTTTTTATAACTAAAAATTTATCTTCAGAGGAAATTAATGGACTCCTTAACAACAAATTAAAATCATCACTATTATTTAGGTTGTTTTTAATTATTATTAAATCTTTAAGAACATTGTCTGTGCACCTGGTTTTTGTTGAAAGTTCGTAAAATGCGGCAGCATATCTTTGTGATAATATTTCTATTGAAGATAAATTTTTTGATGACACGATATTTCCTTATTTTATAGGAAACAGCTATCTAACATATTGAAATTATATGGTAAACATTCAGATCTACCATCAAACAATTTTTTTTGGATTAAATTCTGCCCTTGTGGGTAATTTAAATGAACGAAAATGGGTCCACATCAATAATGAGCCGAATTGAGCCAGGAACTGGTAACTTTTGAAGCCAATTTTTTGCAAATCTGTTTAATTCTGATCTTTTTTTGCCTTTAATCAAAAATCTATACCTATATTTTCCCCTTAATAGAAATAATGGGGCTTCTACGGGACCAAGAGGCAATACATTCTCTGTTTTAGGGTAACATTTTGTCATTTCCTTTATAAAAACCTGTAAGGCTAGTTTTGATTTTCCGCTTACTATAATTGCCAGTAAGCAACCATAGGGTGGTAGATTAAATTTTCTTCTTTCTAATAAAGTTTGTTCAAGAAAAAATTCTCTACTTCTATTTTGAAGGGATTTAATTAATGGGTTTTGGTTAAAATATGTTTGAATACAAACTTTTCCAATTTTAGTACTTCTGCCAGCCCTACCGCTAACTTGTTGCATTAGGTTATATGTATTCTCAGGAGCTCTTAAGTCACCTCCAACCAATCCGGCATCAGCATCGATAATCCCAACAAAAGATAAACTAGGAAAGTGATAACTCTTTGCCACTATTTGCGTTCCTACTAGTATGTCTATTTCTCTAGATTCCATACGGTTTATTAATTTTTTTATTTTATTCTCTGTGTTCATATTATCACTAGAAATAATTTCTATTTTTGCAGAAGGAAAATAATTATGCAACTCTTCAGCCACACGTTCTATACCTGGACCGACGTATTTTAGGTCTTTTGATGAATTGCATTTTTTACAATTTTCAGTTAAAGATTTTGTGTGTCCGCAATGATGACACAACAGTATTTTTCGTTGATTATGCATTACAAGCCAAGAAGAGCAATTGTTACATTGAATTCTACTGCCACAAGAACTACAAATTGTTAGTGGGGCATAACCTCTGCGATTTAAAAAAATTAAAGATTGCTCATCGTTTTTTAAACAATTTGAAATATTTTCTATAATAATTTTTGATATCCATGAATTTGTTGGCAAATTTTCTTTTTTAAGATTTATTAAATCAATTTTCGGTAAATCAGCACCTGAATATTGCTTGGGTAAAAAAACATGTTTGTATCTGCCTGTCTTGACATTATAAAAAGTCTCAATTGATGGCGTCGCCGTTGATAAAATTATTGGAATTTTTTCAATTACTGATTTGACAATAGCCATATCTCTTGCGTGGTACCTTGCGCCATCTTCTTGCTTGTAAGAAACATCGTGCTCTTCATCAACTACTATCAGTCCAAGTTTCTTAAAAGGCAAAAATAAGCTTGAACGCGCTCCAATAATAATTTTTGAAATACCATTAAAACATCGGTGCCAAATCTCCTTTTTCTTTTTCGCGCTAATTTTTGAATGCCATATATCTGGAACAAAACCAAATCTCTCAAGAAATCTCTTTTCTATTTGAGGCGTTAAGGATATTTCTGGAAGCATAATTAAAGACTGTAAATTATTTTTTAAAATTAAGTCTATGACCTGAAAATAAACTTCAGTTTTTCCAGATCCAGTAACCCCTTCCAAAACAATTGTTTGCTGAGAGTTATTAATATTTTTATTAATTAAATTAAATGCTAATTTTTGTTCATTATTAAGTTTAGCTAATTGCAAATTACTATTTTCAGAATCTTCTTTTTCACTTTTAAAATCATAATTTACTATATTTTTATTTGGTAAAACCATCTTCAAAATAGATCCTCGCGAGTTTAATGTATAATCTGAGACCCATTTGATAAATTCAAAAATATTAGAATTAAAATTTAGATTATGAACTGATGATTTAATATATTTTATATTTTTTATTGAAGGGTCAATTTGATTTTCTTTTATTATACTTGAAACAAGACCCAATTCTTCACTTTTATGCCCAAAAGGCACTAAAACAATGTCGCCTTTTTTAATAGACATATCTTTTTTACATCTATAAATAAACTCTTTATTTACAGGTACTGGGACAATAATTTTGCAATACATAGAATTATTATATATTTTTAATTAAAGATTATTTTATTATTCTTCTATTTTGAATCAATTTTTATATGATATACATACCAAATGAAATTTTTTTTAGACACAGCTGATCTTAACGAAATAGAATCTTTAATACAGACGGGTTTTATTGATGGCATTACTACGAATCCATCACTAATTGCAAAACAGGGCAGTAGTATGCAAGAAATCATTAAAAATATTTGCAAAATGGTGCATGGGCCCGTTAGTGCAGAGGTTACGGCTACTGATTTTTCTGGAATGATGAAAGAGGGAAAGTATTTAGCTTCAATAGCTAAAAATATTGCAGTTAAAGTTCCTCTAACAAATAATGGCTTAATGGCTTGTAAAGAATTAACAAGTCAGGGGATTATGGTCAATGTGACT
Source organism: Pelagibacteraceae bacterium (assembly GCA_002717485.1). Lineage (GTDB taxonomy): Bacteria > Pseudomonadota > Alphaproteobacteria > HIMB59. The sequence continues at coordinate 19,680 of PBDW01000015.1, read as the reverse complement.
CTTTGTTTTTCTGCAGGGCAGGCAATATTAGCGGCAAAAGCAGGGGCAACATTTATTTCACCATTTATTGGAAGGTTAGATGATCTTGGTGAGGACGGAGTAAAACTTATTCAAGATATTGTGACAATTTATAATAACTATCCAAATTTTAAAACTCAAGTATTGGTTGCTTCAGTTAGAAATATTGAACATATAATTAGAACCGCTAAAATTGGTGCAGATATTGCCACTCTACCCCCAAAGATAATAAAAGAGAGTTATATAACCACAGCTTAACTGAAAAGGGTCTAAATGCATTCTTGGAAGATTGGAAAAAAACTGGACAAAAAATTCTTCCAGATTAAATTTTTAAATTGTTTTTATTTAACTAATTATTTTTATTAGTATTAATCTCAGTAGGGTTTGGAACAGCCTTAATCCTAGGTTTATCTATTGTTTGTACATCTCCCATTAACTGGCCGCCTAGTTTTATTTGCAATGCAGAATATTTTATTTGCCCCTTGACCATACCTTTTTCTTGAATCGTAAGAGTGCTTGAAACTTCCATGTTCCCATCAAACTCTCCCCAAATATCTGCATTTTTTGTTTTTATTTCTCCTTTAAGCTGACCCATTTGACCAACCATGAGATTTTCTGTATCCATATTAATTTCTGCATTTCCATCAATTTGAACTTCGCTTGCTGATGTAATTTCGCCCTTCATCTCTACCCCAGCTCCAACTATCACCTTGGCAGATCCTGGAATCGGCGTACCTGGTTTGCTTGGCTTGTCCAAGTTTAAATCGTTTTTTTTATTTTTATCAAACATAATAGACACCTATTATACTAAGATTTGATTATTTATAATAGTTAATATGAACTAATAAACAAAAATAATTTAAAAACGTTGGTTTATATGGCTATTTAAATGTGAATTGACCTATTATAGATGTTTAAGGCTGCCTCCTTAACGGCCTCACCAGTTGTTGGATGGGCGTGGCAAATCCTAGCAATATCCTCCGAACTTCCCCCAAAATCCATAACTGTTACTACCTCCGCAATCAAAGAACCGGCATCCTTGCCAATTATATGCGCGCCAAGAATTTTATCTGTTTTAGTATCAGCTAATATCTTTACAAATCCTTCTAATTCAGAATTTGCTAAGGCCCTGCCATTTGCACTAAATGGGAATTTTCCTGATTTATATTGTATATTCTTATCTTTTAATTGCTCTTCAGTTTGCCCAACCGAAGCAACTTCTGGATTAGTATATATAATTGCAGGAATGTGATTGTAGTCTATAGATGGTTTTTGACCATTTATAATTTCAGCACACACTATTCCTTCTTCTTCTGCCTTGTGGGCGAGCATAGGTCCCTGGATTACGTCACCTATTGCATAAATATTTTTAAATTTTGTTTGGAAATTTTTTCCAACTTTTATAGTTTTATCATCATTAAGAGGTACTCCGATTCTTTCTAAATCTAGGTGCTGAGTATTCGGCTTGCGTCCTACTGAAATTAATATTGTATTGTATTTTTCATTTATCTGTTTTTTTTCTCCTAAAGACTCAATGACAACATCGACATCTTTCTCATTTTTTTTACAGGATAGTATCTTATTGCCAAGTTTAAATTCTATTCCCTGCTTTTGCAAAGATTTGATAAAATAGTTTGATATCTCAATATCCATATTAGGCACTATGCGGTCCAAGGATTCAACGACTGTTACCTTAGAGCCTAGGCGCGACCAAACTGAGCCCATCTCTAGTCCTATGTAACCTCCTCCAACTACCAACATATTTTTGGGAACTTCTTTTAAACTTAAAGCCCCTGTTGATGTCAATATCAATTTTTCATCAATCTTGATTGAAGGTATTTCTAGGGAAGAGGAGCCAGTGGCTATGATAATGTACTTTGAAGATATATGTTCATCTTTTCCATCAGATTTTACTAAAATTGTATTTTTATCTTCAAAGCTTCCCACTCCGTTATATAATTTTATATTATTTTTTTTAAAAAGAAATTTTATTCCCGATGTAAGTTTCTTAACAATACTATCTTTTTTGTTCATTAATTTATTCAGATCCATACTAACATTTTTTACTAATATGCCATGCTGCTCAGAGTGAAGCTTTATGTTTTGGAATTTTTCTGAAGAATGCAATAAGGATTTTGAAGGTATACAGCCTATGTTAAGACATGTCCCCCCTAACTCTTTGTCTTTTTCTACACAGGCTACTTTCATACCCAATTGGGAGGCTCTAATTGCTGCCACATATCCACCCGGTCCAGAACCAATAACAATCAAATCAAAATTATTATTCATGCCTTATATTCCTAAAATTATTTCTGAAGGATCTTCTATTAGATTTTTTATATGAACCAAAAATGTTACAGCTTCCTTTCCATCAACTAAGCGGTGATCATAACTAAATGCTAGATACATGATTGGTCTAATGGCAATTTTATCATCAACGACCTTTGGTCGTTTTTGAATATTATGCATTCCCAATATTCCAGATTGCGGAGTATTTATTATAGGCGTGCTAAGCATAGAGCCATAAATTCCGCCGTTAGAAATTGTAAATGTACCATTTGATAAATCATCCATTGCCAGTTTACCTTCGTGCGCCTTATTGCTTAAATCAACAATGATTCTCTCAGTTTCACCAAAATTTAAACTATCTGCATTTTTTATTACAGGTACCACCAGGCCCTTATCTGAGCCAACAGCAATGCCGATATTGTAATAATTTTTGTAAATTATATTATCCTCTCTAATTTCTGCGTTTATTGCTGGAAACTCTTTTAAAGCGCTGATCACAGCTTTAACAAAAAATGACATAAATCCTAATTTTACTCCATTTTGATCAAAAAAGGAATCACCCTTAGCTTTACGAATTTTTATAATCTCAGACATATCTACTTCATTAAAAGTTGTTAAAATCGCTGCTGTATTTTGTGCATCTTTAAGCCTAGAGGCAATTGTTTTTCTTATATTTGACATACGCACTATCTCCTCCTGATTTTGCGACTGATATTTAACTTCAGTTTTTATGTCATTATTTTTTGTTTTATCTAAATAATTAATTACATCACCCTTTGTCAATCTTCTATCTTCTCTAGATGTTTGAATTTTAGAAGAATCTAAATTATTTTCATCAATCATTTTTTTTACAGATGGCGAAAGACCTAGCTTGTTCTCATCATCTGTTTTTTTATTTGAAATATTAGTTTCAGTAGAAATGTTTCTTGACTTACCGTTTGATTCATTAATTAAACCAAGGATCCCACCCACTTTTACATCCTTTCCTTCATTAGCTTTTATTTTTTCAAGAATTCCTGCACTTGGCGCTGAAACTTCCAAGGTTATTTTTTCTGTTTCAATTTCGACCAACGGTTCATCAATATCAAAGCTATCTCCTTCTTTTTTAAGCCACTTGGAAACAGTTGCTTCTGATATTGACTCCCCTAGCGGGGGTACTTTAATTTCTACAGACATAATTCTTATTTAACACTTTCTTAATATTATTCAATTGGGAGTTTATATTGTCTTAAAGAAACCCCTTCCCACATTGAATCAATTTCTTCAATCTTTGCTTTTATGGCAAGTCTTGTAATATTTTTTTGATTTGATAAGTGTCTTTCATAAGAGCCAGTAGCGGGGACTGCTGAGGCCCTTCTGCCAATAAAATATAATTTTTGATTATTATCCTGTATTTTTTTTAAAAGATTGTTGATTCTGCTGCTTACAAAGCCCCAAGGGCCCATATTCTTGGGTTCTTCCTGGCACCAAACAACCTCTACTTTTTTAAATTTCTTTAACTCCAAAGTAAGAGGCTCGTATGGAAAGGGATATAGCTGCTCTAATCTGATTATATAAACATTTTTGCTCTTTGTTTTTTCCCTTTCTTCAATTAGATCAAAATATATTTTTCCTGAACAAATTATTACTCTTGAAATTTCATCTATGTTTTGATTTTCAAGATTTTCTCCAAGAGTACGGTGAAAGCTCGAATCTTCAATAAATTCATCTATAGAAGAAATATTATTTTTATTTCTTAAAGGGGACTTGGGCGTCATTATAATTAATGGTTTTCTAAAATTACGATGAATTTGTCTTCTTAAAACATGAAAGTAATTTGCTGGAGTTGTACAATTTACAATTTGCATATTGTCCTCAGCACACATTTGTAAAAATCTTTCAAGTCTTGAACTTGTATGTTCAGGGCCTTGTCCCTCATGACCGTGGGGTAAAAGAAGTGTAATTCCAGACATACGTAACCATTTTCTTTCGCTAGCTGTAATAAACTGGTCGATTATTACTTGAGCATTATTTGCAAAATCTCCAAACTGCGCTTCCCAAATTACCAATGTTTTTGGATCAGCTTGAGAATAACCATACTCAAAACCTAAAACACCAAGCTCAGATAAGAAACTGTCAATAATTTCAAACAAGCCCTGCGAAGATAGAAAATGTCTTAAGGGAACAAACCGCGACTCAGTTTCTTGGTCATACAGAACCGCATGACGTTGGCTAAAAGTTCCCCGGCCGCTATCCTGACCAGACAATCTGACACCATAATTTTCCTCAAGCAGTGTTGCAAATGCTAAAGCTTCTGCGGTTGCCCAATCAATTTCCTTTCCTAAATCAATAGATTTTAATCTTTTTTCGAACAATTTTCTAATTTTTTCATGTACATTAAAATCTCGCGGTATGGTGTTAATAATTTTGCCAATTTTTTCTAATTTTTCCTTTTTAACAGAAGTCTTTCCTCTCCTGGCATCAAATGTTGCCGTGGAAAAACCCGACCACTTCCCCTCAAGCCAATCAGCCTTATTTATTTTATGAGCAGGTGCGGTTAAAAATTCCTTGTCTAAAAACTTTTCAAAATCTATTCCTATATTTTTTATTTCATTTTCGTTAATTGTCTTATTAGAAATTAATTTTTTTTGATAAATCTTCAAAGTTGTTGGGTGAGACTTTATTTTTTTATACATTAGTGGCTGAGTAAAGGAAGGTTCGTCTATTTCATTGTGTCCTGAACGTCTGTAACAAAACATATCTATAACAACATCTTGTTTAAATTTAATCTTATATTCAGTTGCAATTCTTGATGCATGTACAACAGATTCTGGATCATCTCCATTAACATGAAAGATTGGCGCTTGAACCATTTTTGCAATCTCAGTACAATAAGGTGCAGAGCGCCCATATACTGGCATAGTTGTAAATCCTATTTGGTTATTAATTACAAAGTGAACTGTTCCTCCTGTTCTAAATCCTCTCAGTTGAGACATTGCAAATGTTTCAGCAACAATACCCTGACCCGCCATTGCTGCATCTCCGTGGATCAAGAGACCCATAATTTTATCATTAGTTTTGTCATTAGAAATCGTTTGTTTTGCTCTAACTTTGCCCACAACTACAGGGTTTACAGCTTCCAGATGGGAGGGGTTAGGGCTAAGAGTTAAATGAATTTTTTTACCCTCAAATTGTCTGTCAGTAGAAACGCCAAGATGATATTTAACATCTCCGGTGCCAAGCACCTCGTTTGGGTCGTTTAAATTTCCCTGGAATTTTGACATTATCTCACGATATGGGACTTCAAATAATGTTGTAAGTATTGTTAGTCTACCTCTGTGCGCAGTACCGATTTCAATTTCCTGAATCCCTGCAAGACACGCTTGTTTGACTATTTGCTCTAATCCTGGAATCGTTGATTCACCACCCTCAAGACCATATCTTTTTGTGCCAAGAAACTTTTTATCTAAATATTTTTCAAAACTTTCTGCCTGCATAATTCTTTCATGAATAAATTTTTTACCCAATTCTGTAAATTGAGTTTTATTTCTAGGCTCCTCTATTCTTTTTTGAATCCATTGTTTTTGCTCAGGATCTTGAATGTGTAAAAACTCTACTCCAATAGAACCTGAATATGTTTCTTGAAGAACATTAATTATATTTCTTAAGCTGGATGATTCAAGTCCAAGACTCCCATCAATAAATATTAAACGATCAAGATCATTTTCTGTGAAACCATAAGTTTTATAATCAAGTTCAGTGTGATGATTTCTTTTTAGCATATCCAGTGGATCAAGTTTTGCAATTAAATGTCCGTTGATCCTGTATGCTCTGATCAACCTCAGGGCACGTATTGAATCAAGCGTTGATTGTTTAAAAGAATCTGCTTCAATTTGAGGAACTACTTTTTTTATTCCACTATAATCTAAATCTTCAATAATTTTAGTTTTTCTTTTTTTCCATTTAGGTCCTCTAAAATCACTTATAACTGAAATTTCATCTTCATTTAATGACTGAAAAAAACTTACCCAGCTGGAATCGACTGATTGTTTGTTTTGTTGATATTTAAAGAACAATTCAGCTACATAGGGTGCATTTGCTCCGCTTAAAAATGTATCTTTATTTTTCATTAAATTTAATTGCCTCGCTCATAGTCTCACCCAATAATGCAGGGGATTCTGCTATATATACCCCACTATCCTGTAAAGCTCTAATCTTAGATTCTGCTGTGCCCTTATCGCCTGAAATTATTGCACCAGCATGACCCATCCTCTTTCCACTTGGTGCCGTTACTCCAGCAATAAATGCAGCCATTGGTTTGTTAATATTTATACTTTTTATAAATTCTGCTGTATCTTCTTCTGCCGTTCCTCCTATCTCACCAATTAATAATATTCCCTCCGTTTCAGGATCCTTTAAAAAAAGCTTAATACAATCAATAAAACTCATTCCACTAACTGGATCACCACCAATACCTACAACGGAAGTCTGTCCTAATCCAACTTCCGTAGTTTGCCAAACGGCCTCATATGTCAAAGTCCCTGATCGGCTTACTATTCCTACCTTACCCCTCTTATGAATAAAGCCTGGCATAATGCCTATCTTGCACTCATCAGGAGTAATTAATCCTGGGCAATTTGGTCCAATAAAATTAATTTTTTTATTAAAAATTCTTTTTTTTATTTTAATCATATCAATTACCGGAACACCTTCAGTAATGCACACAATTAGCTCTATATCTGAGTCTATAGCTTCATTAATTGCTGAGGTTGCAAATTTAGCAGGAACATAAATAACGCTAGCATTGGCTCCAGTTTTTTCTTTAGCTTCTTTAACACTATTAAAAACTGGCAGGCCTAAGTGTTGCGTGCCGCCCTTCCCAGGCGTAACTCCAGCCACCATTTGAGTTCCATATTTAATTGCGTTTTCAGTATGAAAAGTGCCCTGAGAACCTGTCAGGCCCTGGCAGATAACTTTTGTATTTTTATTTATCAATATTGACATTTATTTTAGACTTGCCTCTACAGCTTTTTCCGCAGCATCATTTAAGGTGCCTGCCGCTATAATGTTAAGCTTTGAACTATTAATCACATCTCTCCCCTCTTGGGCATTTGTCCCTTGAAAACGTACTACAACTGGTAGTTCTAAATTTATCTCTTTTGCAGCACTAATGATGCCTTCAGCAATCATATCACACCTGATTATTCCTCCAAAAATATTAATTAATATTGCTCTTACATTTGGATCAGATAGGATAATCTTAAAACCCTCAATCGCTCTTGCTTTGTCGGCGGTTCCTCCGAGATCTAAAAAGTTTGCTGGTTCGCTCCCAAATTTTTTTATTATATCCATCGTTGCCATAGCCAAGCCAGCTCCATTTACCATACAACCAATATTTCCTGTCAACTTGACATAATTCATATGATTTTTTGAGGCTAATAGCTCTGCTGGATCTTCCTCGCTTTCATCTTTTAATTTTATTATTTCAGGCTGTCTGAATAGAGCGTTATCATCAAAAACAATTTTTGCATCCAATAAGAATAGAGACCCCTCCTTGTTTAACACAAGAGGGTTTATCTCAATAGTTGATGCGTCTAAAGTTACAAATACTTTTAAAAGTTTTTTTACTATTATAATAAATTCTTTTTGTTGCTCTAGGTTAAAAGATAATTTTTGTGCCAATAACAATAAATCATTTTTAATATTTTTATTGAAATCAAAATCTTCAATATGATAAGTGAGAATTTTTTTTGGGTTTTGAATAGCAACTTTTTCAATATTTACACCACCAGATTCAGAAACCATTAACATAATTTTTGAGACCTTGCGGTCAATTAAAATGCTTAAATAAAATTCCTTTTCAACAACACATCCTTCTTCTATGTATATCTTGTTTACTACTTTTCCTTGGGGTCCTGTCTGCTTAGTAACAAGTGTGTTACCAAGCATAGATTGTACCTCTGCTCTCAATTCATCAATGTTATTTACTATGCGAACCCCGCCTTTACTTTGATCTTGTCCTGTAAAGTAACCTGCTCCTCTGCCTCCTGCATGTATCTGGGATTTTATAACCCATGGTGGGCCGCTCAAAGTATGTAGGTGGTTAATTTTAAATTTATCATTTGTGATTGTTATGCCCTTCGGCACCGGCAGGTCAAAGGAACGCAATATTTCTTTAGCCTGATATTCATGAATGTTCATAAATCTTATTTCAATTATTCTTTAGTAATTTATTTGCAATTGATGTTAAATTTTGAACAGTTTTAACTGATTTTAAAAATTGTTTTTTTTCTGAAGATGTTAGCTGTAACTCTAAAATCTTTTCTATTCCGCTTGCGCCTATAACAGCGGGAACACCTACATATAAGCCCTTCACGCCATATTGACCATTTAAATAGGCGGCACACGGAAGTATTCTTTTTTTATTTTTTAAATATGACTCAGCCATTGCAATCGCAGAGGATGCGGGAGCATAAAATGCTGATGAGGTTTTCATTAAACGACCAATTTCTGCTCCTCCATCTCTTGTTCTTTTAATAATCTTATTGATCTTATTTTTTGTAGTCCATTTTAATTTAATCATTTCTGGAATTGGCACGCCGGAAACAGTCGCATATCTGATTAAGGGAACCATCGTATCTCCATGTCCTCCAAGTACAAATGCGCTAACGTCTTCGACTGAAACATTAAATTCCTTAGATAAAAAATATCTTAACCTTGCGCTATCTAAAACTCCTGCCATACCTACGCACATATTTGTTTTTAAATTAGCTGTTCTCTGCAAAATGCTAACCATAGCATCAAGCGGATTAGTTATACAAATTACAAATGCTTTCGGACAAAATTTATCTATTGATTTTCCAACTTCTTTTATTATTTCAGTATTTTTGCCAACAAGATCATCCCTGCTCATTCCAGGACGACGCTGAAACCCTGCAGTAACTATCACCACATCCGCTTTTGCCATTTTCTCATATTTATTGGATGCTGTTATGTTTGCATTAAAAAGTTCTACAGAGGAGGATTGTGATATATCCAATGCCTTACCTTGGGGCAGACCCTTTAAAACATCTATTAATACAACGTCCCCAAGCTCTTTAAACCCTATTAGATGAGCAAGCGTACCGCCAATATTTCCAGCTCCAACCAATGCAATTTTTTTTCTCATTATCTAACTTCTATATAACAATTATTTTTTTTGAACAATGGCCTTCTTTATTCCTGCTATTGCTTTAGCAGGATTTAATCCCTTTGGGCATGACGATGTACAATTCATTATTGAGTGACATCTGTAAAGTTTGTATGAATCCTCAAGTTGCTCTAATCTTTCTTTTTGATTTTCATCCCTAGAATCATTGATCCATCTTGATGCTTGCAATAATGTCGCAGGGCCTAAGTATCTATCACCATTCCACCAATAACTTGGGCATGCTGTTGAGCAACAAAAACATAAAACACACTCCCATGATTCATCAAGTTTGGACCTCTCTTCAATAGATTGTAATTGTTCTGTCTGTGAGGCCTTGTTTTCTTCAAGTTTCTTTTCAGCTTGAAGCCAGGGCTTGATTGATTTTAATTGATCATACGCTTCTGATAAATCTGGGACCAAATCTTTTATAATTTTCATATGCGGTAATGGGTATATTCTAACCTCATCTTTTATTTCTTCAATTGGTTTTATACAAGAAAGCGTATTAACACCGTTAACATTCATAGCACATGAACCGCACACTCCTTCTCGACAAGAGCGTCTGAAGGTTAATGTTGTGTCAATTTCATCCTTGATCATTGTTAAGGCGTCTAGGACTTTGGGTCCACATTTTTCTATATCTATTTCATAAGTATCAATACGTGGATTATTACCATCATCCGGATTCCATCTATAAATTTTAAATTTTTTTATATTTAAGCCGGCTTTTTCTAATTTAAAATATTTACCATCTTTAATTTTTGAGTTTTGAGGAAGTGTTAATTGAACCATTCTAATATATCCTAACTTTTGGTTGAATCGTTTGGGTATGATTTGATAGCGTATTAAGATTGACCTGCCTTGTATTCATAGAAATATTTTTATTATTATCGATTCTCACTAGAGAATGTACTAGCCAATTTTTATCATCTCTTTTGTTATAGTCTTCGCGAGCATGGGCACCTCGACTTTCTTTTCTATAAAGAGCTGAATAAAGAGTAGCTTTCGATTGAATCATTAAATTATCTAGTTCAAAAGCGTCTACCAAGTCAGTATTAAATATTAACGACTTGTCCTCCACATTTAAATGTTTAAGGGAATCTTCAACTTCTTCCAGTTCTTTTATGCCCTTAGAAATTAACTCTTGTGATCTAAATACAGAACAATATTTTTGCATTATTTTTTGCATATTATTTCTTATAATTCCAGTTTTTAGCTTTCCTTTTGAAAATCTAAAATGATCAAAACGCTCAATTATTTTATCAATTACATCATTACTTAATTTATTATGATTCGTATTTAGTTTAATCTTCTCTAATGCAGTTTCACTTGCTGCCTTGCCAAATACCAATAAATCAATTAATGAATTAGTGCCAAGCCTATTTGCCCCATGAACTGATACGCAAGCAGCTTCTCCGACAGACATAAGTCCTTCGCATATTTTTTCTGGATTATTTTCGGAAGGATTTAAAACTTCTGTTTTAAAGTTCGTAGGTATTCCACCCATATTATAATGAACAGTAGGAACTACCGGAATTGGTTCTTTTGTAGCGTCAATGTTAAGAAAGGATCTGACATTTTCAATTACTCCAGGAAGTCTTTTTTCTATAATTCTTTTATCTAAATGCTCCAAGTGCAAAAGTATAAAATCTTTGTTTTCGCCACATCCCCTTCCATTGCCAATCTCAATAGTTATGGCTCTGCTCACTACGTCTCTGGATGCAAGATCTTTGGCATTTGGGGCATATTTTTCCATAAATCTTTCTTCCTTGCTGTTAGTTAGATATCCTCCCTCACCCCTTGCACCTTCAGTAATTAATACTCCCACACCATAAATCCCTGTAGGATGAAATTGTATAAACTCCATATCCGAAAGTGGCAAACCTGCCCTTAAAGACATTGCATTACCATCACCAGTACAGATATGTGCACTAGTTGACGAAAAAAACGTTCTCCCATGACCTCCAGTAGCAAGAACAGTTTGATGTGCAAGAAATTTATGCATTGTTCCGTCTTCCAAACACCATGCCAATACACCTCTACAATTATTTTCTTCATCCATTAATAAATCAATGACGAAGAATTCGACAAAGAATCTGACTTTATGTTTTAAAGATTGTTGATACAAAGTATGCAGAAGGGCATGTCCCGTCTTGTCTGCAGCTGCACAAGCTCTGTGGGCTGGAGGACCTTCACCATTTTTTGTTAGGTGGCCGCCAAAAGGTCTCTGATAAATCTTTCCTTCTTTTGTTCTGCTAAACGGCATACCATAATTTTCTAATTCTATTACTGCTTTTTCAGCATTTGAACAAAGATATTCAATTGCATCTTGATCCCCCAACCAATCGGATCCTTTAACAGTATCGTACATATGCCATAACCAATTATCCTCGCCCATATTGCCGAGTGCTGCTCCAATTCCGCCTTGCGCAGCAACTGTATGGCTTCTTGTTGGAAAAACTTTTGAAATACAGGCTGTTTTTAAACCTTTTTCTGCCATTCCAATGCTAGCTCTTAACCCTGATCCTCCAGCGCCTACAACGACAACATCAAATTTATGTTCTATAATTTCATAAGAATTCATAATTAATATAAATATTTAATTGTTAAAATTGATATCAAGGAAACAAAAAATAGAACTAGAGATAGAAAATTTATTAAATAAATAATTCTTTTTTGCAACAAATTATTACTAACATAGTCTTCTATGATTATTTGAAGTCCTAGTTTTCCATGATAAATCATTAATGCAAGCATCAACATAAATAAAAAGCCGTTTGTTGAAGATTTAAAAAAATATAATACTTGATTATGATTATAGCTTATGATCTCCATAATAAAATATAAAAACCAAAAAGTTAGGGGGATTAGAATTATAGCCGTAATCCTTTGAGCCAACCAATTCGACTTTGCGCTTCTCATGTCACACCTTCAAATAGGTACCACAATATTATATTTCCAACTATTGAAATAATTAATACAAAATATCCTGATATGTGTATATCTCTTAATTGCAAACCATAACCAATTGACCAGAATAAATAACGTATTCCGTTTAATAGATGATAAATAATCGCAAGTGACCATAAAAATAAAACAGCTCTTCCTAAAAAAGTTCCTAATAATAAATTTGCAACTTTAAAATATTCCTGTCCCAATGCTGCAAGAAATATCCAAATAACAATTATTAAGAGTCCAAGATTTAAAATACCACCTGTGATACGGTGAGTTATTGAAAGTATTGCTGTTTGCAATCCTTTATGAATACTTAAATGTGGAGACAGGGGTCTTGGAAATTTTTGTTTATTCATCTATTAAATAATATAGTAAGTAGAAAACTAGAGTTATATGCTTTTTAAGCTTAAATAAGAAAAACTCAATAAAAGGAGTAAAATTAAGAAAAAATTATAAGAATCTTACTAACTGTGGAAAAACTTGTGGATGAAAATGCCTGGATTCGCTTATTTTATATAAAAATAATAAATTATTAAATGAATTTTACTTATTAAAATCAAAAAAGTGATTAATTTTCCTTGAAATTTAATAAAAAAATGTTCTTAGTATCAATGTCTTCTTTTAGAAGATGCTAAGACCAGGAAAACTGTCTGTTTTAAACTACGGTGGATAAGTTCCTCAAGTAATGAAAGCAACAGATATTCTGGGAGGAATGCCTGTTTTTTACCAAAAAAATACTCCCGCCGGGTATTATTTTGGACCATTACTTTATAAAGGATATGCTTAATTTATTAGGGATATTTGGCGTGTTGGTGAGATATTTCAATACCCGATACGCCTTCCTGGTTTTAGGAATTTTGATTAGATGAATTCTTATCATCTTCAACAAAAAACATCATCAAGAGCCCAGTGAGCAAAAGAAAAATGACTATTGTCATCCCAGCTCTTTGTGATTGATAAAAAGATGTTAATATTGCAAACATTAAAGGACCAAAAAATGATGTTATTTTGCCTGAAAGCGAATAAAAACCAAAAAACTCCGCCTTTTTATCATCCGGTACGGATTTAGTGAAATAAACCCTGCTTGCCGACTGTATTGGTCCAAAAAAAGAACTCAGTGTTATTCCTAAAATCCAAAAAGTAGACTTATCATTTACCAATAATATGCCAATACCGCATATTGTAAGAACAATAAGCGAAAAGATTATAATTTTTTTTGATCCAATCTTATCCTCAATAAAAGAAAAGGCTAGGGCTCCTATACCAGCCGCAATATTGGTGCCAATCCCAAACATTATAACTTCATTAAATGGCATTCCAAAAGTTCCGGCAGCATAAATTCCTCCAAATGCAAAAACAGTATTAATTCCATCAATATAAAACATTCTTGCAATCAAAAATTTAATCAAGTTAAAATATCTTTTTATTTCCTTGGTTGTTTTAATTATTTCCCTTGTACCTTTCTTTAAAGCTGTAAAAAATTTAATTGGATTTTTTTCTTGTTCCTTGTATGAAAAAAACAATGGTAATGAAAAAAACAAGATCCATAATCCGACTAACGGTCCGCATATTCGAATATGCTCATAGGTATCTTTATTCAATCCAAATAAAGGAGTTTCACTTTGAACAAAAAATAATAGTATAATTATTAAAATTGTTAAACCTCCAATATATCCAAAGCCCCAAGATAATCCAGATATCTTTCCGTATTCAGATTTATTTGAAATTGTTTTAAGTTGTGCGTTATAAATAGCAAATGCAATTTCACTTGCAACCTGTCCTATAACAACAATTAGTAATATTATAAAAATTTCATAAGATATTAAATAGCCGGTAAACCAAAGCAGTATTGAAGCAAATGAATAAATTAAAGTAAAAATTATTATCCATTTCTTTAAATTTCTCGTCTGATCAGCTATTGATCCAACAAACGGACTTAAAATAGCTATAATCAATCCAGAAATTGCTATAGCATTTCCCCAATAAACTGAGCCTTTTTCAGTGTTCTCTGCAACAACTTCTGTAAAATATGTAGCAAATATAAACGTAGTTATAACTGTCCCCCATGCGCTATTTGCCCAATCATATAAACCCCAAGAGAATTTTACAGTTTTATTTTTAACTTGCATAATTTTTATATGTAGGAATCTTCCATTATCATATCTGAAGCTTTTTCTGCAATCATAATTGTTGGCGCATTAAGATTTCCACTTGTAATTTCTGGCATTATTGATGCATCAACAACTCTAATATTTTTTAATCCATATATTTTTAATTTTTCATCAACTACAGATTCTTTATCGGTACCCATTTTTAAACTACAAGAAGGATGATAGGCTGTTTCTGCATTCGATTTAATATATTCATTAAGATCTTCATCTGATGTTATTGAAGGGCCTGGTCCAATTTCTTTTCCAGCAAAAGGTTTTAATGAATTTTGTGAAATAATTTTTCTTGCTATATGTATACATTCTCTTGTTTTATTTAAATCATCTTCACTTTCTAGATAATTGAATTGAATTTTTGGAGGATCGTATGGATTAGAAGATCTTAATTTAATAAAGCCTCTGCTTTTAGGTCTGTTTAAGCTCGCGTGTAATTGAAACCCGTGGGATGGAGGATTTATTAGTCCGTGATTAATCACAAAAGATGGAAAAAAATGAAATTGAATATTTGGATCAATTTCATTCTTAGAACTTTTTGCAAAACCGCCAGCCTCTAAGTGTGAGCTTGCACCAACCCCTGATTTAAATAAAAACCATTGCAAACCTAGTATAATTTTATTTTGTAATTTTGTTGAAGAATACAAGGTGTCAGAAGTTTTGCATTCCTGCTGGATATAGGTTTCAATATGATCTTGGAGATTTTTACCAACACCCGGCAAATCTTTTACAACATTAATTCCTAGGCTTAAAAGATCATTAGAAGGACCTACACCAGAAACTAAAAGTAATTGTGGTGAATTAATGGAACCACATGAAACAATAATTTCTTTATTTGCGAAAACTTTCATACTCTTGTTGTTGAGTTTAACGTTTATGCCCACTGCCTTGTTTTCTTCAAATAATATTTTTTCTACAAAAGAATTAGAAAAAATAGTTAAATTTTTTCTTTTTTCTGCAGGTTTTAGATAATGCTTGGAAACACTTGCCCGCTGCCCCTTGTCAATAGTCACATCATACATTCCAAAACCCTCCTGATGCTCTCCATTCATATCATCATTAATTTGATAACCCGCCTCTTCTGCAGATTTAATAAAGGCCTTAAAAATAGGATTTGGATTTGTTGAACGATTAACTGGAAGCAGTCCTTCGCCGCCTCTAAAATAATTTGAGCCACCTGACCAATTTTCTATTTTTTTAAAATAAGGTAAAACATTCTTATATGACCATGATGGGAGGTCCATTGACGCCCAACGTTCATAATCATTTGGATTTCCTCTTACATAAACCATTCCGTTATGAGCTGAACAGCCCCCTATCATTTTTCCTCTAGGGCAAAATAAATTTCTATTTTTCAGGTAAGGCTCTGGTTCTGAATAATATTTCCAGTTATATTTTGAATCATGCATTGTATACAACAATGCAATAGGCATGTTGACTTTCCAAATATCACTAGACTTTCCAGCTTCGAATAAAGCTACTTTATTTTGTGATTTACTGCTTAATCTATTGGCTAATACACAACCCGCTGATCCTGCACCAATAATAATATAATCAAAATTCATATTCATTTAATTATCTATAATTCATATAAAAAAAAGTTAATAATGTTGATATACCTATAAGAATAAGTGAGAAGAAACAAATAAACATAATTCCTAGTCCCCAATCAATAAATAAACCGAATAAAAATGGTGAAATAGCAGTAGAAAACACTCCTATAGCATGCAGAAGTGATCTGATCGAACCGAGATTAAGTACTCCATAAAGTTCTGCCCACAAAGACCCCATAAAAGGTATTGCCAGGGCAGTAGAAAAAGAAATTAGACTCATATAAATAATCATTATTATTGGTTCATTTCTAAATGCTAAAAGCATTATACCTATAAACATAGGAATCAAATATGTGGGGATAATTTTTCTTGTCTTAAACTTATCTACCAATGGCCCACCAATTATCAATCCAATTACACTAAAAATTCCATAAAATACAAAACTTGTAGCAACTAGTTCCAGACTCCATGATTTTTCATTCGCAATATGCATTTGATAGAACAATAATCCTGTCACTAAGAATGGGGGCATTAGATAAGATGGCAAATATATATAAAACCTCGGGTCCTTTAAGACATCTCTTCTGTCAAAAGCCGAATTGTTTTTATTTTGTTGTTCTAAAAAATTTTTATGTCTCTGTGCCTGATCTTTTAATAAAAAAGAGTATAATGGTATAAAGATAATGATTATGCTTGTTCCAGCATATAACCAAACTGATTCCCAATTTGAAAATTTTATTATTATAACAACAATAATTGGTAAAATCATTTCACCAATAGGTTGCCCAAAGCTTCCAAATGAAATTGCCTTGCCTCTATTTTCATTATAATATCTAGCCATACTAGTTTGACTGGTATGGCCCATTGCACCTTGCCCAAAAAAACGCAACCCAAATATAACAAAAAAAATTAGATGTGGTGAATATTTTAATAAATACATACCAAAGCATGAAATTGATAGGCCTATTGAAACTATAAGGGTAAATAATCTCAAATCAATTTTATCAATTAACTTTCCAAACCAAATTAATAATATAGAACTTAAAATTGTTGCTGCCGAGTATATCAATCCAAAGCTTGCGTTAGTTATATTTAACGAATCTCTAATTTGAAAATTAAACAATGAGATAAAAAAAGTTTGGCCATAACTTGCAAAAAAAGCTGTTAATAATCCAAAAAGTAAAAATCTTGATTGCTTAAATATAAAATCCAACAACTTACTCTCACATATTATTGTTTATTGCTTGAAACTTATTGATCAAAAAGTAATTTATTAGTTTATTTTAAAGATTTTAAAAGGTAATTGAAGATAAAAGTTATGAGTGAAATACAAAAAAAATTAGAAAAATATATAAAAACCTCAGATCCCCAAAAATCCAGTCATTGGGCAGATAATTTAAAAGATGCAAATTTTAAAGATATAGAAAAATCTTTTGGTTTTGGCGAAACAATGAAAAAGAGGGTTTTAATTTCCCCAATTATTTTTATATTACAGAGACTGACATATGGGTGGTCAATTTTTGTTAGCAAAAAATACCCCCTTTTTAAAAAATTTTGCGATTTACAGAATAAGTTTATAGATAACGATGTTATAAGACATATTTTTACATTTAATTTGCTTTCTAAGCATAATCTCCTGAAGGGAAACATATGCGTAATAGGAGATGGAAAGGCAAATTTTGTTGGCGGTTTATTGCTAGAAAATAAAAAGGTTAAGATTTTTTCAATTAATCTTACAGAGGTTCTCATACATGACTATTTAATATTAAAAAAAGCTAATTTAATTAAAGATAAAGAAATCTGCGTAGTTACAAACAAAAAGGATTTATATGAAAAAAATAAAAAATTATTTTTAATTGATGCATCCAATTTACAAAAATTAGAAAATATAAAAATAGATCTTTTTGTAAATATAGCTTCAATGCAGGAAATGAAAACAGAAACTATAGAAAGTTATTTTAAAGTAATAAAGAAACAAAACTCCTATTTTTATTGCTGTAACAGAGAGCGTAAAAAATTAGTTGGAGGTGAAGAGCTGATTTTTGAAAATTATCCTTGGGGCAATAGTAAAATAATTTTTTATGAAGATTGTCCGTGGCATAAAAAATTTTATAGTTTTAATTCCCTGAGAGATATTTTTAATCCTCCATATATTGTTGAATATAACGGAAACGTTAAACATAAATTAGTAAAATATTTATAACTAAATTGACAAAATATTAAATTTGATTATTTTTATCTTATATGCGCCCGTAGCTCAGATGGATAGAGCACAGAATTCCTAATTCTGGGGTCGGATGTTCGAATCATCTCGGGCGCGCCATTTTTTGCACTACAATTGCCCCAAGTCTCTCTCAGGTCTCTTTTCACGTTCAAAAAACACCCTTTTCCCCCTCAACATTCCTCTTGGTTGGTGGTAGGATTTATTAATGAAATGCATCACTTGGAATTTAAAAGGTATTGTTGGCAAAGCTTCAAAACAAATGGATGCTATCATCCAATTACAACCCGATATTCTAGCCTTTCAAGAAGTTACATTAAATTCAATTGATATAATCAGAAAGAAATTATCTCCTTCATATGTTAATATTGTAGATAGCTTAGAGCTCGTACAAGACAAGTCTGTACTGGTAGGACCAAGAAGATTCGGCGTATTGATAGCTACCAATTATAAAATTCAAACCTTAGACCCAAAATTATTTGATATTCCGTGGCAAGAACGAATTCTTTCAGCTAACATTCTTCACCCTAAAGACACTATTGAGTTTCATACAACCTATATTCCTCCAGGTTCTACAAACCGCTGGAAGAAAATTGAAACACTGGAAGGTATATATAAGCGACTGGCTATACAAACCGATACAAAAAGAATTCTTTGTGGTGATTTTAATACACCGCAAGATGAACTTGTAAAATATGGAGCTGTCACCTTTGCTCAGAAAATAAATAAGATTGGTGTTCCAAAACTTAAAGAAAGTTTTAGAGGTGGTTCTGGGAAACGATGGGATGAAGGTGAAAGAAAAATATTAGAAGGATTGAGAAAATATAATCTCATTGATGCATACAGACATATTCATTCTATTCCAAAAAAAGCCTATAGTTTTGAATTTGTAAGAAAGGGGAAAGTTGTTTCTCAAAGACGATTTGATCATTTCTTTTGTTCAAAATATTGTTACCCTATCTTTGCAGAATACCTTGATAAATTAAGAAAAAATAAACTCAGTGATCACTCACCACTAGTTGTTCAGTTTAAATATTAACCCCTCAACATTTCAGAAACATGAGCCTGCACACCAAACACCTAATAACGCTAAACCCATCCAAACTGCACAAATTGGAAGAATTATTACTAACGATAATACTGCTCTGAATATTCCAATAGGTATATTTATAAAAATATTAAATTTATTTTCTTTTATGGATTTAAGTTTTGTGAAAGGAATATATCTAAAATAATATTTTTCCATAACATTAGAAAAATTTATCCATATTTTGTTTTCTGCTGATCCATATCCTAGCATTTTATAGAGAAAAT
>PBDW01000014.1 GCA_002717485.1 Pelagibacteraceae bacterium | reverse complement strand
TCATCAAGCTCAATTCTTTCCAAAGGGAAACTTTTGGAAATATCAGTCTTAGGGTAAATTTTACCAATTTCTTTTTCCCAAATTTGACAGTAAACACAATATTCATCAGTTATCATCAGAAGTTTATTATCAGCAAAAGATGATTTTAATGATAATAAAAAAATAACTATCAAAAGCAATTTAAATTTGTACAACTTCTTAAACAGCATAAGAAAAATCTAATTTATTCGGTCTTTCAAAAAAAATTAAAATCCTTTTAGTAACTCTTTAAATATTTTTTACAAGGGTCTTTTACCTATGATGCTATTAATAACCATTCTTTAGCTTTGAAGCGTGCTACTTCGGAGGAAACAACTAAATGTGATCCATAGTCTAGCGCTCTATCCAATTGAGCTACGGGCGCGCAGTATAAAACTTTCACCTAAAGTCATTACATTGATAAAATGTAAAATACCACAAAATTTAAACTTTATTCTAACAAATTAACTAATAAATAAAAAATACTTGATTTTCTTTATTAAAGAAGCAAGAAATAGATTAAAGGATAAATTCTAGATAAAATAAATGTCAGACAAGCATATACAAATAATAAAATCTTTACCTATTTGGAAAGGAAAAATTGAGATAAGAGGTTTAAAAGGAGGACTGACAAATCAAAATTATTTAGTAAAAGATGATGATAATAAATTAGTGGTTAGACTTGGAGAAGATATTATAGAACATAATATTATAAGATCTAACGAAGTATTATCAAGTAAAGCAGCTTTTGATGCCGGAATTGCGCCTGAGGTCATTTATCATTCAAATGGCATTCTTGTGCTGAATTATATTGAAGGTAAAACTTTATCTAATGTAGATGTAAGAAAAAATATTGACAAAATTATCCATCTAGTCAAAAAAGTTCACTACGATGTCCCAAAAAAGCTTTTTGGTCCTGCAATGATATTTTGGGTATTTCATGTCATAAGAAATTATATAAATTTTTTAGAAAATAAAAAAAGTAACTACTCATCTATTTTAAATGAGCTTGCAAGCAATTGTGAAATTCTTGAAGGTATGTCATCCCCATATCAGATAGTTTATGGACATAATGATTTGCTGCCTGCAAATTTTTTAGATGATGGCTCAAGGCTATGGTTAATTGATTGGGAATATTCTGGATTTAATAGTCCACTATTTGATCTAGGTGGCTTAGCTTCAAATAACAACTTCTCACCCGATGAAGAAAATTATTTACTAGAAAATTATTTTGATAAAAAAATCAACTCAGAACTTCAAATACAATACAGTTCTATGAAATGTGCCTCTCTTTTGAGAGAAACTATGTGGAGTATGGTATCAGAAATAACCTCAGAAATAGATTTCGATTATAAAAAATATACTCAAGAAAATCTCAATAAATATCAAGAAAGTTTTAAAAAACTAGAAATTTAAATTAAAATAGTTTTTCACCATTATTAACTTTAAAATCAGGTGAAATTAAAATAGGCTCACTATCATCATCAGGAAAACCCAATACAAGAACCTGTGACATAAAACTTCCTATTTGTTTGGGCTTAAAATTCACAACAGCGACAATCTGACGTCCCTCAATTTCTTTTGGCTTATAATACTTAAGAATCTTTGCAGAACTTTTTTTGATTCCTATATTTTGACCAAAGTCTATATGTAATTTCATTGAAGGATTTTTTAATTCACGGAATTCTTCTGCCTTCACAACGGTGCCTACGCGAATATCAACATTTTCAAAATCGCTATAATTTATATACTCTTTCATTTTTTAAAATTAAAAATTTTGATCAGATTGTCTATCTTATTTAAATTATTGTCAAGTGCGGCCATAGTTTTTTCGAGACCTACAGTTTTATCCTCTTTCCAAACTAGGAAAGTTGCTACGTAAATAAACAATAAAACATCAACTTTTATTTTACCCAATATTCCGTCTGTATTAGCATTACAAAATTCAAGCATTAAGTTTAATGACTTTAATAAAGAGGGTAAAAAAAATATTAATAAATCAGGTTTTTTAGTAATATGATCGTAGATTCTCAATATAGATTTTTTGTATTCGCTGAGTATTTCAAATCTAATCATAAAGACCTCAATAAGTTTATCTTTAGTGCTTGAATCATCAATGTTTTGAATATGTTTTATCATTTGCTTATCAATATAATTATTTATTAAAACTAAAATGTCCTTTTTTTGTTTAATGACCCGATAACCTTCAGTCATACTTATCTTTGAGTTTTTTAAAATGATTCTTATGGTTATTTGAGACCAAGTCTTAGACTGCAATAAATTTAAAGTGGCAAGGCAGATTTTTTTTTGTATATCATCTATTTTTTTATTGTTTTTATTTTGTTTTTTTCTTTTTTTTACCAATTTGAACTGCCCTTCTATAAGCTGCTTGAACACCTTGCAGTATTGTATTATGCAATTTATTGTTAAGCTTTAATTTTTTTATGGCCGCTTCTGTTGTGCCACCTGTTATAGCTATTTTTTTTCTCATATACATTGCCTCTGCATTGCTTTTTTCCATCAAATCAATCGCCCCAAAAGCAGTATGTTTTGAAAGTTCTCTAGACAATTCCCTATTTAATCCTAATTTTAATCCAGCGCGTTCTAAACCTTCAATAAAATAATAAAAATATGCTGGTCCACTTCCCGATATTGCTGTAATTTTATCAACAGTCTTTTCGCTTTTAATCCAAAAACTTTTTCCTACTGATTTAAAAAGTTTATCGATGTAACCTTTATGCTTTTTACTAACATTTCTATTAGAGCATAAACAGCTAACCCCCTTACCAACCGAAGCTGGTAAGTTGGGCATAGTTCTAACTATAGGCGAATTGCTTCCAAAAAAATCTTCAAAATATCTTATGTTGATACCTGCAACTATTGAAATGATTAATTTTTTCTTATTAAATAATATTTTGTAATCTTTTATTACATCATCAATAATTTGAGGCTTTACTGCAAAAAAGATTGTATCAAAACTTTCAATATTTTTTATTTCTTTTATTGATTTGTAATATCTAAATTTTTTGTTTTTTTTATTTAAACGCATATTTGGATCAATAACGGAGATATTCTTAATTTTCGCCTTTAACCATCCGTTTAATAATGCACCGCCCATATGGCCAGCACCAACGAGTAAAATTTTATTCATATTTCGATTCTAATAAAATAAGATTAGCGTAAAATGCACTAAGCGCTTCCTTTTGTTTCCAATAAACATGTTTCAATTGCGCGTTCGGCTTCGTAATTCTCCCAAAGAACCATTTGAAATGAAGGATAAAATTTCTCACACTCAGTTATTCCTATATCTATAATATCTTCTAAAATATTAATATTGTGGCTCTTTTCATTGCCAATTATATATGTATTTCTATAGGCCAAAATACCATTTTTTGAAGTGACATCAAAGTGGCCAAGCCATAAATTCTCATTTATGAGGCACAACAACTTAAAAATTGCATCTTTCATTGACTCTGGGATTTTAAGATCTAGAGAAATCGTTAAACTAACAGCGTTAATTTCCTTAGACCAGGCAAAATATAACCTATATGCACATAACTTACTTTGAATTTCGGAGACAAGCTCATCATTATTTGATCTGCTACAGGGCCAACGCTTCAGACTTATCATTTCTTCAAGAATATCTAGCGGATTTTCTGATTTTTGATTATATAAGTTGCTTAAAGCCATAATAAATCACTATATTGTATGTATAAAAAAATTAATACACAATATATAGTTGTCAGATAGTGAATCGCGCCGCAAGCAAAATTATATATGTTGGATCAAACTTTTTGTGAATAAAGTATATAATTAATAAAAATTATTTTTTTTGGCTTTTTTTCTTAGTTTTTTTGGATTTTAAAGTCTTCAGAAATCTTTCCAATTCTTGATTTTTTTTTGAAATTTTATCTACTCTCAATTTTAAGGTTTCAAATTCTTCTCTTTTTACAAGGTTTGACTTACTAATAATTTTCTCTATTTTTATTTTAACAATGGTTTCAATTTCCTTCCTAACACCTGAAACTGTCCCAAAAGCATCCGTGGCAATTCTAGCAAACTCAGAAATAATTTTAGTTTTTTTATTCATAATTATATAAAAGATATTTATGATAACTTTAATACACCCTTCTATAGATCCTGTCATCGTATCTTTTGGTCAATTATCAATAAGATGGTACGGGTTATCATATGTGATTGGTCTAATATTAGGTCTTTTATTAATAAAAAAACTTAATAATAAAGTACCAAACCCCTTAACAAATAAAACTATAGATGATTTTTTTATATGGGCGACTTTAGGAGTAATTATTGGTGGAAGATTGGGTTATATACTTTTCTATCAAATTGAAATTATTTTAGAAAATCCATTGTATATTTTTTATTTATGGAGAGGTGGTATGTCATTCCACGGAGGATTAATTGGTATAATTATTTCAATGTTAGTATTTAGTTATTACAAAAAAGTTAGTTTTTTTTACTTGTCAGATTTAGTTTCAACTGCTGCTCCAATTGGTATTTTTTTTGGTAGAATAGCAAACTTTATAAATGTTGAATTATATGGAAGAGTTACTTCCTTCCCGTTCGCTATGATATTTCCAACTGTTGACAATGAAAGAAGGCACCCCTCGCAGATTTATGAAGCAATATTTGAAGGATTAATTATCTTTACCATATTAATTGCTTTAAACAAATTTACAATTTTTAGACAGAGAATTGGATTAAATACTTCTGCATTTTTAGTGATGTATGGGATTTTTAGATTTATAATCGAATATCTCAGAGAACCTGATACACAGCTTGGCTATGTAATTTCAAATTTTACAATGGGTCAGTTACTTTCAGCACCTATGATTTTAGTTGGGATTTGTATGTATTTTATATTAACAAAATATAGTGTCATTAGAAAATAAAATTAAAAGTGAAATTAAAAATAATGGTTTTGTAACATTAGACCGCTTTATTGAAATTTGTTTATATGATGTTGAGAGTGGTTATTATATAAGAAATAATCCCATTGGAAAACGCGGCGACTACATTACCTCACCTGAAATTTCTCAACTTTTTGGAGAATTATTAGGGTTATATATAATTGACTATTGGAATAATTATATAAGAAGTGAATTTGCCTTAATTGAGCTTGGTCCAGGAAAGGGCACATTAATGAAGGATTTGCTGAGAATAAGTAAGGAGTTTAAAGAATTTTATAAATTAATTAACTTAAAACTTGTTGAAAAAAATAAAAAATTGGAACTGATACAAAAAAAGTTATTAAAAGTTAAATCTAAAGATGTAAATAATATTGAATGGCTAGAGGATATTAAAAATATAAATAATGATAATTTCATTATTATTGCCAATGAATTTTTTGATTGCTTTCCAGTAAAACAATTTACTAAAATAAATGGGCAATATTACGAAAAAATAGTAAAATACAATGAATATGAAGAAAAGTTTTTCTTTGATAAAATAATTATTAAAGATAATATAAAAAATATAGTCGCAGATATTTTTAAGATTAGAAAATTTCATGAAGGAGATATATTAGAAATTTCTTTCGAAAAAGATAATTACTTAAAAACGATCGGCAACAAACTAAAATGTGGAAATGGTCTTCTAATAATAATTGATTATGGTGACTATTTTTCAAAAGGCAAATCAACAATACAATCATTTTACAGTCATAAGTTAACTAATTTTTTAGATAATCCTGGAACGCAGGATTTAACACACAAGATTGATTTTTCTTCAATTAAAAAAATATTTACAGATATGTCATTAAAAGTGTATGGGCCATTCACTCAAAAAAATTTTTTAGAATCTATTGGGATCGAAGAAAGAAAAAATCAAATCTTACAAAATTCTTCTTCAGATTTAAAAAAAGACTTAATTGATGGTTATAATAAAATTATTAATAAAGATGAAATGGGTGAAATATTCAAAGTACTTATAGTATCTACAAAAAAAATAAATTTATATGAGAAATAAAATATTATATTTAAAATCAAAAAAATTCAGTTATTCTAAAATTTCATATGGTTTTTTTTATAGAATTGGAGGTGTCTCAAAAGCACCATTTGATTCGCTTAATTGTAGCAAGCTTAGTGGAGATAATAAGAATAATGTAAAAAAGAATATTAGCATTGCTATGAATTCTCTCAATCTAAATAAAAAAAAATTAATTATAGGTAAGCAAATTCATAGCAATAAGGTTAAAGAAATAAGAAAATCTACATCCAAAGAAGATTTAATTGCTGATGGTTTTATAACAAAAAATAAAGAAATTTGTCTTGGGATTTTAACTGCTGATTGTGCACCAATATTCTTTTACGATCCTGATAAGTGTGTCATTGGTGTCGCCCATGCTGGCTGGAAAGGGTGCTTAAGCAATATATGCAAAAATATAGTTAAATCTATGGTAAAAATAGGAAGCACTCCAAAGAACATAAAGGCAATCATTGGACCTTGCATAAAGGTCAGAAACTATGAAATTGATAATATGTTGTATTTAAGATTTGTTAA
Source organism: Pelagibacteraceae bacterium (assembly GCA_002717485.1). Taxonomy (GTDB): domain Bacteria; phylum Pseudomonadota; class Alphaproteobacteria; order HIMB59. Next base: position 11,779 of record PBDW01000014.1, on the reverse strand, counting down.
AAAGGATAAAAAGTATAAAAAATTTTTTAAAAAAACAAGGGGTGGCAAATATAAGCTAGATTTGGCACAATTACTTAAAAATCAACTTAATGATTTAAATCTAAGTAGTGTTGTTTTGATCAATGAAGATACCTATAGCAAGGAATCTAAATATTTTAGTCACAGAAGATCCTCTCATTTCAATCAAAATAAAACAGGTAGAATGATAAATTTAATTGGATTTAGTTGATTTATCGTAAAAAATTCTTTTTTTTAATTTTTACTATTGAACTTTAAATTAAGTTATATATTAGTCAGCCTTGATAGATGAAACTAATATCGTGCAACGGTAATAGACCCTTAGCAGAAGCAATAGCGAAGCATATAGGTATAAAATTATGCGACACTTCAGTTCGCAATTTTGCTGATAAAGAAATATTTGTTGAAATAAATGAAAACATTAGAGGAGAGGACATTTACATCATTCAATCGACTTCTCATCCAGTCAATGATAATCTTATGGAATTGCTTATAGCTATAGATGCAGCAAAAAGAGGGTCAGCGAGTAGAGTAACTGCAGTATTGCCTTACTTTGGATACGCTAGACAAGATAGAAAGACAGGTCCGCGCACTCCTATATCCGCTAAACTAATTGCAAATCTTATTACTTCATCAGGGGCTGATAGAGTTCTAACAATGGATCTTCATGCTGGACAGATACAAGGATTTTTTGACATACCTTTAGACAACTTATACTCAGCGCCACCAACAATAAAAGATATGTATGAGAACTTTTCAAACGTTTCTGAACTTGTATTGGTGTCACCTGATGTTGGAGGTGTTGTAAGGGCTAGAGCGTTCGCTAAAAGACTCGGCGCCGATTTAGTAATAATTGATAAAAGAAGGGAAGATGCAGGAAGATCTGAGGTAATGAATGTTATTGGCGAGGTAAAGAATAAAACTTGCGTTCTAATTGATGATATAGCAGATTCAGCTGGAACATTGTGCAACGCAGCGAAGGTATTGAAGGAAAAGGGATCAAAAAGTATTAAATCCTATATTTCTCACGGTGTATTATCAGGAAACGCTGTTGACCGAATAATAAACTCAGATATTGAGGAAATGGTGCTGACTGATAGCATTTTAGCATCAAATGAAGTTAAAAAGGCAAAAAATATTAGACATATTAGCATTGCTCCTTTATTTGGAGAGGCAATTAAGCGGATAAATAGTAATTCGTCAATTTCAGAACTTTTTAATTAGTTTTTTTAGGATAAGAAATGGCAACGATAAAATTTTTGGAACGTACAAAAAACGTGACTGTAAAAAAAGATCTAAAAGATGTTCAGATACCTTGTGTTGTATATGGAAAAGATATTAAGACTCGTTCGCTTGCAATAGATTCTAAAACTATAACACCTTTAATTAGAAAAAATGATTTTTACTCAAAAATTCTAGAAGTAGAATTAGATGGGAAAAATGAAAAGTTACTCCCAAAAGACGTTCAGTTTCATCCAGTAAATGATAATGTAATTCACATAGATTTTATGAGGGTTCAAGGAGATACTAAGGTTACAGTCGAGGTGCCTGTTAACTTTCTTAATAGAGAATCTTGTCCGGGAATTAAAAAAGGTGGCGTATTAAATACTGTCAGAAGAGTAGTTGGATTAAATTGTAACGCAAGTCAAATTCCTGATAAATTAGAATTTGATCTAATTAACTCGGAAATTGGAGATTCAGTAAAAATAAGCAATTTTAGTTTACCAGAAGGGGTAAAACCTACAATAACAGATCGTGACTTTGTTATTGCAACCCTAGTTCCCCCTACCGTTGAAGCAGAACCTGAAACGGAAGCAAAGGAGGGCGAAGAAGAATCTGAAAAAACGGAAGAAGGGGAAGATAAAAAAGATAAGCCCACTGAATCAAGTGAAAAAGATTCTTCTATTGATGATAAAACAGGAAAAAAGGAAGAAGCAAAATAGCTTATAAATATATTTATGAGAATTTTATGCGGCCTCGGCAATCCAGGTAATAATTACAAGTTAACTAGGCATAATGTAGGATTTAGACTAATTGAGCAATTGGTCAAAAATTTCAGCATAGATGAATACCTATCTGACGAAGAAAAACAAGTTTTCAAAGGTGAAGTTGAGGGTGTGAAATGTTATTTATTCAAACCTTTAACTTATATGAATTTATCAGGAATACCTTTGATAAAATTCTTAAATTTTTATAAAATTAATAGAGAGGATCTCATTGTTATTCATGACGAGTTAGATATCGAACTGGGGAAAATTAAAATTAAGTTTGGTGGCGGTAATGGAGGGCATAAGGGTTTGCAAAGCATAGATCAAAGCATAGGCAACAACTATAAGAGATTAAGAATTGGTATTGGTCATCCTGGTTCAAAAGATTTAGTGGATAAATATGTCCTCGAAAAATTTGAAGAAAATGAAGAATCAATTTTAAACTCAACATTTCAATCAATTTTAGGAAATTTACAATACCTTTTAGAGGGTCAGGATGATCTTTTTCTTACAAAAACCCTTAGTGGAAAAAAAGAATAGATTTATTTATGGGAGTTAATTGCGGAATCATAGGTTTGCCTAATGTCGGAAAATCTACATTATTTAATGCGTTAACTCAGTCAAATAATGCAGAAGCCGCCAACTATCCTTTTGCAACGATAGAGCCAAATATCGGCAAAGTTGCCGTGCCTGACGAGCGAATTAACAAGCTGACAAAAATTAACAAATCAATCAAAACAATTCCGACATTTATGGAGTTTGTTGACATAGCTGGTTTAGTAAAAGATGCTTCAAAAGGTGAAGGTCTTGGAAATAAGTTCTTATCACACATAAGAGAAGTTGATGCGATTATCCATGTTGTCAGATGCTTTAAAGATAGCAAGATAGCCCATATTTCAAATGACATAAAACCAATGAATGACATAAATATCATTAAAACAGAATTATTACTTGCAGATTTAGAAGTTTTAGAAAAGAAAAAGGTCGTCCTTTCAAAAAAAATTAAGAGTGGTGAAAAGAAATCAGTAGATTCAATGAATATGATTAACGACCTAGTTGCCAAAATCCAAAATGAAGAGGGTGTCAATCTAAATGATTATAATGATAATCAAAAAAAAGAATTTGGTGAACTAAATTTAATTTCCCTAAAACCATTACTTTATGTATGCAATGTTGATGAAACCTCTGCAGTAAATGGAAACGATCTTTCAAAGATGGTAGAGGAATTAGCTCAATCAGAAGGAAATATGTGTGTTTCTATATCCGCATCAATTGAATCACAAATTGCAGACTTCAAGAACCAAGAAGAAAGAAATGTGTTACTTAAAGATCTTAAGTTGAATGAACCGGCCCTAAACAAAGTAATAAAATATGGTTATGATTTGCTAGAATTGATAACTTTTTTTACATCTGGACATAAAGAAACAAGAGCCTGGACAATCAATAAAGGAACGAAATCCCCGCAAGCTGCAGGCAAGATACACTCAGACTTTGAAAAAGGTTTTATAAGAGCAGAAACTATTTCTTTTAAGGATTATTTGGAATTTAATGGTGAGGCAGGTTGCAGAGATTCTGGAAAATTACGTCAAGAGGGAAAAGATTATATTGTCAAGGACGGCGATGTTATGCACTTCTTGTATAATGTTTAAATGAAGATTTTTAACTAACTTTTTTCCACAATCTTAATTTTAAAAAGAAGCTAAATACTCCAAAAACAACAAAAAACAAGATTGCAATTATTCCAATCCTTTTTCTTTCTTCTAACTCTGGTTCAGCCGCCCAAACCAAGAAGTTTGTCAGATCATAGGATAGTTGATTTAGATTATTTGGAGTACCGTCATCATATTCAACTGATTCATCGTACAAAGGCTGTGGCATAGCAATTTGGTTTCCTGGCATATAAAGATTATAATACATGCCTTCTCCGATATCTGATCCTTCTTCCGTTTCAGCATAGCCTGTAAGTAAGTTGTATAGGTAATCAGCTCCCCCTTTACGAGATTTTGTAATTAGAGAAAGGTCTGGTGGGTATGCTCCATTATTCGACAACCTTGCCTCTACATCATTTCTATAAGGGTCCACAAATCTATCTGATGGCCTCGCAGGTCTTTCAAACATTTCCCCTTCATCATTAGGTCCGTCAATTACTGTGTATTCAGAAGCTATTACCTTTATCTGATCGGGAGAAAAACCAATATCGATTAAGTCCCTATAGTATAGTAAATTCATTGAGTGGCATACGGCGCATACTTCGCGGTAAACTTTAAAGCCTCTTTGAATTGAAGCCCTATCAAATGTACCTGTGATACCTTCAAAAGACCAATCTTGCTTTTTTAATTTTTCTGCCTTTAATTCTTCCGCTTGTAAGGATGAATTAATTATAATTAATGCAAATAAAGTAAATAGGAGTTTGTTCATCATTTTGCACCATAAACATCACTGATGCTATCGGGCAATTGACTTGTTTTTTCAAATTTAGGAACTAAAGGCGCCAAAACTAGAAAGTATAAGAAATAATAAATTACTCCAACGCGCGCCATCAGCAAATAAGTTCCTACTGCGGGTTTAAGACCAACATAACCTAAAATAAAAAAGTCTGCAAAAAACAATATTGTCATCCACTTATAAACAGGTCTGTAACTACAACTTTTGATCTTTGATTTATCCAGCCATGGAAGAAAAAATAACACTAGGATCGATCCAAACATTAAAACTACACCTCCAAGTTTATCTGGAACTGCCCTTAAAATTGCGTAAAACGGAGCTAAATACCAGTTAGGCACAATGTGAGCAGGTGTAACCATTGGATCCGCGGGAATGTAATTATCAACTTCAGCCATCAAGTTGGGTCCAAAAAATATGACTGCGGAAATTATTATGCCAAATACTGAGAAAGCCAGCGTGTCTTTAATTAGCATATATGGAAAGAATTTTACCGTATCTTTTGGAGTTTTCACCTCTACCCCGGATGGATTATTAGAACCATGAACGTGCACTGCAGCAACATGCAAGGCAACGATACCTAGAATAACAAATGGCAATACATAATGGAGAGCAAAAAAACGATTTAATGTGGCATTACCGACAGTATAATCACCAAGCAACCAAATCTTAATACTTTCCCCCACCAGTGGAATTGCGCTAAAAAGATTTGTGATAACTGTGGCTGCCCAATATGACATTTGTCCCCAAGGTAAAGTGTAACCAAGAAAAGCAGTAACCATCATTAAAAGATATATTGTTACGCCAAAGAGCCAGTTTAGCTCCCTTGGATATTTAAAAGAACCATAATAAATACTTCTTACCATATGGAGATATACAACTATAAAAAAGAAAGAGGCTCCGTTACTGTGAATGTATCTTATAAGCCATCCGAAACTTACATCCCTCATAATTCGTTCAGTGCTTTCAAAGGCCATATCAACATGTGGGGTGTAATACATTGCGAGAAAAATACCACTGAAGATCATAACTACAAGAATGATGGTCAACATTGCGCCAAAGCTCCAAAAATAATTGGCATTCTTTGGCATCGGATAATCTCCATACTCCCTTTCAAGATAAGAAATTATGGGCAAACGGTATTCTATCCAGTTAAGAAAAGAATTTTTGTATTTTTTTACTTCGGTGTTTTTTTTCATATATCCAAGATAAATATAAACCTATTGGTTATATATGATTTATTTTAAGAAAAATCACTGGTTTTTTAATTGATATTTATAAAATTTAGTCTGTTAGAGAAATGGCCGCAACCGGTTCTTCATCGTCTGCATAAGCGCTATATGCTGTAGGCAGTAAAAAAACTAATATTACTAGCATCTTGCGCATGATATATTTCGATTATATAAAATGATAAAAATTTATCAATATGAGAATTGCTCTTTATCAACCTGATATTCCCCAGAATACAGGCAATATAATAAGGCTAGCTGCGTGTTTTAATTTTCCGGTAGATATAATTGAACCTGCCAGTTTTTTTCTGGATGACAAGAGAATGAAAAGGGCGGCAATGGATTATTTGAACCATACTTCAATTACAAGGCACATTGATTGGTTAAGTTTTAAACAATGGTCAAAAAAAAATAATTTTCGAATAATTCTTCTTACCACCAAAGGAAGTAAAAATTATTTTGAATTTTCTTATAATAATAATGATATTATTTTGCTTGGCAGGGAAAGTGCTGGTGTTAATCCTGAAATTCACCAAGATGTTGATGAAAGAATCGTCATACCTGTTCAAAAAGGGTTAAGATCTTTAAATGTGAGTTCAGCTGCTGCTATAGTTGTAGGAGAGGCTTTTCGCCAACTACAATTATAGTTAGGTTACAACCATTTGCTTATTTAAAATCTCTAATCCTTCTGAATATCTATCTTCAATCCACCATTTTTGGATATTCTTAAGCAAATTATTTTTTCTTAAACCGGAATCTTGCTCTAACAAAAAATAACAATTGTGTGGAAATGGGCGGTGCATCATTTTTTTTATCTCACTTAATATTTTTTTACGTGAAACGTTAGTCCGAAGGTAATTTATATTTCTATCAATTGTATATAAATCTTCTTTATAGCATTTTGGATTTTTAAAAATTCCCATAAAGCTATAAAATCTAACTATTCTTAAATAATCTTCCTCAATTCTTTCCGAGACATTGCCGATAAAAGATATTCTGGATTCAATAATATCCCTCATACCATCAAAATTATCAGTGATGTCACCTTTCGTGGAGACATAAATTGAATTCATCGTAAAATCTCTTCTTAGGGAATCTTCATACCAACTATCAGTATATTCAATGACGGGGAATCTTCCGTTACTTTTAGTGTCTTTTCTTAAACTGGTGATTTCAAACTTAGCGCCATCAATATTGGCAGTAACTGTACCGAAGTTTAATCCGTAAAGCTCATATCCTATGTTGTTTTTAGAAAGAATTTGAATTGTAGATTCCGGTTTGCATTTGATTGCAAAATCAAAATCTTTAACTGTATGGCCGAGAATTGAGTCCCTTACACATCCTCCAACAAACTGGATTTCAGCTTGGCCATCAAAAACATCTATAAGCTTTGCGAGCTTTTTATTTTTTTTCCAATTATAGATGAAAGATTCTTTAATTTTTTTACCTTTCATAGCAACTTAACTATATACACTTTTTGTATAAGATATGGACCAAGAAAGCCTAAACCCGCAAAATATTTTCAAAAGAATCTGCTCAGATCTAAAAACTGCTGTGGAGGATAGGTTGCATGAATATCATCTTGGGGTATTTACCAACCAAAATCTTGAAAATATTCCTACATCCAGAACTGTTGTGCTGAGAGATTTCAACATAAATCATAAGACTTTATCGTTTCACTCAGATAGTCGTTCAACAAAAATTAGGGAAATTAAAAAAAACAATGAGTGCTTTTTCTTATTTTACTCTTCAAGGTTGAAACAACAGCTTAGGATAAAAGTCGTATCTTCAGTACAATATAATAATATAATTTCTGCAAATGCGTGGGGCAAAACTTCCCTGATGAGCAGAAAATGCTACTTAGCAACCATGCCCCCGGGAAGTGATTGTAATATACCTACTGATGGCATTCCGAAACATCTTCAAGGAAAAGAGCCAGATTTTAATGAAAGTGAAAATGGATATGTTAATTTTTGTGTCATTACAAATCAGATAATCAATGTTGAATGGCTTTACCTTTCTTCAGATGGTCATAAAAGAATCATATTTAATTGGAAAGATAAAGAGCCAGAATTCAAATGGAAGATTCCATAGAAAATTAATAAATGGCTGTTTAATTAAAAATTAATTTAAGAAGGAAATTTACACTCCCCTTGTTTAGGGGAGTTTATTTTATTTCTAATTTTGTTCTCTGCTATACATAAAAAATAGCGCAGTGAAGATTGCTAATAAAGCAACATTGATATACGCGGTAGGTCCCGCAATTTGTCCTGAAACAATGTGATAAAGAACTATTAAAGTCCACAAAGCGCTTCCAATACCAAATAATTGACCCAAGGCTGATATTGAGTTTTCAGCCACTTCAGGTATTCGCCAAGATAACAAAGCAAGGAATATAAAAGTAACTCCTACAAACTGACCTACTGTTCCTAAGGACGGGCTCATTGTAAGACCAGCCATTCCAAAAAACATTGATGTTGCAAAAAGTAATCCGGCTCCGTTTATTAAGAAAATTGCAGCGTTGATTCTGAATACTAACTTAAGATTCATAAAACCTCCTTTTTTTAATTTTTATAAAATTATATAGATTTTGAATATAAAAAGACAATAAATGCCTATCTTGACAAAAAGTTATCAACATAAATAACTAGTTATCTGCCATATTTTTATTCAATATTTTGCTTGATTGGCTCCAAAACATAACCAATACCTTATACAGCTATATTGTTAAAATTTAATGAATGATGATTCAAGAATTAATAATTTAAGGGGCATTATTTTTATGCTGCTGGCATCCTTAAGCTTTGCTTTCAATGATGCATTAGTGAAATATGCCGTTAAAGACATAGACAGTGATCAATCTTTGTTCAGTGTTGTTTTCGTAAGGGGAATTTTTACAAGCATATTAATTTTGATATCGATATATTTTTATGCGGGAATAAATTTAAGTAAAATATTTTACGACAAACGTTCGTATATAAGAGGGCTTTGCGAAGTTTTTGCAGCATTTAGTTTTTTAACAAGTTTGATTTTAATGCCTATGGCTGACGTTTACACGCTACTTAACACCGCCCCATTGATCATTACAGCCACAGGAGCAATATTATTAAAAGAGAGGGTTGGGATAAGAAGATGGTCAGCAGTGATATTAGGTTTTGTTGGAGTTTTGATTGTTATTAACCCTGGAAATTTAGAGTTTGGCTATGTTTTCATTTTGCCAATTTTAGCAGCTATTTTCTTGACGTTAAGAGATGTTATAACAAAAGGATACGGGGATTCATCCAGTAGTCTTGAAATTATTTTCATTACCTCAGTTCTTGTCACAATAGCCTTTGGTATCGCTGCGTTATTTTTTCCTTTTGACTTAAACTACAAATCTATGCTCTTTATTCTTGCAGCAAGCGTATTCCTAACTATTGCGTACTTGTTTTCAGTACTAACAATCATATACGCCCCACTTTCCCTAACTTCATCTACTCGTTACTCTGTAATAGTTTTTGGCATCATTCTTGGATACTTATTTTTTCAAGAAGTGCCAAACCCAAATATGATTTTTGGAGCGATTATTATATCCTTAAGCGGTTTATTTGTAATTCAAAGAGAGAAAAAATTGGGAAAGATACATTAGCATTAATTATCAAGAAAAATGTTGAAGAAAAATATTATCCTGCAACCGAGCAAGAGGATGTTGAGTTAAAACTATTTTTTACTTTTCTAGAAGAATAATTGAATATTAACTAATAGTAATAATAAAGCGTTTATTGTTAAAACAAAGTTAGCATAATTTTTTGAAACCATTTTATTTCTCCTTTTGCAAATAACCTACCACTAATCGTAAGGAATGTTGAGGTAAAAAAGAATGCTTATTAAATTAATTTAATAATCTGCTTTCCATATATTCTTTGATAATTTCTATATATGGATCAAAACAAGTAGAAGATAAAAGATAGTGACCATCTGTTATATTTTCGTTATTTTGATCATGCGTATCCCACTTACAAATTTTGCCATTTATTTTTATTATTTTTTTTCCATTTTCAAATCCAGGAAGCTCAACCATTTTGATACCTTCAATATTTTTTAAAAAACTCAAAGATTCTGGATTCTCAAATGAATCTGCAAAACTTGAAAAAACTAACGCATTGATTTCTTTTGCAGATTTTAAATTATATGAAAAATACTTAAATTCTTCAGCCACTTTACTTCCAGGTTTTTGTTTCTTTTTTGGATCGCAACAACCCGGCCCAAATGCTATGGAAGAATTAATCAATTCACTGTTAAACCCAGCTATTCTCAAAGAGTTCCATCCACCCCAAGATTGGCCTGAGGTAAATATATTTTGTGGACTGACTCCTTCACTAATAAATTTATTTATTAATTCTACAGTTTTTTGTTTTCTGTTAAAATAAGTGGCATTTTTAATAAAAGGTTTGTCTCCAACAAATTCTTCTAAGGGCATCAACTTTTTTTTGCTAAAGGATCGCTTTCCTCCAACCTTCATTCCTTCACAATTCATAAATACTTTTACTTCTTTGTCTCCAATTTTATGACTTGTTAATTTTGATATTTGAACAACGCCATTATGCCAATTACATATTTTTTCTTTATTGCCACTCATTCCATGATTGAAAATCAATATTATTATTTTGTCCGGATTGGTTATTTTATAATCTTTTAATATTGTTGAATTAAAGAGATCCCCTTTTTTATATTTAATATCATCTATATATTTAACGATACCATTATCGTTGTATATAAAGCCACTTTTCATGAATTCAAAAGTATGCCCTTCATGTCCTGGTGAGGCCTTACTCAACAATAAACTCAAAAACAAAAATATTAAAAATTTTTTCATCACGATTATTCTACCACCAACAATGAGGAATGTTGAGAGTTAATAAAATAAATCTGTTAGCTTTTATCTAATAAATTCACTATAAGGACACCTAAAATAATTAGGGTTAGACCGATAAAAGAATAGACGTCAGGTATTTGATTGAATTTAATAATTCCAACTAAAACAGTAGCTATGATGCACAAGCCGGCAAAAATAGCATAGGTAATTCCTACAGGAATAGATTTCATTACTTGGGATAAACAATACATACATAATATGATTGTAATCATACTTAAAACTGAAGGGATAAGTTTTGAAAAGCCTTCTGCGCTTTTTGCAAAAGAATTTGATGCTGTCCCCACAATCACAGTAAAAATTAAATACATATAAGCAATCATTCCGATTACACTACCACACGGTTTGGAATCTTTTTAATTAAAAAGGCTAACACTGGGATCAATAAAAATACGAGAGGTTGGAATAAGGTAAACTACATCAGCTAGATCAGGACATTTTGGGTCTCCATGAAGATAATAACTCTCATTGTTTGGATCTATTTTTTTTCCATGACCCATTAGATCGTAGCTTTTAGTTTGATGTGCCGTATCATCTTTTCTTGAAAATTTATGACAAGCTTTGGTAAAACCAAATGAATGAATTAATTCATGCAACATAGTTTTAATGCATGAGATTTTACCATGTGAAGCACATCCCTTATAATATGTGTATCCCCAAGGAACATTAAATCCTGGAGGATAAAAATAACTTATATTGGCGTGACCCCAATACCCTTCACCACTACCAAATTCATAAATATCAAATAATATTGAGTAAACTTTTTTACGCTCGAAGTATCCATTAGTTGCCAAATAATTGTTTACAAAATCAATTAGATAAGGGCAATCAAGTCCCGTCCATTTCTTACATTCTTTATAAATATCCTTTGTGCTCCAAGGAAGTCGTACAAAGGTGATATCGAGTTTTCCTTCTTCAGTGAGATCTAACTTAAGTCGATGGCCTTTATCCTTTCCTTTCGCCTTATTTTTTTTAGTATTAGAGGTAAGTTTAAAAAACATATCATCCATTTGAAAAACCATTTTTTCTAGTTTGCCGTTAATGTCTAGTTCTCTATCTCTTTCTTCTTTGGTTAAAATATAAATCACATGAATTTTATAATCATTATTTGTATCTGGGCGATCCACCAAAGATCTTCCCTTTTTATTATCTTCGGGAATGATAAAAGATCGTTTAATTTTCTTAACTTC
>PBDW01000013.1 GCA_002717485.1 Pelagibacteraceae bacterium | reverse complement strand
CATTTTCATTATCATTGTGACCTATTAATTATTGGAGGTGGGGCAAGTGGATTATACGCAGCCAAATTAGCAAAAAATTCTAATTTGAAGATTCTCCTTATAGAACAAAATTCTCAGTTAGGAGGAGAACACTTATCAAAACAAAATTCAGATAAAGATTCACCATTATTTAAGAAATTAGAAAAATTAAATAATTCAAGTAATTTAAAAATTTTAAAAAATACTACAGTATTTGCATATATGCATTCAAATTACCTGCTGGCATCACAAAAAATAAATAAAAAAAATTTAAGACAAGTTATATGGAAAATAAGAGCAAAAAAAGTAGTTTTAGCAACTGGATCAATTGAAAGATTCTTAACTTTTAACAATAACGATAGACCGGGAATAATTTTAGCTAATAGTGCTAGAAAATATATAAATTATTATTCAAATAAAATAGGAAAGGAGATAGTAATATTTACTAATAATGATAGCGCATATAAAACTGCGCTAGATTTTCATTTAAAAAATGTAATAGTAAAAGCAATAGTGGATGTTCGTAAAGGAAGCGATGGCGATCTTGTAAAAAAAGCAAAAGAACTTGGAATAAAAATCTTTTTTAACAGTGCAATAATTAATACTGAAGGAAGAAAAAGAATAAATAAAGTCTTCATTAGTAAATTAGATGGAAATTTTAAAAAATTAATAGGTAATCCTGAAAAAATATTATGTGACTTACTTTGTGTATCTGGAGGCTGGACCCCTAATGTAAACCTATTCTCACAATCTAGAGGTAAATTAGTTTACAGAGAATCAGATGCCACATTTATTCCTAATAAATCATTCCAAGAAGAAATATCAATTGGATCTTGTAATGGTACATTTAATTTAGACGAAATTCTTGAAGAGACTTATGATAAAATGAAAAAATTATTAGATGGATTTGGAGAAAAAATAGATGAAAAATATAAAGAAAATACTGAAAAAATTTTTCAAGACAAAATGCAGCATATTTGGATTGTTCCAACAAATAAAAACTTTAGTAAAACTAAAATGTTTGTTGACTTTCAAAATGATGTAACTGCTAAGGATATAAAATTAGCTCTTCAAGAAGGTTATAAATCAATTGAACATATAAAACGTTATACAACTACAGGAATGGCGACAGATCAAGGAAAAATTAGTAATATTAATGCTCAGGGAATTATTTCTGATTTATCTGGTGTTCCAATTAATGAATTAGGGACTACTACTTTTAGGCTGCCTTATACACCTGTATCCTTTGGAGCAATGGCCGGAAGAAATATAAAAGAATTTTTTGATGTCGAAAGAACGACTCCGATGCACCAATGGCATATAAATCATGGGGCTAAATTTGAAGATGTAGGACAGTGGAAAAGAGCTTGGTATTACCCAAAAGATAATGAAGATATGAGTCAGGCTGTAAATCGAGAAGTAGCAGCAACCAGAAGAGGTATTGGAATTTTAGATGCTTCAACTCTAGGTAAAATTGATATTAAAGGAAAAGATTCGAGTGAATTTTTAAATCGCGTCTATACAAACTCATGGTCAAAACTTGCCGTTGAAAAGTGTCGTTACGGTTTGATGTTAGGTGATGATGGGATGGTAATAGACGATGGAGTCACAACTAGAATAAGCGAAAACCATTATATTATGACTACAACAACTGGAGGTGCGGCAAGTGTTATGAGCAAGCTAGAAGATTGGCTCCAAACTGAGTGGCCAGATCTCAAAGTTTATCTGACATCTGTGACTGAACAATTTGCAACTATAAGTTTAAATGGTCCTTTTGCAAATGACTTAATGAAAAAACTTTATCCTAATTTTGATTTTTCAAAAGAAAATTTTCCTCATATGAGTTTTAAAGCAGTTGAATCTGACGGGATAGTTTGCAGAATAATGAGAATTAGTTTTACAGGAGAGATGTGTTATGAAATAAATGTACCATCCAGTTATGCAAAAGATTTATGGGAAAAATGTTTTAAACTTGGCAAGGAATACAACATTACTCCTTATGGAACTGAGGCTATGCACGTCCTGAGAGCGGAAAAGGGATTCATAATTGTCGGACAAGAAACTGATGGTTCGGTAACGCCTATTGATTTAGATATGAATTGGATAGTAAGTAAAAATAAATATGATTTTATTGGCAAAAGAGCCTTAAGCCGAAGCGATACCATTAAAGAAGACCGTAAACAGCTTGTAGGCATTTTGACAAAAGATCCAAATGAAATATTAGAAGAAGGCGCGCAGCTTGTAGAATCAATTTCTGCTCTTCCAATGACAATGGTAGGTCATATTACTTCAAGCTATTATTCCCCAAATTTAGGAAGATCAATTGCTCTGGCATTAGTTAGGGGTGGTTTAAAGAAAAAAGGCGGTAAGTTGTTTGCTCCTATGCCAAAGAAAACAATAGAAGTTAAAATTACTGATCCTGTTTTTATTGATCCTTCTAATAATAGGCTTACAGCGTAATGCTTGATAGAGAAAATACAATTCAAGAACTACATAATGGTTTTATTAAGGAGTATTCAGGGATTATGTTTAAAGAATTAGCATTTGTAAAAAAAATTAATCTCAGGGGTGATCCTAATGATAAAAAGTTTTTATCTACTAATGAAGGTGCCCTTCAATCAACACTTCCTACAAAACCAAATACTTTAACTTATAATAATAATATAAAAACTATATGGTTAGGCCCAAATGAATGGTTAATTGCTGATTACGATAATAACAATATTAATGATTTATTTTTAAAACTTCAAGATATTAATAACAACGAAGAAAGTAGTATAACTGATGTTACTGAAAATAGAACAATCATAAGAATTTCAGGAGGCAAATTATTTAAACTTCTCTCAAAATTTCTTGTACTAGACATAGATAAGGCATTGTATAATGAATCATCGGTTGCACAGACATTATTCATCAAAGTTTCCATATTAATTGTTCGCAATCACAAAGATAATGAATTACCTGAAGTTGATATATATGTTAACAGATCTCAAGCTAATTACATTTACAAACTATTAGTTGATGGGACAAAGAATCTTGATTTTTAGATTATTAGTTTTTCTATTTTGTGTATATAATCTTAGCGCTCTTACTAAAGAGGTAATTGTGGGTCAAGCTAAAGTGATAGATGGAGACACAATCCATATAGGAAAAGATAAAATTCGTCTTTATGGAATAGATGCGCCTGAAATAGAGCAAATATGTTCAAAAAATAATGAAAAATGGAAGTGCGGTAAATCTGCAAGATTAAAACTTATAGAAAAAATAAATCAAAATAAAGTTAGTTGTGAGGTTTTAGATGTTGATAAATATAAGCGCAAAATCGCAGAATGTTTCATCAACAAAGTAAGCATTAATGCATATATGGTATTAGAGGGATGGGCTTTAGCCTATAGATATTACTCAATAAAATATGTGAGAGAAGAAACTCTTGCAAAAAAAAATCTAAAAGGAATATGGAATAGTGAATTTAAAGTTCCTTGGGAATATAGAAAAAAATGATATAAATTTAATATTAAAATAATTTATAAAAAAATGCTGATATAGTATAATGGTTATTACAGGCCGTTGGTAACGGTCAGATCCAAGTTCGATTCTCGGTATCAGCACCATTTGCATAATTTCCCAAAATTTTCCCACAATTTGCAGTTATTGGCTTAAAATTTATACTTGCAAACCATTGGTAAAGATACATAGTATCATATTTAGTTAGTAATGAATCTAAAAAAATTCAAACGATATCCGCTGACATTTGGAGTTACTCCAATAGAGTATTTACCAAGACTTTCCAAAGAATTACAAGGTAATTTAGAAATTTATGCAAAAAGAGATGATTGTAATTCAGGTTTAGCTTTTGGAGGTAATAAACTGAGAAAACTTGAATATATTATTCCTGATGCAATTGAATCTGGTGCTGATACCTTAGTTTCAATTGGTGGAGTTCAATCTAACCATACTAGAATGGTTGCGGCAACTGCAGCTAAAATAGGAATGAAATGCAGACTTGTTCAAGAAAAATGGGTTCCTCATTTTGATGGAGTATATGATCGAGTTGGTAACATACTTTTAACTCGTTTAATGGGGGCAGATAGTCGTCTAGTCGATGATGGTTTCGATATAGGTATTAGAAAAAGTTATGAAGATGCTATTCAAGCTGTAAAAGATGAGGGTGGAAAACCTTATGGAATTCCTGCAGGAGCATCTGTTCATAAATATGGAGGACTAGGGTATGTAGGCTTTGCAGAAGAAGTCAGAGAGCAAGAAAAGGAATTAGGATTTAAATTTGATTATATTATTACGTGTGTTGTAACAGGTTCCACTCAGGCTGGAATGATTGTAGGTTTTGCAGCAGATAATAGAGCTAACCGAGTTATAGGTATTGATGCTTCAGCAACTTATGAAAAAACAAGATTGCAAGTTAAACAAATTGTTTCCAATACAGCTAAACTAGTTGAGCTTGGCAGAGAAGTCAGTGATGATGAGATAATTATAAATCCAGATTATGCTTACCCCTCATATGGAGTGCCAAGTGAAGAAACTAACTATGCAATTCGATTGGCAGCAAAAACAGAAGGAATGATAACTGATCCTGTTTATGAAGGAAAATCAATGCAGGGTTTAATTGATCTTGCAAAAAAAAATTTTTTTATTGAAGGTTCTAAAATTCTTTATGCTCATTTGGGTGGTGCTCCAGCATTAAATGGATACAGTTATTATTATAAAGATGGTTAATATAATTTTTTATACTTTTAATAGAATATTGCCGCAGTAACTCAGGGATAGAGTAATTCATTGTTAACGGTCAGATCCAAGTTCGATTTTCTGTATAAGCACCAGCTAACTATTTTTTCCATAAAAGTGGGAAAAAAGTATCTTCTAATTTATTGTTATTATTTTTTTTATATTTTTTATAAATTTTTGCTGTTCCTCCAGTATTTGTTGGATGAAATTTTGCATCAAAAGGAACGCAATGGGAAACAATTGCTCTTCGGTTATATTGAGAATTATTAATCCCAGAACCATGCCAAGTATGCCCGTGATGAAAAGCAACTCCCCCTGCTGGAACCTCTACATAAATAATTTCAATTTTCTTATGGCTTTTTTTAGCAAAGTTATTTAGTTCTTTTTTATAATCATCTGGAAAATGAAACTCACCTTTTGGAGGTTGTAATCCCCATTTATGTGAACCTTTTACATACTCTAAAGTACCTGTTTCTTTAGAGGTATCATCCAAAGACATCCAACAAGTCATCATTGTTTGTGGAATAATCCAATCATCGTATGCCGCATCTTGATGATATCCTAAGGTTTTTCCTCCTGGTGGTTTCCATAAAATATTATCTTGAACTAATCTTGCTCCATTCCAATTCATTAAACGAGAGCAACATTCGCCTATAACTTTGTGACATATAATCTTTTTAATCAGATGGTCTGACTTCCAAGCATTGCATATTTGTCGGGTTACATCATCTGGATCTCTCCCAAATCTCCAATTCCATTCATCAGGTTCAATACCAGTTTCAAACTCTCCTTTAAAAAGTGGTTCAAACCTTTCTCTTAATTGATTTAAATATCTTAAATCTATAAATTTATCTAAAATCAAAAAACCATTTTTATTGAAATCTTCTATTAAAGAGTTATTTAACTTGAAATTAATCATTTAACTTTTTATGATATTATAAAAGAATAGAAATATAAATGAGCAATATTAATAAAGCAGCAAAAATACTATTTGATTCAAGAATTAATTTAAAAAGACTATCAAAATTACCAGGGGATTGTGCACCTAAAACTAGTGATGAAGGATATAAAATACAAAATAAATTAACAAAAACATACTTATCACAAAAAAATACTGTTCGAATAATAGGGAAGAAAATTGGCTGCACAAATAAAGCTGCCCAAAAACAAATAAATGTTCATGAGCCATTTTACGGCAATATATTTTCTAATTATTCTTCAAAATCGGAATGCGCTATAAACTCATCAAATTTTTTTCAACCTTACGTTGAACCTGAATTTTCTTTCAAAATAAATTTTAGCCCAGATCCTATTAAGGCCCCTTTTGATAATGATGATATTGAAAAATGCATTTTATCAGTCCTCCCTTCAATAGAAATTGTTGACTCTAGATTTAAAGATTGGAAGTCAATCGGTATAAATAACTTGATTGCTGATAATGGCGTAAATGCCTATTGGATACATGGAAAAGAGATTAAAAATTTTAAGGGAATTGATTTTAAAAACCACAAGGTATCTCTTAAGATAAATAATAAAATAGTTGTAAGAGGTAATTCAAAAAATGTTATGGGAAATCCCATAAATTCAATAGTGTGGTTAGCAAATACACTTGCTGATAAAAACCAAAAAATTCCAAAAAATGCATATATTAGTACCGGCACATGCACTCCTGCGATACAAATATATCAAGGAGACAAGATCACAGCAAATTTTGGAAAATTAGGAAAAGTTTCTTTCGTTTATAAATAATTAATTTTTTTTCTCAATTTCAAGTACTTCGTCATTAAACCATAGTCCGTCATATTTTCTAATTACATCCTGAACAATTTTTATATAATTACCTTCTTTTTCAGCTTCAAGAACCTTTGAATCACTTATCTGCCCAACATATGTAGAGGCGTTCCATGAAGAGAATATTAATGAGGTTGCAATTCCGTTATCAACCTCATCCGGAAGTGCACGCAAATTGTATTTAACATTCTCTGGAATATTGAATTTAAGACTTTCAATAATATTTTTTGGTAAATTTTCTTTTAAATATTTCACAATATCATTCATTGGATATGGAAACGGATTTTCATCAGGCCAAACTCCTCTGATTATCTCCATACCTGGGTCGTTCCCACTGGCCTGGACTATAATTAATCTACCATTTATATTTAAGGCGTTAATCATAGGTTCCAAAACATATTTTACCTTTTGCTCACTAGTTATACGTGATCGATAGGGTTGCGATGCAATAATTAAATCAAAGTGATTTTTTTGACCATTATTTTTCGGTATTATATTCTCTAAAGTAAATTCATAATCTTCTCTGTAAATTACAATTACTGATGGGGTTTTATATGTTGCATTTCCGCTACGCGGATGCCTCTCAACTTGCCAGTTTTCTTCTAATATTTCATCCAATTTATTTAATTGATTGCTGAATTGAAAAGAAGAGCTCCCTTTCAATTTTAATACGTTCCAATTGATTTTATGATTTTTTTCTAGATTTTTTGATGCCAATTGTGTTGACTCATTATAGTGCAAATTTGACACAACAAAAACCATATTTGGATGTTCTACAAATCTATCTGCTAACTTTTCAACAGTCAGCCTTACATCTTCCATACTAATTTCCTTACCCATTACCAGGAAAGGGATGGTGGGGAAAACATTATGACTTTTTCTTAAAATACTCATTAACAAGGTTCCATCACCCAAACCTGCATCAAAAATTTTTAGTGCTGGCTTTTTTGGTATAATTTTTTCAATTGTTGTAGAAATTTTTTGAGCTATTTGCGTTTTTTCATTTGTTGTCGTTACAAATAGTAAGTATTTTTGCCTACTATCAAAAAATCTAAAATCTTTACTCACTTTAATTTTATATTATAATTCATTTTTATTAACCTTGAAGCAAAATAATTTACATTAAATTTGTTAACCTCTGTATAAGTTGCGATCTTTTTTGCAATACTTATTTTGCTATTTTTTAAGGCTTTTATTTTGTCCTGATTATTAGTTATTATATTTACTTTTTTTACCCCTAGATCTTTTAATATTTTTACTGCAATAGAGAAATCTCTTTCCTCTCCTACAAATCCCATTGTTCTATCTGCATCAATTGTATCCATCCCTTTATGCTGCAAATTATATGCCCTAATTTTATTTTTTAACCCAATGCCTCTACCCTCTTGTTCTAAATGGATTATATATCCTCCGCCATTTTTTGAAAGATATTCAATAGATTGATTAAGTTGTTCGCCACAATCACATTTCATAGAATGAAAAACTTCACCAGTAAGACAAGCAGATTGAATTCTTAAATTAACAGTTTTATTATTATTTGGCTTTCCCAAACACAAAACAACATGTTCAAGGCCACCAATAAAGGACTTAAAAACTTTAATTTTAGCATTATAATCTTGTTTTATAGGAATAGTACTTTCACTAACCATTTTTGTACTTTCTGATATAAGCTTGTTCTGCATTTTAATTTCAGTTGATTTAAATACCATTATTGAATGATTGATTGATTTTTTATTTATTAAACAACCTATTAAACAAGGTATTGTCTTTGCATTTTTTGCTAGATCAATCATATCATTTAAAAATAATGGAGTTTTTAATAGCTTAATTTTTTTAAATTTTATTATATCAGATCTATTTATTTTTCTTGTATGAATTGATTTTAACCACTTAATATCACTGATTTGAATTGGAATTCTTGTTTGATCGTTATAAGATATCTTATCTAATGATAAATCAAGCATCTTCTTGTTGGTTAAAAATGCATTTAATGATTTAGATTTTTTTGAAGTTATTTGAGATAAAAATTTATCGTTAATGTGTTCTATCCCATAAAAGATCCAGTTTTCACTTTTATTATTAATAATTATTGGTCTGCCAGATCTTAATTCGTTTATTGCACGATCAATCGCTATATGTCGTTTTTTTCTCAAATCCATAATATTTTACATATTTGTATAATTTGGGCCGCCACCACCTTCTGGTGCAACCCAGGTTATATTCTGAGAAGGCTCCTTGATATCGCAAGTCTTACAGTGAATGCAGTTCTGGCTATTTATTATAAATTTAGGATTATTTCCATTTTCATCACGCTGAATTTCATAAACCCCTACTGGACAATATCTCTGTGCCGGTTCGTCAAAATTCTTCAATGTATAATTTATAGGCAAGCTTTGATCTTTTAATTGCAGATGAACTGGTTGGTTATCTGCATGGTTTGTTCCAGTTAAATAAACTGAGCTTGTTTTGTCAAAAGTAATTTTTCCATCCGGTTTTGGATACTGTATTGTGGGCATTTCAGAAGATGATTTTAAGGTTTCATAGTCTGAATGATGATGTTTTAAGGTAAATGGGAGTCGACCTCTAAAAATAATTTGGTCTAATCCTGTCAAAATAACGCCCAACACTAACCCCCATCTAAAACTTGGTTTAACATTTCTAGCTTTAAAAAGCTCTGTATGGACCCATGAATTTTTGAATTTCTTTTCATAAATTGACAATTTACTGCCATTTTTTAAATGATCAATAATTGCTTCTGCTGCTAATATGCCACTTTTCATTGCAGTATGAGAACCTTTAATTTTTGGCATATTTAATGTTCCAGCATTGCAACCTATTAATAAAGCTCCTGGCATATGCATTTGAGGCAAGCTTTGAAATCCTCCCTCAATAAGCGCCCTAGCGCCATAAGCAATTCTTTTACCTCCAGATAGCATTGTATTAATAATTGGATGTTCTTTGAATCTCTGAAATTCATCAAATGGAGACAAGTGAGGATTTTGATAATCAAGACCAATTACATATCCAATAAAAATTTTATTATTTTCGGCATGATAACAAAAACTGCCTCCATAAGTTTTATTATCAAGTGGCCATCCTGCAGTATGCATAACTAGGCCCTCATTGTGATTTTCTTCATTAACTTCCCATATTTCTTTAAATCCAATACCATATTGTTGTGGATCACAATTTTTATCTAAACTAAATTTCTTAATAAGTACCTTTCCTAAATGACCGCGACATCCTTCAGCAAAAATTGTTACTTTACCAATTAATTCAATTCCTGGTTCAAAATTATCTTTTTGGGCTCCGTCTTTTGCTATACCCATATCTCCACTTTGAACACCTTTAACCGATTCATCTTCATTAAAAAGTATTTTACTCGCTGCAAAACCAGGAAATATTTCAACACCTAAAGCTTCTGCTTGCTCAGCTAGCCAGCGACATAAATTTGCTAAACTTATTATATAGTTTTTATGATTTTTTTGCACTGAAGGTAAAAGCCATACTGGCCAACTAAATGAGGAAGATTTACCTAAGAAAAAAAATTTCTCATTTTTTACTTTAGTTTTTATTGGTGCTCCTTTTTCTTTCCATTCTGGAATTAACTCATCAAGTGCTCTTGTTTCAAAAACATTACCGCTTATGATATGTGCTCCTACTTCTGATCCTTTTTCTAAAATGCATATACTAACTTCAGGATCTAGTTGTTTTAATTTTATTGCAGCACTTAGACCAGAAGGTCCTGCCCCAACAATAACAACGTCGTAATTCATACTTTCGCGTTCCATAAAAAACCTTTTACATTAATGTTAATAAAAAGTTGAGCAATTAATTATTTTTTAATAATATTTAACTTAGAAAGCTCTTCTGTTAATTTAGGTATTACCTCAAACAAATCTGCTTTTAAACCATAATCAGCTACATTAAAAATTGGTGCTTCTTCATCTTTATTAATTGCAACAATTATCTTACTTTCTTTCATACCTGCTAGATGCTGAATCGCTCCCGATATACCTACAGCTATATATAATTCTGGGACAACTACCTTGCCTGTTTGGCCTACCTGAAAATCATTCCCAACATAGCCAGCGTCTACTGCTGCACGGGACGCTCCTACAGCTGCATTTAATTTATCTGCTAGATCAGTTATAAGCTTAAAGTTTTCAGAGCTTTGCAGTCCTCTACCTCCAGAAACTACTACTCTCGCAGTTCCCAATTCAGGACGATCGGATTTTGATTCTTCTTTTTTTATAAAATTTGATAATTTCGCAGATTCTGAACTTTGAATTTCCTCTATTGGCGCACTTCCTCCCGATGAGGGAGCTGGGTCAAATGATGTCGGTCTCACTGTAATAATCTTTTTACTATCCAAGCTTTTTACTGTTGCAAGCGCGTTACCAGCATATATTGGACGGACAAATATATCCGGGGCTTCAATTTTTATTATGTCACTTATTTGAGATACATCTAACATTGCGGCAACACGGGGCATTAAATTTTTTCCACAAGCTGTTGCTGGTGCAATAATATAATCATATTTTTCTGCAATATTAGTTATTAATGGAGCAACGTCTTCGGCAAGTTGTTTATCATAAGTTTCAGAATTGATATGTAAAACTTTTTTTACTAATGGCACACCCGAGAGCTCCTTCGCAACATTATCAGATTTGTTTCCAACAACCAAAACATCAATTTCACTTTCAATTTGTGAAGATGCCTGAATAGCATTTAATGTAAAACTTTTTAGATATTCATTATTATGTTCAGCTATTACTAAAATCATTAAATTACCTTTGCTTCATTTTTAAGTTTTTGCAATAATTCCTCTACGCTCGATACCATTATACCCTTTTGTCTTTTAGGAGGTTCTTCAACCTTTATTTGTTGAATTCTTGGAGTTATATCAACATTTAAATCTTTTAAACTCAATGAATCTAAAGGTTTTTTCTTGGCTTTCATAATGTTTGGAAGCGACGCATAACGTGGCTCGTTAAGTCTTAAATCACATGTAACAATTGAAGGTAATTTTAAATCTAAAATCTCTAAACCTTCATCAACTTCTCTAGTTACCTGAATATTTTCACCTGAAAATTCAATTTTTGATACAAAGGCCCCTTGAGACCAAGCAAGCATCGCTGATAACATTTGTCCAGTTTGATTACAATCATCATCGATTGCTTGTTTGCCCAACAAAACCAAACCAGGGTTTTCTTTTTCAACTATTTTTTTTAAAATCTTTGCGACTGCAAGTGGCTCAATTATACCCTCAACTTCAATATGCAAACCTCTATCAGCTCCCATAGCTAGAGCTGTACGTATGGTTTCTTGACACTTACTTTCACCAATTGATACGGCAATAATTTCAGTTGCTTTACCAGACTCTTTTATTCGAAGAGCCTCTTCAACAGCATTTTCATCAGGGGGATTCATAGACATTTTAACATTTTCCGTTTCGACACCAGTTCCATCTGGCTTAACACGAACTTGAACATTATAATCAACTACTCTTTTTACTGCGACCAATATTTTCATAGCACTAACCTCTTAATAGTTTATTATCTGGATCATAAGGACTTTCCTTAATAACAGATACGGGATGTTTTGTACCGAGAATATCTGTTGTAAGTTTTGTGCCAACACTAGAAAATTCTGGATCTACCATCCCAAGCATTATTGATTTTTTTATTCTAAAACCAAAATTCCCTCCTGTTGCTCTTCCAACAACCTTATTTTTATGAAATATAGGATTGTTTCCTAAAGCATCTGCATCTGTGATATTATGAACTTCTAGCGTAACAAACTGATTAGAGAATCCTTTTTGTTGCCATTTAACTAAGGAATCTCTACCTATAAAATTACCCTTATTTAGATGAACAAATCGATTTAATCCTGACTCTATTGCTGAATATTCAATTGATAATTCTGTGCCAACTAATTTGTAAGATTTTTCAATACGTAGACTATCCATAGCGCGAATACCAAAAGGCTTAAGTCCTAAATCTTGACCAGCTACCATCAGATTATCAAATATATGGTTTTGATATTCTATTGGGTGGTGCAACTCCCATCCCATTTCACCAACAAAATTCATTCTTATAGCCAAGCTTGGCGCAAGACCAATATCAACGGCTTTGGAAGTTAGCCAAGGAAATTGCTCATTTGAATAATCATTATTAGAAACTCTACTTAATAAATCTCTTGATTTTGGACCAGCTACAACAAGCACCCCAATACTATTAGTAATATTTTCGAATTGTACTGAACCATCATTAGGTATCCAACGTTTAATCCAGTCATGATCAAGTCTTTGAAAAGCTCCAGCTGAAACTAGATAGAAACTTTCATCGCTCTCACGTGTAATTGTAAATTCTGAATGAACACCGCCCCTGCTATTAAGTGCATGACATAAATTTACTCTTCCATTTTTTTGTGGAAGACGATTAGCAACGAGACCATCAAGAAAGGATTCAGCTCCCTGACCTGAAACTCTGCATTTTGCGAATGCGGTCATATCAAGTATGCCAACATTTTCTTTGACATTATTGCATTCGTTTCCTACATGCTCAAACCATCTAGACCTTCTAAATGACCAATCATCTACTTGTGGAGTACCGCTAGGAGCAAACCAATTCGCTCTTTCCCATCCAAATTTTTGTCCAAATACTGCACCTAAGTTTTTTAACCTATCGTAACACGGGGCCTGCCTTAATGGTCTTCCAGCTGCTCTCTCTTCATCAGGATAATGAATTGTAAACACATTGGCATAAGCCTCTTCATTTTTTTTGATTAAATATGATTTGGTTGCATAATCTCCAAACCTTCTCGGTTCAACTCCAAGCATATCGACGGTAGGTTCTCCTTCTATAATCCATTCAGCCAATTGCCACCCTGCACCTCCAGCAGCAGTAATTCCAAAGCTGTGACCTTCATTAATCCAATAATTTTTTAAACCCCATGCTGGTCCAACAATTGGATTGCCATCTGGAGTATATGTTATTGCCCCATTATAAACCTTTTTTACTCCAACCTCACCAAAGGCTGGTACCCTAAAAATTGCAGATTCAATGTGTGGTTCTAATCTTTCTAAGTCTTCTTGAAAAAGCTCATACTCTGAATCTTTGCCAGGACCATTCACATAACAACAAGGCGCTCCTTTTTCATAAGGACCTAATAATAAACCGCCTGCTTCTTCACGCATATACCACTGACCTTCAGAATCTCTAAGAACTCCCATTTCCGGCAACCCTTCCTTATGCCTCTTTAGAATTTCTTGATGAGGTTCTGTAACAATAAATTGATGTTCAACAGGAATAACTGGGATGTTTAAACCGACCATAGAACCCGTCTGACGAGCAAAATTTCCTGAAGCTGATACTATATGCTCGCAGGTAATTTCTCCTTTATCTGTTTTGACAATCCATTCTCCATTAGATTTTTTATTTATATCTATAACTGTAGTACCGCGATAAATTTCAGCGCCTTTTTTTCTTGCGCCTTTTGCCAATGCTTGAGTTAAATCTGCTGGTTGTATATAACCATCTTCAGGATGCTGTATGGCGCCAATTAAATTTTCAATATTACATAAAGGCCAAATTTCTTTTACTTCTTTAGGGCTTAGAAAATTTACATCTACTCCTATTGTTTGAGCTACTCCAGCATATTGATGATATTCATCCATTCTTTCCTTTTTTGATGCAAGACGGATATTGCTACAAACTTTAAACCCAACATCTTGACCAGTTTCTTTTTCTAAAGTTTTATAAAGTTTAACGGCGTATTTATGCAATTGTCCCACAGAATAACTCATATTAAACAACGGAAGCAGTCCTGCAGCATGCCATGTTGATCCAGATGTTAATTCTTTACGCTCTACTAAAACAACATCACTCCAACCCTTTAAAGCTAAGTGGTAAAGTGTACTAACTCCAACTACCCCACCTCCAATAACCACTACTCTTGCTTGAGTTTTCATTTATTTTCTTTTTTGTGTAGATTTTATCATTAAATTCTATACATCATTAAACATAAATATTTACTTGGTCAATCATGGTAAAACAGCTTATTAAATTTTTTTGTGTAGTAATTCCGACCCTTTATACTGGACACGTTTTTGCTGCATCCGATGACATAACTATAGGAGAATTGGTAAATGGAGGACAGGAAGACTTTCATCTAAGACTACTTAAAGCTATTCCTAAGGATGGCCAGATAGCCATTGGTCCAGAAAATGCAGACAATAACATAATTACTTTTTTTGATTATAAGTGTGGATTTTGCAAAAAACAGCACGCTGAGCTTATTGAAATAGCTGATGAAAGAAATGATACAAGAGTATTTTTTTTACAATATCCAATACTAAGTGAAACTTCTGTTAAACTTGCGAAACTTGTATTAGCTGCAAAATATCAAAACAAAGGCTTTGAAATTCATCATGCTCTATTAACTCAAAAGGGTGCAATAAATGAGGATAAAATAAATGAGATTATATTGCAGGCAAATCTTGATTCCGAAAGAATAAGAAAAGACTTACTAAAACCAGAAATAGATGAGGCTTTAAGCATCACTTCTTTTCTCGGGGCTGCAATAGGAGCGAGAGGAACTCCCGCTATATTTATAAACAATAAATTTAATCCTGGTTATGTGCCAAAACCCACTATTGAACAGTTGCTCAATTAATATTGCGCCCAAATATTTATTATTTGGACGCTAAATATGAATATAATAATTAGCCTTTAACGACTTCTCTTGTATTTGGATTAAAAGATTCAGTAAATGGTACTGGAACTACTTCTGCATCAACAGGTTTTCCAGTTTCATCAGAATATTCATCAGGCAGGTGAACTTTAAACTTTTGACCAAAATTACCCGTTGGAAATCCATTGGCATTTAAAGTGCCCTCAAAAGGAACGTATCCCATTGCAATGTTCCTTTTTTGCTCAGGATGATACCATGGTGATGTTATATAACCGCATGGGTCTCCTCCATCTGCTGGAGAAATTAACCAAAAATCAGGTGCATATTCCTCAATTGGTTTTCCTCCTAAAATCATTCCAACTAACTGAAGTTTGTATGGTTTTTTTCCCGACTTAAGTTCCTCTTTCATCTTTTCTAAAACATCTTTGCCAACATAATTTGTGGATTTAGACCATTCTCCTTTACCCGATAAAGATACTTGATACCCTAAATTACATTGAAATGGATTGTGTTGATTATCCATATCTTGGCCCCAAGATAAAATCCCTGCTTGTATTCTTCTATGATGAGCTGGAGCAATAACCATTAAACTATGTTTTTTACCAGCTTCTAAAACAGCATTCCACATATCTTCAGCATGCACCGTTGCGTCTCTTAAGTAAATTTCAAAACCTGCTGCACCAGAAAAACCTGTTTGAGAAATTACACAATTTCTCCCACCAACTTTAACCTCAGCCAAGCCGTAAAATGGGATATTGTCAATATCTACCTGATTTCCGACTAAATCTTTCATTAATGCATGTGCCTTTGGTCCCTGAATTTGAACAGGACATACATCAATTTCATCTATAACTACATTAAATTTTTTATCATGATTAACTCCTTGGAGATATAAACCGATATCTGAATCAGATAACGAAAACCAAAATTCATCTTTTGAAATACGAAGAAGTATTGGATCATTCAATACCCCACCCATACTATTACATAAAATTACATACCGAGCTCTCATAGGTGAAATTTTTGTTGCATCTCGAGTTATTACATAGTCAACAAACGCTTCAGCATCTGGTCCTTTAACCATTATTTGTCTCTCAACTGCAACATTCCACATTGTTACATGATTCATTATTGCTTCATACTCCACCATAGCTCCGCCATCTTCAGGCTTCACATATCCTCTTGGATGATAAACTCTGTTATAGATAGTTGCTCTCCAGCAACCTGCTTTCATAGACAGATGCCAATAAGGGGATTTCCTAACACGTGTAGAAATTAACATTTGAACAGGTGTTGGACCACTTTGTCTTAAATTGTAAGGTACTCTTCGATCTGATTGATCAACTGATGTTACATGTTTTATCATGCTTTTCTCCGTATAATATCTAATTTATTTTTATCAAGCTAGAACTTTATAACTTGAAAGTTTTGTATAATTAACAATACTCGTTATCTAAACTTATAAATTCACGCAATAATAAATTAACTAAATACATAAAAACGCGTTGGTAACTATTTAACCTCAAGAGATGCAAATATCTTAATTTTACCTATTTTTGGGCTTATTTATGACAAAAATCAAAATTAATCTAAATATATGAAAACAATAATTGCTGCAATTGTGCTATTAACAGTAATATCCGGTTGTTCTGCAAGCTATGAAGAATTGATAGATAATAACTACTCGAGTCAAGACAAGTTTCATCAAACAATAATTGAAGAGTATAAAGCAAGAGCAATATTTGAAGCTGATGAAATGCATGACTGGAATTCTGCAAAATTATATTCAGAGAAAGCTATCAAATCTTATAAAGGTGAAAAAATTAAACCTGAACCTTTAAGTAACTGGAAAATTGAAGTTGATAAAATCGGAGATATAGAAAATGCATATAATAATTTAATGATGATTTACGAAGATTCTATAATTTATGATCCAGTAAATCTTGGAATTGCTGTCGCATCTTTAGATTGTTGGGCTGAACAAGAAGAAGAAGGTTGGCAAATAAACCATATTGAAATTTGCAAATCAAGATTCTTAAATGCTATGAAGAATTTAAATAAATATTTATTAACAAAAGATAATACTGAGAAAATTACTGACTCAACAATTGTAATAACAAAAGAAAATCAACGGATTGATAAAATAATTTATTTTGATTTTGATAAATATAAACTAACCTTAGACAATATTAATGAAATAAAAGATTATATAAATTCAAATGATATAAATAGATATCTTATAATTGGCTATACAGATACAAAAGGTACTAATGAATATAATTATGAATTGTCTTTAAAAAGGGCAGAAAGTGTTAAAGACTTTTTATTATCAATTGGAGTTGAAAAAGATAATATTAAAATAATTGGCATGGGAGAAAAAGAGCTAGCTAAATTTACTAATGATGAGGTAAAACACCCTGCAAACAGAAGGGTCGTAATTAAGAGTGCTTATTAAGCTTCAATAATTGATTAAATTTTGGTATATACATATAACAAAATTTTTCAAAAAATGTATTCCAAAACAACAAAAAAAATAAATATAAAAGTTGAACCTTTTTATCTGGAAGAGCAGTCAGTTCCAAGTGAAAGCCATTATGTTTGGGCTTACAAAATTGTAATAGATAACAAAAGTAAAGATACTGTGAAATTAAAAAATAGATATTGGAAGATTATAGATTCAACTGGAAATTATCACGAGGTTAGGGGTTCAGGAGTTGTAGGAGAACAACCAATATTAAAACCAGGTGATAAATTTGAATATACAAGTGGTGCACCATTAAATACTCCATCAGGATTTATGGTTGGTCACTATGAGATGGAAAATAACATAGATGGGAGAAAATTTGATGTTGATATTCCTTTATTTTCTTTAGATAGTCCTCACAGTAATAACCAAGTCCATTAGCATTAAATATGAACGATCTAAAGCCTGTGCTTTACATAATTGGTATTCTTATAAGCTTTACTGGCAGTATGATGTTTCTTCCAATGATAGTCGATCTTTTGAACTATTCAGATGATTGGAAAACTTTTATGATTTCAGGTTTGTTTACTATTGCTATAGGGCTATCCTTAATCTTAATTTTTAGAAATAAAATATTAAAATTATCTGTAAGACAAGCATTTTTATTAACAGTTCTTTCTTGGATAATTGTTGCATTTTTTTCTTCAATTCCATTCGTGTTAGGCGATACGAAACTTTCTTTTATAGATGCTTTTTTTGAATCAGTTAGTGGCGTGACAACAACAGGTTCTACAGTTATTGTTGATTTAGATAATTTATCTAGGGGTATATTATTATGGAGGTCATTATTGCAATGGTTCGGTGGAATAGGAATAATACTATTGGCACTTTCTGTTTTACCAATGCTTCAAATTGGAGGTATGCAACTTTTTCATTTAGAAAGCGATGATCCGTATGAAAAAACTCTTCCTAGAATTGGAAAATCTGGTCTAGAAATAGCATCTATATATTTAACATTAACTCTAGCTTGCTCTGCTATGTATTATTTTTCTGGAATGGGTGGATTTGACGCAATAGCACATTCAATGACAACTATTTCAACTGGTGGCTTTTCTACATACAATCAATCATTTGCTGAATTTAATTCAAATTCTATTGAATGGATATGCTTAATATTTATGATACTTGGAAGCTTGCCTTTTGTAATTTTTCTGAAATCTATTCATGGAGATAGTAAAGTTATTTTTAAAGACGATCAAATTAAACTATTTTTTTCCATTATAGTCATATTAGTTGTAGTAATGACTTTGTGGCTCATAGTATTCTCTAATCAGCCATTAAGTACTTCAATCAGAGAATCAGCATTTAATATTGTATCAATTTTAACAGGTACTGGATATAGCAGTACAAATTTTAATCTTTGGGGAAGTTTTGGATTAGTTGTTTTATTTGTAATAATGTTTATTGGTGGATGTGCAGGATCAACAACTGGTGGTATAAAAATTTTTAGAATAAAGCTTCTTTTTGGCGCAGGAAAAATACAGATAAAAAAATTAATCCAGCCTCATGGTGTATTTGTTTCTAAATTTAATGGCAAAACTATAAAAGAAGAAGCTTATTATTCGGTTATGGGTTTTTTCTTCTTATATATTGCACTTTTTTCTTTAGTAGCTGCCTCTTTAGCAGCTATGGAAATTGATTTTTTGACCGCCGTATCCGCCTCTGCTTCAGCAATTTCAAATGTTGGACCCGGTCTGGGAGATATAATTGGACCTTCTGGCAATTATGCTTCTCTTCCTGATTTAGCTAAAATAATTCTTTCCTTAACAATGGTTATTGGAAGGCTTGAAATATTTACATTCTTAGTTTTATTATCTTTAAATTTTTGGAAAGCATAAAGTCAAATAATAAATTTTCCAAGGTGCTTCTTGACAGACTCTTGTGATTTTTTTACTAAGTCTTCCATACCATCATAAATAAGTTTATCCATTATCTTATCTCTTTCTGCAAGGGATATGTGAGACGATGAAGTGGTAGATCTGTTAATTTTCACTTTAGTTTTACCTATGATATTTCCTGAGTCATCATATATCACGTACAAAACTTCATAATCTAAATCATATTTTATTTCATTTGGTTTTTTTATTATTCCAGCTATTTTCTTTTCAATATTTACTTCGCTACTTTTAATAGATGCATTTATAAGTGAAATAAGTAATTTATTTTCTAGACCAAAACCAACAATGTTACTTTCGGACCAAGTTAAGAATCTTTCTGATGGCGTAATACTTAAAAGGTGGTCTATGTAAGGATCCTCAAATAAAGGGTTATAATCATTTTGTACGCTGATCGAACTACTTGCAAAAGATATTGTACCTATGTCTGAATAATCAGAACTGACTTGATTGTAAACAGGGACTGAAGCACAAGAATATAAAAATAGTAATATTAGTATATTGTATAATTTTTTGCTTATCATTTTATTCTAATGACTTTTTAATTTTTCTAATTGCTTCATCTACGTGCGTTTTATTTATAATTAATGGTGGAGCCAAACGTATAACATTATCCCCAGCGCATATCGTTAACAAATGATTATCTTGAAACATCTTATTAATTATATGATTTGGTTTCCTTGTTTTTATACCCAGTAATAAACCCGCTCCTCTTATTTCAACAATCTCATTGTATTGTTTCTTTAATTCAATTAATTTTTGCCATAAATAACGACTTATATCATCAACTTTTTTCAAAAAATTTTCTCTTAAGAGTTCATCAAGAACCGCACTACCAACGGAAACAGATAAAGGATTCCCGCCATATGTTGAGCCGTGAGTACCTGCTATCATAAATTTTGAAACCTTTTCCGAGGCAAGGCAAGCCCCCATTGGAAAACCTGAACCAATTCCTTTAGCCACAGCTAGTATATCAGGTTTGATTTTTGCCCATTCATATGAAAAAAGTTTCCCTGATCTTCCAAAACCGCATTGTATTTCATCTATAAATAGTAGCATATTTTTTTTATTACATAATTTTCTTAATTCTTTTAAAAACTTTATATCTGCCGGCCTAATACCACCTTCTCCTTGGATTGTTTCTATCAAGACTCCTGCTGTTTTATCGCTAATTGCATTTTTTACTGAAATTATATTATTATCAAAGGGCACCTGATCAAATCCATTTAAAAAGGGTCCAAAACCAGACATATATTTTTTATTTTTTTGAGCAGAAATTGCAGCAATTGATCTTCCGTGAAAAGCTCCTTCAAATGTAATTATTCGGTTTTTATTTCTTTGATTTTTAGAATAAAAATATTTTCTTATCATCTTAATTCCACATTCAATAGATTCTACTCCTGAATTAGTAAAAAAAACCCTATCTGCAAATGTATTTAAGCAAAGTCTTTTTGCATATTTTTCTTGATTTGAACTACTGTAGAGGTTTGAAGTGTGCCAAAGTCTTTCTGATTGTTTTTTAATACTTTTGATAAGTTTTGGATTACAATGGCCAAGTGAATTTACTGCTATTCCGGACCCAAAATCTAAATATTTCTTTTTATCTTTAGTAAATAAATACACTCCTTTTCCAGAAATAAATTCAAGATTTCTTTCTCCATAAGTTGGCATAATGTAAGATTTGTTATTCATATGATTTCATTCAAATATTCTATGCTTTAAGTTTATAACCGCTGTTAAAAAATAAATAACAACAAAAAAATAAAAAAGTATTAACTAAAAGCAAAAAAGTTCCTCCATAAAAAATTGATGAATCTGAATATCCGATAAATGCATATCTAAAACCATCAATATTATAAAAAAAAGGATTATAGTGTGATAAATTCTTCCAAAAATCAGGAAGTAGTGAAATTGAATAAAAAGTTCCTGATAGAAATGTAAGCGGTAATACTACAAAGTTTTCTATTCCTTGTTGCTGATCCCATTTATCAGCCCAAATACCGACAATTGTTCCTAAGCATGACATCATTACTGAACCCATAAGTGTAAAATATAATAATGCAAACCAAGAATAAATTTGCAGGGGCACAAAAATAATAATTCCAGCGAAAGTAACAAGCCCACAAACTATTCCTCTTGTCACAGAACCCAATGTATACCCTAACGTCAAATCAAGACTATTCAATGGCGCCATTAAAACATCTATTATATTTCCTTGAAATTTGGCCTGCCCAATAGATGAACAGGAATTGCTAAAGGAATTCTGAAGTATTGTCATCATTATTAAGCCTGGAGCTATAAATTTAGGAAAGGATATTCCCTCAACAAATTCTATATTTCGACCTAGAGCAAGTGTAAAAACTGCCAAAAGAAGCAGAGAACCCATTGCTGGGCCAATTATTGTCTGCATCCCTACCTTAAAGAATCTTCTTACCTCTTTAAGATATAAGGTCCAAAGTGGAAGTAATGTGTTATTCATATATATCTATTAAACTAAATTATTAATAATGAAAATTATAAATAAAGAAAATCTCAAAAAATATGCTCTAAATTATCTAAAACGATACGCTTCATCAAAAAAAAATTTAGAAAGAAAACTCCTTAATAGAGTCATAAAGAATAATTACAAAAAATCTGGGATAAATCAAAATTATGAATCATATATAAAAGAAATTCTTGAAGATCTAGAGAAAAACAAAATTATTAATGATGAGGATTTTGCTAATTCCAAAATATTCAATTATATAAGAATGGGAAAATCAAAAAAACTAATAGAATATAATTTGTTGCAAAAGGGTGTTGATAAAAAAGATATTATTAATGCTTTTGAAAAAATAGAAAGTGATACACCAAACCTTGAAATAGATTCTGCGATAAACTTTGCAAAAAAAAAGAAATTAGGACAGTATGGTGATTATGATAATAAAAAAAAAGATTTGTCAAAAATGGCTAGAGCAGGATTTAGTTATTCAGTTTCCTTAAAGGCGCTTGGCCTTAAATAATTATATTTTATGATGCAATTGACCTGATAAGAAAAGAGAAAATGGTTTTGTTGTTTCGAACTGGTCAAATGTAATTCTAATTATTGCGGTCAGTGGTGCTGCTAGCAACATCCCAGTTATACCCCATAGCATGCCCCAAAATATTAAGGCTAAAATAATTGTTACGGGATGAAGTCCAAAGGCTTCGCCAAATAATTTTGGTTCAATTATATTTCCAATTACTATATGCACCAATGATGGCAAGGCAAAAACAAGAATAATCATAGTAGGCTCATTATACTGCAAAAGTGCTACTGGTAGAGGTAAAAAGACAGCAACTATTGAACCAAATGTTGGTATAAAATTTAGTAAAAATGTTAGAGTTCCAAATATTAATGCCAACTCTAAACCTAATAACCAATAAATGATACCGGTTAAAATGCCTGTTAATGAAGAAGTAATAAATTTTGTAAAAATATATTTCTTTACATGAACATTTATTGTGTTCCATGTTTCTGATTTTTCTTTGTTGCCACCCCCAATTAACAAAAACAACGTCATAATTATAACCAAAAAGAACTTAGCTACAAAATTTGCACCATTGCTTAATGCTGCAGAAGCCCAGTCCAAAAAAGGTAGAGTTAAAAATGACTCCTTTATTATTTCTCTATTAATTTGAATTTCAAATTCTTGAAGTTTATTGATTATTTGATCAATTAATATGAGAACCTTATAATTATAATCATCTGCAGATCTCAGAAAAGTTGCTACTGAATCGGTTATAAATGGAATAATGATCATAAATAAGCCAATTATTAAGAAAATAGATACAAATACTGCAACTGACCTATGAACTCTCAGATTTCTAACTTGAAAATCAATAATTGGATCTATTAACAATCTTACAAATAATGCCAAAACAAATGGTATCATTATGGGTCTAGTAAAGTATAGCGCAAAGGCTACTGCAACTATTGCAATAATTAAAAGTGAAATTGCTATAAATTGATTTTTTTCTTTATCTTGAATTATCATTAGTTATTTTGGGGGATTATAAACTTCTGGCTTTCCCACCGGAAGATTTTCAACATAAATAGACTGACTAGGAAAAGCAAAACCTGCATTCTCATTTTCAACAATTTCTTTAATCTTGATAGCTAGCTTTTCTTTAACTAAAATATACTTGTCCCAATCTGAATGTTTAGTAAAACACTGCACAAGCATATCTATAGAACTGTCAGAAAAGCTATCAATTCTTACAAAGCAAGATTTGAAATAGTCCGAGTTATCATTTAAAAAGTCGCTGTCACTAGTGATATATTTATCTATATTATCTCGGATTTTTTTAATCTGTTGTAAATTTGTTCTATACTCTAATCCAATAAGCCATCTGATTCTTCTATTTTTTCTTCTAGTATAGTTGGTGACTGACTGTTCAGAAAATTTAAAATTTGGAACCATAACTAAATTTGAATCAAATTGTCTGATTAAGGTAGATCTAAAACCAATTTTTTCTACAATTCCTTCAGCCTCACCAGATACTCTGATAACATCGCCTATAGAAAACCTTCTTTCTAGCAAAATCATTATTCCTGAAATTAAATTTTTAAATAAATCTTGTGCGCCTAATGCTACCGCAACTCCGAATAAACCTAACCCTGCAATAATTGGACCAACTTGTATGCCCCACAATTCTAAAATTGCTACCGCACCTAATATTATTACTAATATTTTTAATCCTTTAAGTGTCCAGTCAACTAAGGCTGTTGTTAACTTATCTTCAAATCTTTTTATAACAAAAGAAAAAGGAACGACTAATTGATGTAAAAGCCAAAAAATAAAAATTGTAATTAGAGTTCGATTTAATTTTTCAACAAAACTTAATAAATCTGGTTTCATGTCTATATAAGAAGTGGCAATAAAAAAACCTATTACTACAGGTAAAAATTTTAGAGGACCTTCTATAACCTCTATAACTGCGTCATCAATATCTGTTTTTGTTCTTTTTACTATCTTGTATAAGCGTCCAATTATAAACCTTGCAAAAAAACTTCTAAGGACATAAAAAAATAATATTATTAACAGACCAATAATTAGCTCTGAAATATTTATTCCAAAAAGACCTTGTTTCCAAACGTCTTGAAATAGGTCTAAAAAATTGTTGAAAGAAGACATAATAGTACTATGTTTATATTATATAAAATGTTTAATATATTTAAAAAATTAATCAAATTTAATTATATTTTTTTAATGGTTATAACAGTGAATCTCAAGGCAAATACTTTAAATAACATTTATAATTACAATTTTATGGATATTGATGGAAATATTATCAATTTAAATGCTTTTGTTGGAAAGCCAATTTTATTAGTAAATACAGCTTCCAAGTGTGGATTTACACCGCAGTACGGAGATCTGCAAAATTTATTCCAAAAATACAAAAATACTGATTTGGTATTTATTGCAACACCGTCTAACGATTTTAAGCAAGAATTAAGTTCTGAAGATGAAATAAAGAAATATTGCCTTATAAATTATGGAGTAAGTTTTAACGTTACTGAGATTGTTAAATTAAAAGGTGATAATGCCCATCCCGCATATAAATGGTTAAAAAATAAATATAAAAAAGAACCTAAATGGAATTTTTATAAATATTTATTTAACAGAGAGGGAGAGCTGGTAAAATCCTGGTCTTCAATTACTAAGCCCTCTAGTCCAAAAATAGAAAAATCAATAAATAAAGTTTTATAAAAAAAGGCCTCAAAACACGAGGCCTTTTAAAAAAAATTTTATTAACTTATTTACATCATACCGCCCATGCCGCCCATGCCGCCCATGCCGCCCATGCCGCCGCCCATATCAGGCATTGGTGGACCATCTTTTTTATCTTCTGGCGCATCAGCTATCATAGCTTCAGTTGTTATTAAGAGTCCGGCAACAGAAGCTGCGTCTTGAAGAGCCGTTCTTACAACTTTTGTTGGATCAATGATTCCGGCTGTTACCATATTGGTATATTTATCTGCCTGAGCATCATATCCCCAATTAGTATCTTTACTTTCTCGAATTTTACCAGCTACCACAGCTCCGTCTGTGCCAGCATTTTGAGCAATCTGACGTAAAGGATGATAAAGAGCACGTCTAACAATACTAATTCCTATCTTTTGATCATCATTGCTAGTTTTCAAAGAATCTAAAGCATTGGTCGCATAAGCTAAAGCAACACCTCCACCAGCTACAATACCTTCTTCTACTGCTGCTCTGGTTGCATGCATAGCATCTTCAACTCTATCTTTTTTTTCTTTAACTTCTACTTCTGTTGCTCCACCAACACGAATAACTGCCACGCCGCCAGCTAATTTAGCTAGTCGCTCTTGCAATTTTTCTTTGTCATAATCTGAAGTAGTTTCATCAATTTGTGCTCTAATTTGACCACATCTTCCTTCAATTTCTTTCTTTTTTCCAGCACCTTGAACTATAGTAGTATTTTCTTTATCTATCACTACTCTCTTTGCGGAGCCCAACATATCTATCGTAACGTTTTCAAGTTTAATGCCCAAATCTTCGCTGATAACTTGACCTCCCGTCAGAATAGCAATGTCTTCAAGCATAGCCTTTCTTCTATCTCCAAATCCTGGAGCTTTAACAGAGGCAATTTTGAGTCCGCCTCTTAATTTATTCACTACAAGTGTGGCTAAAGCCTCGCCTTCCACATCTTCAGCAACTATTAGCAAAGGTTTGCCTGATTGAACTATTGACTCTAGCAATGGAAGCATTGGCTGCAAACTTGAAAGTTTTTTTTCATGAAGTAAAATATAACAATCATTTAATTCAGAAATCATCTTCTCTGCATTTGTCACAAAGTAAGGAGATAAATAGCCTCTATCAAACATCATACCCTCAACAACATCAAGCTCTGTTTCAAGACTTTTTGCTTCTTCGACAGTGATCACGCCTTCTTTCCCAACTTTTTGCATTGCGCTAGATATCATCTTACCTACATCTGAATCGCCATTTGAAGCAATAGTTCCTACTTGTGCAACTTCCTTGTCTGTTTTTATTGATTTAGATCTTTTAACAAGTTCGCTTACTATAGCATCTGTCGCTAAATCAATTCCTCTTTTTAGATCCATTGGATTCATGCCAGCTGCAACTGATTTCATTCCTTCAGTAGCAATTGCTTGTGTAAGAACTGTTGCTGTAGTAGTTCCATCTCCAGCAAGATCATTAGTTTTATTAGCAACATCCCTAACCATCTGTGCACCCATATTTTCAAATTTATCTTTAAATTCTACTTCTTTAGCCACAGTTACTCCATCCTTTGTAATTCTTGGAGCCCCAAAAGATTTATCAAGCACAACATTACGACCTTTCGGACCAAGTGTAACCTTTACCGCGTCCGCCAATCTGTTAACTCCATTGAGCATTTTTGTTCTAGCATCAGTGCTAAATAATATATTTTTTGCCGACATTCTCTTATTTCCTCTCTATTACCTTATTTTATTTCTTTTTTTTAGAGTCAGTTATAATTCCCATTATGTCTGATTCTTTCATAATAAGATATTCTTCCCCACTCATCTTTACCTCTGTACCGGACCACTTTCCAAATAATATTTTATCGCCCCTTTTAACATCCATAGGAACAAGCTTTCCGGTCTCATCACGAGCTCCTGATCCAACCTCAATAACTTCACCTTCCATAGGCTTTTCCTGGGCAGTATCAGGAATAATTATACCACCAGGAGATTTTTCGTCTGATTCTACTCTTCGGACCAAAACTCGGTCATGTAACGGTTTAAATTTCATATTTTATCCTCATTAAGTATTTGAAATATCTGTTCTTTTCTGGCAGCAAAAGCCAGGTGTGATAGTCATGTAGATATTATTAGGTGAAAATTCAAGTAAAAAAAAAAATTTATTAGTTAATTTTTGTTAATGATATGACATATGATATATTTGGGGCAATGAAACGATAATTTAATTGGGAAAATTATGAAATCATTTTTTTTAACATTTTCAAAGACTTTTGGGATTATGCTAGCTTTATTAGCAATTTTGGCAGTTTTCCTGCTATTTTCAAACTTAATTGGCAGGTATGTTGATACTGCATATAACAATCTTGAATTCGTTGAGGGAGATAAAAATTCTAACAATTTAGTAATTTTATTAGACCTCGAAGGACCTATATTAAGTAATTCATCTCAAAAAATCAGTTTTTTTGACTCACAAATAATCTTTGCAAACGATATTGAAAAAATTTTTTTTAAATTAAAAGAAGAAATAAATTTAAAAGGAATAATAATATCAATTAACTCACCGGGAGGCACTGTTTCTGCTTCAAACAAATTTTATGAGTCAATTATAGCTTTTCAAGAAACGACAAAAATCCCTATATATATTCACACAGATGAATTATTGGCGTCCGGTGGAGTTTGGGCAGCTGTGGGGGCTAAAAAAATATATGCGAGCTATGGGGCATTAATAGGAAATATTGGTGTAAAAGGACCTTCTTGGTTTTACTATAATGAACCAATATCAATTAAACAAAATTTCTTAGACAAAGATGTAGCCACTAAAGAAGGAATTGAATTTTATCAAACCTTTGCTGGTAGATCAAAAGATATTTTTAATGAGTTTCGAGAACCGACTCAGGAGGAAATCGATTCAATTCAAAATATGCTTGAATCAATTTATGAAAAATTTTTGATAATCGTTTCAAAAAATAGAAAAATTGAAAAAAAATATATTAGGAATGATTTAGGCGCCCTGATCTATGATAGTGATTCCGCAAAAAAGAAAGGATTGATTGATGAAGTTTATAATTTTAATAAATCTAAAGAAAAAATTTTGTCTGAATTGAATATAAGTAATGATTATAAGATGCTTTCCCTAAAAAATAATCAAAATATAATTTCTCAAAACTTACCATATTTATTTTCCAAATATGAAGATAATTATTATAAAAAATTAAATCTTAGAATTTGCAATATGTCAAAAATGCAAATCTCTTTACTAAGTAATTATTATTCTAATAATTGCTAAAATTTTTAATTAATTTTTGAAACTCTCCCTGATTCACAATAAAGTTTTTGTAATAAGGGTGATTTAAAAGAAATTTTTGGTCTAATTGCTTTAAAGATTTGTCTTCTTTAATAAAATTTTTTTTATCATTGTTAACTACGCTTGCTGCAAAAAAATTATGTTCATTTTTTTTATAATTACTTATTCTTTTATATTTATTATAAAGCTTTAAAAATTCCTTGTTTATTTGTGATTTTCTTATTTCAATTACGTTTATTTTTGGGTTTGCAAAAATTAAATTAGTTAAACCTGAACCGTTTGGAGCAATAATCCTCTTGGTATTTTGCGAAATTTTGATCTGTTCAGCTATAGTGAGATTTTCAAAATCAATTACATCAAAACCATATTTATAAAAGTCTGAATAAAAATCAGATTCATTAATAACTCTTCTCCATCGAGCATTTCTTCTACTAACATAAATATTATTTTTTGCATCTGTAGAAGGCCTAAACATATCTTGATAAACTTCCATAGTGTCCCTAAAGTTTAAAAATGCTGGAATTTGTGAATTGCGAAATAAATAGAATCCATCATCAAGAAAAACAAATTTACCTAACTTAATTTTTTTAATATCAAGCAAATAGCTTATAAAGTCCCTAAATTTATTTGAAGTGTTTCTATGGATTGCAATATTTATTTTTTTTTCTCCAATAAAAAATAATCTATTTAAAAAAGTATAGATGTTTCTATAATAGTTATTGCCTGGACTTGAGCCAAGAACAAAAACATCGGATATCTCTTTATAAGAAAAATTATTACTGAAAAAATTATCATTAAATTCTTTAGTGTAAAATTTTGAAGAACTTAAGTCCCAATCATATAATCCTGGGAATGTTAAATGATGGTCCTTAAGAATTGGAAAATAGTTACTTGTATCTAAAAAAAAATCCCCGCATAATAAAATTTTTTTTACGTTTATATTTTTAAATTTAGTTACTTTAAAAAATTTTTTAATATTACTATTTTCTTCAATAGTTTTTTTATCAACTTTTTTTAATAAATTTGCCATTTACCATAAAAAAATTTACTGAATAATTATTAATATGTTTTATATTATAAATATAAATTTGTAATCTTTAATCTAAGCTTAAAAAGCTAACATTCCTGACCCAATTATTACACACACCTTTAGGCAAAATTGTTCTTTAAGAATGTTAGGCCAGATCAAAACGGTCAGCATTCATAACTTTATTCCATGCATTTATAAAATCAGTTGCAAATTTTTTATGAGAGTCTTCTTGGGCATAAACCTCTGCAAGTGCTCTTAGCTGAGAGTTTGAGCCAAATACGAGATCTACCCTGGAAGCTCTTCTAATCTTGTTGCCTGTTTTGCGGTCTGTAGCTTGATAGGAGTTAGATCCTGTTGCCTCCCACCTGACGTTCATATCAAGTAGCTTCACATAAAACTCATTTGTAAGTTTTCCAAGAGTTTCTGAAAATAATCCACGATCATCGGAGCTAATGCCTAAAGAACGCATACCGCCCACAAGAACAGTCATTTCTGGCGCTGTCAGTCCAAGTAGTTGAGCTTTATCTAAAATCATTTCTTCTGAAGTAGTTGCAAAATTTTTCTTTCTGTAATTACGAAAACCATCTGCTTCTGGTTCCAAAACAGAAAACGACTCAATATCAGTTTGTTCCTGAGTTGCATCTCCACGACCTGGCGTAAATGGAACTTTCATACCTGATGCTTTTTCAATTGCGACATTGCCTGCAAGCACGATTGTATCAGCAACTGATGCGCCAGTTTCTTTAGAAATACCTTCTAGAACTCTCAATACCTTTGATAATTGATCAGGCTTGTTCACTTCCCAGTTTTTTTGTGGGGCTAGACGAATGCGGGCGCCATTTGCACCGCCACGCATATCTGATCCACGAAACGTTGAAGCACTTGCCCACGCAGTTTCAACCATCTCTTTAATAGATAATTCACTATTTGAAATTTTTTCTTTAACTGTGTCGATATCATAATTTAAATTACCTGCTGGAATTGGATCTTGCCAAATAAGTTCTTCCTTCGGAACCTCAGGTCCGATATATCTTGTACGAGGACCCATATCACGATGTAATAATTTGAACCAGGCTCGAGCAAATGCATCTTGAAATTGATCTGGATTTTTATGAAAACGCTCAGAAATTTTTCTGTATTCCGGATCTTCGCGCATTGCCATATCCGCAGTTGTCATCATTGTTGGAACTCTTTTAGAAGAATCTTCTGCATCTGGGGCTAAATGATCATCTTTTGGATTTATAGCGTGCCAAATATTTGCGCCTGCTGGACTTTTAGTAAGTTTCCATTCGTATCCTAAAAGAATATCAAAATAACCATTATCCCACTTAGTAGGATTTGCTGTCCATGCCCCTTCTATTCCACTTGTAATTGAATCGCTTCCTTGTCCCGAACCGTACTTGTT
Organism: Pelagibacteraceae bacterium; assembly: GCA_002717485.1. Taxonomy (GTDB): domain Bacteria; phylum Pseudomonadota; class Alphaproteobacteria; order HIMB59. The sequence goes on along the minus strand of PBDW01000013.1, from coordinate 2,872 downwards.
TATCCAACCAAAACCCATTTCCTCAATTGGAGCTCCTTCTGGCTCAGGACCAACCAGAGTTGGATCTCCAGCACCATGAGCTTTTCCAAATGTGTGACCACCTGCAGTAAGAGCTACAGTCTCTTCATCGTTCATCGCCATTCTTCCAAATGTTTCGCGAATATCTTTTGCGCTTGCAATAGGGTCAGGATTTCCATCTGGACCTTCAGGATTAACATATATTAAACCCATCTGAACAGCTGCTAGCGGATTTTCAAGTTCCCGATCACCGGCATAACGTTTATTTGCTAGCCATTCGTCTTCTAATCCCCAATATATATCTTCTTCGGGAGCCCAGATATCCTGACGTCCACCACTGAAACCAAAAGTTTTTCCTCCCATTGATTCAATAGCAACATTCCCAGCTAAAATTATTAAGTCAGCCCAGCTTATCTTATTGCCGTATTTTTGTTTAATTGGCCAAAGGAGCCTTCTGGCTTTATCTAAATTACCGTTATCGGGCCAACTGTTAAGAGGAGCAAAACGTTGAGCTCCGGTACCGCCACCGCCACGACCATCTCCTGTTCTATATGTTCCCGCAGCATGCCAAGTCATTCGAATAAAAAATGGACCGTAATGTCCGTAGTCAGCCGGCCACCAATCTTTTGAGTCGGTCATAAGATGGTTAAGATCTTTTTTTAATGCAGCATAATCGAGCTTCTTGAATTCTTCTCTGTAATTAAAACTTTTATCCATTGGATTAGATTTCTGATCATGTTGATGAAGTATGCCTAAATTTAATTGATTTGGCCACCAATCTCGATTTGATGTGCCTTTGCTACTATTAGTAGTAAGGGCACCATGCACTGGACACTTGCTAACGCCATTCATTTTAATTCCTCTCTTTTTACCTTATTTATTATTATTCTAATTTATTACAATCTAAAAGCTTGTCAATAGATTAGAAGTGTTCTAAATTTTTTATTATTTTAAATATATAATTAAAGATAAATATTAATGACAAAATTTAAAGTTGTCTTTCTACTTGACAAATCAAATGATTGGTTGGGAAAATACCTGAAGCTAAGGAAAATATTTCCAAACAATAAAAAATTTCAATATAAAATTAGTTACAATCCCAACACTATTAAAAATCAAGATGTGGTTTTTGTGCTTAGCTACACGAAGATTTTAAAAGAATCCTTCTTAAAAAGAAACAAGCTTACATTAGTGGTTCATGAAAGCAATCTTCCCAAAAATAAAGGTTTTGCTCCTGTGCAATGGCAAATTTTAGAAGGAAAAAATAGAATCCCAATAAATCTTATTAAAGCTGAAAAACATGTAGATTCTGGAGTTATTTATGAAAAAGATTATTTTCAACTAAACGGTGATGAATTGTATGATGAAATAAGAAAAAAGCAAGCATTAGCAAAATTTAAGATTATAAAAAAGTTTTTAAATAAATTTCCAAAAAATAAGGCAATTCCTCAAAGAGGGTCATCTAATTATAATAGAAAAAGGATGAGTTTTGATAGTAGACTAAACTTAAATAAAAAATTAATTGAACAATTTAATCTTTTAAGAATTGCCAATAATGATGATTGGCCTTCCTTTTTTTACCACAAAAATAACAAGTATATTATAAAAATTTACAAAAAATAAATTACAGAGGTTTTCATCACCTCAAGATCTTTTTAGCTAAAAACAAAAAATAGTGGTTAAATAATATTAGTTCACTATGTAGCAACTAGTAACAAATTAGGAGTATATATATGGAATATTTTTTACAATCTTCGGATTACGTGGCAGTTAGTTTTTGGCTTGTTTCTATAGCAATGGTAGCATCTACAACATTCTTTTTTTATGAAGGTATGTTTGTAAAAGCCTCGTGGAGGACGTCAATGGTGGTTGCGGGTCTTGTAACTTTAATTGCAGCCATTCATTATTATTATATGAGGGAGTTTTGGGTGCACACAGGCGAATCGCCAACAGTTTACAGGTATATAGACTGGTTATTAACCGTACCTTTACAAATGATAGAATTTTATTTGATATTAGTTGCTGCCGGTCTTGCTGTTTCATCAAGTGTATTTTGGAGGCTTCTGCTCGGAACTATGGTCATGCTGCTAGGCGGCTACAGTGGAGAAGCGGGGTGGGTTACTCCATCCTTGGGATTTGTAATAGGAATGACTGGATGGGTAATAATTGTTTTTGAAATCTTTAGAGGTGAGGCAAATGTAGCAGCAAGTAAAAATAAATCTCTTAAACAAGCTTTCGATGCATTAAGAATGATAGTTCTTATTGGCTGGGCAATCTATCCAATTGGATATATCTTTGGATTTTTAACCCCGATGATTGGAGGAAGCATAATTTATGAAGATGCCTTAAACATTATTTATAATTTAGCTGATTTTATAAACAAAATTCTATTTGGCTTAATTATATGGAATGCGGCTATAAAGGATACCATAAGAAAGTAGATAAATAAATGGCGCGCCCGAGAAGAGTCGAACTCCTAACCTCTAGATCCGTAGTCTAGCGCTCTATCCAATTGAGCTACGGGCGCTTCTTAGTTTTCCTTACTTTTTTTACTTAGTAAAATTACTAAATAAATTTGAGTACCATATGAGTACTACAAACTAAAATCTATTTTATCATAACACTTAAAAAGTTAGTAGAAGAAACCCTATATTGTTAATAAGTATATTTAACTCATTGACAAATCAAATCTGAATTGTTTTAAATCATAAATATGAAAATATTATTATTTGCGATCTTTTTACTAACATCTTTTTGCAAATTTGCATTTTCAGATGAGCAACAAATTTCAGATGAGCAACAAATTTCAGATGAGCAACAAATTTCAGATGAGCAACAAATTATTGCAATGGGT
>PBDW01000012.1 GCA_002717485.1 Pelagibacteraceae bacterium | reverse complement strand
AGTAGTAGAAGATATTAAAGCTAATGGTCAAGAAGCATACAAACCTTCTTGTGCTTGTGAGTATAAAGATATGGCTTTAACAAAAATGTCTACAACTGCATGGGCTGAAGCTAATCCTGAGATAAATGATATGCTAAAAAAATATGCATTACCTACTCCAAAAGTTAACGAAATGTTAGCTTACTATGTGGATGAATCAGGAGGAGATATGGAAGCAACTGCTATGCATTTCTTATCTACTAATGATGTTTGGGAATCTTGGGTATCTTCAGATGTGGCTAGTAAAATTAAGGCTGCTCTTTAGTCTTTAATTTGAAATAAAATCAAACCAGGGGTCGCGGACCCCTGGTTTTTATATTAGCAATGAAATTTATTAAAAAATATATTAATTACCTGTACCTTGCAATATTTGCAGGGTTAATTGTGGTAAGTTATCTTTCTTCGAAAAGAAAACCTGACAGTGTGACCGAATTATTTACTGACTTTGGATGGCTAAATAATTTTCCTAAATGGTTAGACGTCCCATTTATGGTTTGGATTAACACTGGCTGGAGAGCTTTTAGTGCAAAATATGGCCTAATATTTGATGCAATTGGTTATGTGTTGCTTAGAGCTTATTCTATAACAAAAAATTTTTTAGTAGACATTCCTTGGCCAATAATAGTTATTGCAGTTGTGTTGCTTACATTTTTCGCAAGTGGAAGAAAAATGGGTACAACAATATTTGTTGGTTTCTGTACTTTTTCAATTGGCTTTTTAAATCCTAGATTTTGGGATAAGGCTATTGAAACAACAACAATTGTTTTTATTGGAATAATTCTTTGTGTAATGGTCGGTATTCCAATAGGGATTTCAATGGCTAGAAATCCTAAGGTAAGAAATGCTATACTCCCTATACTTGATCTTATGCAGGTTATACCAAGCTTTTGTTATTTAATTCCCGGTATTATTTTATTTGGATTAGGAGCCATACCAGCAATTATAGGTATTTTTATATATTCTTGCCCCCCACTCATTCGTCTTACTGATCTTGGAATAAGATTAGTAGATAAAGAGGTAATAGAAGCAGCAGAATCCTTTGGGGCAAACAAAAAACAAAAACTTTGGGGCGTTCAATTACCGTTAGCTCTTCCAAATATTATGCAGGGAATTAATCAATGTACAATGATGGCTTTAGCAATGGTTGTAATCGCATCAATGATTGGAACAAGAGGTTTGGGTGATGAAGTTCTTCTAGGTCTGCAGCAACTAAATGTTGGATCATCTTTAGAAGCGGGACTTGCTATTGTATTATTAGCCATCGTATTTGATAGAATAACTCAAGCTTATGGTGAAAAAATTCAAGAAAGAACCCGACCATCTAAAAAGAAAAAAAATAATGGCAAAAATTGAAGTAAATAATATTTATAAAATTTTTGGCACCAATCCTGAAGATGTTTTACAAATGGTAAAAGATGGTGCTACAAAAGAAGAGGTTTTGGAAGAAACCGGTCATACGGTTGGCCTAGATAATGTTTCTATTTCTATTGAAGAGGGCGAAACATTTGTATGTATGGGTTTATCCGGTTCAGGAAAATCAACATTAATTCGTCATATAAATCGTTTGATCGATCCAACCTCTGGGGATGTTAAGGTTGATGGAATTAGTGTTATGGAATTAACAGATAATGAATTGATTGAATTTAGAAAACATAAGATGAGTATGGTATTTCAACGTTTTGGATTATTTCCTCATAAAACAGTTATTCAAAATGTTGCATATGGACTAGAAATTCAAGGAAAAGAATTGCAGGAAAGAAATAAAATTGCAATGACACAAATCGAAGCAGTAGGATTAAATGGATTTGAAGATCAATATCCAAGTCAACTTTCAGGAGGAATGCAACAAAGAGTTGGTCTCGCCAGAGCATTAGCAACAAATCCTGGCATATTATTGATGGATGAAGCTTTTAGCGCATTAGATCCTTTGATTAGAAGTGATATGCAAAAACAATTATTGGAATTGCAGTCTGAATTAAAAAAAACAATAGTTTTTATTACACACGATTTAGATGAGTCATTAAAAATTGGTGATCACATAGGAATCTTAAATGCTGGAAAGCTTGTTCAAGTAGGAAGGCCGGAGGAAATAATTTTAAATCCTGCAGATGAATATGTAAAGGCTTTTGTTAAAGATGTTAATCGTGCGAAAGTATTAAGAGCTAGAACAGTTATGATATCACCAGAAAAATTTAATGGAAAAAATGTGAGTATTTCTAGCTCTTTAAAAGTTCATGAAGATGTTTACGTTGAGGAGTTTTTACCTCAAGTGCTTCAGGATCGTTCAGTAATTATAGTTGTAGATAAACAGGGTAATACCAAAGGATATATAACTGAAAAGGAATTAGCAAAATCATTATCCAAATCAGGTCAGGAAGATGGCCATCAAAAATATACGTGATAAAAAAATAGTAATTTCAGCTGCTGCAGACGGTATTGGCTGGCAAATTACTAAAACATGTTTAAATGCAGGAGCTAAGGTTTTTTTATGCGATATTAATAAAAATTCGCTAAAAAGAGTTTATTCTCATCCATTATATAAAAAAAAATTGTTTGCCAGTGTAGTTGATGCATCAAATGAAAATGAAGTTATTAATTTTTTTCGAGAAATAAAGAAAAAATTTATAAAAATTGATATACTGATTAATAATATAGGCATCGCTGGGCCTACCGGACAAATAGAAAAACTAAATTCAAAAGAGTGGGAAAAAACAATTCAAATAAACCTAAACAGTCACTTTTATTTTCTTAAACAATCAATCCCATTAATAAAAAAATCAAAAAAAGGATCCATAATTAATCTTTCCTCAACAGCGGGAATATATGGATTTCCCTTAAGATCACCCTACGCAGCTAGCAAATGGGCTATAATAGGTTTAACAAAAACGTTAGCTATGGAGTTAGGAAAATATAATATTAGAGTAAATGCTATATGTCCTGGATCAGTGTCTGGAGAGAGAATGGATAAAGTAATTGCAGCTAAAGCAAATTCAGTAAAAGAAAGTAAAATAAAAGTAAGAAAAGATTTAGAATCAATGACGTCAATTAAGGGATTTGTAACAAAACAAGATATTGCAAATATGACTTTATTTTTAATATCTGAAAGCTCTAATCATATTACCGGTCAAGTATTTCCAGTTGATGGGCATACAGAACGAATGTCTTGAAAAATAGTATAATATACACCAATAATTTAATTAAAAAAGCTGAAAGAAAAACTTTCGAAAAGACTGAAAGTTTTAAAGTAATGAAACAAGCTGCAAGGTTATGTTTTGATTATATTAATAAAAATTACCCAAATAAAAAAATAATAGTCTTTTGTGGACCAGGAAATAATGGCGGAGATGGAGTGCTTATTGCAAAATATTTATTAAAAGAAAAGTTCTTAGTTAAAGTTCATTATCCATTTGGAGAACCTAAGACAAAAGATTCAAAAAGAGCTTTGTCTTTATTAAAAGAAAAAAATATTATAGTTAAATATGTAGATTTTAAAAAATATAATATCATAATTGATGCTTTATTTGGCACAGGTTATAAAAAAAAATTTAATAGACAATCTTTATATTTCTTTAAAAAAATTAATGATACAAATAAAGAGGTTATTTCAATAGATATGCCATCAGGTGTTGATACCGATAGCGGTAGCATAAATAAAATTGCGATTAAAGCTAATAAAACTTTAACATTTCATCGGTATAAAATTGGCCAATGGTTATTACCTGGAAAAAAATATTGTGGGAAAATTATCATATTAAATATTGGATTAAAAAATTTAGATAGAGAGAGTAAAATTAAATTAAATTTTCCACCTAAAATAACTATTCCTAATATTGATGATCACAAATTTAGGCGAGGAACTTGTTTGTTAATTGCAGGCGAAAAACTTGTAGGAGCTGCAAAACTCTCTTTTTTGTCAGCTAGTCAGGCTATCCTCAGAGCAGGAGCTGGAGTTTGTAAAATAATAGTGCATGAATCGCAAGTAGATATTTTCAAGCCGCATATATTAGAAGAAATGATCATTGCATATAGAACTATAAAAGATTTAAAAAAAACTATATTAAATGAGAAATCAAATTCTATAATCTTTGGATGCGGAATAGAAAATAATAGATCAAATAAAGAAATCCTAAAATTTTTATTAAAGCTTGAAGTTAACTTAGTATTGGATGCTACAGTTTTTTCTATAATACAAAAAAATAAAAAAATTTTTATATCATCAATACGTTTAAGAAAATCATCAACAATATTTACTCCGCACGAAGGTGAATTTAAAAGATTATTTAATGTTACAGACAATAAAATAAATGACTGTCAAATAGCCTCCAAAACGACTAAATCCATTATTGTTTATAAAGGAAACGATACCGTCATAGGTTCTTTTGATGGCGAAATATATATTAATTATCTCTCATCTCCCTTTTTAGCAACTTCTGGATCTGGAGATGTTTTAGCTGGTCTAATCGGTAGTTTTGTTGCACAAAAAATAGATTCTTTAAGTGCTGCAAAATTAGGATGCTTCATTCATTCGCAATGTGCTATTAATTTAGGGCCTGGCCTTATCGCAAGTGATTTAGTAAGACAGATACCTATAGTGATAAAAAAATTGATTAGTAATTAGTAAAAGCTCATATTTTTACTAGCATTTTACCAGTATTTTTTCCGTTAAGTAATTCTGCAAAAGCCATAGGTGTATTTTCCAAACCTTCAAAAACTGTTTCTTTCCAAACAAGTTTTTTTTCTTTAATCCATTTTATAACATCTGTTTCAAAATCATTTCTATTATCTAAATGATCAAAAATTAGGAAACCTTTTATTGTAAGTCTCTTTACTAGTACATGAGCCATATTCCTTAACCCTACTCCAGGGGAAGTAGCATTCATTTGACTTATTCTTCCACATATAACTATATTTCCATAGTTTTTCATTCGATAAATTGCAGATTCAAGAAATTCTCCACCAACATTGTCATAATAAAAATCAAAACCTTCAGGACAAATTTCTTTAAAATACAAAACTAAATTTTCAATCTTTTTATAATTAAAAGCAAAATCTACTTTCAGTGAATTAATTAACCAATCTACCTTTTCATCTGAGCCTGTACTGGCAATAACCTTGCATCCATGAATTTTTGCAAATTGGCAAACCATTGAGCCAACCGCTCCTGCCGCAGAGGAAACCAGTATTGTTGAGCCAGGTTTTAATTGTCCAATTTGAAATAATCCAACATAAGCGGTATGTCCTGTAAAGCCCAGCGGCCCTAAATATGCTTGAATTGGTATATCAATAGGATTTATTTTATTTACTTCCTTCTCATTGGAAATAAAATAATCACGCCATCCAAAAAAACTTGTTACAAAATCACCTTTTACAAATGATTTAGAATTTGACTCAATAACTTCTCCTAAAGCCGAACCTTCAAGAGGCTCGTTTATCTTAAATGGTGAAATATAATTTTTCCTATCTGTCATGCGAGTTCTCATATAGGGATCTACAGAAATCCAATGATTTTTAATAAGTATTTCATTAGATTTTTCTAACTTCAATGGTATTTCACGAACATTAAAATCGTTCATAGTAGGTGTTCCGCTAGGAATATAATGTTTGAGAACTATATTTTTACTTATTGTTGTCATTAATTTATTTTTCTTTCATATTTTTTTCTCATTTTTAGTAAAGAAATTAAATAATCATCCCTTATATTTGTTATAGCTGATACAGACTTACCCTTGGATTGCTTCTTTGTACCACTAATAATTTTTTTAGATAGTTTTTTTGATAATTTTGGGGCTCTTAATTTTGTCCAAGGCAATTTTAAGGCGGGGCCAAATTGTTTTAACATATGTCTCATTCCTTGTTTTCCGCCCGCTAGGTGAAATGTTAAAAAAGTACCCATTAAGGACCATCTAAGACCAGGTCCATGGATTATAGCTTTGTCTAGATCCTCTGTTGAAGCTAAGCCTTCATTAATAATATGTAAAGATTCTCTCCATAAAGCCTCTTGAAGCCTATCGGATAAATAACCCGGTATTTCCTTCTTAAGTTTCAGCGGTATCATAGATAAAGACTTGTAAAATCTTTCTGCTTGCCTGATATATTTTAAATTAGTTTTTTGTCCTGCTACAATTTCAACCAAAGGAAGAATATATACAGGATTGAAGGGGTGACCAATTAATACCCGTTGAAAATTTATACAATTTTTTTGGATATCTGAGGGCAACAGTCCCGAGGAACTAGAAGCAATAATTGTATTGGATTTTGTATATTTTTCTATTTTTTTAATTAACGATCTTTTAATCATAATATTTTCAGGAGCACATTCTTGAATAAAATCTGCATCTTGAACTGTAAGCTTCAAGGAACTAAAAAATTTGAAATTATTAATATTTATTTTATTTTTTTTAAATAACTTTAATACGAATGGTTTTGCTCGATTAATCTCTTTTAAAATTTTTCCTTCCTGTGTTTTATCTGGATCATACGCTGACACTTTTTTTCCATGAGCAAGCAATCTAATTATCCAGCCTGTTCCAATTACCCCAGTGCCAATGACAGCAACTTTTTTTACCTTTCTTGTCATTGTTTGATTTATTTTTGTTTTTTGAGATTTAGTTTTTTTCTTGTTTCGCTAGGAGTCAATGTAGTAGCACCTAAGTCATTAATAATGCGAATAGCTTTTTCAACTAATTGTGCATTTGATGCTAATACCCCTTTTTCTAAATATAAATTATCTTCAAGACCGACTCTTACATTTCCACCAAGCAACACTGCTTGAGCAACCATTGGCATCTCAGCTCTACCTATTCCGAATGCTGCCCACATTCCATTAGGAGGCACCATATCAACCATAGCTTTCATAGCATTCGTATCAGCTGGAGCTCCCCAAGGTATTCCAAGACAAATTTGATACCAAGGAGGATCTTCTATTAAACCTTCTTTAACTAATTGATTAGCAAACCATAAATGACCCATTTCAAATGCCTCCATTTCTGGTTTGACTCCTAAATCTTTCATCATTTGTGCCGCTTTTCTTAATTGAATTGGTGTGTGGACAAAAAGCATATTAGTATCGCCAAAATTTAAACTTCCACAATCTAAAGTGCACATCTCTGGTAAAAGCTCCTCCACGTGGGCCAATCTATCTAATGCATGAATCATATCAGTATTTGGTCCGACAGGGTTTAGAGGATCTTTGCCTTCTCCCACTTCAAAATCTCCTCCCATTCCAGTTGTAAAATTGATTATAACATCCGTATCGCTAGAACGTATTCTATCTGCAACTTCTCTATACAGTTCTATGCCTCTACTTGGCTTACCATCTGGCTCTCTTACATGTATGTGGGCTATAGCTGCGCCAGCTTTAGCTGCCTCTATTGCCGCTTCTGCAATTTGTTTTGGGGTAATAGGAAGATCAGGGTGTTTGCCAGCTGTATCTCCAGAACCTGTTACTGGGCAAGAAACTATTACTTTATTATTCATTTTATTTATAATTATTGTAATATACTAAAATGAGAAAAAGTCCTAAACAAGTGTAAAGTTTATAAATGAGTATTTTTCTTAAAACAGGTAGAGTAAGGTCAGAATGGACTGATTATAATGGTCATATGAATCTTGCCTATTATATTCATTTATTTGATACAGCTTGGGAAACTATGTTGCAGAGGTTTCAAATGGGTGAAGATTCTGCAAAATTAGAAAAAAAAACAACATTCGCAGTAGAATCCCACACAACTTATGATCAAGAAGTTAGGGTCGGTGAAGAAGTTGATATGAATCTAATATTTATAGATTTTGATAAAAAAAGGATAGTCTATAAACTTGAAATGATAAACAAAGAAAAGAAATATCTTGCCGCTACTAGTGAGGTTTTATCAGTATATGTAGATTTAAGTATTCGTAAAGTAGTCGAGTTTGAGAAAGAAAAAGCTTCCTTGATCAGTGAATTTATTGAAAATAATAAAAATGAATTCAAGCCAGGAGAACTGACCTTAATATCAAAATTGAAAAAAAATACTTAATAGTAAATATTATTTTACTGAGTATGGCTCTCTATTAAAAATTCTATACAACATCGGTTCAAAATCTTTTAAGGGCACCGTTTCATAGTTTGGATCAAATGAGGCTTGATCCCATTGTTCACAAAAGTTTGCACAATCTTGAAAGTTTGGATGATTTCTATATTTATCCCTCTCATTTTTATTATAATTATAATGATGTGCATAATAATACATTTGGAAAATTCCATGTTTTTCAATGATCCAACAAGTTTTTTTTGAAACAAAGGGCTTTAATATTGCTGCGGCAAATTCTGAATGATTTTCAGGAGCTAATTCATCCCCAATATCATGTAATAGAGAAGCGACTATCATTTCTTCACTAGCATTATCCCTTAAAGCTCGTGATGCAGTTTGTAGAGAATGTTCAAGCCTGGATACTTGATACCCTCCTAAAGAGGTATCCAAGTGTTTAAGAGCTTTAATTATTCTATCGGCCGTTCCTTTAAAATATTTATCCTCATATTGCTTTAATAAAAGATAATCTTCTTTGTCACCTTCTTTCATTTGTTTAAATTTTACTTGTTTCATATTATTTAAAATAATTTATAATTCCTCTTACTTTTTGGCAATTTAATGATTAGTGAAAATTATAAATATATTCAGGATAAATTAAAAGATAATAAATTTGTTATCTTAGATGGCGCCAATGGATCAGAATTAGAAAAAAGAGGGGCAAAGATGGACAAAGCGGGATGGTGCGGACCTGCATCATTGGAATCTCCTGAAATTCTTACTCAAATACATAAAGATTATATTGAAGCAGGAGCTGATATAATAACTACAAATACATTTTCATCATCACGACATGTCCTTGAATATTCAAATTTTAATGATCAAACAGTTGCAATAAACGAAAAAGCGATGGAGTGCGCAATTTTAGCTAGAAATCATTTTCCTGATAAAAATGTGGCTATTGCGGGTTCAATATCATTATCCTTAGTCGCAGATATTATAGAGGGAACTGATGATCCTGCAGAATTTCGAGATTATATGAAAACTGATCAACGAAGTATTCCAAAATATACAGAAGAAAGTATTCGAGAAGGTAGCTTTAATTATAATAGAATTTTAAAAAATTTTAATGAACAGATTAGTATTTTTAAAAAACATAATATTGACTTGATAATCTTAGAAATGATTATTAACCCTTCTATCTGCAAACCAGCAATAGATGCTGCCTTAGCTTCAGGTATGCCTGTTTGGTTAGGATTAAGTTGTGGCGACGAAGGAGAAGACGGTGATTTATTAGCTTATGAAAACTCTAAAATGAAATTTTCTGAAAGTTTAAAAACAATTGATAAAAATTTTGATGCTGTTTTACTTATGCACTCGGAAACAAAAAATATTACTAAAGGATTGCAAGAGATAAAGCAAAAATGGAATAGATATCTCGGAGCTTATCCGCACAAAGGTGATTTTATTAGACCTAGTTGGAAATTTGATAAGACCTACACACCAGAAAAATATACAAAAGATATGCAAATATGGGTTGACCAGGGCGTTAAAATTATAGGCAGTTGCTGCGGTATGGGTCCAGAATATACTTCTGCTTTAAAAAAATACTTTTGCTAATTTAGTTAATTTCAAAATCATAAGTATAAAAATTTATGTCCTTCACGTACCCTAAAGACTCATATAGTGACTGACCAATAAAATTATCAGTCGCAGTTGAAAGTTGAATTCTTTTGGCTTTAACACTTTTGGCATAATCATGTGATTTCAACATTAATTCTTTACCAATCTTATTTTTTCTAAATTCTTTTTTTACATACAAGTCATATAGTACAATTATTTTACCTAAATCAAGTGACCCAAATGTTTCATATAATTGAACAAAACCTAAGCCTGTATTATTTTCATCTATGGCTAAAAAAATTATAGATTCATAATTTTTTATTCTTTCTTCAATATACTTTGTCGAAGTATTTATATCTGATTTGTATGAGTAAAATTGTCTATATAGGTCAAATAAACTTCCAACATTATTTGCATTTTTTAAAGTAGCTCGAATAATTTTAAATTTCATTTTAATTTTTTATTTTAATATAATATGTTCTTATTAATCCTATAATAAATACAATTATTGTTGAAATAAATATTGAATAAACAAATCCTGAATTGCCAAAAATGTCCATCATATAGCCTATTAGCGCAGGTCCAAAAAATTCTCCTGATTCATATACTATAATAAAAACCGATGTTGCTAAGATGAGTTCTTTTGCTTGATATCTTTCACCCAGATAGGCAAGAGCTACAGTGTAAAGACTAGTGCTTGCAATTCCCCAAATTGTAACTGATAGTAGTAAAAAAAACATTGTTTCATAATAATTATGCAACAAAATAGGCCAAATGCAGTGAAGTATTAAAAGTATAAAAATTAATTTTCTTTTATTCATTTTGTCCGTTAGAGCGCCAACAAATGGTTGACTGAAAATTCCTAAAATAAGGCTAAAAAACAATAAAAAACCAATAAATCGATCTGTAAAAAGAAAATTAATCATATAAGCAGGAAATAAAACTGCAAAAGAAGAGTCATCAATACCACTNACAAATATNGCNANAAANATAAANGGNGCAANTTTTAANANNGANAAATTTANNTTTTTTTCTTTTTTAGGAATTTTNACTGAATTGACATAATCTTTTATATAAATGATTACTGGTGTACGAATTATCATTAANACTATTCCTAAAATAATAGGGAATANCCCGATAGTTCCAAANAAACTTATTAACAAAGGNCCAATAGCAAAACCNAANGTTATAGATAAGTTATAAAAAGCNATAGCNTTACCTCTATTATTGTTGTTTGATACAATATTNACCCAAGNATCCATNGTCATCCACATAATNCCTCCAAGAATGCCCATTANTAGATGGCCTATAGCCATTACAATTGGATGAAAAAATATAAAAATCATAATCATCATTAANGTNTGAATACTTANAGAATATANCATTGTTTGGTATAGGCCAAATTTATCAAGTATTTTTGAGACAACAAATCCTGCTNACATTAAACCGAANGAAAAAAAAGCTGCNATAATTCCTATTGTGCTTTCAGANTAATNATTATGTTTTAATAAAATAACTATTAAAGTAAAAAAATAACCNAANCCAATNCCAGTAAAAAATGCNGAAATTGATAAATATNTNACACTTANATCTATNCTTTTAAAGTCAAGATAGTTTAATANTTTATTCATTATTTGACTGAGACCATAACCCCTCAGCTTCAACTTGATTCATTGCGTTGGTAATAGAAATTTTAAGNTTCTGAANTAANTCATCGATTTGNTTTTTTTGAATAATTAAAGCNGGGGATAGAACNCATATATGATAAATTGGCCTTATAATTAGNCCTAATTTAAGNGATTCTTCATCAATTCTTGCNCCAATTGCTTTATCTAAAATTAAAGGATCTTTGCTTTCCTTATTNATTACACATTCTATTCCTGCCATTAAGCCTTTTCCTCGNACATCNCCAACTATAGGTATTTTTATTAATTTTTTTAATTCTTCTATAAAATATGGAGAAATTGACCTTACATGCTCCAAAATTTTATCTCTTTTAATAATTTCAATATTTTTTAATGCTGCAGCGCAACAAGCTGGATGGCCAGAATATGTAAAACCATGAAACAGCAAAGTTGATTCTTTTCTTACTTCTTCTAACAGTCGGTCAGAAATAATTAAGGCTCCAAGTGGCATATATCCAGATGTGATTCCTTTAGCAGTTGTAATAATATCTGGAGTGATACCAAAAACTTTTTCAGATGAAAAAAAATATCCAAGTCTACCAAATGCTGTCACTACTTCATCTGCAATAAATAATATATCGTATTTTTTACAAATTTTCCAAAAATCTTTAAGATAATTTTCTGGAGTAACAATACAACCTCCAGAAGCCATTACAGGCTCAGCAATAAATGCTGCAACTTTATCAGGTCCGATTTCTAAAATCTTATCTTCAAATTCTCTAACTTTTTCTTTACTAAAATCTTCTTCGCTTTGACCTTTTCTTCTTCTATAAGGATGCGGACTCCCAAGATGGTGAATAAAATTTTTTTCAAAATCAAAAAAATTTTTTTCTCTATCTTTTCCTGTTATTGACCCAGTTAAGTACGTACTTCCATGATATGCACGATCTCTAGTTATGATGTGTTTTTTTTCTGGCCTTCCAACAATGTTGTTGTATAACATTACAAATCTTAAAGCTGAATCATTTGCAGTAGATCCATCGGTAGTAAAAAACACCGTGTTTAGGTCTCCTGGAGTTAAATCTGCTAGAACGCTTGCTAGTTCTGCAGCCGGTTCTGTTGATTCAGAAAATGGACTGGCATAATCCATTTTTTCCATTTGTTTTTTAACAGCTTCTCCAATTTCTTTATTTCCATGGCCGATATTGTTACACCACATTCCCCCCGGACCATCTATATATTCCTTACCATTTTCGTCATAAAGATATATGCCTTCAGAGTTGAGAATAAGGTGCCTATCATAAGTTCCGCGATCTTGTAGATTTTCATAAGGATGAAGAAGTAATTTATCCTTTTTATGAATTTCTTTAATATAATCGTTACTCATAAAAACTATGTAACATTTACTGAATGTGCATTCAATGAAAATAGACTTTTTTTAATGATAAAAAAAATAATTGACTAAGAAATTATTTTCCCTTCCATTTTGGTTTTACCTTTTTTGTAAAAGAGGTTGCACCCTCAATAAGATCATCACTCTTATATACTTTTTTTACCGTCGGCAGCGAACGTAAGGTTTTAAACGCAGGCTGTTCGTCAATATTTTCTGTTGCCCTTAATACTTCTTTAATAGATGAATAAATTAAGTTTGGTCCACTGGCAATTTTATTTGCAATTTCGCGAGCTCTAATTAAAAGATTATTACTTGAAACTATTTCATTAATTAATCCCCAATGTTTGGCTTCTTTTGCATCCATCCATCTACCAGTCATAAGAAACTCTGTTGCTACATGATAAGGAATACGTCTGCGAAGTTTGATAGTTGCTGCATCAGCTATAACCCCAACATTTATTTCTGGAAGCGCAAAAGTTGCATGTTCGACAGCAATTATAATATCAGCTGAAATCATAATTTCCAATCCACCACCACAAGCAATTCCATTGACTGCTGCAATGACAGGTTTGTTCATATCAGGTAATTCTTGAAGCCCGCCAAAACCTCCAACTCCATAATCATCATCTGCTGATTCTCCACCTTCACTGACTGCTTTAAGATCCCATCCAGCAGAAAAAAACTTTTCTCCCTCTCCTGTTATTATTGCAACTCTCAAATCTGGATCATCCCGAAAATCTTTAAAAATATTTCCCATAATAACACTTGTTTTTTTATCAATTGCATTAGCCTTAGGTCTATCAATAATAACTTCTAAGATTGGGCCATCTTTTTTTACTTTTATTGGATCGTTCATATCTATTTTATATCATCTAAATAATGTATCAAAGCGTCTACAGCAATAACTCCTTTACCTTTATTGCAAATAATCAAAGGATTAATATCTGCTTCTATTAAATTAGAAGCATTTTTTTCTACAAATCTGCCTAGTTTTAAAATTGTTTGGACAAGAGCATTTACATCACCTTTTGACTTACCTCTGTATCCACATAGTAGTTTATTAATTTTTAGATTATTTATCGCATCTAAAATAATTGATTTTGTTAAAGGCAATAAAAGAGTTACGCTGTCCTTTAATAATTCAGTATAAATACCACCCGATCCAATAACAATGATAGGCCCAAACTGATCATCAATTTTTATTCCTATTATCATTTCAGCTACTTTATCATGGATCATTTTTTCTATTAGAAAACTTTTTCCAAGTTTGGACAGTTCTTTAATACTTTTTCTCAATTCAGCTTCTGAATTTATATTGGTAAAAACACCTTTTACATCAGTTTTATGAATTATTTTTTTTGAATTAATTTTTATAACTAATGGAAAACCAATTTTTTTTGAATTTTTTATTAAATTTTTACTATTTGATAGAATAGAATTGGGGATTTTAATACCATAGTTTTGTAAAATCTTTTTTGATTGAAATTCGGTGTAAGTTTTTATTATTTTTTTATTATATTTCCTAAATTTAATTTTTTTTAAAATATGAGAATTATCCCATGCTTTTCCTGTAACAATCGAACTATTTATTGCAAAAAGAGCTTCTTGCAAACCTTGCAAAGGAACAATACCTGACTTTAAGCATTTATCTCTAATATGTTTAGGTAAAGTTTCTGGGAGAGAAGCAATAAGTGCAGCTTTCGTTTTTTTTGATTTATTTGATAAAATATATTGATCAACTATTGCTTCCCATTCTTCAATATCGCAATCCTTCATATTTGGAAAATCTAGCATTAGTCCAATAAAATCAAAATTTGCTTTAAACATTAAGTTAAATGTTTTTCTAAGTGATTTAGGGTCATTCCAATTATAAGTTTGTAAATCAAAAGGATTAGAAATTATAACACCTTCATGGTTAACTTTTTTTAGACCTTTTGCTATTGATTTTGGAATATTAGAGTATTCTATTGAAAGTTTATCAGAAGCATCTCCTATCATAGCCATATCTCCACCAGAAGGACCCATTATGGCTATTTTATTATTTTTTAATATTCCAACAGTATGAAACATTTTTAGAGTTTCAGTAAGTTCGGCCAAAGAATTACATCTTGTTACGCCCATTTGTTTAAATATTGAGTCATAAATTTCTTCTTTACCACTTAGAGAGCCTGTATGGGACATAATTGCATCTGAGGCAATCTTTGAACGCCCAACTTTAACTATAGCAATGGGAACGCGTTTTTCTTTAGCTTTTTTTAAAATTTTAAAAAATAAATCTATATTATTAAAACTTTCCGCATATATACCTATTGCGGTTATTCTTTTATCATTCAATGTATAGTCAATGATATCCTCTATAGTGATACAAGTTTGATTGCCAACAGATATAATATAACCGATCGGCAGTGATCTATCATTAAAACTAATAGTATTGCCAATAGTCCCGCTTTGACAGATAAAAGCAATTCCTTTTTTAGTAGGCTCACCAGCAACTTGATCAGACCAAACAGATACTTTATCAAGATAATTGATAAATCCATAACAGTTAGGACCTAAAAAAGGCATACCTTTAGCATTTTGTATTAATTGCTTAGTTTTTTTCAAACCTTCTTTAGAACTCGTTTCAGAGAATCTAGAAGCTAAACAAACTGCTCCCCCAGTGCCAATAGATTGAAAATCTTTAATAACATCTACAGTTAAATCTCTAGATACACCTATGTATACACAATCAGGGATACCAGGTAATTCTTTTATATTTTTATAATATTTATTTTTTTTATTACTTTTTCTATTTGGATTAATTCGCCAAATTGGACCTTTAAAACCTAATTTACGATTTCCTTCAACAACAAAATCAGCCCAATAACCTCCAACAATAGCTAAACTTTTAGGCTGAAAAAGTTTTTTTAAATTTATGGACATTAAGCCCCTAACGGT
>PBDW01000011.1 GCA_002717485.1 Pelagibacteraceae bacterium | reverse complement strand
TATACTAAAATTATCAAATGATTTTTTCTTACCACCATAAATATAATAATTAATTTGGTTTAAAGATGTATCATTGTAAGCAAAATTTTGTTTTTTATTTTTATCAATATCAGGATTATGTCTTGGATATGTATAACTTGTATATTGCTCTTTAATAATTTCTTCAATTGTACTCATTTATAATAAATTATTATAATNATTTTTAAATATAAACTAATATATATGACNATTAAAATAGTAAATGGAGGTGCNCTTATTATAACCGGAGAATATCATACNCCACCNACAGGTNTTNNNGGTGGTCCACAAACATTATCATTNAAAGATTGGAAAAAAGATGAAAATGGATATAATTTTAAATTAACAACCGGTGATGATATATTAAAAAGGGTAGATATATTTAAAGATAATATTTTAACTTTAAAGGATGATATAAATATAGGGGGTAGACAATATACAATAAATTTATTAGATGAATATTGGTCTAATAAAGAATGGAAATCTAATAAATCTGCTTTTTTTGAAAATGTTTTATTAGAATTAGAGGCATTATCTAATAATTCAGTTATTAATAATAGAACATTATTATATATTCCTTGGAATATTCATTTTATAGTAATAAAAGAATTAAATTATGATATAGATTTAGGACATGTTACATATGAACCAGATAATAATAATTTTAGTACTGGTAAATATAAATTAAATTTAAGTGGGAAAATCAGATTTGGTTACAGAAGGCCTACAGATCCACCAGTACAAAGGGAACCTGTATGGAAAAAGAATCCTTTTTTTGGTATATGGGCTGATAATCAAAAAGATTTAGATATATTTTTAAAAACAAAGTGGGCAGTTAGAAATTTAATAAGGGCATATATTTATTATACAACTGAATTAGAAATAACTCCAGATATTTATAAATTATATGCAGATGCTGATGAAAAATTAGAATGGGGAATAAGTGATGATAATTTAGAATATTATGAAGAAAAAATGAGATTAAAAGAGGATGATAAACAATATCAAGAATTAATAAATTCTACATCTGATGAATTGGAATTAGAAGAAGATATAAAAACTGAAACCCCACAACTTAAAACTCCTCTTAAATATATCGAACAACCAACTGAAGTAATAGAGCCCGAACCGGTTATTACATATCCAGATAGACCGCAGGTTTCTACTAAATTTTGGAAAACATTATTTGAAGGAGTAGATGATAAAAAGAAGAAATTAAAAAAAATACGCCAAAATATTAAAAAACAAAATAAAAAAGAGATAATGCGATTTTTAAGTATGGTAAACTTAGATAAATATACTGATAATTTCTTAGATAATGAATTTTATACAGTACAAGAAATATTAGATTATCCATTAATAGAGGAAGAATTAGATGAATTAGGTATGATAAATGAAAAAGAGCAACAGATATATAAATATTATATTGATGAGGTAAATAAGTTACAAAATTGACTAATTTAATATTTAAAAGTATATTAATAATTTTAAATAAATGTTACGAACTTCATATTGTTTGGTTGGATTACCATATTCAGGAAAAACATATATCGGTCAGAAAATAGCTTTAAATAATAATAAAGGATTCATAGATACAGANCATATAATAAAATATAAATATAATACAGATTTAAATAATATAATAAAAGATAATGGTATTAAAAAATTTATAAATATTGAAAATGAAGTATTAAAAACTATACATTGTGAGAACACAATACTATCTTCAGGTGGTAGTTCTGTCTATAGTGATATGGGTATGAATCATATAAAATATACATTAAATTGTGATATAATTCATTTACATTTATCATTTACTGAATTTAATAAACGTGTTACAGATTTAAATAAAAGGGGAGTTATAAATCCAAATAATTTATCATTAAAAGAGCTATATAATGAAAGAATTAATTTATGTAATTATTATTCGGATATTAATATAAATGCTGATAATAAGATGAATTTATATAATAAATTATTAAATATAATAGAATAATTTGAAAATAAATAATTATGAGATTATAAGATTAATTTAAATATGGATTCAAAAGATGGTCAGAAAACATTTTTAATATTTATTGCTGTATTATCAACTGTATATTTAGTAGCAAATCTAATAAAGTGTTGCACAAAAAATAGAAATAGAGTAAGAAATACGCCTGCATCAAGAAGACCACCTCCTGAATTACCAACAGTTAGAAAAAACTTTATTAAACACTCCCCCCCTAAATCAAAAGAAGAATCAGAAGGATTTAATACTATTCCAAAAGAATGGAGAAATTTACAATAATTTTTAATTTAATTTTATAGATATGAAAAAATATTTATAATAAAATATATAATTATATTACTATAAATCTATATAAAATATATTAATTTTAAAAATTTGAATATTTTTTTTTTATTTATAGGTAAAAAATATATTATTATTAATATGTATTGGGACGATATCAAGTCATTATTATTAAATTATAAAAAAAATAATATTAATAATACAATAACACATACTATAATTCCTAATAAGAATAATAAAATATTTAATTCAGGATTTGCCTTAAGCATTCCTATTCAAGATATAAATCATGTATATGATAAATTGCATGATTTATATTTTAATCAAGGAGAGAAGTTATCGTTAACAGAGAGTTTTGGTGAATTATCTCCACTTGTAATAGATTTAGATATGAAATATGAATATAATAAAACTAAAAGATTTTATACAGAAACTACTATAATAGAATTAACTAAATTTATTTATAAAGAATTAAACATATATTTTGATAATATTGATAGCGAATGCTGGATAACTGAAAAAAAAGAGCCGACTTATATTAAAGAAGAAAAATTAGTAAAAGATGGTATTCATATAATATTTCCAAATATAATCGGTCATACTAAAGTATTTACTGAATTTATTAAGAAATTAACAGATACAAATGAAAATTGTTATATAATTAATAATATATTTGAAAGTACAAGTATAGATAATACAACACCAAAAAATAATATAAGAGATATATTTGATAGTAAAGTAAAAAGGTGGTTTGTTTATGGAGATGGTAAAAATGGTAGTTATCCTTATTTATTAACAAAAATAATAAATTGTAAAACATTTGAAATAATAGTAAATAACTATACAAATAGAGAAATTATGAAAAAAGTATGTTTATTAAGTAAATTTGATAAAAATATAGATTATAAAAATGAAATTGGTAATATACTTATAGATAAAAATAGTAATCAATCTAAGAATACAAATATGTTTGAGGATTATTCTTCGGATGAAGATGATGAAGATTATGACCCATATTTTGTAAAACAAGAAGAAAAAGTAAATATTAAAGAAACATTAAATGAATTAGAAATAAAAAATATTAATTTAATAGTATTCAATTGTTTATCAGATGATAGAGCAAATGACTATGAATTATGGATACGACTAGGGATGTGTTTAAAAAATATAGGTGGTGATAAAATGTTTACTATATGGGATAAGTTTAGTGAAAGGGGAGATAGTTACAAAGGTACTAATGATTGTAAAAAATCATGGGATAGTTTTAAGAAAAATGCCAATCCATTAACACGAGGTTCATTAAATTACTGGGCTCGTTTAGATAATGAGCGAGAATATATTAAAATTTTAGAACAAAATTTAGATCAAAAAATAAGGAATAGTATAGCTAGAGGAGGAAGTCATGATGATATTGCAGAAGTAGTACATGGTTTATATAAAGATCAATATATTTGTGCAGATTTAAAAGATAATTGGTATTATTTTAATAAATATAAATGGGAAACTTGTCCAAAAGGATATAAATTATATAGAGCATTAACAGGAGAAGTTAAAGAATTATATTATAGATATCACCAAATATATAAAAAACAAAAAGATGAATGTATTGAAAATAATGATGCAGAAGGGGAAGATACATATGATAAATCTGAAAAAAAAGCATATAAGATATATGATGATTTAAAAAATGTTAATTTTAATGAAAATATTATGAAAGCATGTAAATATAAATTTTATGTTAAAGATGTAATGGAAAAATTTGATACAAATGTAGATTTATTAGGATTTGATAATTGTGTATTTGATTTAAAAGAGAATACAATGAGGGAGGGTAGACCAGAAGATTATATAACAATAAGTACAAATCTAGAAATGCCAATTAATCCTATTGAATTACCTATTAGTGTTGAATCAGTATGGAAAAAGATACAATATAGATCTGGTATAGAAAAAGAAAATTGGGGGAAAGCAAATAAACCTTCTAAACATTTTAAAAAGATATATAAGGATATTAGAAAATTCTTTAAAGAAATATTACCGGATACAGAAGAAGACGGTAGTGCAATCCGTGATTATTGTTTACAATTTATAGCAACAAGATTATCAGGTAATGTATTAGAACAAAGATTTAGTATATGGACAGGACATGGTGGTAATGGAAAATCAATATTATTAGATTTAATTAGAGAAACATTTGGAGAATATTGTACTAATTTACCAGTAACTTTATTAACACAAAAAAGAAAAGCAAGTAATGCGGCGAGTCCTGAAAAAGCAAGAACAAGAGGTAAAAGATTTTGCTATATGCAAGAACCAGAGGATAAAGAAAAAATTAATGCGGGTGAAATGAAAGAAATTAGTGGTGGTGATATGATTCAAGCAAGGGAATTATATTCAGCTCCATTTGAATTTAAACCACAATTTGAGATAATATTGATGTGTAATGAAAAACCAACAATTGAAGATAAAACAAATGGCGCTTGGAGAAGGGTACAAGTATATCCTTTTCCGTCCAGTTTTGTAGAAGCTGATAAAAAAAGTTTAATAAATAATAAAAAGAATATTTATCCAATGGATAAAGAATTGCCTATTAAATTAAAAAAATGGACATTAATATTTATGGGAATGTTGTTAAAAATCTGGAAAACTATGGGAGGTAAAAGTGATTATGAAATCCCGAAATCAATTAGAATGGAAACAGAGAATTATAAAAACCAAAATGATATAATCGGTCAATGGATATCAGAAGCATTAGAAAAAACAGACGAAGATGAAGTTACTACATTTAATATTCTATGGAATTGTTTTGAGAATTGGTTTATGGAAAATCATAATAATGGTAGAATAGATAAAAATGAAGTAAAGAAGAGATTAGTAGAATGGCAAAAAAAATCTATTTATGGTTATTCAGATATAAATAGTATGACTTCTAAACCNAAAATTAATCTTCGTCCAATTGTTGATGAAGAAGAGTAATAAACTCATTTTCAAAATTATATATATCAGGCCTTATTTTATAATTTTCAGATAAACATCTTATTAAGTATTTTTTTATTTTTTTATTTTTAATTTTATTTAAAGAACTTTTAACTTCTTTTCTACAATTACTATAATCATTAGTATCTGTCCATATTTTACCTATTAATATTTCAATTATGCAAACAGCTAATGAGTATATATCAGACTCATAATATATAGTTTTTTTATATACTTCAATCGGCATATATCCAGTTGTACCAAAATTATAATCATATTCAGATGAATCATACATAGTATTTTCCATATAACAAGAGCTTCCAAAATCTATATATTTTATATTATATTCATCTTTATTTTTGAATATAATTATATTTTCTAGTTTAATATCACAATGTGTTATTCTATTTTCTTTAATCTCTTTTAAACCATAAATAAGTTGTTTAATAATANATAATTTATTTTTANTANTTANTATATATTTTGATTTATTATAACTATTATTTATAAATTCCCTTAAATCAACTGATTTATTATAATACTCATAAATTAAATATATTTTTACATCATTTAATCTATTATATATAGAGTACCCTTTTATTGTATTATTATACACGGAATTTTTAAGTATATTACTAATATACATCTCATTATATACATCTTCTATTAATCCATCTAGATCAAGGTAATTTTCTAAATCAAATATTTTAATAGTATATTTTTTATTATGTATTAAACAATTATAAACAGAACCAGTAGAACCTTCCCCTAGTTTTTTTATAAATTTAATATTTCCATATTTAAAGTATATAAGATTAAATTTTTTAAACTTTTTTATATATGGAGCTAAATACATGACTTATTATTTTTTTTTATAAAAATAAATTTCAAATTTTTATAAAAAAAAAAAATAGATATATTAAAATGATTATATCATTACTTGAACCCGAACCATTAAATGATTGTAATTGTGGGTGTGATTCAAACTATCTAGAACGATTTAGCTATTTTATTATATTTATAGGGTCTGGAATCGGTTGGTTTTTAATGGGACATACATTAGCAGATTGCTGCTATTATAGAAATAGACCTAGGTCTAGAACAACTGATGATCCACCGATTCTTGCTAGAGCTATTTCACAATAAACATATTATTTTAATAATTTACTTTTATAATTATAAGTATTTTGTAATAAATTATTCATTAAATATATTTCACCCTGCTGATCTATTATTAATTTTTTACAAAAATCTAATAAATAACTATTATTTGTATGTAATAATAATCTATAACTCATATCAATAGCAACTTGATGATGCGGAATCATATGTTCTAAATAACTTTTATCATTTATTTCCATATTTTCCATATGGGCTGAATGATCATCTGGTTTAAAAAATAAAGGATTACAACTACCATCTTTTGATTTACTCATAACAGGTTCATATATATCCAATTTTGTTAATTTATTTTCTACATTAGATACATCATCACTAAATATTGTATTTGGTATATTATCTTTCATTATTCCCATTTCCCATATTTCATATCCCTGTTTTCTAATAATATCTCTACATAAATGTAATATTCTTGGATTTTCTGTATGAGGTATTAATAAATTACTCATATCAATCGCAACCTGATGATGAGGAATCATATGTTCTAAATATTCTATATCAGATAATTTATCTGTACAAGGATTAGATCCAGTATCTAGTTTTACATTATGATGTGAATGGTCCATATATATATATTATATTAATTGTGGTTAGAGTCTGAGCTCATAAGACTCACACCTAACCACAATTAATATATTTAAACAAAATATTAAAAAGGAAAATAAAAAATATATAACTATTGTCTCAACAACCGGAATCGAACCGATGACCTAAGGAACTACAGTCCTTTGCTCTACCAATTGAGCTATGTTGAGGGGTTCCCACACAAGATTCGAACTTGCATCTCCAAATACGATTTAATTTATAGTTAATTATTTGGTGCTTTATCCATTTAAGCTAATGGGACTGGTGGTAATGGAGGGATTCGAACCCACGAAGCATATAGCACACGATCTTAAGTCGGGCCCCGTTGACCGCTTGGGTACATTACCGTTTTATAATATTAAATATATTACTAATTCTAATTTATTATTGTACTATTTTTATTATAAATATTTTAAATAAGCATTTATTGAAAATACTTATTTATAAATATCCCGTATGGGAATCGAACCCATAACCTTCAGATTAGAAGTCTGACGCTCTATCCAATTGAGCTAACGGGACTAAAATATAACTAATACTAAAATATAACTATATTAATTGTGGTCACGGCNGGGCTTGAANCCNCGACCTCCTGCTCATAAGACAGGTGCTCTNACCAACTGAGCTACACGACCTTAATCTGATTTTTCAGATTTTGCCCACCGTGGGGATCGAACCCACGACCACAAGATTAAAAGTCTTGCGCTCTACCAACTGAGCTAGACGGGCTGGTGGTAATGGAGGGATTCGAACCCACGAAGCATATAGCACCCGATCTTAAGTCGAGCCCCGTTGACCGCTTGGGTACATTACCTTTTTATAAAATATTATTATAATATTATAATATATAGTATCCATCTTATTTTTAAGTAATAATCTAGTCTGTCTCTTGTCCTTGATTTTGCTTTTTCTTATAAGCAATCATTTCTTTATCATATCTTTTTTTATCTAATACAGCTTTATCTTCATATGGCTTTCTCTTTTTGGAGTTAAGATCTTTCCACATTTGCCCTAATTCCTTAGAAACAATTGTAACATCCACTTTACCTGTTTCTTTCTTTGATTTTTCCATTAGATTTGGTCGTTTTTCATTAGAAAATATAAAATACGCAGAATTTGGTCGCTTAGGTAGATCTGGGTCTTTTTGCTTTTTAAAATCTTTTGGAGTATAATTTTTTGTACCAAAAAATTCTAACATTAGTTCATCAGTTGTAAAATCTTTTCCACTAAAATTATTTACAATATTATTAAATAGTTCAAAATGATATGTTTTATTTGCTTTATCAAGGGTCGTTTTCATTGAGGTCATTATTTTTTCTTCTTGTTTATTAATAATAATTTACTTTTAAGTATATTTCAAATTTTTTAAATTTAATTATTAATCATTTATTAATAAATTAATTTATTTCAGATAATTCTATAATTTCTATATCTGTATCTTCCATGTACTTGCCTATTGTTATTTCAGTAAATTCTTCTTTTTCTTTTAATTCTTTTTCTTTTAATTCTTTTTCTTTTAATTCTTTTTCTTTTAATTCTTTTTCTTTTTCCTCTTTTTCTTTTTCCTCTTTTTCTTTTAATTCTTTTTGTGCTTTTAATGCTTTCTCTTTAAAATTATGTACTATATGGGGATCATATTCGATATTCATAATTTTACATATAATATTTATATAATCTATATTTATTTTACCAAATAATTGATTATCTAATAAATAATCTTGAATATTTTTATTAAATTTATAATTAATAAACATTAATGTTTCATTTGAATCAGTTGTTGATATTTTTTTATTAAAATCAATTAATTTTGAACCTTCACCAATATCTAAATTAGCAAATCCATTCATACTTATAAAATGTTTTTTTGTAAAACACATAGATTCTTCATATATTTGTCTTAATGAATAAGCTTTTAAATATGACATTGAAAAATTTAAATTAGGATAAATAAATAACATATTTAAAGTACCTACTAATCCAGATTTTGTTTCTTTCAATTTATCAATAGAATGTTTTATATAAGTCGGGAAATATATTTTATCATAATCCATATTAATAAAATATTTATTATTTGCTAATTTAACTAATTCATTTCTTTTTAATCCTCTTTTTTTTTTTATAGATGAATGATGATATATAAATCTAATTGGATTTATTCTATTTTTAATTTCTAAAATTTTATTTGAATCTAATATTTTTTTAGAATCATCATAAATAACCCATTCTAATAAATTTTTATTATATTGAAAATTATTAATATTATATAACATTAATTCATAAAAATCATATTTATTATTATTAAATAATGTTAATATTGAAACTTTTGGATAATTTTGCATAATAATATTAATTATATAATTATATTTAAATTTAAATATAATTATATAATATAATGTTTACAATATTATTTAATTTTATAAAAAATAATGCTATATATTTATTAAGTTTTTATTTATTACTAACTACATTTTTTTTAAGAGATCCATTAATAAATATATTTAATATATCTACATGTATCTTAATTATTAGTAAATGGTTAACAAATTATAATATATGTACTATGGGTATTATAGAATGCAAATTAAGGAGAGTATCAAGAGGAGATAGTTATATTTATCAAATATTAGATAATATAGTGAACATCAACAAAAATAAAGAAAAATATTTTTTCTATATTTTATATATGATAATTATAATTATTAATTTTAGAAAATTTAGAAAAAGTAATTTTAATTTATTTAAAATAGATCATTATAAAAAATATATTGAAAATGGATTTAATATAAAAATGAAAATTAATAAATAAATTAATCAAAGGAATAAGTATATAACAAAGCATGAACATATTTAATATCTAAACATTTTTGATAATCTAATGAATTTTTATTACAATAATCTTTTATTAATTTTGCAAATATCTCTTCTAAAACCATAACATCACCATATGCTCTATGTGCTGCTTTCTGATTTATTAAAAATGTTTTAGCTAAAGCATTTTGACTATAAGTATATCTATTTGGTATCATCATTCTAGATAATAATAAAGTATCAATATATACAAATTTATAAAATATTTCAATTATATTTTCTGATAATGAATTTACTTTATGAGCATTAACAAATAATCTTTGTAATAATATAAAATCAAACATAGTTCCATTATGTGCTAACAAATAAATAGGAGCTTTTTTATCAGTAATATGTGCTATCATAAAATTAACCATTTCATTAAAAGCTGTATATATATTTATACCCTCTTCTGCTAATAGTTGATCTGTTATTTTTGTAATCTCTACTACTTTATAATTTAATTTTTTTTTAATAAGTGGTTTAGTTAATTTAGTATAAATCTCTTTTTTTCCATATGGTTTTATAGCAATTTCTATAATTTCATCATGATATGGATTTAATCCAGTTGTTTCAAAATCTAAAACGAATGTATTTTCCATTATAATATATAATATATATTATCTCTAATTTATTATTTAAGTAATTATATTCAAATTATTTAAATTACTATTAGAAAACATACCGACTTGGAGAAGCATTACTCATATTCCTGATGACAAGTATTTATACCAAATCATCCTCATCGCGAAGCCGGAGCCCCGGCAACTCCGACCGAATCGATCGAGTAGCAGTCGTTCAGCGCGACGGAGCCTTGTCCGGAGGTGTGGCCGCTCGGGCAGTCGTTGCACATAGTTTGCCCGGACAAGTCCTGGTACTGACCAGGGGAGCAGTAGATGCACGCAGTTTGCCCGGGCGAGTTCTGGTACTGTCCGGTTGGGCAATCAGTGCACGAGCTGTTCGTGTGGCTGGAGGAGGCCTGGTAGGTGCCGGCCGCGCACAAGTAGCAGCTGCCACCGGAGAGGTACTGCCCAGAGGAGCATGTCGGTAGTGTTGACGCAGCCGCATCGCGGAGCTGCTCCGCCTCCGCATCCGCAATATTCTGCAACTCCGCGTCGGTCCGCTGCCGTCTCCACTCTGACGGCGTAATATCCCCGCTATACTGTGGAATGCCCCCAATGCATTCGCATGTATCATATAGGTTGCTCAGAGATGCATCTATCGGACATGGTGTACCGTCTGGCTTATTATTTTCATTTTCACACACGCCGCCGCGGTGGGTGGTGGTGCCGGCGGTTACGCTCTCGCAGGTGTACGTCTTACACGGGTGTAATGACTTACAATGGATGTTTTTCGTGCAGGGGGTACCGCCACTGCATTTGCATAGAGATTTAACCTCTGGTTTTAGTATGCAATCCACACCACGAATGATGCCGGCGGTGGTTCGTCGACAGCAGGTTTCGCTAGTTTGGCAGTTGCTGCCCGGCACATACGTGCAGCCGTCAGGGCAAGCGTCTCCGTTAGTGCCGACGTCCTGGCCAACGCACGTCACCGCCTCGACATTATCACCGCAATTGTCATTGACCGAGTCGTAGGTGCAGCCGTCAGGGCATGCATCTCCCTCAGTACCCGAGGCCATGCCAACGCAGGTCACCGCCTCGACGTTGGCACCGCAAGACGGTGCTGCTCCACGAGTTCTATCAGGATCTCGCCCTGTTCTCACCGACTGCTGCCAGCTCCAGGTCTGTGGTCCGTCAGTATGGTAACTACATAAATTACCATCTGGATCATCTATTTCCACACCGTCTTCCACTACAACGCATGCTTCAGGCCCAACAGGAATAAATTCTCCTGGCGGCCAGATTTTAGTTGCTGCGTCCATATCTCTGGCATCATGGGCATCGACCTTCAAAAACAGGGAACTTCGGTCGTTCGCAGCGACTCCAGACATGCCCACATCGCAAACGGGGGAACCTAGTCCCATATCACTGCAAGTGTACCGTGAATGATGTTTTCCGCCTCGAGCCGCGCTGAGATTAGCCGCATCCGCCGCGTTTATCGGATCTGATCCCCAGTGTCCAGTGGGAATAAAAAACTCGCACTGATCAGAGGCGCCGCCGTCAGTGCACTGTTGTGGTCGCGCGCTGCAGGTGCCTCCCCCGCCCCAACCTAGCTGGGGTGGGTCGAGTCGGTAGCTCCACTGGTCAAGCTGGTTGGTATGGTTGTAGCCGTTCCTGCACTCGCATCTCGCCCACGTGCTGACATCGGCGCTTTCCTTTGGTTGCGGCTCGGGCCAAAGTTCGGAAAAGGGGCCGCCCCTTACACATACCCCGCCGTATCCACCGGAATTTTCGGCGCAGGGATATTTGGGCAAACATGTGCTTAAATCGTAATCGTTTATATCGGTCGTTCCACAATCAGCTGTGCCGGGAATTGCACCAGGAACCTTGCACAAACACACCATCTCGTCGCACGGATTCTCAGCTAGAGCTGTGCCGACAGCGAGCGTGCTGCCCTGGCCAGGAGTCACCGTGCCCCAAGGAAACGGTGGGACTATTTTCACTCCTCCAGGTGCAGCCGCATCTCTGAACAAATATCCATCTGGGTGGTGCTGCTTGACCCACGTGCGAGCTGTCTGCTCTCGTGTCCTTTCCGGTGAGGTATTTTCAGAGATATAACCGCCATATGTACACCTATATAGCATTCGGCACCGATCGTCACCTTCACATTCATCAGTGATTTGTGGGGATCCACTGCTTCGTGTCTGACGATCATCTGGGGTAACTAGACCTACATCTTCATGCATACTCCTCCAGTATCTTAAGCACGTGGAAATATCCTCTGTGTCCAGTACCTGGTTAAGTCTATTCTTCAGTTCATCGCCACAGGCGTCTATGTCTGTGCACCCGATAAAGTTCCCGAACCGCCTATCATGACATCCAGTGCAGCTATTATCCATCCCTCGAATATCCAGTTCCTTCTGCATAAACTGTATCTCGCCTTGGATATAGGGGGACGATATTAAATCTAACTCATTTTGCGTTATGAGACACGAAATATAATCGTCTGCGCAAGGACCGCCGGGTATGCCTCCAGCGCCGAACGAGGAGATAATGCCGGTTTTCGCAATCTCTTGGTGTAGGTTAGCTCCAACGGTGACCGCCTCATTGTTCCAGGTGCAGCCCAGGTGCTCCCAGGCTGGCTGCTCGCACTGCGCCTGCGTGACCCAGCCGAGTAGGGAAGCCTTGCATCCCTCTTCCCCTTCGCACTCGCAGCAGCCCTCCAATTCAGAATTCCACGCGCCATCACTCATATGTCGGAGATTTTCATCCTCCATTTCCCAGGTATTTGTTGGCAACAAGTCAGATAAAAAGGGACTCGCAACAGCCCCGCAACTAGATATGATACACACACATAATATTAATCCACAGATAAGTGTTATAATTGGCATTAATTCTTTCATTAATATAATATATATATATATATATTATAGATTAATTTGAAAAAAATTAATAACATTATTACATCTGCTTTTAAAAAAATATGGATATAGAAGATTTAGAATCTTATAAATTGAATCTATTATTTTTAAAAGAGCTACTTAAATATGAATTTAAATCAGATTCTGAATACAATAAAATTTATAAAGAAATTCGAAAAAAATTTAAAATATGTCCGAGTAAACCTATATTGAGAAAATTATATAATGAATTATTATTAGAGAATAAAATAATAGAAAATAAATCATTTGTTAAATATTCTCTTAAAAAAAGAGGAAAATCAAATTCAGGTGTATCTGTAATTACTATATTAACTAGTCCAGAACCAGAATATACAAATATAAATGGAGAAAAAGTAAAACAATCATTTAGTTGTGGTAAAAATTGCGCATATTGTCCAAATGAACCAGAAATTAATATTAATCTAAAAATAACTAATATTACAAATGATATTATAGATGTAATTACAACAGATGATATACATTTAATAAGAGTATTAACTTATATAATTAAAAATGATATTAAATATGATGTAATAGATTG
Source organism: Pelagibacteraceae bacterium (assembly GCA_002717485.1). Taxonomy (GTDB): domain Bacteria; phylum Pseudomonadota; class Alphaproteobacteria; order HIMB59. The sequence goes on along the minus strand of PBDW01000011.1, from coordinate 11,132 downwards.
TACACAATTTAAAAAGAGCACATTTAAAATTAAATTAAAAAACATAGATAATTTACAAATTAATGATAATATTATTGGAAATAAAATAGCTCAACCAAGAAGTTATTTATCAACAGAACCAGCAGTAGTAAGGGCAAATAGAAATAAATTTAATCCAATCTTACAAATATATGATAGGGCAAATGCATTAGAAATTTGTGGACACGAAGTTGATAAAATAGAAATATTAGTATTAGGAGGTACTTGGGATCATTATCCATTAGAATATCAAACTGAATTTATAAGGGATATATATTTTGGTATAAATACATTAGTTAATAAAAGCTCTTTAAAATTATCATTAGAAAAAGAAATACATATTAATCAAACATCTGATAAACGATTAATTGGATTAACACTTGAAACAAGACCAGATTGCATTAATTTAAAACAAATTAAAAAATTAAGAGAATATAATGTAACTAGATTACAAATAGGAGTTCAACATATAGATAATAATATATTAAATATAATTGAAAGAGGTTGTAATAATGAAGATACAATATATGGAAATTATTTATGGAAACATAATGGAGGAAAAGTAGATTGGCATTTAATGCCAGATTTACCAGGTAGTTCAGTAGAGAAAGATTTAGATATGTTTAAAAAAATATTTGGTGTACATAGTATAACTGAAATAACATATAATTATTTTAGATATTATCTAAAACACCCAGAATTACAAATGGATCAATTAAAAATATATCCTTGTACAACAGTAGATTGGACAAAAATAAAAGAATGGTATGAAAATGGTAGTTATAAACCTTATTCTGAAAATGAAGAAGATTTAATTAAAGTAATTGCATATATTAAAAATAATATATTTCCTTGGATTAGATTAAATAGAATAATAAGAGATATACCAAATCAAAATATAATAGGTGGAAATACAAATGTAAATTTAAGACAAAAATTATTAGCAAAAGAAAATATAAAATGTGATTGTATTAGATGTAGACAAGTTAAAAATAATACAGAAAATATAGATAAAGCAGAATTAGTTATTCGTGAATATAATAGTATAAATTCAATTGAATTTTTCATAAGTTTTGAAAGTGTAGATAAATCAATATTATATGGATTTGTTAGATTGAGGATTAATTTAGTAAATGATGATTTAATTTATAATGAACTCAAAAATTGTAGTTTTATTAGAGAATTACATGTATATGGTGATATTATAAATCATAATGATAAATTAAATAAATCAACACAACATATAGGATTTGGTAAAAAATTATTACAAATTGCAGAAGAAATTAGTATAAGTAACAAAGTTTATAAAATAGCTGTAATATCGGGAGTAGGTGTTCGTGAATATTATAAAAAACGAGGATATTATTTACATAAAAATTATATGTTTAAAAATTTATACACTTATTATTGGATAAAACCAATACTAATTTATTTAACTGTATTTATACTAATAATAATAATAATATTATACTAATATATTCGGGAGATATGTATAGGAGGGTTAATCACTTCATTTGGAAAAGTCCAATTAATAGATTTAATAAATTTAACTATTAATTTATCTCGTATAAGTGTATCAATATTATTTTGTATTAAATCATTTTTTAATTTTTTAATAAAAATCAGAAATTTAATTCTAAAATGTTTACCTCCTCTTAAATCATATACTTCTATTAATTTATTAATAATATCATAATATGAATATAAATGATTATTATTCCAATCTATTAAAATTAAATTAACTATATTTTTGTATAATATTTTTTTAATATTAAAATCAAATTCAAAATAATTAGTATCAAATATTATATGATTAATTGAATCATATGAATAAATACTATTATCATTCATATTATTAATAATATAATTATGTAATTCATTATTCATATTAAAAGCACACTTCCAAGTATCTCTAAAATCATCTACTGTTCTAAAATAATTATTAACATTTTTAATAATAACACATTTACTAATAAATTTTTTAATAAATGGATCCAATAAAGCTCTTTTATTTGCTTTTGTATAATTTTCAAAATCACTAATACCTTGGGGTGTATATTTACCAGATGGATTAATTAAATATTTCATAATAATATTATAAATATCTTCATTTTTCTCCAAATCTAAGAAAGATATATCTTTCATTATATATACTGATTAAAAAAAATATAATTATTATTCAAATTATTTTGTTGTAAATCCTCTTTTTATTCTACTGATTTAATCTTTTTTTGTATAATTGGTATTAGATTTATTGAAATTATAGCCATAATCATAATTGGAAATATAAACCAAGTACCTATATCAATATTTTTACCTATTCGGATTAAATTATATACAAGCATCATTTTAATAAGAGGAGGAACATTTTCATTTATAAAATATGCTACAGAAGATGGGACATAATATTTAGAAGTTGTTATACTAGTTCTGAATATTTTTTTATTTTTATCTAGATAATCATTCATAAACATTGTTCCAACAAATATATCAATACTAGATTGGATAAAGAATATAATTCCTTTGAAACTAATATATTTCATACTGATTAATAAGAGGAATCTAACTATCATTAGTTTAATAATAATTGTAGAACTATTCTGTTGATTTACAAATTTATTTTGTATTGGTGGAAATGTAATCAAACTGGCAAATATTCTAACACTCATATTTATTATAAAATAATTAGTATCATCATTATTCCAAAGTTTTTCTGTTGCAATCGCATCGCCAGCACTATCAATATAACTAACTAACAATAGCATCATAAATATCCAAATAAATTTATCAATACTAATTCTTCCGGTTGTTATAGTTCTTAGATGTATATCTTTCTTATTCTTTTTAGGTTTATTATATTTAGAATGAAGGAATGATGTACAATATATAGAAAATTTAAGAGAAATAATATTTATAAAATATAGTAGTTTTAATGATATCAATAGATAATCTTGATATATAATTCCATATAGTGGAATCAATAAAACCAAAAGTCCAATAACTCTATAATTTTGATTATAATTAATATCTATTTGATCGAGTGAGAAATCAATAGAACTATAGAGATATTGTTTACATATATATATAAAAGCAAATAAATATATATTTATTTCAGTAGAATAACATACTATATATAATTCAATTAATAATGCGTAAGTTAGATAGATTAGAAAATATACTATATTTTTATAATATTGTTTTCCAATTATATAATCATTAAAGATTGCTAAACCACTGGTAAATCGGGCAATATTTTTGAATGCTATAAAAGTGAGGGGAATAGAATAAATATAAATAGGTGTATATTCATCAAATCCAATTTTAAATATTTGTGGATGATTCAGAATATATAACAATGGAGTTATAGACATTATAATACTAAAATTAACAGCATATATAAGACGGATTATAGTAGATAATTCCATAGTTTAGAGTTTAAGGGTAATAAAAAAATATTCTCAAAAATTCAAATTATTTAATGGTAATTTAAAAGAGCTCTTTTTTTTATTCAAAGATATAATAATTTTTCAAGATATCTAAAAATTCAATAATATCTTTTATTTTTGAATTATTTGTAATATTTAATTCATTTATTTTATTTAAATTTGTTATTTTTACTTGTAATGAATGTATTTTTTTCTCATATTCAGAAATCTCTTTATAGTTCTTAGATGTATATATTTTAGAACCAATCTTTTCAGTTTTATATTCTCCATCATAATATTTAATTTTTTTATCATATTCTTCTTGAGACATTTCAGGTGGTTTAATTTTAATACGATTGGGACCATTTGGATATATTTTAGTAGAAAATTCTAATGCTTCATTTTCTTCTTCTTCTATTTCTTTTTCAATAAAATGTTTAGTAGCTTGAATAATTTCAGGAAAATCATATTGAATAAATAGAATATATTCTTTTATATTTATTAATTGTGGTTCATTGTGTTGGTTTGCTTTATAATTAAGATGATAAATTTCTAATTCAGAACCATCTGATTTTAACATAAATTTAATATAGGGTTCTAATATTTTAATCATAAGATAAGCATAATTAATTTGATAAATGTGATCATAATCATCTGGATTAATATTTTCCATTTTGTTCTATATATAATAAAAAAATTTATTATAAATAATTCAAATTTAAAATATTTTTAGTTTAATTATGTTCTTTTAGATATTTCAGCCATTCTTTCATTCCGCGTTCAGCATAATTTGTATTATGTGCAAAATATTGTAAGGCACATACATTTCCGTCTTTCATTCGTGTCATCATATTATCTAAAAATAGTTTAAGTAATTCATCAGATTCTGTATTTTGAATAAAATTATCTGTACATCTTTTTTGTCTTTTTTGACTAACTTCTATAATAGTTTTATTATAAATTAATTCAGCATTATGACCACCTCTCATTAATGTATGACATCTTTGGTGTGCTTTAACATGAGCTTTTTTTCTATCTTCTAAATTTAATGACATTAATGATTCAATCCCATATAATAATTCAAAAACACCTAGATCACTAACACTATTAAGATCGGCACAACATAATATATTATTACAAGAACTTTGTTGATTACTCTTTTTTTTTAGAAAATTTTCAAGATATTGTGCTGTTTGATTTATATCTTCTAATATAGCTTGTGTTAATTTATCACATTGATTTCTTTGGTCTATTGCGAATACTCTAGATTGTGTATTAGATACTATCCATACATTATTAGCGAATTCATCACAAGGGTCTTTAGTTATAACATTAACTTCTTTCTCTTTATTAAGTAGAATATAAAACCATAATGAAAAGAATATTGGTGTTATTATCCATATTAGAATATTTGATTTATGTATGATATTTGGATCTCGTTTACCCATAATTAATAAGAGCAAAAAGTATAAAAAATTTACTATAAATAATTCAAATTTATTTTTATTTTTATTTACGGGTTTTAAGTTTCCTAAGTTTGTATCTAGGTTCTTTGGTTGGTTCCTCTATATTTCTTTTCTTATTCAGTTCAGATTTCATTTGATCAATTTGGATTTGTTGTTCTTCAATAGTTTTTGTAAGATTTGTAATAGTATTAGAAACTTCTTCATCTTTCTTTTTTTGAATCATTTTTTGAATTGATACATCAGCTGAAATTTCATTCACAAATTTAGTAAGACTTTCGAATCTTTCAGTAACTGAATTCATGGGAACCGCAACAGTTCTAGGAAGTGAGTGTTTTGGAGAACTAGAAACAGGTGATAGAGTAGAAATAGATGTTGCGGAACCATTAACTTCTCTTGTAACCATTAGATTATTTCCAAGTTGATTTTTTTGGAAAATTCCTTTAATTTTCAAAAAGGTATATCTTTTTTGTTGAGGATTATTACGATTATCATAGTATCCTTCATATTTCATCTGATTAAAATCAAAAGTATCTATATCAATTTTTTTACTAGATAGATATTCACAAATCATATACCACGGAATATAAAATTGTTGGTCATTCCAACTGGTACTATCATCAGTACAAGTTATAACATAATGTCCGTATACATGATGAGCATAATTAGTAGTTTTTTCTGAAATAAATTCTTTATTATGAGAAAACCAGCACCCAGGTCTGGTACACTCACCACCAGAAATAATAGTAGTACATATCTTAGAATGGAGATTGTTAGCCATAGCTTAGGGGATGTTATATTAATAATTAATAAGGATTACTTAATATTATTTCAAATTTTATATTATAAAATAATAAAGAGCTCTTTAAATTTTTAATTTGAAATAATATATACACAAAATATTAACAACTGATTTAACGGGTACTGAAATGTGGTCAACCCAAGTTTTTGAAAATCAAACCCAAGTAAATAGAAGCAAATTAGAGAATAAATCAATCCCAATTAGGAATAATATAATTAAGTATAGTTCGAATAATAAATTCATTTATCCAAAGAATGAAGAAACAGTTGATTTTGAACCTGAACCTGAGCCTGAACCTGTTTTTGATAGACCAGAAGATAAAAACACAATAGATGAATTACCATTTTTGGTAACTGATGATATATTAAAAGAGCAAAGATTAATATCAGAAGAAATAGCTAATTGTAATAGAAATAGATTTATAGCAAAACAGGCATTTGCTTATTATTGGAATACTAATGTAGATTTGATTAGTATTCAATTATTAGAAAATTCATCACTTGGAGTAGATGGTTGGTATGATGAAGCAATTACAAATAATATTGGTATTGAATGGGGGTCTGATGGTAGTTTAATATTAAACCCGTTGCCTAAATTGGATGAAGATGAATCTAGAAAAGCATATATAGAGGGAATTAATAGATTAGAAAAATTAGAAACTAAACAAAAACTAATTGAAGAGATTATTAAACCTTATCACGGAATAAATAATATTAAAAGAATAGAACAAAACTTAATTAAAGAAGGACTACTAAGTATAGTTGAAAAAGATACTATAGATACAACAACACCAAGTACTATTCATAATGGTGAATATAGACCTTGGTGGAATATATTTTAATATATTTACATTAAATAATATTAATGAAAAACATATCATTACTACTAACAATATATTCAAAAAATAACTATGAAAATGATTTTGAATATGTTTATAATAAATCAAAAAGTTATAAACAAAAACGGAAAAAATATGATTTTTTTATTCACAATTAATATATATATATATTAATATGTCTGTTAAAAATTTATTAAATGTTTTTCAATACTGGGGACAAGGATTTAATGCAATGCCATTATTTATAAAAATAATATACAAACATAACTTGGAATTTTGTAAAAAAAATAATATTAATTTAATTCTTATTGATGATAATAATGTATATAATTATATTACACCACATTTAAGATTTAAAACATTAGATTATAATTTTAAAAGTGATATTATACGATACTATATCCTACATAAATATGGAGGATTATGGTTTGATACTGATGTTATTATTATCAAAGACCTAAATAATTTGTATGAATCTATAAGTGGATATGAATGTATGCTAGATATTGAATATGGTATAAAAATTGGTTGTTGCTCTTTATTTATAAAAAAACAAAGTTCTGTATCTAAATTTTGTATAGATTATATAAATAATATTTTAGATAAAAACGAAAATCTAGAATGGAATGATATAGGACCCGATACAGTGGAAGCCTTATATAAAAAACATCAATCTTTAATATTGTTAAATAATTATGAAACAGTTAAAAATGGTTGTAATTTTATTTGTTGGAATAAAACACCTGGAATAAATAAACAAAATTGGTATCTAGAATCTGAGAATTTAGCAAAATCAAAAGCAGATTTTTTAAAAAATAATATAAATTGTTATTATTTAATTACTTGGACAATTTATAGAATTAATGATATGGGAGATAGATTAAATAATATGGTATTCAACGATAACAGATCGGTTTTTTCTTATTTTATTAATTATGAACACAAGAAAATTATAGTTAAAAATTCTAAAATAAAAAAATATGCAGTAATGTGGGCATCAACCGTAAATATAGGCGATGATATACAAACCTTAGCGGCTATTCATTTCCTCAAGAAAAAGGGAATAACAGAATATAGTTTTATTGATAGAGAAAAATTAAGTGATTATGATGGAGAACCCGTAAAGTTGATTATGAATGGTTGGTATATGCAGAATATTAATAAATTTCCTCCATCTGACAAAATTACACCTATATTTATAAGTGTACATATTAATAATGAATTTTTAATTAGTAATAATATTAATTATTTTAAAAAGCATCAACCAATTGGTTGTCGTGATGAATCAACCATTTATTTATTTAAAAAAAATGGTATAAATGCTTATTTTACGGGGAGTTTGACTTTATTATTTGATGATGTAAAAGAAAAAACAGGAGGTAAATATTTAGTTGATGTGAATACAAAATGTAATTATATTCCAAATGTTGAGTTAGATACTTCAAAATATAATAATTACCAATTAATTGAACACGATATAAGTAGTACAATGCCATTAAAAGAACGTTTAATAATGGCTGAAGAACTATTAAATAAATATCGAAACGCAGAACAGGTTATAACAACACGTCTTCATTGTATTTTACCTTGTCGTGCTTTTAATACAGATTCGATTTTTATACATAAAAATTATGTCAATGATCCAAGATTCTCTGGTCTAAAAAATATCATTAATGGTGATACAAAAAATCATAGTAATACGTGTGGAAATAAAAATGAAATAAATAAAATTAGAAAGAATTTTTTACTTTTAAAAATATAAAATTAATATCTAAATATATAAATCTAAATATATAAATCTAAATATATAAATCTAATTACATTAATTTTTATATACTTTTTATTATTTTTTTAGTCCATATAGCTAGTAATTTTATTTATAATTTCAATAGGTAAAACATCATCACCAGGGGCAGTCCACGGAACTGTATGAGATTTTTGAGTACTATATGGAATTATAGATGGTCCGTGTGTTCGGTTTCTGGGATATTTAGATTCTAATCTATGTTTTGTTAATGCCTCTTTTCTTTTTTGTACTAATCTTTTTTGAATATAATTATCTGATAATAAATCTGGTTTATCTGTTACTTTTATAATTAAATATTCTACATGAGGCATACCAACCTCATCAGATATACAATCGCCACCATAATCTTCATCCCAATATCCATCTGGTTCATACTGGTCATTAAACTCATTTTGTGTCATACAAATACCATCTTTACATTTACTTCCATCATTTGTAATATTATCAGCAAAACAATGTCTATCTATTTCACATTCATCTCCTTGTTCTGTTTTCGGTTCTCGTTCTATAGATATCCACTCCCTACTAATTGGTTCCCAACCTCGTTCGCCTTTTTTATATTTATTATAAGAGCAACCATCAATATTTTCACATACATCTTTCTTATCTATACCTGCCGCACATTGATAATGTAATATATTTTGTAATTCATTTAAATCAAGTGGTATTCTTAAATAGGTTTGGATACTATGTCCATCATCTCTAAAACCCATAAGTATACTTGGAAGTTCTGTATCTTCTGGATAATCATCATCATATAAATCTTCTTGACGATTTAAATAAGTTGCTGTAGGACGACGAATAGCTATAGTTTTTTTTCCAATTCCAAACTCATCGATAGTACCATAATCACCCATATTATTTAAATCAACTAAATCAATTATATAACTATGTATATCATCATCATATTCATTATCTTCTTCGTATAATGAACTTTTACCATCATCCATGAATTGTAATGGTTGTACTCTAAATCTGGATTTTTTTAAATAATCTTTATCTTTTTTTAAATTTTCTTTTAAACTCTCGAGTGTAACAATATCTGAAAATCTAGTTCCTCCAATTTGTTTTTTTTTTTTTAGTTTCATAGCTCTTTTCTTTCTTTTTTTTAAAGATAATTTTTTATTTTTACCACCAAATATACCTGCATCTTTTTTGATATTTTGTAATTTTTTTAATCCACTTAAACTTCGGGTAGTTCTATTTCCAAATATTTCTTTACCAACTGGTGAAAATATAGTTGGTGAACCTAATCTTTTATAAGCAATCATTGCTTTTTGTTTTTTCCCAATTTTACTAGTTTTATCATCTAAATATTCAACACCAGTTTCTAATTCTTTTAATTCTTTTTTATATTCTTCACTTTTTCTAATAATTTCGTTTTGTTTAGCTTTTAATTCATTCCATTTTTCAGAATTTTCCATATAATCTTCATTATCTAATAAATCAATTAAATCAAGACCAGACTCAACAGTCCCGGCCTCTTCAAATTCATCTAATTTTTTTCTAATCTCATGTATTTTTAGTTGATTTGATTTTAATGTCTCTTTTAAATCTTCAATTTTTTTATTTAAATTTCGTATTTTTGTTTTTTTAGACATTTTCTTACTAATAGTTTCTTTTTTCTGTTTATTGGCTGTTTTAAAAATATCATCAAAATAAATATCAGCCCATTTATTATAATTTACTATAAATTTAGAATATTCTTCACTATATAAACAAGCAGAATTAAATATAGTAATATTATATTCTCTATGTTCTGTATTCGAAGGTATTAAATCTAATATTTTATCTATTAATGAATCACTATTACTATATAACATAAAATTATCCCTTCTAGCCATTTCTGGAGAATGAGTTTCTTTATAATCCCAATCAATTTCATATTTTGGAGTATCTAAAATAGCTCCAACTACATCATCACTCGATGTTCTAGTTAAATACTCCTGAGTAGGAGTAAATATATTATCACCTGTTTTTAAAACTTCTATTATTCCCATATTAAAATCACTTGCTCCACTTAATGAATATCCAATATTTGGTATTAAATTCCTTCTGTAATCTATATCTTTATCGGTTCTAACATTAGTAAATAAAACATATTCATTTTTTTTATTATCAAATACATATATTTCAGAAATATAATAACTTTTTTCTTTATTTGGATCTGGTTTACTTACTTCTATCACAAATTTAAGATAATTTTTAAATAACTCTTTATTATATGTTGGAATTTCTATACTTGTTTTATCTGGATCTGTAAATTGTCTAGTTAAAACATAATCCATACACACTGAATTTGTTTTTATTTCTATAGTTATTTTTTCAGTTTTTTGTGGTAAATGTCGTCCATCAATAAGATACCAAAAATCACTTAAATCATATTGTATTGGTGTTAATTCTTCTAAACTACCATGACTACTAATATAATAATAATAATTTCCAATATCATGATCAGGATCCTGTTTAAAATCTGGTAATGATTCATAAAAATTATCTACATCAATCTGATTAATTCTTGATTCATCATCTTCTTCATCTTCTTCATCTTCTTCATCTCCATCATCATCTTCCTGTTCAGAATCAATAAAAGGTTCAGTATCCCTTCTTTGTAAATCTGATCTAGCTCTAGCTCTGGCTAATGCTCTATTTCTTGCAAAAGCTGCAACATCCGGTTGTACTGTGTCTGATTCATATTCAGATGGAACTCTTTGTAATGATTGTTCTGGTGCTTGTGGTAATAGAGATGGATCTACATCAGGTAAATCTGTATCAGTTA
>PBDW01000010.1 GCA_002717485.1 Pelagibacteraceae bacterium | reverse complement strand
GGAGCATGGGTGTATTTTAATTTGATTTTTATTATTGCAGCTGCTCAACTTTTATATGAATCTTTATTTTATTTTAAGTTAATAGATAAGGATATTGAAGCTAAAAACAGCTTAACTGACCTAGTTCTTTCTGCATTTATGGTTGTATCATCAGCAGTACTTATATTGGGATTATCAGATAAGATTTATTCATAGTTTTTTCAGACTTGACCTTCTTTGAGAATAAGTAATTAATAGAAGTAGAATAAAAGCAAAAACATATACGTACTCTTTTGCAGGGCGGTCCGTTGAGCTGATTTCAATTCTTGTAACTTCATCATAAAAGTCCATACCCCTTTTTTCTGCAGGGCTATTGTAGTTTAAATTAACTACATCAAAATTGTTATTTTCATTTTTTTCTAATTCTAATCCTATAAGATTTAAAATACTTTCATTCGCATTTGGATTAATTTGAAATGCAAACATTTTATAACGATCACCATAGTCAGTATGTCTAACAACATGAAAACGTACCTTTCGTATTTCTTCAAAATTTAATTCAGAAGTTAAATCTTTTTTAAACTCTTCATACTCAGGGTAAACTCTGTTCATAATAAAATCAGGTCTAAACATACTGACTGTGATAAATAGCAATACAATTATCTCAAACCATCTTAAACGCGTTAAAAACCAGCCTTGTGTAGCAGAAGTGAAACAAAAAATTGCAATAAGGGAAACACAGAAAATCATTAGTCCATGCCAAAAACTTGTTACACCAATTAATAAAAGTTCATTATTAAATATAAAAACAATCGGTAAAATAGCAGTTCTTATTTCATAATAGAAAGCTTGCACTCCTGTACGAATAGGATCTGCTCTTGATATAGCTGCAGCCGCATAGGCAGCTAATCCCACAGGCGGCGTAACATCTGCCATTAGTCCAAAATAAAATACGTATAGATGAACCGCAATTAAAGGAAGAATTATTCCTGAAGCCCCACCAATTTCAACAATCACATTTGCCATTAATGCTGCGACAACTAAGTAATTTGCAGTGGTGGGCAGCCCTAGGCCTAGTATTAAACACAGAACCATAACCATAAGAAGTAATATGATAATATTACCACCAGAAATAAATTCTACTACTTCGATCATTGCATTAGATAATCCTGTTGATCCTACAGCCCCAACAATAATTCCAGCTGTTGCAATTGCAATTGCAACATTAGTCATATTCATCGCCCCACGGATCATTCCCCTTGCTATATCTTTAAGTCCTTCAAAAATTTGTTTTCCTATTAAAGGTACATTATGCAAATTTTTAAAATCAATCTTTTGTACAATCATAATAACCATCATTGTTAAAATACTATAAAAAACAGCGCTGCCAGCGGTCCATCGTTTGATTATTAATAGATAAACTAAAATTGCAATTGGAATTATAAAATGAATTCCTGAACGAAATGTTTTTCCTAATTCAGGAATGTCTTGTTTTTCCATACCTTGCAATCCTAACTTGCAGGCTTCTAGGTGAGAAATCCAAAACAAAGATAGATAAACTATTACCGCAGGAATAAATGCATGAGTGATAACTTGAAAATATGTTATTCCTAACATTTCAGCTATAATAAATGCCGCAGCTCCCATTATAGGCGGCATAATTTGTCCATTTACTGATGCAGCAACTTCGATTGCGCCAGCCTTAGTTGCAGGAAATCCAGTTTTTTTCATTATAGGAATTGTAAATGTTCCTGTAGTAACAACATTAGCTATTGAAGAGCCAGATATCATTCCGGTTAACCCAGAAGCAAGGATAGCTGCCTTAGCGGGACCGCCTCTAAATTTTCCCACTAATGCTATTGCTAAACTTAAAAAATATCTTCCTCCTCCTGCATAATCTAACATTGAGCCGAATAAGACAAATAGAAAAACAAAACTTACAGAAACCGAAATCGGAATGCCAAAGATTGCCTCTCCTCCAAACCAGTGATACCCAACAAGCCTTTTTAATGATAATCCTTGATGAGAAATAAGCTCAGGCATACTTTGGCCAAAAATTGAATAGATTAAAAATATAGATGCTACTATTACAAGTGGGGTACCTATCGCTCTTCTTGTAGCTTCGAGAAGCAGAATGATTCCAATTGCACCTATAATAAGCTCTATAGGTAAATTAATTAAATTATTGAATATTTCAAAAGGTAATTTTAGTAAAATTCCGTTTCGATAAACCAAAGCTTCATAATTAATAAATATATATAATGTACAAACCAAACCCAGAATTGATAAAATAAAACTTATTAAAGTTATTTTTTTATCCCGATCTTTTTTTAAAAATGGAAAAGCTAAAAATGCAATAAATAGAGCAAAACCAAGATGAATTGCTCTTGCTGGCACATCTATAAAAACCCCAAAACCAAAAATATATGGCAGTGGTGAGGCGTACCAAAGTTGAAATAAAGACCATGTAAAAGCAATAACAGCTACAAACTTAAGTTGCCATCCTGATAAGATTCTTGCCCTACCTTCTATTTCTCCAACTTTACGTTCAATATCTTTAGAATTATTTTTCATAATAAAAAAAGCCCGCTTCTTAATAGTTAAGATGCGGGCTTTAATTAAAAATTAAGTTTACATCCAACCTTGTTCTTTATAGTATTTCACAGCACCATCATGCAATGGAGCAGAAAGACCATTAGAAATCATTTGTTTTGGATCTAAGTTCTTAAATGCAGGATGAAGCTTTTTGAAATCATCAAGATTTTCAAAGACTGCTCTAACAACTTCATAAACAACATCATTGTTCACGTCCGCGCTTGAAACAAATGTTGCCATAACACCAAATGTAACAGCATCATTTTTTTGTGCGGAATAAAATACTCCTGCTGGAATATTTGCAAACGCATAAAATGGATTGTCATTTACAAGTGCTTTTTCAATATTTGAATCTAGGTTAACAAAATGCGCACCGCATCCATCAATTGCTTGACCAATTGCGCCATTTGGAACGCCAACTGTATATCCAATTGCATCAACTTTACCATCGCAAAGTGCACCAACTTGCTCAGATGAAGTTAATTCAGTTGCCTGTTTAAAATCGCTCATACTTGTTCCATGTTTTTCCATAAGAACTTCCATTGTTCCTCTTTGGCCCGAACCTGGATTACCAATATTAACAACTTTTCCCTTAAGATCTCCCCAAGATTTAATACCTGTACCTTTACCAGCTATAAGTTGGAAAGGTTCTGGATGAACAGAAAAAACTGCTCTTAAATTGCTATACTGTTTACCTTCCCATTTTGACGAGCCATTATAAGCATGATATTGCCAATCAGATTGCGCAACTCCAAATTGCAATTCACCCTCACTAATTTGACCAATATTATAATTTGATCCACCTGTTGAAGGCGCAGCACACCTAATTCCATGCTTTCTACCTTCTTTTCTTCCCTCAGCCGCTTCTTTATGCACCATTCTGCAAACTGAATTACCTACCACAAAATAAACTCCAGTAGGGCCACCGGTTCCAATTGAAATAAAATCAGCAGCTATAACTGTAGTTGTTGGTAATGAAAAAGTGAACAATACAGATATTGATGCCAAAATAGAAACTAGAATTTTTTTCATATTTCCTCCTTAAACTCTATGTACTGTTGTCAAACTAACGAATATTTGATTGAATGTCTATTCAATTACAATATATTATTTGTTTATAAAAATGGCAAAAATTAAAGAAAATTTAATAAATATTAAAACTTCATCAACACTTGCAATAAATGAGCTTTCAATAAATTTAGAAAATCAAGGTAAGGAAATATTTAAGTTTGGTCTCGGACAATCACCTTTTCCAGTTCCCGATGTAGTGGTCAAAGAATTAAAAAAAAATGCCCATAAAAAAGAATATCTTAATGTTTCAGGATTGTATGAACTTAGACAAAAGATAGCGCAGTATCATTCAGTAAAAAATAATTATAAATACGACACAAATAATATTTTAATTGGACCAGGCTCTAAAGAATTAATTTTTCAGACTCAATTAGTTTTAGAAGGTGATTTGATCTTACCCACACCAAGTTGGGTTTCATACGAGCCTCAAGCAATAATTCTTAATAAGAGTATTCATCATATAGAATGTACCACTGAAAATAATTGGCACGTTACACCAGAGCAAATTCATAAAAAATGTCAAGATTTGAAAAGTAAGTCAAAATTATTAATTATAAATTCCCCAAATAATCCATCTGGAACAATTCATCCTGATCTAGTCGGTTTGTCAAAAGTAGCTAAAGAGAATAACTTAATTATTATTTCCGATGAAATTTATTGTGAATTAAATTTTAATGGTGAATATGAATCTATCACCAATTATTATCCCGAAGGTACTATTATTAGTAGTGGAATAAGTAAATGGTGCGGAGCCGGGGGGTGGAGGCTAGGAACATTAATATTTCCGAAAGAACTCTCTAATGTTCATAAGGTTATGAGATCCATAGCTAGTGAAACATTTACCAGCGTTAGCGCACCTATCCAATACGCTGCAATAAAGGCCTACAGCGAAGATCATAGTCAATATTTAAATTTATCAAGAAATATCCTTAATTGCATATCGAACTATGTTTATAAATCTTTAATAGATGAGGGGATTGTTTGCCAAAAACCTCAGGGCGGGTTCTATATGTTATGCGATTTTTCATTAATTATTAATAAATCGAATGAAATAAGTGATAGTCAGAGTTTATGTAAAAAAATCCTTAACGACACTGGTTTTGCTATGCTACCTGGGTCAGATTTTGGAATATCCTCAAATCAGCTTATATCACGAATAGCCTTTGTTGATTTTGATGGCGGTAAGGCTCTTGATTTTGCAAAAAAATATTCGCCACCATCATTAGATANTGAATTCATTAAACAATATTGCCCTAAAATTTTTAGAGGAGTAGAGTGTCTGGTTAAATGGATAAGGAATGAAAAAACAAAGCGCATATAATACGCTATGGTGCCTAGCTGGCTGTAGTATTGGCGATTTTGGCACTATTTTATTTTTTCAATTAAATTCATTCCAATTAGCCACATTGTTAATTATGATAATTGCAATTATTAATGGTTTAATTACAAGTATTATATTGGAAACAATAGTTTTATTGCGGCAAATGAGTTTAAAGGAAGCATTTAAAACTGCTTTAGGTATGAGCTTTATTTCAATGCTTACTATGGAGATAACAATGAATTCATTAGATTGGATTGTGACTGGGGGCGCAGTGCTTAATTGGGGAATAGCCTTTATGATGTTAGTAGCGGGTTTTTTATCAGCTTGGCCATATAATTACTGGAGATTAAAAAAATATAATGAAGCCTGTCACTAAAAGTATGAAAGGCGTATACCTTAATGGTCATGGAGGTTTTGATAAAATTGAATTTAATGAAAATATACCTTTACCAATATTAAAAAATAATGAGGTTTTAATCAAAATTCACGCTGCAGGCGTTAATAATACTGATATTAACACCAGAATTGCTTGGTATTCAAAAAACAATATATCTGGAAATAATACTAAATTAGCTAGCGAGGGTATGCTTAGTAGAGTTAATAATGATGGTTCTTGGAGTGGGCAAGGAATAGAATTTCCCAGAATACAAGGAATTGATGGTTGTGGTAAAATTGTAGATGTGGGATCAGCAGTTAATAAAAGCAGAGTTGGTGAACGTGTATTAATTAATCCGTGTATGAAAATCAAAAATTCTTACTTTTTCCTAGGATCAGAAATAAATGGTTGTTTTGCAGAATATACAAAAGTTCAAAGTGAATTTGCATTAAAAATTAATAGCAAGTTATCCAGTGATGAACTGGCTACTTTTCCTTGTTCTTATAGTACTGCGGAAAATATGCTAAATAGAACAAGATTATTAAAAAATGAAAAAGTATTAATTACTGGTGCTTCTGGAGGAGTGGGCTCAGCTTGTATACAGTTAGCAAGTTTAAGGTCAGCTAAAATCATTGCTGTAACTAATATAAATAAAAAACAACAAATAAAAAAAATTAATTCTGGTATGACCATTAATTATGATGAAATAAAAACTATAAGTGATAATTCAGTTGATGTCGTAATAGATTTGTTAGGAGGTAATTTTTCTAATATATTAATTAGCAAATTAAAAAAATTTGGGAGATATGCTACTGCGGGAGCTGTTACTGGTCCAATAGCAGATATTGATTTAAGAACCATATACCTTCAAGATTTAAAATTATTTGGCTGCACAGTTTTAGATGATAATATTTTTAAAAATTTAATTTCTTATATTGAAAAAAATAAAATCAAACCCTTGTTAGCTCGCTCATTTCCATTAAATAATATGGTTGAAGCTCAGAAATTTTTTTTAGAAAAAAATTTTTTAGGAAAGGTTGTTATAAGCATATGCAATTCTGATAAGTCAAAACTTTAGCTTTGTTCAATATTTGAACATATCACTTATTGCTTATTGTCACATACCCACTGTTTTTTCACAGCTTATTAAGATTCTTACACACTTTTTTATTTATACTATTAGATTTTTATCTGGATTACCGATTAAATACCCGTTAATGTTTGCTTAATTATAATTTGCAAAAATTGTAATTAGGTATCTATAGGGAAACCTTTAGTTATCTGGATAGGGAGGAAACAACCTTTTCAAAAAACGGTCTAGTAGCAATACTGGGCCGTTTTTTTATGTCTGTAGGCAATTTTAAATTGA
This sequence comes from Pelagibacteraceae bacterium, assembly GCA_002717485.1. GTDB lineage: Bacteria > Pseudomonadota > Alphaproteobacteria > HIMB59. The sequence goes on along the minus strand of PBDW01000010.1, from coordinate 7,431 downwards.
CTTTCCCATTATTTTTATTAGAACAAAAGTAGAACAAAAATTAGTACTTCGATAAAATTTTGAGGATAATGAATAAATTAAAGCTTACAAAGCACCAAAACGATCCTGTCGCTGAGAAAATTGAAATTCCAATGTTTGCAGATAAGGTATCTGCCGGATTCCCATCTCCAGCCTCCGATTATATGGAACATAAGCTTGATTTAAATGAATATCTCATTCCTCATCCTGCAGCTACCTTTATTGTAAGGGCAAGTGGAACATCGATGTTAGATTCTAACATTCAGTCCGGCGATTTGCTTATTGTTGATAAGAGTTTGACGCCCAAACATAATGATATTGTTATTGCTTCAATATTCGGAGACTTAACAGTTAAAAAAATTAAAAAGAAATATAAAAAAATTTTTCTTGTTTCTGGCAACAGCAATTATCCCAACTTTGAAATCAAGGAGGAAATGGAGTGTTTTTTATGGGGAGTAGTGACATACGTTATTCATGCAACAGTTGTTAGGTAATAATTATAAATCAAAACAAGAAATTTATTCTTTGATTGATTGTAATTCTTTTTACGCATCTTGTGAAAGAATATTTAATCCTAGATTATTTAGCAAAGCTGTTGTTGTATTATCAAACAATGATGGATGTATTATTGCACGCTCAGATGAGGCTAAAAAAATAGGAATTAAAATGGGAGAGCCATACTTTAAAGCAAAAAATATTATTAAAAAAAATAACGTACAAGTCTTTTCATCAAATTATTCATTGTATGGGGACATTTCACAACGGGTTATGGAAATTTTATCAAGGTTTTCTCCAGAGATTGAGATTTATTCTATAGATGAAGCATTTTTAAAATTCGATGGAATTAATAAAGGTGATTTATATGATTATTGTCATAATATTCGTCAAACCATAAAGAAATGGGTTGGAATCCCGGTTAGCATTGGAGTGGGAAATACAAAAACTTTGGCAAAAGTTGCTAACCGCATTGCCAAGAATGATAAAAAAAGAAAAGGGGTCTGCATACTCTTGGATTCTGCAGAAATAAGCTTGGAACTAGCCAATCTTGATGTAGCAGAGGTATGGGGAATAGGAAAAAAACTATCTAAATTCTTAAAACAGAATAACATCTGTTGTGCCAATGATTTTGTTCAAAGAGACAGAAGATGGATAAGGCAGCATATGGGTGTTGTAGGAGAACGCATATCAATGGAACTTTTAGGATTCTCATGTTTAAGCTTGGAGATGATTCCAAATTTGAGAAAAAATTGTTGTGTTTCTCGTTCATTTGGCTCCCCCGTTGAAACAATTAATGATTTATCCGAATCTGTCGCCTGTTACGCAACAAGAGCATCTGAAAAGCTTCGTGAGGAAGAACTTGTTACAAGTGTTATGAGCCTGTTTTTATTGACAAATCATTTTAATAAAAATGATCCTCAATATTCTAATTCTGTTAAAATACAATTTGACTATCCAACAAACGATACAATTATTATTGTTAAAAAAGCATTACAAGGATTGCGGAAGATTTATCGTCCAGGCTATCGCTATAAAAAAGCTGGAGTAATTATGCTTGATCTATCGATTGAATCAAACATTCAAGGTTTGTTTGAAACCGATAGAATAAAATCAAAATCACTAATGAAATCCTTTGATCTTATTAATTTTCGTTACGGAAGCGATACAATTTGCACAGCTGCAGAGGGAGTAAAAAAATTATGGTCTATGCAGAGGCAGAGGATATCTCCATGCTACACAACTCGTTTTAGTGATTTATTAAAAGTGAAAAGTTGAAGAAAATATATTAATAGAAAGATATTCTGCTTATTGCAACGTCAGCATCCAGAACCTTTATGTTTTATTTTTTTCTAATAATGTTTTTTTTATAAGCGAAATGCCGTTAATTTTTTTGTATTCATATGATTTTTTAAAAGACTCAAGTTGCCATCCTGATAGACGACCTTGAATATCTTCCAGATTCTGCACTTTCCATTCCTCAGAGGTTTCAGGATTGTTCCAGCTTGTTTTATCTTCATTTGATCTTCCACAGCCATAGCAAAAGCCAGAAATCGGGTCTGTTCTACATACGCTGATACAAGGAGATATTATTTTTTGATCCATATGTTATATTTAGACATTTTTAAGATAAAAACAATTATCTTATAATAATTTAGTATCATATAATGTATTTAGAATTAGATTAGTCTAATGAAAGATGTAAATATTAATACAATAGAAAAAGCATACACCAAGATTAAAAATACTATTGTCGAAACCCCGCTAGTAAGTAATAAATCTATAAATAATCGCTATAAATCAAGTGTTTTCTTTAAACTTGAATCCCTCCAGCTTACTGGGTCATTTAAGATTAGGGGGGCGCTTAACAAGCTGTTAGAACTAACAGATCATCAAAGAAAAAGTGGCGTTGTGGCATACTCTTCAGGAAACCACGCTCAGGCAGTCTCATATGCATCAAGACTTATGGGTATTGAATCCACTATAGTTATGCCTAACGATGCTCCAGCTATCAAGCTTAAAAATACAAGGAAATATGGAGCTAAGATTGTCCTTTATGACAGGATGAATGAAAGCAGAGAAGATATAGCTTCGAAAATAGCATTTGATAATAATAAAACAATTATTCGTCCATTTGATGATGAAGATATAATTTCAGGACAGGGAACAGCGGGTTTGGAAATAACAAAAAAATTACTAAAAGATAAAATCACACCGGATATTTTTTTATGCTGCTGTAGCGGAGGAGGATTGATAGCAGGTACATCAGTTTATTTGAAAAATTTTTATAATAATTTATCAATATATTGTGCTGAACCAGAACATTACGACGATATGAGACTGTCACTCAATGAAGGAAAGTTAGTTACTATTAATCCAAAGAAAAAAACCATATGCGATTCGTTAACTTGCAAAGTTGCTGGTCAGAAGACTTTTAGAATTAATAAAAAACTACTTAGCGGAGGATTTGTTGTTAGCGATGATGAAGTTAAAGAGGCAATAAGATTCTTATATAAGGAATTTAATATTATCGTAGAACCTGGAGGTGCTGTCCCGACAGCAGCATTTATTAAAAATCAAAATAAATTTATAGGAAAGGTGGTATTGGTTATGGTATCAGGTGGTAATATTGATAAAAAACTATTAAACAGCATAATCAATAATGAATAAACCTCTTAAATTATTAAGAAAGCATCTAAATGATAATGATCTAGACGGGTTTATTATTCATAGAACAGACGAACACCTCGGGGAAGAGATAGCTCAATATGCTGAGCGAGTGAAATGGTTGACAAAATTTTCAGGATCAGCAGGCATTGTAGTGGTACATAAGAATAAAGCAGCAATTTTTGTAGATGGACGGTATACGCTTCAAGTAAAAAAACAAGTCAATCCAAATGAATTTACAACTCATCATATAAGTTATTTTAATAAATGGGTTCAAAATAACTTTAGCAATAATAGCAATATCGGAATTGACCCGTGGCTTTTTTCAAAAAAAAGTTTCGATAAAATGCTAAAAATAAAAAAAAATAACAATATTATATTTAGATTTCTCGATAAGAATCCAATTGACGCTATCTGGCAGGACCAGCCATCAATGCCAAAGTCCAAAGTATTTTTGCACGAATTAAAATATTCAGGAAAATCTACTTATGCTAAAATTACTGCATCTAAAAAAATATTAAAAGAAAGAAAATGTAATATTTTTTTTATAACTGCTTTAGATTCTATTGCATGGATCTTAAATATTAGAGGATCAGATCTAAATTTTTCTCCATTAAATATGGCTTATCTTTCCTTAGCTTATAAAGGCAAGGCTAATTTATATATAGATTCTAGGAAGCTTAACAATAATATTAAAAAATATTTATCAAAATTTGTAAACTTTAAAAATTTTAATGAATTAGAAAATGATATTTTTGATTTAACTTCTAAAATTACAGTTGGAGTTGATGCAAATAATACTCCATATTGGTTCATCTATAAATTACAAAAATTTCAAAAAAGACTTAAATTCATTGAAGATCCTTGTATTAGAATGAAGGCTGTAAAGAACAAGATTGAATTAAATGGCGCAAGAAAGGCAAATAGTCGAGATGGGATAAGTCTGATAAAATTCTTGTACTGGATAAAAAATAAAAAAAATATTAAGGACGTTAATGAGCTTAGTGCTGCACGCAAACTTCTTAATTTAAAAAAAAATAACAAATTATTTTACTCTTTGTCTTTTGAGGCTATTTCCGCATTTGGTGCAAATGCAGCTCTGCCTCATTATCGAGTTGATAAGAATTCAAATATTAATTTTTATAACAATCAAATCTACCTTATTGACGCGGGCACTCAATATCTTGACGGAACTACAGATATTACAAGAAGTATAATAATTGGCATACCAAGTAGAGAGCAAGTTGATAGATTTACTAGAGTCTTAAAAGGTCACATTGCGATAGCAAATTTGAGATTTGCAAAAAAAACTAGAGGTTCGAAAATTGACCAACTAGCAAGAAAAAGTCTTCAAGAAATTGGTTGTGATTACGAACATGGTACAGGTCATGGTATAGGAAGCTTTTTAAATGTTCATGAGGGTCCGCAGCGCATTGCAAAGTCAATTGATAAATCTGATCCTTATATAGAATCTGGAATGATAATATCTAATGAGCCTGGATTCTATAAAAAAGATGCATATGGAATCAGGATTGAAAATTTAATTGTAGCATTAATTGAAAAAAATAAATTACTTAGATTTGAAACAATAAGTATGGCACCTATTGATCTTGATCTTGTTGATGCAAAACTGCTTGATGATATTGAAAGAAATTGGTTAAATGAATATCATAAAAAAGTGTATTATAATTCAATAAAATATTTAAATAACAATGAGGTGAAATGGTTAAAATACGTGACTCGGCCAATATAGGAATTTAAAACACAATGTATCTTGTTATTACGCAATGTTTTGCAAGCAGAGTGGGTGGGATAGAGAATCTTTTAACAAACCTCGCCTTAAATCTTGCCTTAACTAATGAAGTAAGAGTCTTTGCAGATAGCCATTCTCGCATCAATGATGAAATATTTGACTCTAATGATGGTAATATTTTGAAGATTTTTAGGTATGGAGGTATAAAATTTCTTCGACGTAGAAAAAAATCTAGAGATATCAAACTATTTATTCAGGACAGAAAAATTGATGGCATCATTGCGGATACATGGAAAAGTTTAGAATTATGTATTGATGAAATAAATTTACTTAATATACCCACTATATGTTTGGCACATGGCAATGAGTTGTTATTTAATGAAGAAAAAAGAAAAAATAGAATAACAAGAATTCTTAAAAAAACAAAAAAGATAGTGACTAATTCAAGTTATACCTTTCAATTAGTTAAAAATCTTGGAATTAGTGAATCAAATATAACAATAGTTAATCCTGGAACTGAAGATTTGCGCTTAATTGAAACAAGAAATAAATATAATATTTCAGGTAATCCTGTTTTAATAACTTTGGCCCGCTTAGAAAAACGCAAAGGACACTCCAAGGTCTTAGAAGCAATTAAACAACTGAAACCTGATTTTCCAGAAATCAAATATATTATTGCCGGTGAAGGCCCTGAAAAAAAAACATTGTTAAATTTAACCAAAAAATTAAATATCGAAGACGCAGTTATATTTATTAATAATGTTGATAATAAAGGAAAAAAAGAGATTTTTGAAAAATCGAATTTAATGGTTATGCCAACTTCTAATGAATCTTTTAATAGGTCCATAGAAGGATTTGGTATTGTATTTATTGAAGCTGCATTATTTGGAATAACATCAATTGCAACAAACGTCGGAGGAACTAGCGATGCTATAATTGATGAAAAAACTGGATTATTATTAAAAAATGAAGATAGCCTATATTTAGAAATTAAAAAACTATTACAAAATAAAGAAAAGTTAGAACAACTGGGAAGAAATGCAAAAAAAAGAGTTTTAGAAAATTTTTTATGGAATAATGTTATTAAAAAATATTTAGAGTTTTTAAAAGCTAATTCTTAGTAAAATATTTTTTTAAAATTTCGTAATATATATTTGTTAATTTTTCTAAATCTATTATTGCTACGCTCTCATCAACTTTATGTAAAGTATTGTTTACTACTCCTATCTCTAAAACCTGAGAGTAATCTTTAATAAATCTTGCATCAGAAGTACCGCCGTCAGTTCCCAGCATTGGCTTTTTCCCATTAATAGTTTCACAAACTTCAGATACAATATTTACTAAAGTATTAGGTTTAGTTAAAAAAGATTCACCAGTGATTTCTTGAACTAAAGAGTAGTTTATATTTTTTTGATTTTTTAATATTTCATCGATCTTTTCTTTAAGAATTTTATTTAATGATTTGCCAGTATGCAAATTATTAAATCTTATATTTATTGTTGCCCTAACTTTTTCAGGTATGACATTTGATGCAGTGTTTCCTACATCAATTGTAGCAATTTGTAATGATGAAGGTAAGAAATATTCATTACCAACATCTAATGGCTCAGACATAAGGTTTTGAAGGACTTTAACTAAATGATGTATTGGGTTTTCAGCACGATGAGAATTTGCAGTATGGCCTTGAATACCTTTAATTTCTAAGTAAAAATTTGTTGATCCTCGTCTTCCTATTTTAATTTTATCTCCAACTATTTGATTTGAAGTTGGCTCACCTACAATGCAATCATTTACAGTAATATTGTTTTCTTTTATCCATTCCATAATTCTTTTTGTCCCATTGATTGCATCTTTTTCTTCATCATTTGTTATTATGAAAGATATTCTTCCACCAAAATCATTTCCATATTTGTTTATAAATTTTTCAGTAGCTGAAATAAAGCAAGCAACTGCACTTTTCATATCTTCTGAACCACGTCCATATATTCTTCCTTCAACAATATTTCCATCAAATGGCCCATGCTTCCAAGATTTTTCATCACCAATTGGAACTACATCAGTGTGACCAGCAAAAGCAAAATGTTTTCCATTTTTTCCTATGCTAGCAAATAAATTTCTTACGTTATAAGAATCTTTTGAAGAAAATTCTAGAATTTCACATTTACATCCAAAACTTTCAAGATGACTTTTTACACATTTGATAACACCATTGTCTTCTGGAGTTACACTAGCGCACTGAATTAGTGACTGTGTTAAGATAATAGGATCACAGTTTGTCATTATCATTAATCGCGCAAAAGATCATTAATCGATGTTTTTGATCGAGTTTTTTCATCAACCTGTTTAATTATTACAGCACAATTCAAAGAAGGCGCTAAAGGATTTTTTTTATCAGGTAATGAACCTGGGACAAGAACAGAATAGGGAGGTATTTTACCATAAGTAATATTTCCAGTTTTTCTATCTACAATTTTTGTTGATTGTCCAATATACATACC
>PBDW01000009.1 GCA_002717485.1 Pelagibacteraceae bacterium | reverse complement strand
AATAGTGATGAGCTAAATAAAGTAATTAGTAATGTTAATAGTAATTTTTTCATTGTTTTATATATCAGCCGGAATATCATATCGTCTCTGGGGACTAAAAAACTGTTTTTTAACTACTTTGCATTTCGCCCAGATTTTTCTGTAATCAAGCTCTTCTGGATGATAAATTTCTGCATACACTTTTGATCCTAATTTATAATGTTCTTTGTTAACAAATCCAATGGCAATATTAGATTTAAGGACAGGGGACCACATCGCAGCTGTCACTATACCAATTTCTTTAGCTATATTTTTTTTACTGTTATCGTAGATTACCGAACCCACAGCGGGTTTATCTCCTTCAATATCTAATCCTACGAGTTTTTTTTCAGGTCCTTTTTCTTTATGTCTAATTAAAGCCTGTTTTCCAGTAAAATAGTCTTTTTCTAAATTTACAATCCAGCCCAGACCAAGCTCGTAAGGTGTTCGCATTCTATTTGGTCTAAGAGCTTGTTCAGCGGCTATGAAATCGGCATTAACTTGAACAAAACCGGCTTCAATGCGAACCATTTCTAATGCTGTTAGTCCTGCTGCCAAGATTTTATAGTAATGATTAAAGGAAAATAAATCATCCCACACCTGGGTTGCAATATCTGGCTTGATCCAAAGTTCATAACCTAGATCACCAGAGAAACCAGTTCTTGATATCATTACTTCTTTATTATTTATTTGATAATTGCCAAAATCAAACGGTTTCAAATTTTCAATTCCTTTTGCGCCAAGCATATTAAGAATTTTGCAAGACAATGGTCCTTGAAAGGCGAGGGCGGCAATTGATTTGCTGATATCTTCTATTGCTACTTCATATCCCATTGCCGTATCCTCAAACCAATTCAAATTTCTTTCCGCACAACAAATTATAAAATCATCTTCATTGAAACAGAATACTGTGCCATCATCAACAATGTACCCATCTTCATTGCACCACAGCGCATATACAACTTGATTATTTTTTATCTTGCTAATGTCTCTGGTTATTAATTTGTTAATAAATGACTTAGCGTCTGATCCTTTAATGCTATATTTATGCATGGGAGTTATATCTATTCCCCCCGCCGTATTTCTTATTGCTGTATATTCTAATTCAGCATTAGTATATTGACGCACTACTTTATATCCCGCCCAACGAAACCAGTCATGAGCATAGCATTTTTCTCTAGTTTTACTATGAAACGGAGTCTCTAAAAGGGGTTGTTTATAGGAGATATTATTGTTGTTCATCTATGTTCCTCTAAAATTTTTTTTGCTGTATTGTGTCCATTAATTCCTGTTATTCCACCACCCGGGTGCGTTCCCGCACTGCACAAGTAAAGATTATTTATAGGTGTTTGATATTGCGCAGAGCCGTAAAAAGGTCTCATCATAAACAATTGATCAATCTCAAACTCACCATGATTCCAACTCCCTCCTGTCACATGAAACTTACTTTCAATATCGTTAGGGGTTAGGATAGTCGCATTTGTTACGTTTAAATTATCAATAAATGGTTTTAGCAAATCAATAGATTGTTGAATAATTTTTTCTTTGTCATGAGTTGAATTTTTAACATATGGAACATAGTTGATATTTGCATCAATTTCATTTTCATTATATTTAAACTCAATGCATAAATTGTCTGAAAAAGTATTGTACTTGCTCGCATTAAATGAATTTTCTATATAATTAATATCTGGTGCGTAAACAAACTTTGCATTTGATTTATTTTCTTCAAGACTATTGATTATTGGTTTTTCCCTCAGTGATAAATTTAGTTTAGCTACATTTCCTTTTGCCCTTACGTTATTGGCTCTTCTTATAAAATCTGTATCCAAGGCCTCTGTACCAAGAAGGTTAAAATATGTTCTTTTCGGGTCTACATTGGATATTATAATATCAGCAAAGATTTCTTCATTATTTTCCAGTCGAACACCTTTCGCACTATGACCGTCTAAAATAATATTTTTCACTCCAGAATTCTTTCTAATCTCAACTCCTTGATTTAAGCACATACCTTCTAAAGAAGATAAAAATTCATTCCGTTCGTATTTTTTAAAGTTAAAAATCAAACCTTCCTGAATAGCTTGTTTATACAGTAGAGTTAAAACTGTTCCAGGTGATCTTGGGCCCAGATTTGATCCCAATATAGATTCATAAGCTAATAGACCTTTTAAAGTATCATTACTGATATTGTCCTCCAATTCGTCTGCAATATTTAGCCCTATAATCCTAAGAAATTCTCGCATATTTCTCTTTCCGAGTCCTCTTATACTCCAACCCATTTTGATGAGTTGCCAGGCATCTTTACTTTTTCCCGACTTTAATCTTGGAGGCTCGTTGTACATGAATTTTCTTAAAGATGATGAAAATTTTTTATATTTACCTACTAAACTCTTAAATTGTTTTTGACTTTCTTGATCAGCGGATGTTGAATGAAAGATAATATCATTATATCTTTCTTCTATAACAGTATGATTATTACTTGGTTCTAAAGCAACAGTGTAGGAAGGTTTATTTGATTGTATCAAATTCATATTTAAATCTTTAACTATTTTTGATGATAACGAATTAATTGTACTTCCACAGTTTGCAAGTCCTCCAACTTCTGTATTTTTTTCAAGAATTAGAGTTTTGAATTTTCTTTTTGCCAAATAAGACGCACAAATTAAACCGTTATGCCCGCCCCCAACTATTATAATATCATATTTACTCATATGTAATGTGACTCGCTTTGTTTTCCTAATTCAAGTAGGATTTCTCTTGCCGCGTTTGCTCCAGGTGCGCCCATAACTCCACCACCTGGATGTGTACTTGAACCGCACATATACAGATTATTGATCGGTGTTTTATATTGCGCAAATCCTGGTACAGGTCGATTAAACATTAATTGATCCATTGTTAACTCGCCTTGGAAAATATTACCTTCAGTTAAACCAACCTCATCCTCTAATTCTTTAGGAGATCTAATCTCTGCATGCAAAACAATATCGTTGAAGTTTGATGAATATTCACCTATTCGACCCATAACGTGCTTACCAAATTTCAATCTTTTTTCTTCCGTCCATCCCCCATTAGCTAAATTGTAAGGAACATACTGAATGAATACTGACATATAGTGTTTTCCTTGCGGGGCCATTGTTGGATCATTGATGCTTGGTACGCACATATCAACATATGGAAATCTTGACCATTCACCGTTTTTCCAGTCATCATATGCGCCCTCCATTTCCTCGATACTCTGGGTAATGTGCATATCACCTGTACCAGCCGGATCGCCCACTGGTATGCTTTTCCATTTTGGTATGTCATCTAGAGCTATATTTAATTTTCCTGAAGAGCCCCTAATTTTAAAATTTTTAACGGCTTTATAAAAGTCGCTAGGAAGCTTGCTCTCTTCAACGGTATTTAAAAATGTTCTTTTCACATCCATATTAGAAACTATTCGTTTAGCATAAACCTCGTCTCCATTTTTTAATACAACTCCATAAGAACGATTATTTTTAATCAAAATCTTTGTAACTTCTGCATCTGTTTTGATTTCACCACCGGATGAAAGAAGTGATTGCGACATTGCTTTTGTTATGGATCCCATTCCTCCTCTGGAATAACCCCATGCTCCAACTGTTCCGTCAACTTCACCCATATAGTGATGTAGTAAGACATATGCTGATCCTGGTGAATACGGGCCAAGAGCTGTCCCAATAATAGCTGAGCCGGCTAAGTGTGCTTTTACTACTTCTGATTCAAAATATTCATCAAGATAATCTTTTACGCTCATTGTCCAAAATCTAATAGTGTCATATAATTCTTTTTCACCTAGTCCGCCTAACTCATCCTTAGCAGCAAAATATTTTGCAAATTCGAAAAGGCCCATAATATCTTTTGGTCTAAATGACGTAGGGTCAGGTGGCGTCATTTTTAATAATGGTTTGATAATTTTACATTGTCGCATTACATCACGACCAAATCTTTCGTAAGCCTCCGCATCTCTTTTAGAGAATTTTGCAATTGATCGATAATTGAGATCATGATCACTATAATGTGCATAAAAACGTCCATCATTTAACATTGTTGCGCTTCCTTCATAGGGTATGATTTGTAATCCATACTTTGAAAGTTCTAAGTCTCGAAAAATTTCTGGTCTTAATAAACTACAAACATATGAACAATTAGAGTATGTGAATCCAGGATGCAGTTCTCTACTCACTGCTGCCCCTCCAGTGTAGGAATGCTTTTCTAAAACTATAACCTTAAGACCATTTTTAGCTAAATAGCACGCTGTAGTCAGACCGTTGTGGCCACCTCCGATTATCGCAACATCATATGAGTTTTTTTTCATGAAGGATATGACAATATATCCGTTTGAACGAGCATTCAACCAAATTTCTTGTATTTGACTTGAATTTATGTCACAAAAACAGGATTGAATTATGAAAAAAGCAAACCCTATCTTAACAAAAAACCTTCGAAATAATAGCAAGAAAACAAGCAATCTCAAACTGATAAATTCTACAATAAGGAGCATATCTGAAAGGGGTATAAATGAAACTACAATGTCAAATGTTTCTCAGGGAGCAGGTTTATCTCAAGGGATTGTTAATTTTCATTTTAAAACTAAAGAATTATTATTGATCGAGACTTTAAAATTTATATCCAATGAATATCTTGCATCCTTTCAAAAAAGATTGCAAAAAGCTGGAGATGACCCGCAAAAACAAATTATATCCATAATAGACCATGATTTTGATAAAAAAATTTGCAACAGAGACAAGATAGCTGTTTGGTATACTTTTTTAGGAGAAGCTAAGTTTAAACCAGTTTATATGCAAATATGCAAAGAAAGAGATGAATATTATAGTGGTACAATTTTTTCAATTTTTTCAATTTTAATTAATAAAGAAAAAAATACAAATCTTTCAGCAAAAAAACTTACCTCCTGTCTCCTTGCATTAACTATGGGTTTATGGTTAGACCAATTGGTTGATTCAGAAAATTTTATCAGGCAGGAAGCAAGAGAAATATGTGTTGATTTTGTTATTAAAAATTTTCCTAAACAGTTTAAGGGCTTAAGTTAATGTATTCTGGAATGACAAGAGATGCTCTCGATTGGCAAAAAAAAATAAAAAAATTTGTTGATAATGAGCTAATACCCTGGGAGGTTCACGCAGAATTAAATAACGGTGAAATTCCTAATGAGATAGAACAAAAACACATAGGAATCGCAAGGTCTTTTGGACTACCTGGAATGGGAGTTTCCAAAGAAGAGGGAGGCCTTGGACTAAGTATGCTTGAACAAATGATTATTTGGGAGCAGCTAGGAAGAGTAACTAACGCCCTAGGCTGGTGTTTTCCAGAAGTTCAGGATTGGATGATAAAAAATTGCAACGACTATCAGAAAGAAAAATATCTTAAACCACTTTTAAAAGTAGAGAAAAGAGAGTGTTACGCGATTACCGAAAAGGGAGCGGGTTCAGATGTAGAAGGATCAATAGAGTCGACAGCTGAAAAGAAAAATAATGAATATGTCATTAATGGAGAAAAGTGGTACGTTACCGGAGCAAACAAGGCTGATTTCTTTTTCGTACAGGCTAAAATTAAAGGAGGCTCAAATGAGGGTACAGACGCACTTTTTTTTGTCGATAAAAATTTACCCGGAGTTGAATTGCTTGAAAGCCCTCCCTTTAGTCACACATACGCATTTCACCATTCAATTTATAAATTTAATAACGTAACAATACCTTTAAAAAATTTAATTGGTAAAGAAGGCGAAGGAATGAGTTACACTCATTCTTGGTTTAGACATGAACGTCTAGGTATAGCGGCACGTTGTTGTGGGGCCGCGGAAAGACTTATTGATGAAGTTACAAGTTTTGCCAAGGATCGAAAAGCCTTCGGAGATGTCATTGCGAACTTTCAAGCTGTACAGTTTATGTTGGCTGATAGCGTTAACGAACTTCTGTCGGCTAGACTGATGCTATACGAGGCCTGTAAGGCCCATGATTCAAATGTTGATGTAAAAATTCTTCATGCAAAATGCTCAATGGTCAAACTATTTGCCTCTGAAATGGCAAACAGGGTTGCTGATAGAGCAGTCCAGATTTTTGGAGGTAGGGGTTATATGAGGGAGAATGTAGCAGAAAGATATTATAGAGAATTGAGAGTAGATCGAATATGGGAAGGAACGAGCGAAATTCATCGCTTGATAATTGCAAACTCATTATACAAAAGAGGATTGCAATCCTTAATTGAATGAAGTAGCGTCTCGCATAATGATAAGATACTGGGAAAAAATCTATGCAAAAAGTGAAAATATAAAGGCATACGCACTACTTTTTCCAGCTTTATTAATGGTAATTTTGGCAATGGCTTCGCCTATGTTGCTTACATTCGTGACAAGTTTTCATACTCAAGTGAGTATGATGGAGATAGATACAACTTTAACTCTAGGTAGATATAAGGATTTTTTTAGCAAACCAGTTTATACAACTCTGCTGGGAAGATCCATTAAGATATCTTTTTTTGTTACCTTAGTGACATTAATTACAACTTATCCTTTGGCATATTACATAGCGTTTTATGTAAAAAAAAATAAAATGCTATGGATTGTACTTATGACGCTCCCATTTTGGACAAGTTATTTGTTAAGAGTGTTTTCTTGGAAAGTCATTCTTGGCCATAAAGGAGTTGTTAATAGTGCTTTAATGGCACTTGGCATGATTGAAGAGCCTTTAGGTTTTTTAATATATAGCCAAACAGCTGTTGTTTTAACATTAGCTCATGCGTGGGCTGCATTCGCAATTTTACCTTTATATGTTTCTTTGGATAAGATTGACAAATCACTCCTAGAAGCATCCTATGATTTAGGTAATTCAAAATTTCAAACTTTCTGGCGAGTAACTTTTCCATTGTCTTTACCCGGAGTTATAGGCGCTATTCTAATCATATTCATACCAACAGTTGGTGACTATGTTACTCCCCAACTTGTTGGCGGAACAGACGGGAGAATGTTGTCAAATATGATACAGGCATTATTTGGAAGGGCAAATAATTTTCCTTTAGGTGCCGCTTCTGCTGTAATTATGTTATTTTCAGTAAGTTTAGTAGCCCTAATAGTAACTTATGTTACAAGAAAAGTTTCTATGAGGATGTCGTAATGTACAATAAAAATAATATACTTTTTTTATACGCAATTTTATATTTTGCTTTTTTATACATCCCTGTAATGTTATTACCTGTATTTTCTTTCAATGACGCAATACATATGGTTTTTCCTCTGAAAGGCTTTACCTTAAAATGGTATGATCAAATGATTAATGCAAGTCGACTACATCAAGCTTTGTTTAATAGTATTAAAGTTGGTGTCACGGCATCAATTTTTAGTACGCTGATAGCCTTATTAGCGGCAAAGGCTTTTACAAAATACAAGGTAAGATTAAGACAATTATCATATGGCGCAATACTTCTACCTTTTGTCATACCTGAAATAATAATTGCTGTTTCATTGATTGTTTTATGGACTGGAATGGGCTTACAACTAGGATTAATCCCGGTTACTATTTCTCATGTTCTATTTTGCACCCCATTCTGTATGTTAGTTTTGATTTCTAGAATGGAAGGATTTGATAGAAATTTAGAAGAAGCGGCAATGGATCTAGGTGAAAATGCATGGGGAACTTTTTGGAGAGTTACCTTTCCCTTAGTTCTTCCTGCGATAGTAGCTTCACTACTTTTATCTTTTGTTATTTCTTTTGATGAATTTATATTAGCATTTTTCTTAACTTCGAATGATCAAACACTCCCATTATATATGTGGGGTCAATTAAGATTTCCAAAAAAATTACCCCATGTGCTAGCATTAGGTGCAGTAATAATTGTAGCAACATCAATCATAGTTATGCTATCTTACTGGTTAAGAAATTTAGGAAAACCAACTGATAAGAAAAGTAATATAGGTGGAATTTAATGAGTGATAATGAATTTATAAAGATAAAAAATGTTTCAAAAAAATTTGATGATGTCGTAGCGGTAGATAACGTAGATATAAATATTGCAAGAGGAGAATTTTTTTCTTTGTTAGGTCCTTCAGGTTGCGGTAAGACAACTCTTTTGAGAATATTAGCAGGATTTGAATATCCCTCATCTGGCAAGGTTTTAATAGATAATGTTGATGTAACTGGTATAACTCCAAATTTAAGACCAACAAATATGGTTTTTCAAAATTATGCAATTTTTCCTCATATAAATGTAAAAAAAAATATAGAATTTGGTCTGAGAAAAGAAAAACTCTCAAAAGATGCATTAGATAAAAGAGTAAAGGACGCTCTTAGAATGGTTCAGCTAGAAGGGTATGAAGATAGATATTCTAACCAACTTTCCGGAGGTCAGCGTCAAAGAATTGCTCTGGCAAGAGCTTTAGTTAAACAACCAAAAGTATTATTACTAGATGAGCCGCTTGGAGCATTGGATAAAAAACTAAGAGAAGAGATGCAATTAGAATTAAGAAAACTTCAAAGAAGTGTTGGAATTACTTTTATATTTGTAACACATGATCAAGAAGAAGCTATGACAATGTCAGATAGAGTAGCTGTAATGAATAAAGGAAAAATTTTACAAATTTCACCTCCAAGAGATTTATATAATAATCCAAAAAATTTATTTGTAGGCGATTTTATAGGACAAATAAATTTTCTTGAATCGGAGATTAAAAGCATAGACTCAAACAATATTAATGTATTAATAAATAAATTAGGTGAGCATACATTGACATACTCAGGAAATATTAATAAAGAGGAATCAATAGTTTGCGCTATCAGGCCTGAGACAATTCAGATAGGTAATAATCCCGATCAAATAAAGTCAGATATTACTATAAAAGGAAAGATAGCTAATACATCATTTTACGGAAATATGACCTATATTTACGTGGAAATTGAAGGAATTGCTAAGACTTTAATGGTATCAACTTCAGACGCACTTGAAGGTCTAACTTATGATTCTGAATGTTATATTAATATAAATCTCAAAGATATCAGACTAATTAAAAAAAATTAACCCGCAATATTTATTATTGCGGGTTAAATAGAATATGTAATATCTGAGAATTAACCGCCAGCTGTATATTCAGCCCATTGCATCTCAATATAATCAGTAATTTCATCAGTTGGATTATTGCTAAAATTACCATTACGTAAATGCGCTATAGGATCTGGAGCTAGACCTCTTTCTGCCAAACCAGCAGCATCAATGGTTTCATACCCACTTTTATTTGAATGACCATAACCCCACTCATTTAATAGATACTCAGATGTTTCTGCGCTAATAGCTGATTCAATCAGATCATATGCTAAATCAAGATTAGGAGCATCTTTATGGATTACTAGTCCGCATGCCCATGTCAAAGTACCTTCTTTAGGGCTCATCATTGGATAACCGGTATTCCAGGAAGATTCATTCCAACCAAGTGCGCACCAAACTTCTTCATCCATCAAAGCTTGTTCCATTGTTGCAGTATCTGTTGTAAATATTTTTACATTCTTACGCATTCTTCTTAATGCTTCATAAACACTATCTACCTGGGCTTTAGTTACATGTTCCATTCTTGTAACATCAATTCCGTGATAAATAGCAACAAGATACCAAGAGTCAGCAGCTGAATCTAATATTGCAAGTTTACCTTCCATCCTATCATCAAATAGCAAACCTAAACTTTCATTACCTGCAGACATCCAATTAACTTTATCAGGATTATAAATTAAAGATGTATCACCCCAGTCAACTGGTGCCATCCATTGTTTTCCATCAAAGTTTACTGTACCCATTTCAGTCAGTTCTGGGAATAACTGTCCCCAGCTAGGCAATCTACTTGTATCAATAGGTTGGATCACTCCAGCTCTAACCCATCTAGGCGGGTCAGAATAGCAAGGATGAATAACATCCGTTACATACCCTGCTCTCAGTTTTTGCAAACCTTCTTCAGCGTCACCAAAAGTAGTATATTCTGGCGGTCCACCATTCTTATCAATATAACCTTGATAAAGACCATCATCGTCATAACCACCCCAAGTAAATAATCCTACTTGTGATGCCGCCATCGCTCTTTTCGTTAGCATTGGCATTGTAGTTGTAATCACACCAGCGGCACCAAGACCTTTAAGCATATTTCTTCTTGAGATGTCGCGGTTGATTATTTTTTTTGATAAATCATATTTTGGCATTGTATTTCCCCTCAATATAAATCTAGATAGATATCATCAAAAATAACGCTATATTTCAATAAAAATCTACAAAATTTACAATAAAATGGTAGATAATGATAATGTGTGGACGTTATACTTTATCAAATAAGGGAAAAGTAAAAGAAAAATTCAACAAAGAAATCATTCCAAATTTCAATATTGCCCCGCGAAATGATGTGCTTTTAATAAATAAAGAAGAAAAAGTTTGCGTTATGAACTGGAATTACAATCCATCTTGGGCAAAAAAACCTATGAATTTAATCAACGCAAGAAGTGAGACTTTAATTGAAAAACCATCATTTAAGGAATCTTCAAGGTGCATACTTATAGCAGATGGATGGTATGAATGGCAGAGAGAAAGAAATATAAAAAAACCCTATTATCATTTTAGAAAAAATGAACTGGTCTATTTTGCTGGAATTTATAATAAATCAAGTGGATGCGCGATAGTAACAAAAGAATCTCATAAAAAATTTTCCTTTATTCATAATAGGCAGCCTGTTTTATTAGAAGAAAAAGATTTTTCAAAATGGTTGAATGGGCAAGACATATTCGAAAGCACAATAAGTGAAGAAATAGATTTTTATCAAGTAAATAATAAAATAAATAATCCTAAGAACAATAATCCTGATAATCTATTAAAATTCAACAAAAATGATATAATTAATTATGCTTAATCAACAAGAGCAAAAACTTTTAAAAATTATTGATCAAAATCAAAATGAAATAGTCGCATGTTTACAAAAATTGATTAACTATAAGACAATAACACCACAAGATGATGATGTGGCAAGGGGTGACGATTATAAAAATTTACAGAATTATATAACTAGCATTATTAAGGATATAGGTTTTGAGGTGGATACTTGGGAGGTAGATGCATCTAAACTTCCAACTTTCCCCGGGTCTGGGGTTAAGCAGGATAGAGATTTAAGCAATATGCCAGTAGTTGCAGGTAAGCTAAAGGGAAAAGGTTTAGGAAAATCATTAATACTTAATGGTCATTATGATGTTGTTCCTCCTGGATTAAGAAAAAACTGGAAATACGACCCTTTTGGTGGAGAAATAAAAGACAAAAAAATTTTTGGAAGAGGATCCAATGATATGAAAGGTGGTATTGCGGCAATGGTTCAGGCTATAAAGTTTATTAAAAAAGCAGAAATAGAATTAGCTGGTGATGTTATTGTGCAAACAGTTCCAGAAGAGGAGGCATCTTGTATGGGGACACTTTCATGTTGTCAGCGTGGCTATACTGCTGATGCGGCAATCATTCCTGAGCCAACTGGTATGAATGTTTTAGTCGCAGTAAGAGGCGGGGCATATGGAAAAATTACAGTTTTTGGAAGGGCAGGGCATGCGGAGTTAACACAGCCACATTGGAAAGAGGGAGGTGCTGTAAATGCAATAACAAAAGCAATGAAGATCATTCAAGCCTTTGAGGATTTAACAAAAGAATGGAAAGCACGATCTGATAAACAACATAAATATTTAGATCCAGATAAAATAATGGCAACTGTAATTAATGGGGGAGAGTGGGTAGTGACTTATCCTGAAAAAGTTGAAATTGAATTTGGCTGTCAGTTTATACCCGCTACAAAAAATGCTATTAATGAAATTTCAGATGCAGTAAATAAAGTCACTTTAAATGATGATTGGATGAAAGAAAATCCTCCAAAATTAGAATTTCATGATCAATGGTGGTATGGGGCAGAAATAAGTGAAAAAGAACCCATAGCGCAATTAGGGTTTGAGGCATTAAAAGAGATTGGTTATTCTCCTAAGTTTATGGGATTTGGATCATTAACTGATTGTATCCACTTAATCAACTATTCAAAAATACCTACTATTTCTTTAGGTCCAAAAATCAAAACAGCACATATGGCTAACGAATTAGTTTCAATAAAAGAACTAGTAGATACAACTAAAGCTATAGCTTTATCAATTGTTAGATGGTGCGGAACAGAAAATGGATAATATTCTTGCTCCAGAAAAATTTAGATATCCTGCTATCTGGGAGCCTCATGAGGGAACGTGGTTAGCATGGCCCCATAACAAATTTGTACCAGGTTATCAGCTTAAATTAGAAAAATTATGGCTGGATATGGCTGGAGCATTAATGCAATGTGAAAATGTTCATATTATTACTTATGATGAAGAGCACCAAAATCATGTCGAACAACAAATAAAATTTTTTTTTGGAGCGTCAAAAAATATTCATTTTCATATCATACCTACTGAAGATATGTGGATTTGTGACACAGGAGCAGTTTTTGTAGTTGATAAAAATGGAAATGAAGCAGTTGTTGATTGGAATTTTAATGGTTGGGGGAAAAGATTAGACCATGCTCTTGATAAAAAAGTTGCTTCTACAATTGCTAAAGAATATTCATTGCCTGTCTTTAATCCACCATTAGTTCAAGAAGGGGGGCATGAGGTAAATGGAGTCGGAGACATGCTTGTAACGAAAAGTTCAATTCTTAACTCTAATCGTAATCCAAATATGACCGAAAAAGAGGCAACAGAAATTCTTTGTAAATACTTAGGATTAAAAAATATTATCTGGCTCTCTGGTATGGATGGCTTAGATAAACAATTAGGTGAAGAGACGGATTGTCATATTGATTTACTGTGTCGATTTGTAAATGAAGATACAGTTCTATATGGATGGCCAGATGTTGAAAATGAAAAAGACCCTCTTTTTCAAAGATTGTTAAAACCAAGCTTGAATGAACTTCGTGAAGCAGTAACAGCTTCTGGTAAATCGCTAAATTTGATTCCTGTACCTGTACCAGCATCAGATATGTTTTCTACAACTAACACAGGGACAGTTGAAATTATTAAAGAAAAAGGACGAGCAAGGTTAGGTACCGGACCAGCTGCCATAGGGAATTGTTGCGGGTATTTAGATTGGCATGTTGCAAATAATATAGTCTTGGTCCCTATTTTTGGAGATGAAAACGATGAGAGAGCAGTATCAATTATTAAAGAGCATTTTTCAAATAGAGAAATTATTACTCTAGATGGGCGTTTATTACTTGAAGGTGGCGGCGGAATACATTGTGTTACTAAGGAAAGATATGGTCTCTTATGAATAATATATTTTACACAGACACATTTATTTGTTCTAATAAGAGTTAAATATGACAAAAGCAATTTTTAAAAATGTTGAATTAGCTACAAATGAAGAATTAATTAATTACTTAAAAGAAAATCCAGAGACTAAATATATTGATGCAATAATATCTGATTTGTCAGGCTTATTTAGAGGGAAAAGAATACCCGTTACGGATGCAGAAAAACTTTTTACAGATGGAATTCAATTCTGCTATTCTACTTTTTTACTTGACGCATCTGGATATTGTCCAGATGTTAAAGGAAGAGGTTTCTCTGATGGAGATCCAGATGCAACATATTATCCAATAGCAAATACCATTAAGCCATTACCATGGCATAAAGACCCTATTGCTCAAGTCTTAATTAGCATTCAAGATGATCATCGTTATAGTTCATTGGTAGATCCAAGAAATATACTGGCGAAAGTAATGGAAACATTCCAAGAAATTAATCTGTTTCCAAAAATAGCTTTTGAGCTTGAATTTTATTTGTTTGATAAAAGAAAATCAATTTATGAAAGACCGAAAGTTGCTACTTCTCCTAAATCAAAAAGGAGAAGCGAAGGAACCCAGGTCTATGGAATGAAAGAACTTGATGATTATTACGACTTTTTAGAAGATGTTAATAAATTTTGTGAAAAGCAAAATATACCAGCAACTACCGCATCATCAGAATTTGCGCCTGGTCAATATGAAATTAATCTCAGGCATACTGATGATCCATTAAAAGCAGCAGACGATTCTGCATTTTTACGAAGATTAATAAAAGAAACAGCTGAATTGCACGGATATGAAGCAAGTTTTTTATCAAAACCTTTTCTGGACCAATCAGGAAGTGGTATGCATATTCATATTAGCTTATTTGATGAGAAGGGCAACAATGTTTTCGCTGATGAATCCAAAGTATTAAAATATTCAATCGGAGGATTACAGGAAATAATGTATGATTCATTTGCTATCTTTGCCCCTAATTTAAATGCATATAGAAGGTACTTGCCTAATCAATTTGTTCCAGTTAACAATACCTGGGGACCAAACAATAGATCAGTAGCTCTAAGAATACCAACTGGAGATAAAAATAGCACTAGGATAGAGCATCGTGTTTCAGGAGCAGAGTCAAACTCTTATTTAGTTTTATCATCAATACTTTCAGGTATTCATTATGGGATAACTAACAAATTATCTCCAAACGAACCCAGAACAGATAATGCGTGTGTCAATCCAGATGAAAATATGCCAAAAAATTTAAATCATTCGCTTAAACTTTTAAAAAATTCAAAAGTATTGTCCAAATATTTGTCAAAAGAGTATATTGAGCTTTATGTTGACTTAAAAAGTAAAGAACTTGCAGCAGTTAATGAAGAAATATCTGATGTTGAATATAAATGGTATCTTAATCTTTGATGTAACCATCCAAGGTCAATAATTCTTTATAAAGATCAATTCTTCTGTCTCTAAAAATTCCCCAATTTCTTCTAAATAAATGATTATCTTCAATATCAATTTCAGCGGTTATCACTTCTTCTTTATCTCTGCTTGCCTCTGCCAGCATAGATCCACTCCTATCACATATGAAAGAGCTACCGTAGAAGCCATTAGATTGTCCTTGAACTGTTTCGGTTCCTATTCTGTTTGATGCTACTACCGGTATAACATTAGCAGCAGCGTGTCCTTGCATGACCCTCTGCCAAGCTCCTGAACTGTCATATTTACTTTTTGGTTCATCTCCAATAGCAGTTGGGTATAAAAGCACTTCAGCACCTTTTAATGCCATAATTCTAGCAGCCTCAGGGAACCATTGGTCCCAACAAATTCCTACACCTATTTTTCCAAATTTTGTATTCCAAACCTTAAAACCAGTATCTCCTGGATTAAAATAATATTTTTCTAAGTAACCGGGTCCGTCTGGAATGTGAGATTTTCTATAATTACCAAGAACTTTTCCATCAGCATCAATTATCGCAATTGCGTTATAATATGCGTTATTTTCAACTTCAAAATAACTTATTGGCAATACGACATTAAGTTGTTTTGCCAATTCTGCCATCTCATTAATTACCTCATTATTTGCAAATGGCTTAGCAAGACTAAAAATCTTTTCATCATATTCAATGCCGAAGTAGGGAGTTTGAAACAATTCTTGTATAAGAATAATGTTAGCACCTTTACTGGAAGCGCTCTTTATTAAATTTTTTGCTTTAGAAATATTGTCTTTTATTTCCCAAGTGCATTCCATCTGTGTTGCAGCTAAAACAACTTTCATTATTTTGATCTCTTTTTAGATTGCAAATATTCATTTAACTTTATAATTTTCTTACTTGCACCCGTTTGAAAAAAGGCTGGAACTATAGCGTGTATCATTGCCATTACACTGCCGGAAAGAAGATCAAATGATATTTTGCTAGCTATCTTCATATGTTCAAAATAACTTTCATTCTGATCCTCAAAATGCTTTCTTGATTCCTTAATTATACCGTTTAATTGCTTTTTTGATTCGTCTAATACTTTCATGAACTTATACTTAAAGGTTGTTGTTGAGTAATGCAATGGACATTTCCACCTCCCATTAAAATATCTATTCCATCAATAGTTATAATTTTTCTATTATGGAACACTTTTTCAATAATTTTTTTAGCATTTTCGTCAGCTTTTTCGTCTCCAAATACCGGCATAACAATTCCATTATTGGCAATATAGAAATTTATATAGGAACTAGGTTCATCATCTTCTGGAATTAATCTTTTATAAGACATTTCTAATTCAATAATATTTAATTTTTTACCTCCAAAATCAGTTGATGTTTTTAATATTTCTAAATTTTCATTAATTTGATTATAATAAGGATCTTTTTTATCGGAACAACTCAAAGCAATCACAGTGCCTGGCTTTGCAAAACATGCAATATTATCAACATGCCCATCTGTGCCTTGATCCGTTCCTTTATTAAGCCAAATAATTTTTTTAACACCTAAATAATCTTTAAGATTTTCTTCTATTTCACTTATACTGAGATTTGGATTCCTGTTTTTATTTAACAAACATTGTCTAGTGGTTATTAGTGTACCCTGACCATCAACATGAACAGAACCTCCTTCAAGTACCATATTATTTTTAAAATAAGCTGCTGATGAATGTTCTATCATAAATTTAGCAATTTTATTATCTGAGTCATATGGCTTAAACTTACCCCATCCATTAAATTCCCAATCAACCCCCCCTAGCTTGCCATTCTTATTTAAAAGAAATATAGCACCACTGTCTCTAGCCCAAGCATCATCATTGGTAAATTTTATTATTTCTATTTCTCCATCCAAAAGTTTTTTTGCATATTCTATATCTTTTGGGTGAACAATCATTTTAACTTTTTCAAAATTTGCAATTGCTTTAGCAACTTTAGCCCAAGCAATCATTCCTTTTTCAAAATCAAAGTGTGACCAAGATGGTACTGCCTCGTATCCGCTAAAGTTTAGATTTTTATGAGGCCACTGCATCCAACAACACTCATGAGGAGTCCATTCAGCAGGCATATAAAAATTACTTTCAATTGGTTTCAGCATTTTCTTCATTTATTCCACATTTCGCACATTTTCTAAACAAAAAATCTCCCTTTTTACCTTTTTCATTATAATTGCTACAAGCAACGTTTAAAAATATTATGCATATTATGATTAATTTATTCATTTTACCTTATTGATTATTTTTTCTTGTTGACGCCACATACTGGCGTAAAGTCCATTCAATTCCATTAATTTTTTATGATTTCCTCTTTCAGCTATTTCCCCTTCATTAAGTACTAAAATAGTATTTGAATTTACAACTGTCGAAAGTCTATGTGCAATTACCATCGTTGTAGTATCTTTGGATAATTCCTCTAAATTCTTTTGTATTTCCTTTTCAGTATTTGTGTCCAATGAAGAAGTTGCCTCATCAAAAAAGAAAATTTTAGGTTTTTTTAATAAAGCACGCGCAATTGCTACTCTTTGTTTTTCTCCTCCAGAAAGTTTTAGTCCTCGTTCTCCAACAATAGTATCGTACCCCTCAGGAAGATCTTCTATAAAAGTATGTAATTGGGCCATTTTAGCGACCAATTTAACATCATCTATAGTTGCATTAGGATTCCCATAAGCAATATTATAATAAAGGGTGTCATTAAATAGAACTGTATCTTGTGGTACTACAGCTATTTGCTGACGAAGGGAGCTCTGAGTAACTTCATTAATATTTTGATCATCTATAAAAATTTCTCCTGAATCAGGATTATAAAATCTAAAAAAAATTTTACTTATTGTCGATTTTCCTGCTCCTGTAGGACCGACAATCGCTACTGTATGGTTAGGTAATATTTCAAAAGATATATTCTTTATTATCTTTCTTTTTTCATCATAATTAAATGAAACATTTTTAAATTTTATTGATGCTTGAGAAATAATTAAATCTTTTGCACCTTTTTTGTCACTCACTTCAGTTTTCTCATCTAAAAGTGTAAACATATTTTCCATATCAACAAGGGATTGTTTAATCTGCCAATAAACAAAGCCTATAAAATTTAAAGGAATAGCAAGTTGAATTAAATAAGTGTTCACTATAATGAAATCACCTATTGTCATATAGCCAGATTGAATTTGCAGAGCTGCCAATATCATCATACCAATCATTCCAACAGAAATGATTATTGCTTGGCCAGCATTCAAATATGTTAGACTAATGGCACTTTTAACCGCAAAATGTTCGTAATTTTTTAAAGCTTGGTCATATCTTGCAGATTCATAATTTTCGTTATTAAAATATTTAACGGTTTCAAAATTAATCAAACTATCAATTGATTTTTGACCTCTTGCGTTATCAGCTTCGTTCATTTGTTTTCTGATTTTAACTCTCCATTCCGTTATTAGAAATGTGAAAGAAACATAAAAAACAATTATAAAAAAAGTTATAAATGAAAAATACCAGCTAAATAGGTTTACAAGAATAATGCAAACTAATAATATTTCTAATAGAGTGGGAAATACATTGAAGGTAACGAAACGCAATGTAAATTCTATACCCCCTATGCCGCGATCGATTATTCTGCTTAAGGCACCGGTTTGCCTATTTAGATGAAATTTTAACGATAAGCTGTGAAGATGGTCAAAAACTTTTAGAGCAGCACGTCTTATTGCATTTTGTCCAATCCTTACAAATAAAGCATCTCTAATTTCCCCAAAAGCGACGTGTAAAAATCTCGCAAGACCGTATGCGGCTATTAATGTTATCGGTATTGCTAACACTATAGATGCGGTATTAATTCCATCAAGAGCGTCTACTGTTTTGCCAAGAAAAATTGGAACAAATACATTTGAAACTTTTGCAAAAACTAGAAAAAATATAGCTAAAACAAATCTGATTTTAAAACCTCTGTTGTCTTTTGGCCAAAGATAATGAAATAAATTAAATAAAGGTTTAAAAGAGTTCATTATAATTTAACATTAGAAGAAATTGGTACCTGTTGCGTAATACAGCCGGGCCCACCTCCACCTATTGCTTGGTAAAAAGCAGGAATCGGAACAACTTCTCGATCAGGAAAAACTTCTTCTATTATTTTAAATGCTAAATTATCCAAACTAGGATCAACTTCTGGAACCATAATAGCTTTGTTAGCTATATAATAATTTGTATAAGGAGATACAAATTTTTGATTTTTATATTTTTTTGGAAAATATGGAAGATAAGGCATTTCAATAATCTCAAAATTTTTTCCATTTGCATCTTTTTCATTTTTTAAAATTTCTAAATTTATTTTTAATAATTCGTAGTTTGGATTATTGGTTTGATTAGTAGTTTGAACAATAATCTTTCCCGAAGACACATATTCAACAACACAGTCAACATGACCATCTGTACCTTCATCTTCTACAAGGCCTTTTTTTAACCAAATTACTTTTTTAATTCCTAGTAAATTATCTAACTCTGATTCAATTTGTTGCTTGTTGAAATTTGAATTTCTATTTGGATTTAGTAACATTTGTTCTGTTGTTATCATTGTACCTTCGCCATCAAAACTAACTCCGCCTCCTTCAAGTACAAGTTTTGATTTTATACATTCTATATTTAATTTTTTTGCAATCAAAGAAGGAATATTTTTTACTTTATCATAAGGATAAAACTTATTTCCCCAACCGTTAAACTCAAAATTTATAGCAACTATCTCATCATTTTCTTTTTTAGTGAATATCGGACCATTATCTCTTATCCAAGACATATCTGTTGGCATAATCCATATTTCAGCAAATTCTGAACATTGCTCAATAGCATTCAAACTATCAGCTGGATCAACAATTAGAATAATTTTTTCATATTTTGCCATAGATTTTATAAAAATTGTAATTTCTTTTCTAAAAGAATCTATTTCGCTATCACCAATGCACGGCCATGTAATGAGAGTGCATTCATGTTCCTCAAATCTTGCAGGTATATTAAAAATTGATTTATTATTTTTCATAATGATGTTTAAATTTCATTGAACGCACATTCAATTAATAGTATAAAATGTATAAAATGACCACAATTTCATTGGATAAATTAAAAGAGTTAGTTGAACTGCAGAGACCGGGATACACTCTTGACCAGCAGTTTTACACTGATCCTGATATATTTGAAATTGATTTAAATACATTTTTTTTAAATCATTGGATATTTATTGGCCATATTTCTCGCATACCTAATATAGGCGATTATTTCCTTTTTGAAACAGGTAATGAATCAGTTATTGTTATTAGAGGTACAAATAACCAAATATATGCGCACCACAATGTTTGTCGTCATAGAGGTTCAAGAATTTGTGTTGAAAATAATGGAAATAAGAAAGTACTTGTTTGCCCATACCATGCCTGGAGTTATAATATTGATGGATCCATAAAATCTGCGAGATTAATGCCAGAAAATTTTAATAAAGATGAATGGGGTCTGCATAAATGCAATTTAAGAGTTTATGAAGGGTTAATTTTCATAAATTTTTCAGACCATCCAGATGATTTTAATGAGTTTATTAAACCAACAAGCTTATTCATTGAATTGCATGATTTAAGCAATGCTAAAATAGCTCACAGAGAAGTGTATCCAACTTATGGTAATTGGAAATTAACTCTAGATAATTTTCACGAATGCTATCATTGCCAGCCTTCGCATCCAGAGTACTGTCAGGTACATGATGCCGAATATATTTTATCATTCGGCGGCGGGAGTCAATCGTCGGGTGTAGAATCGAAATCATTTAACAAGAGGTTAGAAGATTGGAACAATAAGGTGCAATCTTTAGGTCACTTAACAGGCGTTTATTATGAAAAAGAATTCTCCCAGTATTCAAGAAGCGCTGAAAGAACACCTTTGAGTGGAGGGAGGTTATCTGAAACTAAGGATGGGAAGCCAGCAGCACCTTTAATGGGAAAATTTAAAGAAAGAGATGGGGGATATACTTCTGTCGGGCCTTCACCATTTAACAGTTTGCTAATGTGCAATGATTTTGCAACTTTATTTACCTTCATTCCTAAAGGACCAATAGAAACAGATGTTGAGTTAACGTGGTTAGTTCACAAAGACGCTGTTGAAGGTAAAGATTATGATTTACAAAATATGGTATGGATGTGGGACAAAACAACAATAGCAGATAAAAAAATTATAGAAGATAATCAAAAGGGGGTTTTATCAAAAAAATATAAACCAGGACCGTTGTCAAAAATGGAAAAATCTTTAGATAGTTTTAAAACTTGGTACTTAAGAAGATTGCTTTTATCAATATAATTACAGACCCAATCTTTTTACATCTGATAATGTTAAATCAAGTGATTTTTTTAAACGTACAATACATTCATCAATATCATCTTTTGTAACAGACAGTGGAGGAGAGCACATCATTCCATCTCGAACAGCTCTCATTATAAGATTATTATTCATACAATGGTCTCTGCAAATATTTCCAACTTTTCCAGGTGGATCAAATAATTCCTTTTTTTCTTTATTTTTAACCAATTCTACTCCGGCTAGCAATCCTTGCCCTCTAACTTCTCCTACTAATGGATGATTTTCAAATTCCCTCATTCTTTTTTGTAGATAAGGGGCTGTATTTTTTTTAACATTCTCGATCATACCTTCATCTTTTATAATTCTTATATTCTCAATTGCTACGGCGCATGCAACTGGATGACCGGAGTAAGTATAACCATGATAAAACTCCCCGCCTTTGTTTATAAATGTTTCCGAAACTCTTTTTCCAATTCCAATTCCAGATAAAGGCAAATATCCTGATGTTATACCTTTGGCGAAAGTAATTATGTCTGGATCAATTTTGAAATGTTGTGAACCAAACCATTCGCCCGTTCTTCCAAATCCACAAATGACTTCATCAACGCATAATAAAATGTCATATTTTTTACAAAGATCCTGAACTAAACTCCAATAATTTGGTGGAGGAACTATTACTCCCCCAGCACCTTGAATAGGTTCTCCCATAAATGCGGCAATATTATCTTGTCCAAGTTCTAAAATTTTATTCTCAATTTCTTTAACCGCAAGAACTGTAAACTCATCTTCGGTTAATTCTTTTCCAAATTTATAATGATAAGGTGGCATTACATGCACAAAGCCTGGTAGTGGGAGATCCCCTTGACTATGCATAGCTTCCATGCCTCCTAGACTTGCTGAAGCCATAGTGCTTCCATGATATGCATATGTTCTTGTAATGAATGTTTTTTTATTTTTTTTCCCTAATATATCCCAATATCTTCTAACTAGACGAACTAAAGTATCATTAGACTCAGATCCGCTTGATCCGTAGAAAAAATGTTCAATACCTTTTGGAGTTATTTCTGAAAGTATTCTACCCAATTCTATAGCAGGTGTAGTCGCAGTTTTAAAAAAAGTGTTATAATACGGTAGCAATTCCATTTGCTCTTTAGCTACTTCAGCTAGTTCATTTCTTCCATATCCAATGTTGACACACCAAAGGCCCGCCATCATATCCAGTATTTCATTGTTCTCACTATCTTTAATATAACTACCTTTAGCCGACGTAATTACTCTACTACCAGTTTTTTCTAGAAGTTGATGATCGGTAAAAGGATGAAGATGGTGGGCAGAATCAATTTCTTGCCATTGTCTTGTGTTTCTATTTAATAAGTGCATAATATTAAACGTTAAGCAATAAATATTCTCTTTCCCAAGGACTAACAACTTCCATATATGCTAAGTATTCTACTTTCCTCATTGCAACAAGTGTTTTAACAAATTTTTCTCCAAAGATATTATTAATATCTTCATTTTCTTCAAATTGTAAAATAGCCTCATTTACATTTGCAGGCAAACTAGTAGATTCTTGGTTAAAAAGACTTTCTTTAGTTTCTGAGGTTGGAGTTAATTTTTTTTCGATTCCTAAAAAACCTGATGCTAGATTCGCCGCAAAAACAAGATAAGGATTTGTATCAGAACCTGCCAATCTGTTTTCAACCCTTAGGTTTTTTTTATCTGATACCGGAATTCTGAATCCGCAAGATCTGTTAGCAATTCCCCAATTAATATTTTTTGGCGATCCGTAGGTTGCAAAAAGCCTTTTATACGAATTAACATGAGGAGCGTAAATTGGCATTAGAAGAGGTGTGTATTTTTGCAATCCAGCAATATACTGCATAAATATTTCAGAAAATTCTGACCCATCTGATCCAAAGATATTATCTTTTTTATTTATATCAATTAATGATTGATGAAGATGCAAAGCGCTGCCAGGTTGACCCTTCATTGGTTTAGCCATAAAAGTTGCATAAAGTTTGTGTCTTAAAGCTGTTTGTCTCAGAGTTCTTTTAAATAAAAAAACTTGATCAGCCAACTCTAATGGGTCGCCGTGTTGAAAATTAATTTCCATTTGAGCAGATCCGGATTCATGATTCATAGTATCAATATCAATATTTTGTTGTTCACAGAAATTGTAAACATCCTCAAATAACGGATCAAATTCATTAACTGCATCAATGCCATATGACTGTCTGCCCGTTTCCTGTCTTCCAGATTGTCCAACTGGAACCTCTAATGGATAATCTGGATCAGAATTTTGCTTAACAAGATAAAATTCAACCTCTGGAGAAACAACTGGCTGCAGACCCTTTTCTTCATATAATTTCAATATTTTCTTTAGAATATGCCTCGGTGCATTTTCAACAGGAATGCCATTCATTTCATATGCATCGCAAATAACTTGTGCTGTTGGATCATCATACCATGGTACCAAGCGCATAGTTTTAAAATCTGGTTTTATATTCACATCGGTATCAGTTGGATTATATATGTCGTGTGCAAGTCCACCTTCTACATCATTAGCATATTGACCTGATATTGTTTGAATAAAAATTGATTGAGGCATTCTATGGCTATTATCTTGCAATCCTTCAACAAATTTTTTTGAAGGTAATATTTTACCTCTAGCTGTACCGCCTAAATCTGCCACTAAGCATTCAACCTCAGTAATAGATTTTTCATTTAGCCAATTTTCAAATTCGTTTTTCATAAATTACATTGTTTGAGTTAATAATAAATAGTATT
Source organism: Pelagibacteraceae bacterium (assembly GCA_002717485.1). GTDB lineage: Bacteria > Pseudomonadota > Alphaproteobacteria > HIMB59. Next base: position 30,176 of record PBDW01000009.1, on the reverse strand, counting down.
ATCAAAAAAATACTTAATATCTATATAGTAACATGAAGATTTTTAATAATACCAAAAAACCAACATATGAACAACATGATAATGAGAAAGATAATTATTATCAGTTTTCTTCAACAAAATTTGAATCACGCCCAGAACTTAAAGAAAATATTAGGGTAGACGTATGTATTGTTGGAGGGGGGTTTACTGGGATAGCCAGCGCACTTTACCTTGCCAAGCAAGGATACAAAGTTTTAATTTTGGAAGCTAAAAAAATAGGTTCGGGGGCATCAGGAAGAAATGGAGGTCAGCTTGGAGGAGGTCTGCGCAAGGAGCAAAAGGTCATAGAAAAACTATTAGGTTTTGAACATGCAAAAGAACTTTGGAATATGGGACTTGAAGCAGTTGAGGAAGTAAAAAATAATATTGAGCAATTTAAAATTGATTGTGATTTGAAAAATGGGGTTTTAACTGCCGGTTATTATGAACAAGATAGTAAATATTTTTTGGGCGAAATTGAGCATATGCAAAAAAAATACAATTATAATAAATATTTACATTTAGACAAAATAGAAATTAGGGAAGAAATTAATTCTGAGAAATATTATTCAGGAATGCTAAATAAGGGAAGTTATCACCTTCATCCACTAAAATATCTATACGGGATTGCTAATGAATCGCTAAAATTAAAGGTAGATATTTATGAAAATAGTCCAGTCTTGAAAATTCATCAAACTGAGAATGGGGCAAGGATAGTAACAAAAAAAGGAGAGGTAAGGGCAGATTTTGCAGTTGTGGCTTGTAATGGATATCTTGACGATCTTTTAGGTAATATCAGGAATAAATTTATGCCAATAAATAATTATATACTTGCAACTGAGCCCCTTGGTAAGGAAAAGGCTTCTACAATAATTAAGAATAATTATGCAGTAAGTGATACTAGATTCATAATAGATTACTATAGATTCTCTAATGATTGGCGATTAATCTTTGGTGGAGGGGAAACATTCACTAAGAATTTTTTATCAGATGCATCAAGTTATGTAAAAAAAAGGATGTATAAAGTGTTCCCATATTTAAAGTACCATAAAATAGATTTTTGTTGGGGAGGCACATTGGCTATAACAGTAAATCGTTTTCCTAATTTTGGATCAACATATAATAATAAAGTAATTTATGCACATGGATTCTCTGGTCATGGCGTTGCACTAACAACTCTAGCAGGAAAATTAATTTCAGAATACATATCAGGAGAAAAAGATAGATTTAATCTTTTTGCATCAATTCCACATTTAACAATTCCTGGTGGCGATTTATTAAGAAGACCAATATACTCACTTGGGGTAGCTTATTATAAATTACTGGATACTATTCGGTAAAAGCTGCTCGTTTTAATCTATCGTTTATTGCTATGCCCATACCTTTGTTATCAATTGGTGCTATAGCTATTCCTGAATATTTTTTATTGTCAAGTTCATATAGAAATTTAAATAAATTCTTTGCCGCTTCTCTTAAATCTGAATTTATACTTAAATTAATTTCTTTTATCCTTGATTTTAGATTATTTTTTCCAAAATTTAGCAATACTTCATTTTTTTTAACATCTTTCACATTTAATCTTAAAGGAATATTTGGAGAGTAATGCTTGTAGAGCTGCCCTGGAGATTTAATAGGCATATTATTATCATCATTTTCTATCAAGTTAGGTAAAATCTCTTTTATTATTTTATTTTCTATAGCGCCAGGTCTCAAAATTCTAGGAGTTTCTTGAGAAAGATCTACTACTGTTGACTCAATTCCAAATTCAGAAGTTCCCCCATCAATAATAAATATTTTTTTACCAAAATTTTTGACAACATGTTTTTTTGAAGTCGCTGTTAATCTTGAAGAAATATTAGCACTGGGAGCAGCAATGATACCATTAAATTTCTCTAACAAATCTCTAGCTATAGGATTTGAGGGAATTCTGCATGCAATTGTTCTTAATCCGCTAGAGGCTATATTTGATACAGTACATTTTTTGTTTTTATTCATTACAATTGTTAAAGGCCCGGGCCATAATTTTGCAGCTAGTTTTTCTGCATCTTTATTAAATACTGCCTGTTGTCTTACCGCATCTATATCTTTGAAATGACATATTAAAGGATTAAACATTGGCCTATTTTTCATTTCGAATATCTTTAATACCGCATCATCATTTTCAGCATCTGTGCCCAGTCCATAAACTGTTTCAGTTGGAAACGCTACCAACTTGCCATTTTTTAAAACACTTACACCCTTTTTTATTTGCATATCTAACTATTATTTATAAAAAACTTTAACTTTTTATTAAAACAAGGACAATAATAGTATAAAAGTTTGTTATGGGAAAAGTAATTTCTTTAGCTAATCAAAAAGGGGGATCTGGGAAAACAACTATTAGCTCCAATCTTGCTGTATTATGGAGCAATAGTGGCTACAAAGTTGCAATTATAGATGCGGACAATCAAAAAAGTTTATCTCATTGGTTTGAATCCAGGAAAGGGTATTATGGAGAAAATGATACAGGTATAGAATTATTAAAATACAACTCGTCTGATTTTTTAGAGCAAATAAAAGAAATAAAGAAAAAATTTGATTTTATCATAATAGATAGTCCACCCTCAATAACAATGGATTCAGTTATAATAGTAAGATCTTCAAATCATGTTTTTGTACCTGTTCAGCCGACTCCAGTTGATATTGTAGCTACAATTCCCTTTCTGGATTTAGTGAAAAAGGAAAGAAGGGAATCAACTGTTATATTAAATAGGGTTATGCCCAGAGCAAGATTGACAGAAGCAATGACATTGAGATTGAGATACGCGGGTGCAAAAATTGCTAGATCCAAAATAACCGCTAAAGTTATTCTTGCGGAAACTTATAGCGTTGGAAGAGGCGTTGTAGATATTGGCATAAACTCCCCTTCATCAAGAGAAATAATTAATTTGGGCAATGAAATATTAAGAAAAATATATTGATAATAAAATGCTTAAAATATTATTTTTTTTAGTTTAAACATTAAAATCTTAATAATAATAAAATAATTTAATCTTATATAGAAATGAAAAAAATATCTTTTGTGATACTTGCGGCTGGCAAAAGTAAAAGAATGAAAAGCTCAATGAGCAAAGTTCTTCACCAAATTTGTGACAGGAGTTTATTAGATTATGTTAACGATCTAGCTGTAAATAATACAACAACAGATGTAAATTACGTTTGCTCTAAAGAGGTAAAAGAGTATGTAAAGAAAAACTTCAAAAATGCTAAGTCAGTTATTCAAAAGAATAGACTCGGCACTGCTCATGCAGTCCAGTGTGCAGAAAAATTGGTATCAAAAATAAATAATAACGTTATCGTTCTTTTTGGAGATGTTCCATTAATAAAAGATTCAACAATAAAAAAATTAATTAGAAAGAAAAATCGTTCATTGTCAATTGGAACAATAGTTACTTTTGTTACAAAAAAACCTTTTGGATATGGAAGAGTAATTACTAATAATAAATTTGTCACTGATGTCATCGAAGAAAAAGATACGAACAGTAAAGAAAAAGAAATTAATTTATGTAATTCTGGAATTATGATTTGTGATGCAAAATACTTGTTTAGTACAATAAAAAAAATATCTAACAAAAATTTTCAAAAAGAAAGATTCCTAACCGATATATGTAAGATAGCTTATAATGAAAACAAGCCATTCACATTTATGAATTGCAATGAAGACGAGGTTCTTGGAGTAAATTCGACAAGACAATTAATTGATTTGGAAGGTAAATTTCAGAAAATTTTTAAAGAAAAATTAATTTCTAAAGGAGTCACGCTAATTGACCCAGATACAATAAGAATTAGTTATGATACTAAAATTGGTAAAGATGTAATTATTGAACCTAATACCATATTTAAAAGCGGTGTTGTAATAAAGGATTCTTCAAAAATTTTAAGCGGCTCCTATCTTGAGGGCTGTGTGGTGGGCAAAAATTGTAAGATTGGCCCATATGCAAGAATAAGGCCTAAAACTATTTTACAAGATAATGTAAAGATTGGTAATTTTGTTGAAATAAAAAATTCAACAATAGGAAATTCTTCATCAATTTCACACCTAAGTTATATTGGAGATAGTTCAGTTGGAAGAAAAGTAAATATTGGAGCGGGGACTATTACATGCAATTATGATGGTTTTAAAAAAAATAAAACAATTATAGGTGACAAGGTCTTTATTGGGTCTAATTGCTCTTTAATAGCACCGATAAGGATAAATAAGAATTCAACTATAGGAGCAGGTAGCGTAGTTACAAAAAACGTCGCAGAGTCCTCTTTAGCTATAGAAAGAGCAAAGTTAATTATTAGAAAAAAGAAAAATACTAAGAAATTTGCCAAAATTTAGATATTTAATATTATTATTAGAAAAAACTTGTTTGAACGATTCAGGAGGGCTATAGGCTTAAAATTATGAATATTGAAAGAAAATCATGGACACCTGATAGTTGGAGAGACAAGCAGGCAAAACACCTGCCTGAATATAAAGATAAGGTAGCGCTCGATAGTGCCTTAAAAAAAGTTGAAAATTTTCCTCCATTAGTTTTTGCTGGTGAGGCGAGAAAATTAGAAAGAAATCTTGCACAGGTTGCAAACGGAAGCGCATTTCTTTTGCAAGGAGGTGATTGTGCTGAAAGTTTCGCAGAATTTCATCCTGATCAAATTAGAGATTCTTTTAAAGTACTTCTTCAAATGGCAATTGTTTTAACTTTTGGAGCCTCATGCCCGGTCATTAAAGTTGGAAGAATGGCAGGACAATTTGCTAAACCAAGATCATCTGAATATGAAAATATTAACGGGAAAGAATTTCAAAGTTATAAAGGAGACATAATCAACGATATAAGTATTGAAAACAATTTAAGAGAGCCAGATCCAGAAAGATTAATTCAAGCATACAATCAGTCTGCGGCCACATTAAACTTGTTAAGAGCTTTTGCTCAAGGCGGTTTTGCTAATTTAAAAAGAATTCATCAATGGAATGTTAGCTTTCTAGGCGATAGTCAAGCATCAAAAAAATTTGAAGAAATAGCAGGAAGAATTGAAGAGTGTCTTACTTTTATGGAAGCATGTGGAATAAATGAAAAATCCGTTAGGCAAGTAAGAGAAACCGACTTTTATACTAGTCATGAAGCATTACTTTTACCCTACGAGCAGGCTTTAACCAGAATTGATAGTACAACGGGAAAATGGTACGATGTTTCAGCGCATATGCTTTGGATTGGCGATCGAACGCGTCAACCAGATGGTGCGCATGTAGAATTTATGAAAGGAATTAGTAATCCAATTGGAATTAAGGTAGGCCCTTCTATTGAAAAGGATGAGTTATTAAAATTATTAGATATACTTAACCCAAATAATATTCCAGGAAGAATAACATTAATATGTCGCATGGGGGCTAAAAAAGTTGCAGATATTCTACCTTCAATTGTTAAGTACGTAGAATCTGATGGCAGAAAAGTTGTATGGACGTGTGATCCAATGCACGGGAATACCGAAAAGTCTAGCAACGGATACAAAACCAGATCATTAAAAAGTGTCGTTTCAGAAATCCAACAGTTTTTTCAAATTCATAGATCAGAGGGTTCTTATCCTGGAGGAGTACATCTTGAAATGACTGGTCAAAATGTTACTGAATGTACAGGAGGTGTTCAAGAAATAACAGAAAATGACCTTTCTAGTAGATACCATACTTTTTGCGATCCAAGGCTTAATGCTTCACAATCATTAGAATTAGCGTTTCTTTTATCTGACTTTCTTAAGGAAGAGAGAGATCAGACTTTAAAAGCCACTATTAATATTTAGAATAATTAATATATATTGATTATAAATTATCAATTTTATGAAATCAGCTGAAAGAATTAATTATATTAAAAATTGGATTTTAGATTATCTTGATTCGTATAAATCCAAACATACTTCCCTTGTTGTAGGTGTTTCTGGTGGAATTGATTCTGCTCTCACAAGCACAATTTGTGCTATGACAGGAATTAAAACTATTGTAGTTTCTATGCCAATAAAACAACATTCTGAACAAATCTCCCTTAGTCAGCAACATCAGAATTGGTTAAAAAAAAATTTTAACAATGTAATTTCTTATAATATTTCTTTAGACAACGTTTTTTCTGTTTTTATAGAAAATATGAATAGATTCGATAACGAGCATGGCTTTGCTAATTCACGTTCAAGATTACGTATGATGGCATTGTATCAGATTGCACAATCAGAAAATGGCTTAGTTGTGGGGACGGGAAATAAAGTTGAGGATTTTGGTGTTGGTTTTTTTACAAAATATGGTGACGGAGGAGTTGATATTTCACCCATCGCTGATTGTACTAAAACTCAAGTCTGGGAAATGAGTAAAGAATTAGGTATTCTAGATTCAATTATAATGGCTGAACCTACTGATGGATTATGGGATGATAATCGTAAAGATGAAGATCAGTTAGGCCTCACCTATAAACAGATTGAAGAAGCGATGAAAAATAATAAAAGTAGGTATTACAATAAATATAAATCTATAAGAGATAATAATTTGCACAAAATGAAGCCAATTCCCGTATGTAAGTTTAAGGATGAATAGTGATAAAAAAGTTTTAACGCGTTTTGCCCCAAGTCCAACCGGCGACTTGCATCTGGGTAATGCTAGATCAGCAATATTAAATTGGATATATGCAAAAAAAAATTATGGTGAATTCATATTACGCATTGATGATACAGATACCGAACGTAGCAAAGATAAGTATGTTGATTCAATTAAAAACGATTTATTGTGGTTAAAAATCAATTGGTCATCAAGTTTTAAACAATCCGAAAGATTAAAAAATTATAATACAAAAATTCTAGAACTAAAAGGAATGGATAGGCTTTATCCTTGTTTTGAAACTGCAGAGGAACTTGCTTTAAAAAGAAAATCATTATTATCTTCTGGAAAACCCCCGATTTATGATCGAAGTTCGCTTAAACTTACTGACAAAGAAAAAGAAGACTTTTTATTAAGTGGAAAAAAACCTCACTGGAGATTTTTTGTTGAAGATAAAACAATAATTTGGAATGATATAATTAGGGGTGATGTTTCATTTGATTCAAAAAACTTAAGTGATCCGATACTTATTAGGGAAAATGGAAGTTTGTTATACCACCTGCCATCAGTAATTGATGACATTACCGAAAACGTAACCGATATAATTAGGGGCGAAGATCACGTAAATAATACTGCATTCCATATTCAATTATTTGAATCGCTAGGCTCTAAGCCTCCAAATTTTGGCCACCACCCATTAATCACCGATGAAAGCGGGAAAAGCTTAGGAAAAAGGCTAGGCAGTTTATCAATAAAAAGTTTATCAGACGACGGTCTTGAACCAATTTCGATTATAAATTATCTTTCTACCATTGGAACAAGTAAAGATATGAGCAGTAAAATTGAACTTAATTCAATACTCGAGTCTTTTGATATAAAATCTTTGGCACGCTCATCACCAAAATTCAATAAAAAGGATCTAATTAGAATAAACTCTAATGTATTAAAAAAAATGAAATTTGATAATGCTCAGGAAGCATTATCAAAACTAGGAATCAAAGATATTAAAGAGGAATTTTGGAATTTAATTAAAAATAATATTGAATTTATGCATGAAGCCAATGAATGGATAGAAATTATATCCTCAAGCAAGATTCTATATAATTCTGATAAGGATTTTCTTGATAAATGTTCGTCAGTATTGCCTAAAGAACCTTTTACAATTAATACTTGGGAAGAATGGCTAGTCAATATTGACAAAATCTCTGACAGAAAGGGTAAAAAACTTTTTATGCCTTTAAGATTAGCGCTCACTGGCAGAGAACATGGTCCAGAACTAAAATATTTAATACCTTTGATGACAAAAAAATTAATCTTATTCAGACTAGGTAAATAAAAAATGAATTTAAAAATTTTTGATACATTAAGTGGAAAAAAACAAAAATTTACTCCGATAAACAATAAAAAAGTTCGTATGTATGTTTGTGGCCCAACTGTTTATGATTTTGCTCATATTGGTAACGCTAGACCAATCATTGTATTTGATACGCTTTATAGGGTATTAAGATCAATTTATGGAGAAGATCGGGTTTCTTATGCTAGAAATATTACCGATATTGACGATAAGATAATTGTATCAGCAAATGAAAAAAAAATATCAACAGAGGAATTAACAAAGCAAACAATAAATTTTTTTCATGAAGATATAAACAGTTTAAATGTTTTAGATCCAGATTTTGAACCAAAAGCAACGGAAACAATCCCAGAGATGATTTTAATGATTTCTGATTTAATCAATAAGAAATTTGCATATATCAAAGAAAATCACGTTCTATTTGATACTAATATGTCTAAAGAATATGGAAAATTGTCAAAAAGATCTTTAGATGAAATGATAGCCGGTTCTAGAGTAGAAGTTGCGCCTTACAAGAAAAACCAGTTTGATTTTGTTCTTTGGAAACCTTCGAAGAATGATGAACCGGGATGGGAAAGTCCCTGGGGGAGAGGAAGGCCGGGTTGGCATATTGAATGTTCAGCTATGACAAAAAAATATTTAGGTGAGAGTTTTGATATTCATGCAGGGGGAGCAGATTTAGTTTTCCCGCACCATGAAAATGAAATTGCTCAAAGTGAATCTTCACATGGAAAATTTTTTGCAAAATATTGGATGCATAATGGTTATCTAAATATAAAGGGTGAAAAAATGTCAAAGTCACTTGGAAATATATTAACAATTCGAAATTTGTTAAAAGAATATAATGGAGAAATACTAAGATTTTCTATGCTTTCTACCCATTACAGGCAGCCAATAAATTTCTCCAGAGAATTACTCGAATCATCCCACACGCAACTTAATAAAATTTATAAAGCACTTAATTTACGCAATGTAAAAAATGATGGCGCCCAACAATTAATTCCAAATTCATTGCTTGATGACTTGAACACACCTATGGCAATTTCAGAAATTCATGAACTAGTTAATAAGCTTAATGATAAAAATATTTCTGATAAAGATTGGTTAGCATATAGGAATCAAATTAAATTTTATGGACAATTAATGGGTTTGTTTACTTTAGATCCTAATGCTTGGTTTGTTAAAGATAAAAAATCACTTAGTAATGAAGATAAATCAGAAATAGAAAAAATGATAAATGAAAGGAATTTAGCTCGACATGCGCATAATTTTGAGTTAGCTGATGCAATCAGATTAAAACTTGATAAAAAGGGGATTATTTTAGAAGATAGCAATAACAAGACTATATGGAAATTAAAAAATGGAAGATAAAAAAATATATATTTTTGATACTACGCTAAGGGATGGTCAGCAAACCACAGGAGTTGATTTCTCTGTGAGTGATAAAATAGTAATATCAGAAGCGCTCGATAAGATTGGTATTGATTATATTGAGGGAGGTTGGCCAGGCGCAAACCCAACTGATAATGAGTTTTTTTTGAATCCGCCAAAATTTGCTAACGCATCACTTACTGCATTTGGCATGACCAGAAGAGCTGGAAGAAGCTCAGCAAATGACCCAGGATTAAGCTCTTTGATTAATTCATCAGCATCATCAGTGTGTATAGTTGGAAAAACTTCTGCATTTCATGTGGATGTAGCGCTTAATATTTCAAAAAAAGAAAATATTGAAATGATTGAAGATAGTATTAAGCAAATAACAAAATCTGGCAAGGAGGCAATTTTCGATGCAGAGCACTTTTTTGATGGTTATAAATTAGATAAAAACTTTGCATTAGAGTGCGTAAGGGCTGCATATAAATCTGGGGCTCGATGGATTGTTTTATGCGATACTAATGGAGGAACACTTCCAGATGAAATATCTGAAATAGTTACTGATGTAATAAAAGTAGTTCCTGGAGAAAATATTGGAATTCACGCTCACAATGATACTGATAATGCTGTTGCGAATAGTTTAGCAGCAGTGAAAGCCGGGGCTTGTCATATTCAGGGAACAATTAATGGATTGGGTGAAAGGTGTGGAAATACTAATTTAATATCTTTAATTCCAACATTAGTTTTAAAGACTGAATTTAAAACAAATATTAAAAAAGAAAATTTAAAGCATCTAAGGACAACTTCTAACATGCTTAATGAGCGTTTAAATAGATCTCCAATAAACCAATCTCCATATGTGGGAGAGTATGCATTTTCTCATAAGGGAGGACTGCACGCTTCAGCTATTAGTAAAGATCCTTCAACATATGAACATATTGATCCAAGAATAGTTGGTAATACTAGAAATATTGTTATTTCAGATCAAGCTGGCAGAGCTAATGTTTTATCTCAGCTTGAAGATCTAAAAATTAATGTTAGCAAAGAAACGGTAGAAAAAATTGTCAGCTTAGTAAAAGAAAAACAATTTGAGGGTTATTCTTACGATGGGGCGCTTGCAAGCTTTGAAATTCTTGTTCGAAGAGAGTTAAATCAAATTGATGATTATTTTATTCTAAATCGGTTTAGGGTAATTGATGAAAGGCGATGGAACGCAAAAGGAAAATTAATTACTGAATCAGAAGCCACAATAGATATCAGAGTCAACAAAGAAGAAAAAATGACAGTTGCAAACGGAAATGGACCTGTTAACGCACTTGATCGCGCATTAAGAAAAGCATTGGTAAGTTTTTATCCTACTATAGATAATCTAAGATTGTCAGACTATAAAGTTAGAATTGTTTCTTCCGACAAGGGAACGGGCGCTTTAACTAGAGTAACAATAGAATCAAGAGATGAAAAAAGTAATTATTGGTCAACTATTGGAGTGTCAACAAATATAATTGATGCATCTTATAACGCTATACACGATAGTATTACTTATAAGTTATATCATGATTTAAATGTTAAAAAATAAAAACTTAGCAATCATATTAGTAAATCCACAACTTCCTGAAAATATTGGTATGTCAGCAAGAGCAATGATGAATTGTGGATTTTATGATTTAAGAATTGTTAATCCAAGAGATGGATGGCCAAATAAGCTAGCAATTAAATCATCAGTTCATGCAAAAAAAATTATAAGTAAAACAAAAATCTTTGATAGTTTTGAGAATTCTGTTTCTGATTTAAATTTTCTTGTAGCAACTACTGCCAGAAGACGTTATGCAAGAAAGGATCATTTTTTTTCATTTTTAGAAATTAAAAAAATAATTTCTGATACTCATAAGGTCGGTATAGTTTTTGGTCCTGAAAATTCAGGACTTTCCAACGAAGTTATTTCCAAGTGTGATTGTATTTTTTCATTACCACTTAAGTCAAAGCAAACTTCCCTGAATCTTTCACATAGTGTTTTAATAATTTGCTATGAATTATCTAAGTTTTATCATAATATTCAGAGGTCAAGTAATATCTTTATTGATATTGCTACAAAGGCTGAATTTAATGGACTTATGAATCACTTGCATCAAGATCTAATTTCAAGTGGTTTTTTAAATCCGCCTGAAAAAAGAAAAATAATGTTTGAAAATATACAGAATATGTTTTTAAGAGCTAATTTTACATCACAGGAAATAAGAACATTTAGAGGAATCTTGAAAAAACTTAAAAATCCGATTTTTAGACAAAAATAATATTAATTTGACACGAAGGTTATTATGATTATAAAGCCATAATCAAAATTTTATATGTAAATTTATGACAAAAAGAAATAATTCTAGACATAAAGTTGATAGGAGATTAGGCTGTAATCTCTGGGGCAGGCCAAGAAGTCCATATAACAAAAGAAACACTAGGCCAGGTCAGCACGGACCTACTCTAAAAGGCAAAAGATCAGATTACGGCACGCAACTTTTTGCAAAGCAAAAGCTTAAATTCTATTACGGCGACATTTCAGAACATCAGTTTAAGAGGTTGTATAAAAAAGCTCTTAATAAAAAAGGAAATACAGGTGAAATTTTTGTTGAATTATTAGAAAGAAGATTAGATGCAGTTGTGTATAGAATGAAATTTGTGCCAACAATATTTGCAGCAAGACAATTTGTCAATCATGGCCACATTAAAATTAATGGAAAAAGAGTTAATATTCCTTCTTATTCTGTTAAAGATGGGGATGAAATTGTTATTTCTGAAAAGAGCAAACAAATGGCAATTGTGCAAGGATCGATTACATCGCAGGAAAGAGAGATTCCTGAATATCTAGAGGTTGATCAAAAGGAATTAAAAGGAAGATTCTTGAGAGCTCCTCTCTTAGGCGACATCCCTTATCCTGTTACAATGGAACCTAATTTAGTTGTAGAATTTTACAGTAAGAATTAGCTGACGTACCTTTTATTTTTTGAAGAATCATAAATAAAAATTATTACCGCAAACCATATTATAATAAAGCTAATTAGCTTTTCTACTAATATGATTTCTCCTAAAAATAATACTGAAGTTATAAATTGTAATGTCGGCACGATATAGAAAACAAGACCTGCAATTCCCAAAGGAAGTATCTTTACCCCTAAATTAAATAAGAATAATGGCAATACTGTAATTATACCTGCGCCGATTAATAGTAATGATGTATTTGTGTCATCAATAGAGAAATTTCCCCCACCATGGCTATGAATATATAATAAGTATGCTGCAAAAAAAGGCATTAAAAAAAATGTTTCAAACAATAAGCCAATATGACTAGTTACATCAATTTTTTTTCTTAAAAGACCATATATTGACCATGTAGTTGCCACTGAAATTGCTATCCAAGGTATGTTCCCAAGATTGATAATTATATTAAATATAGCGATAGCTATTAGTGCTAGACATGATTTTTGAATAATTGACAGTTTTTCTTTAAAAAACAAATAACCAAATGCAACGCTTAAGAGAGGACTGATAAAATATCCCATTGAAGAATCTTGGACTCTATTCAAACTAACAGCCATTATAAAAAAAAACCAATTAGAAGAAACTAGAAGCCCTGTTATACATAAAAGAAAGAGTTTTTTTCTATCTTTAAATATAGAGAAAAATATATTTGTTTGTTTATTTAGTAAAACAAACAAAAGTAGAATAATAAAACCCCACAAACCTCTGTGTGAAACAGTTTCTAAAGGTGGAACATAATTTATATGATTAAAATACAACACCTGAATGCAACCCCACACAAGAGCTGCTAATGAAGAATATACATAGCCAATAAAATGGGCATTTTTATTCATTTTATATTCTCATATTAAATATATTATAAATTATTATTGAATTAATTATTTTATGAATTTGTTGAAATATTTTTATTCTTAAATAACTGTATCAATTCTCCGTTCTCATGCATTTCTTTGACAATATCACATCCTCCAATAAATTCTTTTTTTATATAAAGTTGAGGAATAGTAGGCCATTTGCTATAAATTTTGATACCTTCTCTTATTTCAGGATTATCTAAAACATTAATGCTATGAAATTTAGTCTTTAACTCTGTTAATATTTGCACCACTGCAGCAGAAAAACCACACATAGGAAATACTGGCGTGCCTTTCATAAATAATACTACTTCGTTATCATCAATTTCTTTTTGAATTATTGAAGTCACATCAAGATTTTGATTATTTTCGTTCATATTTTTTCTGATGAAGTTTTTAGCATTAAAGCATGAAGTTCAGTACCCATTTTATCTCCTAAAGCATTGTATACCATTTTATGCTGCTCGATCCTTGATTTTCCTTTGAAATCACTTGAAATTATAGTTGCTGAATAATGATCTCCATCACCTCTCAAATCTTCAATCCATATTTCTGCATTTGGCAAAGACTCTGCTAATAATTCTTCTAGTTTATTTTTATTAATTGGCATTATTATAAATAATTATATACTTCTTAAAAGTTTTTTCAATCTGTAAAAATTCTATTATAAATTGTATTTATATGTAATTTATATTTTTCATTATTAATAATTTTAGATATTTCTTCTTTATTTAAAACCTTTTTACATTCAGTGATATTTAAGAGAGAATTTTGGAAATTTGTGCCTTTATCCCAGACTTCTTCTGCTGCTTTTTGAACTATATTATAAGCCTTTTCTCGTGACAATCCTTTTTGGGTTAAAGCTAACAATACATCTTGACTATTGTTGAGGCCTTTTAGCTTTTCAATATTAATTTTCATATTTTCTTTATGAACAACTAAATTCTTAATAATGTATTCAACTCTATTTAATGCAAAGTCCAAAGCTGTAGTTGCGTCTGGACCTATTATTCTCTCTACGCTTGAATGGCTAATATCTCTTTCATGCCATAATATAACATTTTCCAGAGCAGGTATAACCATCCCTCTGATATATCTTGATATTCCAGTAATATTCTCACTGAGTATCGGATTTCTTTTATGCGGCATTGCGGATGAACCTTTTTGACCCTTATGAAAAAATTCTTCAACTTCTAAAATTTCTGTTCTCTGTAGATTTCTTAATTCTGTTGCCAATCTTTCTATTGAACTTGCAACTACAGCAAGAGTAGAAAAAAAACTTGCATGACGATCCCTAGGTATAACTTGACTTGACACAGGCTCAACCATTAAATTAAATTTTTCTGCTACATATTGCTCAATCCTTGGATCAATTGAAGCAAATGTACCAACTGGACCAGAAAGAGCACATATAGAAATTTCATTTTTTGCTATTTGCATTCTAAATAAATTTCTTTTAAATTCTGAATAAAAACTTGCTAATTTTAGGCCAAATGTTGTTTTTTCTGCGTGAACTCCATGACTACGTCCCATTGTAGGCGTGTACTTGTGCTCAATTGATTTTTCCTTGAGGGCTAACAATATTTTTTTTATATCCTGAATTATAATATCGCTTGCCTGAGACAATTGTATTGAAAGAGCTGTATCTAAAACATCGCTTGAAGTCATGCCTTGATGAATAAATCTAGAATCGTCACCCACATTTTCTGAAATATTAGTTAAGAATGCAAGAAAATCATGTCTAGTCTCTTTTTCTATTTCTTCAATCCTTGATAATTTAAATTTTGCTTTTTTTCTTATATTGATAGCTGACTCTTTTGGAATAATGCCAAGATCAGCCATTTTATCACATGCATGTAATTCAATTTCTAAAAACAAGTTGAATCTATTAATCGGATCCCATATTGCTTGCATTTCTTTTCTTGAGTATCTAGGTATCATATAAAACCCTTTTAAATTTTTTTTTCATAACATCAAATAAATTTAATTGGTATTTCAGTACCATTTTTCGATAAAGTAAATATTTCTGCACTATTTTCTGTAATACCCACTGTATGTTCAAATTGCGCAGATAGAGATCTATCCTTTGTAACGGCTGTCCAGCCATCATTTAGAGTTTTAACTTCATATTTACCTTCATTGATCATCGGTTCAATTGTAAAAAACATTCCTTTTTTTAATATCGGACCACTTCCTTTTTCACCAAAGTGTAATACACTTGGAGGACAATGAAAAGTCTGTCCCAAACCGTGACCGCAAAAGTCTCTTACAACTGAAAAATTATGTGACTCGGCATGTTTTTGTATTATATTTCCTATATCACCCAAATGAATACCAGGTTTTAAAATTTCAATACTTTTTATTAGACATTCATAAGTATTTATTATTAGTTTTTTTGCTTTAGGATTAATTTTTCCAGCTGCAAACATTCTTGAGCTATCACCATACCATCCATCAAGAATTACAGTAACATCGACATTCACTATATCCCCATCTTTTAAAATTTTATTCTCACTTGGTATGCCGTGACAGACCACATTGTTAACTGACGTGCATATAGATTTTGGAAAAGGTTTTCTTATATTTCTAATTTCACCATAATTCAATGGAGCGGGTATAGCATTGTTTTCTAAAATATATTTATGGCAGAATTGATTTATTTCTTCAGTTGATACGCCAGGTTTAATAATTGTCATAAGATTATCTAAAAGTTTTGCAGCTAAAGATCCTGCCTTACGCATTTTTTTAAAGTCATTTTCATTATGTATCGGAATAGTTGAATAAGAATTTTTATTTTCCATTACAATTCTTTAATATTCATTTTATTGTTAATGACAATTGATTTCTTTGATAATTTACAGCCATATGCAAGTATTTCCAGGTTTAAATTTGTAGCTTTCTTAAAGCTTTCAGCATAATTTATATCAATATCTTTTGCGATTGCAAAATTTTTACAATCACTTCTTTGGATAATATATAGCATAATACATAAAAAACCTTTTTTACTTAAATTAATTAATTCCTTTAAATGTTTATCGCCCCTAGAAGTGATAGAATCTGGAAATTCCGCCAGCCTATTTTCTTTATCATCTAAATTTCTAACAAGTGTGACATTTTTTACTTCAACATATCCAATTATTTTTCCAGATTTTATCAATGCAAAATCTAACCTTGTTTTATTATTAACCTTTATTTCTGAAGAGATTTCATCATAGCCATAATTCAAAAGAAATTTTTTACTTAATAAAAGATCTTTAGCAATTGAATTGGTTCTTAAGGTATTAATCCCAACTAAATCTCCATCAATTTCTATCATTTCCAGAGTAAATTTTAATTTCCTTTTTGGATTATCTGATTTGCTAAAATATACTTTGTTTCCAACATTTAGCAAACCCTTCATTGAGCCTGGGTTTGGACAATGACAAATAATTATTTCATTATTAAATTTTACATCAGCAAAAAATCTTTTATATCTTTTTAATAAAATTCCTGAATATAGTGGTATTTTAAAGTTCATTAATATAACATCTTTAATATATACTTATTAATATGTCTAAAATAACTTCAGCAATTTTAATTATTGGCAATGAAATATTATTTGGAAGAACCCAAGATGCTAATACCCAGTTTATAGCTATAAATTTGAAAAAAATAGGAATAATATTAAGAGAGGTGAGGGTTGTAGCTGATACCGAAAATGACATTATTAATTCAATCAATGAACTTAGAAATAAATATGACTATGTTTTTTCAACAGGAGGAATAGGTCCAACTCATGATGATATAACATCAAAATCTATCAGTAAAGCATTTGGTCTTAATTATCTAATTCATCCAGAGGCTTATGCAATACTTAAAAATTACTATCCTGAAAATGAACTTAACTCAGGTAGGATTAAAATGACTAAAATGCCGGAAGGAGCAAAATTGATCAAAAACAAACTTACAGTGGCACCTGGTTTTTTTATACAAAATGTTTTCGTATTACCCGGCGTACCTAAGATACTCCAAGTTATGTTTTTAGAAGTAATGAAAAACTTAAAGAGAGGAAAAGAGATCATCTCCAAAACAATTAATACTAATTTATATGAAAGCATCATTGCTGAGGAGTTAGAAAAAATTCAAAATAAATTTAATGATTGCGAAATAGGAAGCTATCCTCATTTTGATTTTAATAACAAAACATCAAAAATTGGAGGCGTAAATATTGTCGTATCCGGAACAAATAAATTATCTGTTGATTTAGTAATTAAAAAAATTAATCTAATAATTTTAAAATTTGATGGAAAATCCCAAATTTTATAAAAAAAGCTAAAATAAAAAAAACATATTAAAACTGCTAAAAAATAAGGATTTTTCTTTATTACTATCATTTTTGTTAAAAATGTAATAGTTTGAGGAAATTGATTTAGGGTGCGCAAATTGGATAAACCTATAGATATAGCTATTAATTCTGAAGAAGCAGTCTTCAAACATAATGCAGATGAATATTTAGGGCAGATTGAATTTCTCATTTCGTCTATTTCGAAAAATACAGTTAGAGATGAAACCATAAATTATTTCCAACAATCACCACTACATTGGCTTTTTATTCTTTTTGTTATGAAATACTTTTATCAAAAAAAAGACCTGTCAAAACAGACATTGCTAGAAGAAATTAATTCACATCTTCCTGTCGCAGGTAAAAAAACAGTAACTACTGAATTTAAATATATTGATGAAGCAATAGCTAAAGAATACATCTATGCAGAGACCTCCCAAACCGACCATAGAAAAAAAATACTATTTCCCTGTGAAGCCACCACGGAATCTTTTCATAAATGGTTTTTAAATTTTAATTCAAATTTTATAAAAAAGTAAATTTTACTTACATTCTAATTTAAAATTCTTATTTTGCAGTGTATGAAAAGAATTCATACCGGCACTTTTAGCACCTCCAAAAATATATAATGTGTTATTGCCTATGCCAGAACCCATGCCGTGGAGACCGTAAGGTAATTCTATTGATTCTATCCAAATATTCTTTTTTAAATCAAAATACCAATGATTTTTAAATGTTATATTTTTTTGTAAATCCTCACCTCCTATAATATGAATCTTATTTTCAAGTATTTCAACTATATGACCACTTGCTGCATAGGGTAGCCCATTGTTAGTTAGCCATTTATTTGTTTGTAAATTATAAATCCTAATTGTATTTAAATTTCCTTCCCTAAATCGTCCACCAAAAATAATAAAATTACCATCTAAATCTATTATTGAGGCAATGTGATCTGCTGGAGAAGGCATCCTGGTCTCTAATTCCTTCATTTTTTTTTCTTTTGGTAAATAGTATAAAATGTGGCTTGGCTTATATCCATGACCACCAAAAATATATATCTTATCATTTATTGACTCGCTGGTATGCGCAACTCTTAGTCTATTTAATGAATCATATTCACTCCAAATATTATTTTTAATATCGTATTCATAAATAATTCCATTTGCATGCCTCCATGTTAAATCAACAAATCCGCCAATTAAATAAATTTTGTCATTAACTATTCCTAAAGATCCATGATGGTTTGGAATCGGCAAAGGGGCAAGCACCTCCCATTTATCATTTATTGTATCGTAAACTTCAAATGCTGAAAGAGCCTTGTCTTTACCTATGCCGCCTAAAACGTATATTTTTTCTTTATGTACCAAGGTTGATAATTCAGATCTTGCGGACAGCATTGGTGATTTTTCTACCCAGCTGCATCTGCTTTTATCATCATTGCTTTGCATAGAAATTAATGGTGAAGAAAAAATAAAAATTATTAAAGCAATTAATATTCTATGGATCATTTGGTACATTGTATCTTTTTCTCCAATCCCATGGTTTTATAAATTTACTTTTCCATATTCCCAGTTCATTTTTTTTTGCTATTTTTTCGAATTTTACGTAATCTTTAGTCTGTTTTCTTCTCGCCAAAGCATAACCTTTTTCAACTAACTCTCTGTTAATTTCTATATTTATGACTTCGCAAATACCAAATAATCTTCCCATTCTAGATTTCTTAACAATTGTACAAGTTGTTTCACCTAAATCAACCAAGCTTTCAAGAAAACGAACAGTAATCTCATAACATGGCCAAATTTTATTATCAATATAACATACTTGTTTTCTCTCCATTGCCTCTATTCCATAAAGAATAATTACTTGATCATTAATTTTAATATAATCACTATTTATTACTATAGCCTTTCCTTTGATTATTTCTTCAGCATTTGCATATGTTATAAAAAAAATTAAGAAAAAAATAATAAAATATTTCATTTATTTTAAATGCTCTCCTGATGGTAAAATGCAGTTTTTGTAAGAAACATTTGAAGTATCTGATTTGTAAAATTTTGCTGAAAGTAAATTTGTATCTTGAAAATAAGTATCATATAAAATTGCCTCTCTTACTCTTGATTTAAAAAAATCAGTTTTTATAAATTTTGCATGAGATAAATCTGCTTTTCGAAAATTAGTTTTTGAAAAAACAATTCTAAATGATTCTACATAAGTAAAATTAGACTTTTGAAAATTTGCATCTTCAAAATTTGAATTAGAAAATTTAGAATTAGATAAATTTGAACTTGCTAGTTGAACTTCATTAAAATAAGAGTTTTTTATAGATATGTTTTCTAAATTTGAGCCCGTATAAACTGCTTTTTGAGATCTTACACTATCTAATAGGGCATTTTTAAATGATGATTTGGAAATATTTGCTCCATAAAACATAGTATTTGTTATTTGAGCATCATCAAAATTTGCCTTGATTAAATCTGTTTTATTAAAATTAGCACCCACGATTTCTGCATTTGCAAAATTAGCACCTCTAAGTATTGCTCTGTGAAAGTTAGTATTAATTAGAAGCGATCCACTCATATTTGCATTTGTTAAATCAACATGTTTAAAATTTAAATTTGATAAATCACAATTAATGCATTCATTAATTTCTCTTTTAATAAATTTAGAAACTTTGTTACTTTCTGCTATAATTTCAGATGAAAGTAAAAATACTAAACAAAATATAAATATCTTATATTTAAAATTTTTTAATATTATTTGTTCCACGTGTATTCCTTAAGATCTATTTTAATATCACTGCTATATACTTCTAGTCGTGTTCTACTCTCAAAATACCCAGTAGTAGGTTTTTTAGTTATTTGATTAAAGGTAGTTTGACCTTTTTTTCTATANTAATCTCCTCTTAAAAAAATAGTTTTATCTATTTTATTTTTGAAACATAACTTTTTCATGAAACTTNCCCCAACTGGAATTTCTCCTTCAGCAGCTTGAAAGTNTGTNCAATTCCAGATATCTTCACCAAATACACCTTCTAATTTTAAAAATAAACCAGGTGCTCCTTTTCTATGGGAGTGCGGTGCTCTATCATCTGTAATAATCTTAATGCCTTTAACTATTCCATTTAAATCAAATAAAAGTGAAATAACTGAAAGGTGAGAAAATACTCTTGTTCCTTGGAAAGTTGATGAATAAGTGTCATTATANGCCAAGGCCCAATAATATGCTTCATCATCATATTCAAAATATACTTCCTTTAATCCNTATTTATCTGGTTTNCATTCGTTATAATCTGCAAACTTATTTTTTAGTGGTTTGCCTGGAGGTCCTCCATCAGTGCCACAAGCAAAAAACATAAAATCTTTTGCAGGTATGTCCTCAAAACTCATTCCAATTTTAATATCCCAAATACTCGTTAAATCGGGTTTTTGATCTGCATAAATATTATTTGAAAAAAATAAATGAGTAAATAATAGCAAAAACTTTAAAATAAAGTTTGTTTTAATTTGATTTTTCTCTTTCTCTAAACCCATCGCACCTTCTAGAACCTACACTGAAATACTCTTCGCATTCTGCAGTTGTAATTTTACCCCTGCCTTTTATTTTAGCTATAATATAATCAGCCAATGCTGCAACAGATTTGTCACTTAATGTCTTTTTTCCTTTTTTGGGCATATCCTCTCCCATATCTTCTGCTGTCATATCCCAGCATATCTTAGCATCCTTATAAGCTGCTCTATGAAAATACGGCATTTCAGTTGTTGGAATTCCACAATTAATGATTTCAATTAAACCAGCTTTATCAAGTTGGGTTTCTCTTAAATTGGCTGCCTTTCCAGGAGACCTTGGATTGCCTGCTCCGTTACCAAATGGGCCGTGGCAATAGCTACAGTTAATCCTTTCTTTCCATATTTTTTCTCCCTTTAAAATGCTTTTTTCATCAGCGTTAGAAGGAATTGATAAAAAAAATACAAAACAAATAATATATATATTTTTAACAGAAAGAAATTTCATTATTTAAACCACTTTAAAAATTTAATAATATAAGGCTCCTTTAAAGTTTTAATAAAGAAGCCTCATATAAATTTATTATAGAGAAAATACGTATAGTGTTGAAGCAAATTGAAGATTTTCCGTTTCAGGAAGATTCAACCAACTTGCGCTATTCTCTCCTCCAGCAATAATTGCAATGTATTGCTTGCCGTTTACACCATAAGATATTGGTGGGGCTTTGATATTTGTACCAGTATAAAATTCCCATAATTTATTGAGACTTTTATCGTCATGACATGTGACCATACCATCAACCCAGCCTGTACAAACTAAACCGCCTGAAGTCGCGACAACACCTGCATAATTAGCAGCAGGATGCATATACTTTGCTGAAACTTCTCCAGTTTTTACATCATATGCAGCTATACTTCCTTCAATACGCCCTTCAGAAGCAAGTGATCCACCTAGGAAAATTTCTCCAGGCACCATCTCGCCAGCTAGAACTTTGTCAGCATCATCATTTGTTTCGATTTCACTGCAACCTTCAAATCCGGCACCATAATGAAGTCTTGATTTCGTATTAAATGCTGTTGGCCACATATTTACTCCACCCTGCAAGTGTGGGCACATAACAATTGGACCTCCACCTCTTCTCGGAGCTCCGCCAGCAATGTATTCTTGAAGACCTTGTCCTGGTTTATATCCCATCGGAAGACCTGTTTTAGGATCAATTCCATCTGTCCAATCAATTTTCTCTATATATTGAGCAGCTTTTAAAAACTGACCATTAGTTCGATCTAATTGATAATAATAACCATTACGACCAAAATGAACAACTTGCTTTCTCATTTCACCTTCGTATTCCTCATCCACTAACTGATGGATTCCGACCTCATCATAATCAAGGTAGTCACCAGGCGTATATTGAAAATACCAATTCAAGTTTCCATTTTGTGAGTCAACTGCCAAAAGAGCGTCTGAATATAGATTATCACCTGGTCTAAATTCAGGATCAAACATCGGCACTGGGTTCCCAGTTCCAACAAAATATTCTTTTGTTGCAGGATCATATGTTCCAGTAACCCATGCTGCTGCTCCACCCGTTTTCCAAGCAACTTGTGCAGGATCTGTCCATGTTTCAGATCCAGGTTCGCCCGGAGCAGGAACAGNAAAAAATCTCCATAATTCTTTTCCATCTTCAGGATCTACTCCAGATATCCAACCACGAGTACCCCAGTCTCCAAAAGCATTATGAACAAGTATAACATCATCAGCAACCAAAGGTGCAGCCCTAAAACCTTCACCTTGCTCAGTCGCAATAAATGACTCCCAGTTCATTTCTCCAGTTTCATCATCAATTGAAATTACTCTTCCATCTTCAGTATTGATAATTACAGAGCTTCCCCATAAAGCAGCTCCTCTGGTTACGGGATTGTCAATTACATCAACATCATTCTCTGGATCAAATGTCCAAACTATATTTGGATATTTTCCAGTAAGGTCAATTTTATAAACAACATCCCACATACCTGTCACATACATATATCCATCTTTAACTAAAGGTGTTGATTGATGTGAACCTAGTCCGTCAGATCCTTCTGATACGTCACCTAAAGGAATTGTATAGGCAACCTTAAGGTTTTTAACATTATATTTATTGATTTCATTTAATTCTACATATCGGGCCCCATCAAGAGACTTATGATGAGTAAGCCAATTTTCTGGTTCTGACATAGCATTAACTAGTCTTTCCATTGTTACTTCAGCAAAAGCTGAATTTGATAAAAAAATTAAACAAAAAAAAGACAACGCTATTTTTCTTAAAATCATTCTATCCTCCTCTTCCATATTCAATATAATCTTGGTTATATTTGAAAATTAGTGCAAAGATTATAAAGTCGCTAATTTTACTAAAATAGCTTATCAGTTTGATTTTATAAGTAAAATTAATTATTTTTTAAAAAAAACTTGTACAAATTATTTGTAGTAAAATTTTTTATTGGTATTCTTCGTTTTTTTAAGTATTTTATCCACAATTATAATGAATTATCATTTTTATTTACTTAGATGGTTAATACCGAATTCGATATTGGTATTTATTGCTATTGGGGCATGGCATTATGGCTTTCTATTTCAACTTTATTCAAATGATAAAAGTTATATTTCATCATTAATTACAATAATATACTTCTTTACCTCACTTCATTGTCTTTATAAAATGTATTTCATTTCTGATCAAATCAACTTATCAGATAAAATTAAAGATATATTTATTAATAATTCAGAAACTAAAATTAGAATCGTAAACAGTGAAATAAATATTAATTATGATTTTAAATTAACAGTAAAAAATCATTTAACCGATTATATAAAAAATTTTATTAAAAGAAATAATTCAGAAAATGATAAAAATAATTATATATTGTTAGATTTATTTTCTGACAAATTAAAGGGAGAGGTAAAAATTGGATCCTTTATATCTGATTCATTATTTAAACTTGGTCTTTTGGGGACAATAATAGGTTTTGTTTTAATGTTACAACCTATAAGTAATATTGACTCTTTTGATGAAATCTCTATAAAAAATGCCCTAACATCGATGAGCGCAGGAATGTCCATAGCATTATTTACTACTTTGTCTGGATTGATCGGAGGGTTATTACTAAAAATGCAATATTATTTTCTTGAGGATGCCGCAGAAAAATTATTTCATCAAACATCTGAATTAAGTGAAATTTACTTAAGCAAAGCTTCAAAATAATTTATGGGTAAATTTGGATTTAATTCAAGTGAAGGAACCTTTGATCCCTTTACAGATCTTTTATTTAATGGACTATTGGGTTTTGCTTTTATGTTTGCTATAGCTTTTATGTTAATAAAACCAACTCCAGAAGAGGCAAAGATAGATCCAAATGCAGAGTACATAATTACTGTTACTTGGCCAGACGAACATCCTGATGATATAGATACATATGTTGAAGATCCACAAGGTAATATTGTATGGTATCATATAAGGGAGTCTGGTTTGATGCACCTTGATCGAGATGACAGAGGTAATTTCAAAGATACCATTGTTGTTAATGGTATTAAAATAAATAATCCCTTAAACCAAGAAACAGTAACTCTTAGGGGAACAATGCCGGGTGAGTACGTTGTTAATGTTTTTCATTATTTATCAAATACTGTTGAGGCCATACCCGTTAAGGTTAAGGTAGAAAAGGTTAATCCAAAAATAAAAGTTATATTTTATGATACCCTATATCTTGAAGGTAAGGGTAATGAGTTAACTGCAGCACGGTTTATTCTTGATGAAGAAGGGAAGGTTGTCTCCGTCTTCAAGAAGCCTAAAAGACTAACTGTATTAACAAGAAATAGAAAATAATATGGCTTTTAGCGCATTTACTCTTCCTATATTAACTTCAGATATACTCATAATTCTTACAATATTTATTTTTTTAATCGTTGTTTTAATGCTTATAATATTAAGAACAACAATTAACTGGAAAATTAAGTTAATAATCATAGTTTTTTCCTTAGCAGTATATGTATTTACATACCAAGGAATGATGAGTTTTGCCGGCTGGCCTAGTGAAAAAGTGCTTCCTGATAAATTTCAAATACATTGGACTCATGTAAAAGAGCCAGATAAATTTTCCGATGCAGATGGAGCAATATATATTTGGATTGAAGAGTTAGATGAATATAATGTGCCTCAGGGTATCCCAAGATCATATAAACTACCTTATACTCCGCCATTGGAGGAAGAGATTTTAGATGTTCAGGCAAGTCTTGAAAGAGGTGAAGATAAATCAGCAACTGTGAAAAAGCTAAATAAGGATGAAATTGACCTATATAACCAGAAGACAAGAGAAAGCACCCTCACATCTCAACCTAAAAAAGAGGGAGGGTATCAATTATTCGAGTCTATAGATGGAGTCTATCAAATCACCTTTGGAGATCTTCCTGAAGCAGAACTTCCAGAAAAAAGTCCATTTTAATATTTTTTATATATTATACAATTTTTCCTTTTTCTAATTTTATTACTTTGTTTACATCTGTAATTTCGCTTTTAAGATGGGTGATAGTCAAAATAGTAATTTTATTTTCTTGAACAAGTTCTTTAAGATCAAAAAGAATTTGTTCCCTTGTAGCAGGATCTAAACCTGAGGTCGCTTCATCCAAAATTAAAATTTTAGGCTCTTTTAGTAACGCTCTAGCAATTTCTAAACGCCTTTTCATTCCTCCACTTAAATTACGGGCTTTGTAGTTTTCAAATTTACTTAATTCAAATTTTTTAAGAAGTCTTTGAATTCTTTCATATGAAACCTTTCTTTGCATTCCATGAACATCTGCATAAAAAATTAAATTTTTTTTAACAGATAGATCAAAATCCAAAGTATGTTGCTGAAATACAATTCCAATATAGTTAAGAATATGAGTTAAGTTTCCTTCTAAATTTTTTCCAAAAAATTTTATAGAACCACTATCAGGATTAGCTAAACCTAATAATAAATTTAAAAGAGTTGTTTTACCAGCGCCATTCTTACCAATTAAAGCTACATAATCTCCCTGAGAAATACTAAAAGAAACATTATCAAGAACTTTTAATTTTCCATAACTTTTAGAAATATTTTCAACTTCAAGAATTTTCATTACTTTGCTTTTAATATTGAAGAATCATTACCAATAATTTCTTGATAGATTCCATTAATTTCATCATTATCATATATTGGGTCATTATTTAATTTAATTTCTTTTTCTAAATATATCTTCATTGGAGAGTTGTTACAAAATATAATTCTATCAGCAAACATAATTGCTTCTTTTAAATCATGTGTAACAAGAATGGCTGTTACTTTATTTTTATTAATCAAGCTAATTGTTTGCTTTCTTAATTGATTAGCTAACGGTTTTTCTAGCGAAACAAATGGTTCATCCATAAGTAGAATATTTGGTTTATTCACAAAAGCTCTTGCAATGGATACTCTTCTTTTCATACCACCTGATAAATTATTTGGATAAGAATTTATAAAATCCTCCAATCCTACTTCATTTAAAATTTGAGACGCACTATCTTTTTCGAGACTCTCCGTATTGCAGACGAGTTTGATATTTTCATAGGCAGTTAACCAAGGTAATAAATTATGAGATTGGAAAATGAAGCTTAATTTTTTATTTTCTATACTTCTATTAATATTAATTTCACCTTTGTAATTAATATCATTTCCTGAAAGAATATTTAATAAAGTTGATTTGCCTATGCCCGATGGCCCTATCAAAGCAACAACTTCATTATTTTTTATATTTAAATTAAAATCTTTCATCACGTTTAAATTTTTATATTGCTCTTTATTTTTTGGGTCTGGTAAAAGAAAATCTTTTGATAAATTTTTTATAGAGATATCAATCATAATTTTCTCCAGTGCGTTGCCTTTTTTTCTATTGGTATCATAATATAATTTTCTATTAAAAGTATAATTGACATAAAGAATATTGAGTATGCAAGAAGACTTGAAATATCAAAAAATTGAAAAAATACCTGTAGTTGAAATCCAATACCGCTTCCTCTTCCTAACAGCTCAAAAACAAGAACTATTTTCCATATTAAGGAAAGACCTGTTCTCGCTGAAGTCATCAAATAAGGATAAAGTTGTGGAAGTATTATTTTTCTCCAAATCTGAAAGTTATTAAGTTGGTAAACTTTAGCAATTTGGAAATAGCTTTTATCCATTGATTTTGTGCCTTCTCTAATATTTACAATTACAATAGGAATCTTATTTAAAACTACTGCAGAAATTAATGCTATTTCATTAAGGCCAAGCCAAATATAAAAAAGTATTACTAGAACTATTGCAGGAATGTTTAATCCAATTATTACCCAACTATCAAAAAAGTAATCTAACTTTTTAATTCGAGCTAGCAAATAGCCAATTATTGATCCTAAAATCATTGCAATCGCAAAAGATGTTCCTGCTCTTGCTAATGTTATTAAGGTATCATCAATTAATTCTCCCTCTGCAAGGTGATACCAAATGTCATTTAAAACACTTAATGGTGATGCAAATAATCTATGTTCAATTAAAAAAGATAAGATAGTCCAAATTAATATAATGCATAAAAAAGAAGCCCAGCGATACAATTTTGGAAGAGAATTATTTTTATTCATCTTCCATCATTGTATAATAATTATTCTATATATGCTTTCCAAAAAGTATTTGGGTCCAAATTACTTGAAGAACCAACCAGTTTTTCCCCTCCAATTGAAGCCATTACAGCAAAAACCTCTGAAGCTGAAGAAATATGATCTTGTTTAAATTCTGTTACAATACCATCTCGGTATGCATCTCTTAAGGCAACAAAAAGAGTTTCATCTTCATCTGCTTTCATTTTCTTTTTCAAGTTTTCCCACTGTCCAATGTCATTTAATAAAATTTCTTTAGTTTGAAAGGATGAATTAAGGAAAGCAGTTATCAATTTTAAATTTTCATCTGCCCATTTTTTTTCAAACACCCAACCCAACAAAGGTGTTTGATCATTAAGTTTCAATTCTTTTAATACTTCTTTTACAGAAATAACTTCATTCATACCTGCAGCCTTTAATCTGGCATTGTAGTGCCAGAAATTTAATACTGCATCAACGTTGCCATCCATTAGTTGTTCATTAATAACTGCTGGTGCAGCAAAAACCGTTTCAACTTCATCTTTTAAAGTCATTCCAAATTTTTCTTTAGCATAAGCTTGAAGTATTACCCAACTCTTNTCAACCGGGCCTCCAGCTATACCGATTTTTTTTCCCTTTAAATCTGAAACATTAACAATTCCACTATCAGGACTCGCTATAAGTCCTCCTACGGTCAAAGAATGAGGCACAAAAGCAAAATCTGCACCTTCGGCTCTTTGTCTGTTTACCCATATGTAATCTGTTAAAATAACATCCACCTCTCCACCTTGCAATGCAGTTGCGGAAGCATTTTTATTAGCAAGTCCTACCACTTCTAGNTTATATTTATTTTTATTATCTAATTTTTTATCCAAAAGTGTTTTTAATTCCCAATTAGCTGTACCCCACTTTAACACTCCTACTTTTACAGAATCTTTTTTTCCATCTTGTGAAACAGCATATGCACTAAATGATAAAAAAATGATTGCTATCGAAAAATAACGAATTAACTGCTTCATAAAATCCTCCAAATATATTATCTATAGATCATAAAAACATATATAATTAAATAAAAAATACAAATTAATCATAGCAAAAATTTATATAAAAAACTTAGAATTATTTATATTAGTGATTATGGTTAATATTATGTTAAATTTATGAAAAATGGAGGAAAAAATGGCTAGAAAAATGTTTGTAACTTTAATATTTTTCATGTTTGCTGCGCATATATCCCCTATATATGCTGAAGGTAATCTTGCCACNCAAACAACTACCTTAGAATTAGATATAAAAGGGGACTTAACTCTTAGTCCAAAGGAATTTAACTTGGAGACTGGAAAATACTATAAATGGATCATTAGATCAGACGGTATTGAGGAAATGATGGTTCAGGCTCCAGATATTTTTAGAAATGTATGGGTTAGCCAAATAGTTATTAATGATTTAGAAATACATGGATCTGGAGGAATTTATGGAATTGAGTTTGATGATGAAGGTGAAGTGGCAATATTCTTAGTTCCAATAAGAACAGGAAAGTTTGAGTACTACGTTAAAGGTTATGAAAATAGAGGTATGGTAGGAACTTTTAATGTTAAATAGAATATTAATAATTCTTTTTATAATTTTGTTGGGTAATGGGTCTTTTGCAAAGAATACTGGTTTGATTTTTGTATCAAATGAAAAGACTCATGATCTGACTGTCATTGATCCAAATTCTTTAGAAGTTATTAATTCTATTCCTACTTCTAAAAGACCGCGCGATATGCATTTCAATGAGGATAGAACTTTGCTTTACGTTGCTTGCGGGGATAATGACGTAATTGATATAGTTGATGTGGAGACACAAAAAGTCATTGGAAGTTTAGATACTGGCCCAAGTCCCGAAGCCTTTATGTTTAGTCCAGATTATAAATATATTTATGTTTCAAATGAAGAGGATTCTACTTTAGGGGTACTTGATGTAAATGACAATGTTATTGTAGACACAGTCCCTACTGGCGCTGAACCTGAAGGTGTTCTTGCTACTAAAAGTGGATCAATAGTTTATGTTACATCTGAGGTTGCTGATATGGTACATGTAGTTGATGCAGAGGGATTATTTGTAACAGAAAATATTTTTGTAGGTACAAGGCCTCGAAGACTTGCTACTACACCAGATGATAAAGAACTTTGGGTTTCTGCAGAACTTTCAGGTGAAATCTACATTATTGATACCACATCATATGAAGTAATAGACATAATTAAGTTTTCTCCTCCTGGTTTTAGAGAAGAAGATGTTACTCCTGTTGGTTTTAGAATAAATAAAGAGGGTACCAAAGCTTATATTGGATTAGGAAGAGCAAATCATATTGCAATTGTCGATGTAAAATCAAGAGAAATAGAAGAATACATTTTAGTCGGAAGTAGAGCTTGGGAAGTAGAATTTTCAAAAGATCAAAAAACACTCTTTGTTGCTAATGGATTGAGTGATGATATTT